>NZ_SPSA01000001.1:2795639-2795927 GCF_014530665.1 Haloferax sp. AS1
GATTTTCCTGCCCATCACGGCGGTGCTCGCGTCGATCGTCACGTTCGCAATCGGGTCGTCGTGGCCGGCCGCCGGCACGCTCGGCGTCTCGTTTATCGGCATCGGCGCCGGGTTGGGGATTCCGGCCCCGATGCCCGCGGGGGCCATCCTCTCGGGGGCGTACATGGGCGACACACAGTCGCCGCTGTCGGACACGCCGAACCTCGCGGCCGCCGTCCCGAACACCGACCTGTTCGCCCACGTCAACGCCATGCGCGACAGCTCGCTCGTCGCGTTCGGCCTCGCCGT
>NZ_SPSA01000001.1:2796027-2807949 GCF_014530665.1 Haloferax sp. AS1
GGGTGACGAAGCTCTCGGGCGGCCAGCGCCAGCGCGCCTTCATCGCCCGCGCGCGCGCCGGCGAGGCCGACCTGCGCGTCTTGGACGAGCCGACCGGCGGCGTCGACGTCGAGTCGGTCGACGCCTTCTACGACCTGCGCGAATCGCTCAACGAGGAGGGCATCACGATTCTCCTCATCGACCACGACCTCGGCGCAGTCACCGACCACGCCCGGCGCGTCGTCTGTCTCAACCGCGAGCCACCCCCCAGAAGCCTTTGCGTGAGCTTCAACCCCACAAGGGTTCGTCTGAAACAGCCGTTCCCGGACGCGACCAAGTCCGCGAACATGCTTCAACCCCACAAGGGTTCGTCTGAAACTGCAATAGGTCCCCGCAAGGCCAGCGTTGGTTGCGGCTTCAACCCCACAAGGGTTCGTCTGAAACCGATTACACGCTTGTGTATGAGCGGTATTCGAGTCAGGCTTCAACCCCACAAGGGTTCGTCTGAAACGTGGGACGACTCGGGTCACAAGATGGGTCCGCAACAGCTTCAACCCCACAAGGGTTCGTCTGAAACACCCCGGCGGACGGTCATCGGCAACCCCTCGTGGCCGCTTCAACCCCACAAGGGTTCGTCTGAAACGATTCTCTATTAAATGCTTCTTCTCACCGCCTGACTGCTTCAACCCCACAAGGGTTCGTCTGAAACCGCCGTCTTCGACGAAGCCGTTGATGGTGCTCGCAGCTTCAACCCCACAAGGGTTCGTCTGAAACTCATTTCAGATCTGCTCAATCCGCGCGAGCAGTGGCTTCAACCCCACAAGGGTTCGTCTGAAACTCCCACACACCCTGACCGCAATCGGAGCGATCATCTGCGTGCTTCAACCCCACAAGGGTTCGTCTGAAACGAGTCAGAACGACTTCATTATCCGAGGCATAGAACGTGCTTCAACCCCACAAGGGTTCGTCTGAAACTATCTTGCAGATGTTATCCAGCCCTGCGACGGGTCGCTTCAACCCCACAAGGGTTCGTCTGAAACGAGTCTCCACCGTCCTCGTCGTCCGACGTGCTCGCTTCAACCCCACAAGGGTTCGTCTGAAACTGCTCGTAGACCGACGCCGTCACGTCGCCGCCGGGGCTTCAACCCCACAAGGGTTCGTCTGAAACGGTCGTCATGCTCCACGATTTCGACCGGCTTGCCGCTTCAACCCCACAAGGGTTCGTCTGAAACCATGTCCGATATCGAGGACACAGACTCTCTGAGGGGTGACTACGATAAAGAAGTTCCGTCGACCGTCAGTAACCCGAGCCGACCGGGGGGTCGACGGAAACTCAGAGGAAGCGTTTCTCGTCGGTCGGGTCGTCGCCGTAGACCGAGCGGTTGAGAAGTGTGTCAGAAGACAGTTCGTAGATAATCGTTGACTCACCCGGCTTCAACAGGTCTTCGACCTCGTTTCGAAGCGTCGCTAAATCACCCTCTGAAATTTCGCCTTCGAGGACGGAGTTCTGAACGTGCGTCAGATAGCGTCGCCCAAGCTTGAGCGCTTTGTGCGTCCGTTCGGCTTCGAGGTCGTACACCATCACGACGTACATTTCACCACCACCGTTCGAAGGGCTCGTACTCCTCTCCGGTCAGCAGATGCTTTTTGAGTTTGTACGCTTCGAGCCGCATCAGGTACTGATAGCTCACTTTGCGGTTGAGCTTCGGATGCTCGACGGTTCGTTCGAGCGTCTCCTCGAACGCTTTCGTGTACGTCTTTCGACCGCCTTCGTTGAGGAGACAGGACCCGAGTTCGGACTCGAAATCGCTCGCAGTAATCTGATTTCTGTTGATGAGTCGAAACAGCACGCGATCAGCGAGGACGGGTTTGAACAGGTCGGCGAGATCAAGCGAGAGCGAGTAGCGACGCTCGCCGGGTTCGTGGAGATAGCTAATCGATGGGTCGAGCGCGGTCGCGCGAATCGCCGAGACGCAGTTGGCGTAGACGAGCGCATTGCCGAACGAAATCAGGCTGTTGACTTCGTTCGGCGGCGGGTTGTATTCGCGGCGTTCCAATCGGAACTCTTCGGGGAGAATCTGATTGAAACCCCGGTAGTACGCCTTTCTGGCAGTCGCTTCCACGCCCATGAGTTCGTCAATCGGACGCGTCTGGTCGACGCGCGCCGACGCGGCGTCCAAATCGTCAATCTCAGTCTCTAACCCTCGATTCCGGTTGTTGTAGTAGACGACGTTCGTCCGCATATTGTGGATGCTCGCCGAGACCATTGCCGCCGCGAGCCGCCGCCTGTGGTCGGTATCCTCGTACGCACGGACCTGCTCGACGACCGTTCGACCGGAGGTTTGCCCGCGCTTCGGCATCACCGAGCCCGCGTAGTAATCCTCCCAGCCGAAGACGTGGAGTGCGACCGTGCGCTGATTGAGAAACGACATCAGTCGGGTGTTGAAGTCGATTTGTCCGTGCAAGAAGAACGCCTCCGCGTTCTCTATCGGGACGTACTTCTTGTCGCCGGTTTCGGTGACGAGCCTGAGCGTGTCGTCGCTTCGTTCGAGTCGACCGTCGGAGAATACGTGATAGTTCCTGTCCATTGTCAACACCAGCAGAAGTCGTGGTACGCACACGACTCGCAGAAGGGCTTTCGCTCGGCGGGCGGCGGCGAAGGTCGGCGTACGAGTTCGTGAATCGCACGAATCGACGACTCGACTTTTTTCGCTCGTTCTTCCGTGAGCTCAACCGACTGCCGGCGGCGCTCTCGCGGGTGGGCGAGGACGCCATCACGACGAACGCCGGCGACTCTGTCGAGATACCACAGGTAGTACGACAGTTGCATTTCGGCGGGCTCGGTGAGCGCCGACGAGGGTTTGACTTCGACGACTCGGCCGTCGTCGAGCAAGTCCAGTGAGATCATTCCGAGGCGGAGGCTCTCCCGTTTTTCGTCGTACGCGGTCTCGTCGACCCGAGTTCCTCTCACGACGGTCGCGTTCTCGCGGTCGATTTCGAGACTCCGGCTTTCGAACCAGAGCTCCCGCTCGCAGACGTAGTAGTACTGCATCATCACTCCGGTGACGCGAAACGGCTCGTCGACGGGCGCCCCCCGTGCGGTCGCGAGTAGCCGGTCGACCGGATCGCTCGTCGTCATAATATCCGGTTGTCGACGCTACTCTCTGCAACCAGTCCGGTCGTCGAATCGAAGTAACTGTCGTGCCGGACGTCTCTCGTGTCGATCCACCGCGTTTCAGTGTCTTCGTGAATACGCGCTAAGCCGCTGAGTGCCTGTGCCTCTTCCGAATCGCTCCGATATATCGGAATCGACACGGTCGCTTCCTTTAGACTATCCATAAGTTGGCGTCCCCGCTCGAACTCGTAGTCCCGCCACGCGACTCTGGCGGCTTCGACTCGTTTTCGTTCAGTGGCGGTCCGACAGACGACGACCTCCACGCTCCGCCGTTGTTCGATCAGCGACAACTCCCCGAGTTCGTCCGCTCTCGCCTCGTTCACGCACTCGACGTACGCGTCTTTGCCGACGTTCTTCTCGTCGTGGAGTCGACGGTAGTACTCTTCGACGGCCGTTTTCGAAACCGCCGCTTCCGGAATCGTGCCTTCGCCCCCACCGATATCGTCGAGCGTCTCGGTCGCAACGGGGAGTAGCGCCGTTCCTCGGTTGTACACCGCTTCCGACGGCGTCTTCGTCTGTTCGTCGGGCGCTTCGAGCCACCAGACGACGACGCGACCGCGGTCCCTCTCGAACGAACGGTTGCAACGTCCGGCGGCCTGGACGATGCTATCTATCGGTGCGAGGTCTCGGTAGACGCGGTCGAAACTGATGTCGACGCCGGCTTCGACGAGCTGGGTCGAAACCACGACGAGCGAGCAACTTCGTTCGGTGAGCAGTTTCGCGGTCTCGATGAGCCGAAGCCGGTCGACCGGACGTAATCGAGTGGAGAGGTGGAGGACTGGCTGCCCTCCGGCGTCGGCGACTCGCTCTGCGACTGTCGTCACCTCTGTGTCCGTACTATCTCGGTCGGTGCTTTCGAGCACGTCGGCGTAGACCGACCCGACTGATATCGCGTCTGAGAGGCTCTCGGTGACGTGCGCCGTCAGCGCTTGTGCACTGTCGATAGTGTTGCAAATCGCGAGCACCGACTCTGTTTCACCAGCCTCGTCGCTGTTGGTTCCATTGGCTTCGGCAGTCTCGTCGACTATCGCACTTGCCGCCTCGGTATACGATTTCGGTTCTTCCCGTGATTCGATATACCGAGTCGTTGAGTCGTCAAGCTCGTATTGGACGCGTTCCGTCGCCTCGAAGTACGTCTCGGGTTCGGAGACCAGTTCAGTCGCGTCGTCGAACAACTGCGGTTGCGTGGCGGTCATGGCGATAACCGTTGCATTGTACTGCTCAGTGAGCATTCTCACGAGCCGCGGAACCAACTTCCACCAGTCCAACGGGAGGCTCTGCGGTTCGTCCAACACGACGACGCTGTCCCGGAGTGCCGGGAGCTTCATCGACTGCCTGTTGGCCGGTCCGGCGAGGCTTTCGAGCAGTTGGACGAACGTCGTCACCGTCATTCCGGCGCGCCAACTTTCGGCCAGCATCCCGGCGACATCGTCGTTCGCGTCCGCTTCGTCGGCGCTCTCGTCGCTTTCATCGACGATTGTCGCCTCCGAGAGATGATGATGCGCGGTCAGCAACCGCCCGGTCGTATCGACTTGATATATCCCTTCGACTTCGGCGACGACTTGGTCGATGATGCTCGTAAACGGGAGCGCGTAAACCACGCGCCTCCCACCGACTCGGTCGCGAACGCTGAGAGCCGCTGACAGGCCGGTGAGCGTCTTTCCCATCCCGGTCGGAAGCGTGATCGTCGCGACCCCACCGTCGGTGTCGGCGAACGATTCGACATTCGACAGGACCGACGTCCTCGCTTTCGCTCGGAGGAAATTCAATCGCTCGCTCCGGTTTCCGTCTCGGTCGGCGTCGGCGGTTCGCTCTATCGACTCGATGTACTCGTCGAGCCGTTCGAACGTTGGCTTCTCTGCGTCGTAGGTTCCCGCGGACGCGTCGGAACCGCTCGCGGCCGCCGCGGCGCTCGTCTTATCTGCGAGGACCAGCGACCCCCAACACTCCAACACAAGCCCGTAACAGCGCTCTGAGAGCGTTTCACGGTTAATCGTCGTTGCGCTCGACCCCGTCGATCTTTTGACTTCCGTCAGGAGTTCCCTGAACGACCCTCGGAACGACGACCACGACCCCTCCCCGTCGGTCGCGCTCTGAAACACCTCTCGGGCGAGTTCCGGCGCGTGCTCGTCGATGTCTTTGAGCTGCTTCGCAATCGCCGCCTGCTGCAGCTCGGCACTGTTTTGGCTCCCCCGCGAAACGTTCTCGCGGCGGTTCGATCGGCTGAAGACGTACGCCGCAACGTCGGGGAGTCGACCGTGATGTTTTGCGACCGCGACGAAGCCGGCGAGACAGGTCTCCGAGTCGAAGTTCTGGGTGCTGAGCGCGTAGTACGCGGCGAACGAGCCGAGCGGCGCGTGGTAGCGATACTGCTCGTATCTCGGTTCTTTCGACCGCAACAGGTAGTCCTGAAAGTACGTCGTCGCCTTTCCGAAGTCGTGCACGTATGCGAGCGTTTCGACGACCGCCCGGAGCGGTTCTCCGGCCGGCGTCTTCGCGTCGGCCGGAATGACGTATCTGACACGCTCGGCGACGTCTCCGAGATGGTCGACCAGCGGAACGCCGTCGTGAACGTCGTTCGGCGGGTGAGAGTACCGCTCCGGCATCAGACGAACACCACGTTCCGGCCGTCGACCTCGACGCTGTCGACACCGTCGATGACCAGCGGTTCCGCGTCAGGGTTGTACGCGTACGTCGTGAACTCCGTCGTCGTTCGGCCACCGGCGTCCGCTTGCATAAACGCGGGCGATTCTTCCACCTGGCACCGCGTCCCTTCCCGCAGCACGATGTCGTCCACCGCGTTCGGAACGGCGGAGTCTACTTCGACTCGGCCGGCTTCGGAGCCTGACTCGATATCGAACTCGCCGTGATAGTCGATTTCTGCGAGGTGTTCCGACAGACCGAGGCTCGGAACGTAGTGTGACTTCCCGGCTTCCAGTAGCTCTCGAAGCTCCCTGTACCGTTCTGTTTCTGCGAGCCACACGTCGACCCGGTAAGCGGGTTCGACGAGCACCTCGTAGTTGTGTTGTTGGCGGAGCGCCGTCGGATTCGGTAGCTTCACGCTGATCTTCCCGTGACCGTTGAGCGACTGTAAGTTCCCGCTCGCGGTCGACAGCGTGTTCATCGGCATATTGAGCGTTCGAACCGCTCGAACTGGCTCGATTGCAATCTCCGACGAATCGGGCGCGAACAGGTCGTAGTAACCGTCGCGTTCGATTCCGAGCACGGCCGCGAGCAGTCCGGCCACCGTCGTCCGCGGGATGATGCGGTACGTCTGCTTGACGACGTTTCCCTCGACCCGCCGGAAGTGCCCCCACGGACCGCTGACAGTGAACGACAGACAGCGGTCCGGACGCCCGCCGTCGTCACCGACCCACTCGTCCAACGATTCCTGTTCCATCTTATGCGGCGTCGCCGGTCGGAAGCGTCTCGGTGTGTTCCTCGTAGACGTCGACGACCTCGACGGCGTCGTCGCCCACGGCCTCGCGAAGCGCCCCGTACAGGAGTTCGGAACTCCCCACGTCTCCGTCGTACGAGATGTCGAGGATGTCGCTCGCGACGATTCGAATCCGGCTAATCCGGGCACTCGCGCCCGCCAGTCGGTCGACGAATCCGTCGATTTCGAGGGTGAGGTCCCGAACCGTCCGGAGTTCCTCGTCCGGCTTTGAACGGTCGTCGTCGAGAACGAGGTCCCTGTCGAGACCGCCGAGGTGGAAACTCTCGTCGGCGTACTCGACGCGGCAGTAGAGCCGCGGTTCCTGACCGACTTTGCTTCGGCTTATGGTCTGATTCTTGATGGCTCGCCAACAGAGCGTGTCGAGTCGCTCGACGTCGCCGACGGTGAGGTTCGTGTCGGCGGCACCGTGTTCGTCGACGAGTCCGTGGAACCGGATGAGTCCGTACTGTATTCGGTGGTCGTCGAGGTCGAACCCTCCTTGCTGTTTGTTGTCCTGCGTGGCGATAACGCTCGTGAGGCTGTCGTACTCCTCGTTTTCGCTGACAGCGTGTACTGATTTCCCCGGCGAGAACTGGACGGGGCCGGTGAAGTGGTCGGGGAGGTGCTTTGCGTACACGTCGTCGGTATCGACAGACATCGTCGCGCCGAAGTATCGAACGTCGACGCTGTTGTCGAGGAACTCGCCGAACACGTCGTTTCGGAACCGCTCTGCCTCGTCGCTATCGTCGAGGTCGTATTCGTCCGGTTCGACTTCTTTGAGGCGGTCTTCGAGGAGTTCGCCCCGCGTGTACTGGTTCCCCTCGCGCTGGACGTTCCTGATGTAGACGCCGTGGCCGTCGTCGTCCAACTGGTCGCGGAGGTAGCGCTTCAGCCGAACGTCGGTGACGATGGCCTGCTGAGTCTGCGGGTCGATTCGAGGTCGATTAGAACCGCTGAGGGGATTCCCGTTCGGATTCGCGTCGACCGCGTCGTACAGGAATACGATTTCCGAGCGATTCGTGACGGCGTCGTTCGTGTCTGACATCTTAGTGTTCCTCGTCGGTGGTTCGTTTGTCGCTCGCGTCGCTGTTCTGTTGGTTCCAGTCCGGATGGTCGTTCATGCCGTAGGTCACGCCGAGGGCGTAGTAGAAGCGGAGATCGTCGGTGTCGATCTCCCAGTCGTCGGGGTCGGGGTCGAGAACCGTCTCTCGGAGTCGTTCGACGATGTGTTCGGCTTTCGTCCCCGGGTAGCTCTTTCCTTTCTTCTTTTCTTGGCGCGTGTAGGTCAGGGTCTTGGCGACGGTCTCCTGCGTGACTTTCTTGATTCGCGCTCGCGTGATTGACTTGACCGGGTACTGGTCGACGAGCGTCGTGGACCGGTCCTCGGAGTACTCCTGGTAACTTCCGATGTCTCCGACGAGCGCACCGAGAAGGAACGCCCCCCGGCGCTCGCTGGTCACGGAGTCTTCGTCGTCGTCGTGCGCCGGCGAGAGCGCGGGCGTGTCGGTGATGAACGATTCGAGTTTCTGTTCGGCGGGGTGACCCCCGTCGGCGATAAGGATTTCGTCTAGTGTTGGCATCGTCAATCTCCCGTAGGTCGGTTCGCGGGTAATCTGGCTTTTCGCGGGGTCGTTCGTCTTCAACAGCTCGAGTTCGCCATCGGCGAGCGCACAGAGCTGTGCAAACTGGCTGGCGACCAGAAACGACGGAAACCCCTCGAAGTCGTCGTCTGACTCCCCGTCGATGATTCGGGCGACGTACTCTTCGAGCAGCACTTCGACGGCTATCGCGTCCCCGCTCAGTACGCTCACGAGCGCTTCGATTCGCGGGTCGTCCGCGTCCGCTTCGGCGTCGTCCCGCTCTGCGAACGTCTGATAGAAGTACCACCCCGTCGAAACCGCGTGGAGTTGCTCGTCGTTCACCGACAGCAGCCCCCACTTGTCGTTTTTCGGGAGTGGTGCCGTCCAGTCGGTGTCCGAGTTGAACGCGGACGCGTCTCGGACGAATCGATTGTGGGTGAACGCGAGTTCTTTCGGATAGTGTAAGCGGCCGTTTAGCGTTTCGCCGAAGACGTCGTACCTGGACATCTGGTGTGGCATGACCGCCGAGACGTAGAACCGGAGCCTCGTATCGGCGTCGTCGAGTTCTCGTTCCTTCATGTACGCCTGCTCGATTGGTGTCACGTCACCGCCGTCTTCGACTGCACTACACAGCATCTCGTAGAGGCGATACACTCGCTCTGGCGTCAGCCGTCCGAAGAAATACGGCAGATAGTACACTTTCGCACCGAACGTCCGATACGTACACGCCTCGACGAACGCCTCGGCGTTCATCACCGTCACTGCGGCGTCCTCCGAGATTGGGTGGGCACGCCACGCGTTTTCGATATCCAGCCCCGGGAACTTTTCGAGTTGCTTGCCAAGGAAGTAGTTCTGTGGATCTTCTGCGGTTCCAACCGTTCGGGAGGGTCGCCCGGTTACGATATCGGTCGCGTCTCCCGACGAGTCGTCGGCCTTGTTCTTCGTGACGAGTTTCGATAGTTTGCGTTGGCGCATCGCCTCGTTGAACGCGGCGATGTCGCCGGGCCATCGATAGTCGCCATCTCGTTCGGTCTTTACTTGGACCGTCAACAGCGCGGTTGCAGATTCGCCGCCTAACGCCCGAACGACCGCTTCTTCGATGGCTTCGAGCGCAGCGTCCCGTGTTCCAAGCTCAGCGAGACGGTCGATAACCCAGCCGTCCGGGTGTTCACTGGCAGCAGTCGCGACGACGTCGTCGGTCGCCCATTTCGTGAGCCGTTCTTTGGCGTATCGCGCGAGCTTTTCGGGGTCGCTGTTTCGCCCGGCTTGGTGGGTGATACTGTGGTCGATTCCGCGCGCAGCCGGGTATTTTGAGTGTCCTACCTGTTGAATCAGGTCTTCCGTGTACCGCGTCACCAGTACTGGCCCACGGGCATCGTCGGCTAGCTGTGGTTCGTCTCCCGAGATATCGACGCGAACGACGATGAGACTGTCGTCCGTGTCTACGAGGTCCCGTGCCGCATCCGGTGTGAGATACGGGGCGTACTCTCCGCCACCCGTCGTGGCGAGCGTGTAGAGTTTCCCGTAGAGGTACTGCAAATCGCGGAGCGAGCCGACCGGTGAATCCGGGAGGTCGTCGACCAACTCGTCTTCTGGATATCGGTCGCGAAACTCGCTAGGCGAAAGCATCGCGCTCCTCTCCCATCGTCTCACCCGGACGAGTTCGCTCTGCAACGTTCATGAATCCGAGTCCGAGCGAGTTCCGCTCTCCCAGTCCGCAGTCGAGCGCGAGGTTCAGATGTCTTCGGTGGTCGTCGTCTCGAACGGTGTACTCGAACTTCCACTTGCTCAGGACGTAGGTCATCTCTTGTCCCTCGGTCACGGTCAATGGAAGCGCGAAGGTCTTCAATAGCTCGTAGCCGTCGAACAACTCGCCCGAGACCTCGCTCGGCCCGGGGAGATGGTCGTGAACGAACCGGTCGTGTTTCTGGTCGAGGTTCGCCTCCAACTGCTCTCGAAGCGGGGCCGTGGTGTGTTCCGGCCGCCAGAACGTCGCAGTATCGCCACCGGGATGGTCGATTCCGTACTCGTCGCACCGCCACGGCGGGATTCGAACGAGGAGTCCGGTCCCGGTTTCGAGCGTCCCCCTGGTCCCTGGCTCGCCCACGTCGGGTTCGAGGGATGTTACCTCGTCGACGTGAAACGGCATCTCACCGACGTTGAACTCTCGGTCGTCGAGCAGATTCGCCGCCACGTTTGCGAGTAGTTCCTCGTCGGGCGACGCGACCAGTAACTTCCGGTCGTCACCTTCCCGCATATTTCGAGGCGGAAACGGATTCGAGTAAGCGAACCCCGGCGGCTCGCCGGAATCGTGTCGTTCTCCGTAGGCCGTCCCATCGAGCGCGTTCCAGATTCGCCCGCGGATCTTGTGATGGTAATCGTTCTGATACGCAGCATCGGAACGCGCTGATAAGTGTGCCATGATTCGCACGTTATCCGATACCTCCTTCTCTACTCATTGTTGTACCCGTGATTGTTTGCTCCTCGACATAAAATTATGCCCGTAGTTTGACGGGTCGCGACTCACTGAAGTTCGTCTGAAACATCTGGGTGACCATCCCTGTTGGATGGTTATCTCTGCTTCAATCTCTTTTGAGTTCAACGGATACCAGTCTCTCGCATGAGACTGTATTGATTGCCATAACCGGGGCTGTAATAGAGCTTCCGTCGGAATGGTAGCCAAACCCCTGGTCATGGTATTAAGTCGTCACTTACGAAGTCGATATCGTGGTTTCTGAGCCCACGTCGTCTTCGAATTACATCGACTTGGTTTCCCCTTGTAGTGTGGGTTTAACTTGACCTGTTCAATGATCCCATCTTCGTAGAGTTGGTCAAGAAGCTCAGCTACCTCGCTAGTAGGAAGGTGCGGGACACATTGGAGTCGCTCGACAGTAACTCCGTCTGAACCACTTGTCGCACCCAACTCTCGAAGCGTGCTAATTAGTTTATGACTGAGTTGTAACTGGTCATTGGTGACACACACCTTACCTCGTTTTGTATGTGTTGTTTGGTTCATCGTTGTTGCGGAGGGGGCTACCTAGCAACCAAACAGATAAGACTCACGAGGGGCAACGAGCAACTGCCTGCTCGTGCAGCCCTGAGTCAAACTACTGGTTGCCGGGTTGGTTTACACGTCCGGTGGAACTGGTATTCTGGCCGGGCGTGTCAACAGCGCCCTCTTTAACCTATACTACCCCACTCACTTATATCTATGCACGTCTGTGTATCCTATCTATATCCGAACTCAAAATCCCGGTTATCTCTGAAGTAATCTAAGTTCTATACAGGATTGTGTATTGTTGGTCTTTAACAGCGGTTGGTCCCATGCAAATATTTGAGTGATTCTACTGACGAACCGCTTCAGTTTCTCTACACAACGGCTTCTGCTGAACCTCGCCACTGAGAAGCACGGCCGTCCACTCGGGCTCACTTCAACCTCACAAGGGTTCGTCTGAAACCGTAGTCAAACAGCTTCCGAGAACCGACTATTTCCGACTTCAATCCCACAAGGGTTCGTCTGAAACCTATGGGACGATTTACTCGACCATCCGCATCCCGTCGCTTCAATCCCACAAGGGTTCGTCTGAAACTCGATTCGTCGGAACTCCGACCGGGAGATATCGGGGCTTCAATTCCACAAGGGTTCGTCTGAAACGGGACGACCGGCGGCAAGGACAAGCCACTCTCGAACGCTTCAATCCCACAAGGGTTCGTCTGAAACTCTTGAGCACCAACGATGTATGACGCGACTA
>NZ_SPSA01000002.1:0-287080 GCF_014530665.1 Haloferax sp. AS1
CGCAACCACTGTTTCAGACGAACCCTTGTGGGGTTGAAGCGAAAGAAAACGGATGCCATGACTGAGACTGGATGTGTTTCAGACGAACCCTTGTGGGGTTGAAGCCAGCTCGGACAGGGGCGCTCGCGCAACCAGACCGACGGTTTCAGACGAACCCTTGTGGGGTTGAAGCGGCGAACTCATCATCCAAGAGTTCATCTCGCGGTGGTTTCAGACGAACCCTTGTGGGGTTGAAGCAACACGGTCGGCGTCTCGACGGGGGCGAAGAACCGCGTTTCAGACGAACCCTTGTGGGGTTGAAGCGCTCTCGGACGGTGTCTACACCGAGATGCTCCGGTGGTTTCAGACGAACCCTTGTGGGGTTGAAGCTGCTCGTGGTACTGAGTGACCGTGTGCCGGACGTCGGTTTCAGACGAACCCTTGTGGGGTTGAAGCTGCATCACCGCGACGTCGCCGCCGCCCTCGTAGGCGTTTCAGACGAACCCTTGTGGGGTTGAAGCGGCACCTACGACCGCCGCTACAACGACGACCCGCGTTTCAGGCGAACCCGTGTGGGATTAAATCGAAAACTCGTCGGGACGAAACCACGCGAAAGAAACAGACTCGGGCGCTACGCCGCCTCGGCGTACATCGCCACCAGCTCGTCCGCGTTCGACTGCCACGAGTAGCGCTCTTCGATGGCCGAGCGGTTCGTCCGACCCATGCGGACGGCTTCCGCGGGGTCGGAGACGAGTCGGGCGAGCGCCCGCGCCAGTTCCTCGGCGTCGCCGGGTGCGACGAGAATCCCGCGGTCGTCGGTGATGACCTCGGGGATGCTGCCGACGGGCGTGGTCACGATGGCGTTGCCGCCGGCCATGCCTTCGAGCATGGCGATTGGAAGCCCCTCGGCGTAAGTCGGGAGGACGAACACGGTTCCGCGGCTGATGAGGTCGCGTTTGTCTTCCTCGGAGAGGAAGCCGAGGTACGAGACGTTGTCGTGGGCGGCGGCGACCGCCTCGGCGCGGTCGGCGTGGGGGCCGCGGCCGCCGATGCTCACCACGAAGTCGAGGCCGGGCGTGGATTCGAGTATCTCGACGGCGTCGAGGAACTCGCGGATGCCCTTGCGGTCGATGAGGTTCGAGACGAAGACGAGGTGGACGGGGTCGGTCGGGTACGTCGGGTCGTACTCCGCGGGTTCGACGGCGTTGGCCATGACGTGGACTTTCTCCTCGCCGGCGAGTCGGGAGACGAGACCGCGCCAGTACTCCGAGAGGACGACCACGTCGTCGACGGCGTCGAAGACGAGCGACTGGAGTCGGCGGACGACCCGCGAGTCGGTGGCGAGGAAGTCGTCGAACGACGAGCCGTGGATGTGAAAGACGACGGGGACGCCCCAGACGTACTTCGAAAACAGGGCGAAGAACGCCGCGCGGTAGAACGAGTAGGTGTGCGACGAGTGGACGTGGACGATGTCCGGGCGTCGCTGGAAGGGAAACAGAGCGACCGCAATGAGCGACGAGAGGAGCATCCGCGCGGCGAGTTCGAGCCCCTCGCCCTTCGGCGCGGTGTAGCGGGTGTAGACGCGCACGTCCATGCGGTCTTCGAGGTAGCGACGCTGTTCGGTGATGTAGCGGTCGATGCCGCCGGTGCCTTTCGGGCCGACGATGAGGAGTGTTTGCTTGGGTGTCATGGGTTGAGTTTGGGGTCGCGGTCGAGGAGTCGCGGACCGAGTCACGGGACGCGACGCGGACGCGAGGTGAGGTGAGACGCGTCGAGACGGGCGCGAGCGCGCCGGTCACTGCGGGAAAATTCGGTGGTTCGGCGGTTAGTTATGGGTCGATTGAACGACCGTGGAGAGGCGAGGAACGCGCGGAGGGAGCCGCTACGCCGGGACACTGTGTCGCGTCAGCGACTCGACCGTCTCGACGGAGCCGTAGTTCAGCGCCACCTGGACGATGACCTCGGTGAGGTTGACTTTGTCCGCGAGGAACGCGTCGCGCTTGTCGGCCCAGCGGGCCTTCGCGCCGTCGTCGTCGAGGAGTTCCTCGGCGCGGGCCAGCACGTCGTCGAACGATTTGAGGTTGGAGATGAGCCCCCGCCGTTCGAGTTCGACGAAGTTGCCCATGTCGTCGTCGCCGACGAAGGAGTTCGACCGGATGGCGGGCGTCCCGAGGAGCGCCGCCTCGGTGACCATGGTCTGGGTGTCGGCGACGAGTAGGCTCGCCTCCGCGAGCACGTCGTGGACGAGCGCGGGGTGGAAGTCGAACGGGCGGGCGTCGAGGTCGCCGTCGCGGCGCTCCTCGCTCTCGTCGAGGACGAAGACGGTCGCGCGCTCGCCCAGCAGCTCGATGAGTTCGCGGCGGCGCTCGGGCGTGAAGCCGCCGTGGCCAACGTCGTGGTGCGAGCCGAACGCGTTGAACCGGACGACGACGAACGTCTCGTCGGGGTCGAGGCCGAGTTCGGCCCGGATATCGACCGAGGGCTCGTACACGTCGGGGTGGAGGTACGCCGTCTCTTTGAACCCGCGGAACTGGTAGTGGTTGTCCGCGAGGTCCTTCCCGAAAGTGTGCGGCGTCAGAATCGCCTTGGCGAACGGCCGGGAGACGACGTGGTCCAGCGAGGTCGGCTCGGAGTCGAGGAGGAGAATCACGGGCGTCCGCGAGACGGCCCCGGCGTGGGCCGCGTAGCCGCCCATTCCGAAGATGAGGTCGGGCTTGAACCGCCGCACGGCGCGGAAGATGTTGACGTAGTGGAACGGGAGCGACTTGAAAAGCGAGTACTTCGTCGTCCCGCAGGAGCCGTAAATCTCGTGCGGGAGGTCGTAGTATTCGAGGAGGTCCTTGGTACAGCCGTAGTCGCGGCCGAGGACGAGCACGTCGTGACCCATCGCCTGAAGCTCTCTGACGGCGTACTTGTAGAGGTGAACGTGCGCGGGCGTGTTGGTGAAGAACAGGTATCGCATACTCTCTGGCAGTTCCACGCGCCCCGCGAGAGTAGTTATACGGCGTCTACCCGCCGCGGGCGGTCGGAGAGACGCCGGGTCGCCGCCGCGACGACCGACCCGGGGCCGTTACGGTCGCCATAACAAAATCCGGACGAGCACTCGGGTTCCCTGACCGGGCGCTCGCGCGCCGTTTCGCCCGTTCGCGTCGACGCAGACAGGCAGTCCGCACCCCCGACGCGGACGGCATCCCCGCCCTCCAAACCGACCGCGACGCGCCCCACAAGCCAAATGTTTCAGACGCCTATTCCGACGCTCACTCCGCGACGACGAACCGCCGACGCCAACGCGACGACCCGGAGCGACCGCTGATGTTTCCGTGGGAACACGCCGCCGTCGGCTACATCCTCGTCTCGCTGTGGGCGCGAGTGACCGGCCGGCGACTCGACGGCTGGGCCGCGCTGGCGGTGCTCGTCGGAACGCAGTTCCCCGACCTCGTCGACAAGCCGCTGGCGTGGTCGTTCGGCGTCCTCCCGAGCGGTATCTCGATGGCGCACTCGATTCTCGTCTCGGTTCCGTTCTCGATTCTCGTCGTCGCCGTCGCGCGGCGCTACGGGGCGGCAACGGTCGGCGTCGCCTTCGCCCTCGGCTACCTCTCGCACATCCCCGCGGACCTGCTGTTCAACGGCTTTTTCTTCGGGAACTACGACGTGATTCGGGCGTTCCTCTGGCCGCTGTCCCACGGGAGCGAGTCGTCGATGGGCGGCTTCTTCGCCCAGACGTGGTTCTACCTGCGCCGCTTCGTCGTGTTCCTCCGCCGGCCCGAGGCGTGGGTGCTGGTCGCGTTCGAACTCGCGTTGCTCGGGAGCGCCGTCTGGCTCTGGCTCGGCGACGGCGCGCCCGGCGTGGCGCTTCTCAAGCGCTCCGTGACCGGAATCCGCCGCGGCGTTACGAAGTGACTGCGACCGGAATCCGGGCGGCAATCACTCCATAACAAAGCCCTCACCGAGACTGAATTTCGCTAAGGCAGGCAGACTCCCCGCCGACATGATATGAGATTCCAGATTTTCCAGTCAATTCGGCCGACCGCCGAGTCGACACAGACAGTCGATGGAGCGCGACCGACGCGAGGTGGACGACGATGAGCGCCGAGGTGGGCGTCGAATCCCACGTCGACGACGGCGTCACCATCGGCTACGGCGACGGCGACGACCCGGTCATCGGTGACCGGGCGCGAATCCGCGCCGGCACCATCGTCTACGACGACGTGACCATCGGCGACGACTTCGTCACCGGCCACAACGTCCTCGTCCGCGAGCACACGACCATCGGCGACGAGGTGCTCCTCGGGACCGAGACGGTCGTCGACGGCACCACGACCATCGGGTCGCGCGTGAGCATCCAGACGAACGTCTACATCCCCACCAACACCCGCATCGGCGACGACGTGTTCGTCGGTCCGGGCGTGGTGATGACGAACGACCCCTATCCGGTCCGCACCGACGCGGAGCTGGTCGGCCCGAGAATCGAGAACCACGCCTCAATCGGCGCGAACGCGACGCTCCTCCCCGGCGTGACAGTCGGGGAGGGCGCGTTCGTCGCCGCCGGCGCGCTCGTCGTGAACGACGTGCCGCCGCGCACCCTCGCCGTGGGCGTCCCCGCCGTCCACCGCGACCTGCCGGAACAACTGCGGGGAGAAAACAGGATACGACGATGAGTGCAGACCACATCTCAATCGCCGCGCCCCAGCTCGGCGCGGCGGAACGGGACCGAATCGCGGCCGTCCTCGAAAGCGGCATGATAGCCGACGGCCCCGAGGTCCGGGGCTTCGAACGGGAGTTCGCCGACTACTGCGAAGCCGACCACGGCGTCGCCACCTCCAACGGGACGACGGCGCTCCACGCCGCGCTCCACGCGCTCGGCGTCGGCCCCGGCGACCGCGTCCTGACGACGCCCTTCACGTTCATCGCCACGGCCAACGCCGTCGCCTTCGCGGGCGCTGAAGTGGGCTTCGTCGACATCGACCCGCGAACGTACAACATCGACCCCGACGCGCTCGAAGCGCGGCTCCGGGCCGGCGAGCGGGTGGACGCGGTCATCGCAGTCCACCTCTACGGCCTCCCGGCAGACATGACGCGGCTCGCGGAGCTCGCAGCGGAGTACGACTTCCTGCTCGTCGAGGACGCCGCGCAGGCTCACGGCGCGGCAGTCGAGGGACGGCGCGTCGGCTCCTTCGGCGACGCCGCGTGCTTCTCGTTCTACCCGACGAAGAACATGACCACGAGCGAGGGCGGCATGATTACGACAAACCGCGCCGACGTCGCCGAGCGCGCCGCCCGGTTCGTGGACCACGGCCGCGTCTCCGGCTACGAACACGCCGAGGTCGGCCACAACTTCCGCATGACGAGCATCGCCGCGGCCATCGGCCGGGTCCAACTCGAACGTCTCCCCGAGTTCACTCGCGCGAGACAGGCCAACGCCGCCGCGCTCACGGAGTACCTCGAAGACTCGCCGGTCACGACGCCTCACACGCCGCCGGGCCGGACTCACGTCTTCCACCAGTACACCGTCGCCTGCGACGGTATCGAGCGCGACGCCCTCAAGTCGTACCTCGACGCGAAGGGCATCGCCACGGGCGTCTACTACCCGAAGCCCGTCCACAAGCAGCCCGCCTACGAACACCTCGCGGTGTCGGCTCCGGTCGCGGAAGAAGCCGCGACACGGGTGCTCTCGTTGCCGGTCCACCCCGGACTCAGCGAGGCCGACGTGGAGCGCGTCGGGACTGCGGTCGCCAACTACGCGGAGGTGGCGAGGTGAGCCGAAAATCCGCCGGACTCCGCGCCGACGGCGGCCGAAAGCGCCCGGTCCGCGCGGGCGTCGTCGGCGTCGGGTCGATGGGAACCAACCACGCGCGGGTCTACGCGGAGCTTCGCGGCGTCGAACTGGTCGGCGTCGCCGACGCAGACGTAGACCGCGCCGCCGAAGTCGCCGCCGACTTCGGCACCGACGCGTACGGCATCGAGGAGTTGCTCGACCGCGTGGACGTGGTAACGGTCGCAGTGCCGACGCCCTATCACGCGTCGGTCGCCCGGCAGTGCATCGACGCCGGCGTCCACGCGCTCGTCGAGAAACCCTTCGTCGACGACCTCGGCGTCGGCGCGGAGTTGGCCGCGCTCGCGGAGGACCGCGGCGTCGTGCTCCAGGTCGGCCACATCGAGCGGTTCAACCCGGCCGTCCGCGCCCTCCCCGACCTCCTCGACGGCGTCGAACCCATCGCCATCACCGCGAACCGGCTCGGCCCGCCGCTGAACCGCGAGATGGGCGACGGCGTCGTCACGGACCTCATGATTCACGACATCGACGTGGTGCTCTCGCTGGTCGATGCCGAGGTCGACCGCGTCGCCGCGACCGCCACGCCCGACGAGCAGTACGCGACGGCGCAGGTGACGTTCGACAACGGCGTCATCGCCTCGCTCACGGCGAGTCGGCTTACCCAGCAGAAGACGCGGACCCTCGACATCACCGCGCGCGACCGGCTCATCCGGGTGGACTACCTGAACCAGTCGGTCCAGATTTTCCGCCAGTCGCGCCCGGACTACCTCCGGGACAACGGGGGCGTCCGCTACCGCCACGAAGTGGTGATGGAACAGCCGATGATTTCCACCGGCGAGCCGCTGAAACGCGAGTTACAGGCGTTCGTCGACGCCGCGACCGACGGCGGCCCCGTCCTCGTCTCGCCGGCCGACGGCCTGCGCGCTATCGACCTCGCCCGGCGCATCGAGGCCGACGCCGAATCGACGGTTCGGAGCGTCGAGACCGCGGAGACTGCGGAAAATGCAGAGACCGCGGAAGCCACGGAAAACGCTGAGACTACGGAACCCTCGGAGGGTCGACGATGAGCCGCGAGCACCCCGGACTGTACGGCTCCGACCGCTCGCCCGACGAACAGACGCGGGCCCTGCGCGCCGGCGAGGTCCCCGTCGCGGTGTACGGCCTCGGCAAGATGGGCCTCCCGCTGGCGGCCGTCTACGCCCGCGCGACGGGCAACGTCACCGGCGTCGATATCAGCGAGGACGTGGTCCGCGGCGTCAACGACGGCGAGTGCCACGTCGCGAAGGAACCGGGACTGCCCGAGTTAGTCGCCGAGCAGGCCGAACGCGGCGCGCTCCGGGCGACCACCGACGGCGTCGCCGCGGCCGAGGGAGCCGCGATTCACGTCATCATCGTCCCGACCCCGCTGACCGACGACCGCGAACCCGACCTCGCGGCGTTCGAGGCCGTCCTCGACAGCATCGCGCGGGGGCTCGCGCCCGGCGACCTCGTCGTCGTCGAGTGTACCGTCCCGCCGGGAACGAGCAAAGACCTCGTAATGTCGTACCTCGCGGACCGAAGCGGCCTCTCGGCCGGCGAGTTCGGCGTGGCGTTCTGCCCCGAGCGAACCTCGTCGGGCCGGGCGCTCCGCGACATCACCGAGTCGCACCCGAAAATCGTCGGCGGCGTCGACGCCGAGAGCACCCGCGTCGCGGCGCTCGTCTACGGCGAGCTTACCTCGAACGAGGTGATTCCCGTGCGCGACGCGACGACCGCAGAGGCCGTGAAGCTGTTCGAGGGCGTCTACCGCGACGTGAACATCGCGCTCGCCAACGAACTCGCGCGGCTCCGCGACGACCTCGGCATCGACGTGACCGAGGCCATCGACGCGGCCAACACCCAGCCGTACTGCGACATCCACGCGCCCGGCCCGGGCGTCGGCGGCCACTGCATCCCGTGGTACCCGTACTTCATCACGAGCCGCGTCGAGGCCGGGACGCCCCTCCTCCTGACCGCCCGCGAGGTCAACGACAGCATGCCGGCGTTCACCGCCGACAAGCTCCGCGACGAACTGGCCGCGGCGGGACGTGACATCGAAGGCGCGACCGTCGCCGTCCTCGGCGTCACCTACCGCCCCGGCGTCGCTGAGACCCGCGCGACCCCCGCCGCGGGCGTCATCGACCGACTGAACGACCTCGGCGCGACCGTCCTCGCGGTCGACCCGATGCTCTCCGACGAGGTCGTCGCGTCCTTCGGCGCGACCCCCGTCTCGCTCTCCGACCTCCCGAGCCGCGCCATCGACGCGGCCGTGGTCGTCACGCCGCACGAGGAGTTCGACGGCATCGACTGGGCCGCCTTCGACGACCTCGTCGTCGTCGACGGCCGCGGCACCCTCGGTGACATCGGCCACCGCGTGTACGAAATCGGCGGCGGACCGCGGGGCGAGTCGTCCGAGACCGAGGCCGGCCCCGAGATTGCGGCCGACTCGTCGCACGGAGGGCCGGGCCGATGAGCCGTTTCAAGGTGCTCTCGGTCGTCGGCGCGCGCCCGCAGTTCATCAAGGCGTTCCCCGTCTCCGACGCGCTCAGACGCGACCACGACGAGGTGCTCGTCCACACCGGCCAGCACTACGACGAGTCGATGTCGGGCGTGTTCTTCGACGAACTCGCCATCCCGGAACCGGACTACAACCTCGGGGTCGGCTCGGGCGGCCACGCCGCCCAGACCGCCGAGATGATGACCCGGCTGGACGCCGTCGTCTCCGACGAAGCCCCCGACGTGGTGCTCGTCTACGGCGACACCAATTCGACGCTCGCGGCGGCGCTCGTGGCCGCGAAGCGCGACCCCGCGCTGGCGCACGTCGAGGCCGGCCTGCGGAGCCACAACTGGGCGATGCCCGAGGAGGTCAACCGCGTGCTCACCGACCACTGCTCGGACCTGCTGTTCGCGCCCTCCGAGTCGGCCGCCGAGACGCTGGCGGCCGAGGGCATCCGAAACGGCGTCTCCGTCACCGGCGACGTGCAGTACGACGCCGTCCTCCGGGTCCGCGAGGCCGCCCGCGAGCGGTCGTCGATACTCGACGACCTCGACCTCCGAGACGGCGAGTACGTCCTCGCGACGGTCCACCGCGCCGCCAACACCGACGACCGCGACCGCCTCGGAGGCATCGTGGAGGGGCTGGCGTCGTCGGAACTCCCGGTCGTCTTCCCGGTCCACCCGCGGACCGAAGGGGCGCTCGAAGCCAGCGGCCTCTGGTCGCGGCTCGCAGACGCCGAGAACGTCGTCCTCGTGGAGCCGGTCGGCTACCTCGATTTCGTCCGCCTGCTCGACGGCGCGGAGCGCGTCGCCACCGACTCCGGCGGCGTCCAGAAAGAGGCGTTCTACCTCGACACCCGGTGTCTCACGCTCCGCGACGAGACCGAGTGGACAGAGACCGTCGACGCCGGCTGGAACGTCCTCGTCGGCGCGGACGCGGCCGCGATTCGGGCGGCGCTGGCCGACGACGACCCACTTCCCGAAAAGCCCTCGCTGTACGGCGACGGGAGCGCCGCCGAGCGAATCGTCGCCGCGCTCTCGGAGTACGGGGATGCGTGAGAAGACGGGAGATGCGGACGCGCGAGATGGCCCCGGCGAGACCGCCTCGGAACCGAGCGGGCCCGGCGAACCCGGCTCCGGTCCCGGCTTCGCGGTCTGTCTGACTCACGACGTGGACCGCCCGTACAAGACGTATCAGGGGCTGTACTACGCGGCGAAGTCGAACCCCGGCTACCACCTCCGGACGCTCCTCCGGCGGGAGAACCCCTACTGGCAGTTCGAGGATATCATGGCGCTCGAACGCGACCTCGGCGTCCGCTCGTCGTTCTACTTCCTCAACGAGCCGAGCCTCCTCGAAACAGGGTCGCTCTCGGACTGGCTCGAACCGAAAAACTGGGTCGAACACCTCGGCCGGTACGATCTCGACTCGGCGTCGATAGCCGACGCCGTCCGCGACCTCGACGGGGGGGGCTGGGAGGTCGGCATCCACGGCTCGTTCCGGTCGTGCGACGACTTCGACCGCCTCCGAACCGAAACGCGCGAACTCGAAGCGATACTCGGCCACGAACTCGTCGGCGGCCGCCAGCACCACCTCAAACTCGGGCCGAACACGTGGCGCTACCACCGCGAACTCGGCCTGAAGTACGACGCCAGCCCCGGGTCGAGTTCGGAACACGGCTTCCAACACGGTTACCGGCCGTTCAGACCCTTCGACGACGACTTCGTCGTCTTCCCGCTGACGCTGATGGAGGTGTCGCTTCCCGACCCCGGGTCGGCGTTCGACGAGGCGTGGGCCGAATGCGAGCGCCTGTTGGACGAGGCCGAGGCGAACGACGCCGTGATGACGGTGCTGTGGCACCCGCGGTACTTCAACGAAGACGAATTCCCCGGCTACCGCCGGCTCTACCGCCGCATCGTCGAACGGGCGCTCGACCGCGGCGCGTGGGTCGGCCCCGTCGCGGACTACTACCGCGAGTTCCTCGCCGAGCGCGATTCCAGCGACTCCGACGATGCCGGCGACGATTCGGACGGGAGGGCGACCGACAACGCGACCACCGACAACGCGACCGCCGGCGGTTCGAACTACACTCTCCCCCGGTAGAATCCGGCGTCGTCGGTCGGTATCGGCCCCATAACAAAGCCACGAGCGGGCTTCCTCTCGGACAGCCAACACCCTTCAGAGAGGCTATTCTGCACCATGAAACAACCAACGCAGTATCACCGCGACGGCGACGACGCGGCCGACACGGAGCGACTCCAGCGGTACGTCGAGGTGCTCGACGACGTGCTCGACTACGCCCGCGACCGCGACTACAAGGGCTGGGACTACGGCGACGGCATGAGCAGCAGGCTCCTGCTTTCGGTCCCCATCGACAACCGCTGGTTCAACCTCGCGGTCCAGGAGTTCATCAAGCGCTCGCCCGTCAACGTCCGCCCGCTGTTCCTCGTGGAGCAGCGCCGGAATTTCAAGGGCATCACGCTGTTCGCCATGGCGAACCGGACCCGCGCCCAGTTGGCCGAGCGGTTCGACGGCGACCGCCCGGCGGAGACGTACCGCGACGACGCGGCATCGCTGACGGAGTGGCTCGTCGAGAACCAGGCCAGGGGGTACAGCGGCTTCGCCGGCAGTCACCGCCACGTCATCCAGCACATCTCCGGTCGCAACGGCCCGCGGTCGGGGATTCCGCACTCACCGAACATCGTCTCGACGGCCTACGGCGTCAAGGCGCTCCTCGCGGGCCGGGAGTTCGACCCCGACTACCCGGACATCGCCAAGACCGCCGTGGACGTGCTGCTCGACGACCTCAACTACCGGCCGAAAGACGACGGCGCGGTCATGGACTACTACCTCTCGCACCCGAAGGACAGCTACACGCTCAACGCGCTGGCCATCGGGGCGCGGCTGTTCGTCGAGCTGTACGACCACTTCGGTGACGAGGAACTGCTCGAACGCGCCGAGAAGGTGTACGACTTCGTCGCGTCGAAGCAGACCGACCGCGGCGGGTGGTACTACCGCGAGCCCGCGAGCGCCTCGCACCTCTCGATGGATAACCACCACAACGGCTTCATCGTCGAGTGCTTCCAGCGCTACGAACAGGTCGTCGGCAGCGGTCGGTACGACGAGACGCTCGCTCGCGGCCTCGACTTCTACGCCCGCGAACTGTTCGACGAGGACGGCGCGCCCAACTTCGACGAGGAGCATCCCTACCCGCGGGACATCCACGCGACGGCGCAGGGCATCCTCGTGTTCGCCTACGCCGGCCAGTACGACCGCGCCGAGCGCGCCATCGACTGGGCGCTCGCGAACATGTACGTCCCGTCCGAGGGCCGGTTCTACTTCCGCAAACACCGCTTTTACACCAAGCGCATGACGCTCATGCGGTGGTGTCAGGCGTGGATGGCCTACGCCATCGCCGAGTACGTCGCCACCAGAATCTCCGGGGAACCGACGCACGGCTACGGCATCGACGCCGACGGTATCGAGCGCCTACGGGCGGCGGCAGAGACCCCCTGACGGCGTGTAGGCCGGCGCGAACGCCGGCTAGTCGCTTCATAACAAATCCCCGTCCTCCCGTCACAGTAGTTCGAGAATGTCTTTTCGAATGATACACGCCGACGCGACCCGACCGAATCGCGGGTCGATTTACGGAGCCGCCGAATCGGCCGGTGAATCGGCTTATTTCGGCCGGTTCGGTCGGACCGGACATCTCGAACGCGTCGCCCGGAATCGATGCTGTCGACGACAACGGACGCAGTGCGAAGACCGCCGGTCGGCCCGCAGTCTATGACCATCGAAATCGTCGAGTTCGACGAGCGCGACCGCGACGAGTGGGACACGTACGTCAGTCGGTCGAGTCAGGCGAGCCTCTTTCACCAGTACGAGGCGCTTCGGCTCCAAGCGAACTACTCGAACTCGAAGCTCCACCTGCTCGTCGGCTACAAGACCGAGGAGCCGGTCGGCCTGTTCCCCGTCTTCGAGATTCGAAAGGGGCTGGTCAAGACGGCGTTCTCGCCGCCGCCGCACATCGGCGTCCCCTACCTCGGGCCCGTGATGCTCGACGCCGGCAACATCAAGAGCCGGAAGTTCGAGCGCCGCCGAAACCAGTTCATCGACGGCTGTACCGAGTGGCTGGGCGAACACATCGGCCCGAGCTACACGCACGTCCGCGTCGGTGACTACTACACCGACATGCGGACGTTCCTGTGGGGCGGCTGCGACGTGTCGCCGAAGTACACCTACAACGTCGACCTGACCCGCGGCGAAGAGGACCTCCTCATGTCGTTCAGCCGGAGCGCCCGCCGGAACATCCGCGACGGTCGAAAGCTCGTCTCGGGTATCGAGGAGGGCGACCGCGACGACATCTGTTCGATTCTCACGCTGGTCAAGAACCGCTACGAGGAACAGGATTTGTCGTTCGACGTGCCGCCGCAGTTCGTCATGGACCTGTACGACTCGCTCCCGAAAGGCCAAGTTCGGCCCTACGTCTTCCGGTACGACGGGGCGTTCGTGAGCGGAATCGTCGTCCTCCAGTACGGGGACACGCTCTACCGCTGGCTCGGCGGCGTCCGCCCCCAGTTCGATTTCGGCATCGACGTCAACGACCTGCTGGACTGGCGCATCATGCGCGACGGCATGGACGACGGGATGCGCCGCTACGACCTCGTCGGCGCGAACAACCGCCGACTCAACCGCTACAAGAGCAAGTACAACCCCGAACTCGTCACGTTCTACCAGATAGAACACGGCGCGCTCCCGGTCAGAACCATCGCGCACCTGTACAAGAGCCGCCTCGGCCCCGGCATCGAGATGCTGTCCCGGGGAAACGGGACGAGCCTCCCGTCGCGGCTCGTCTCGGGGTTCCTCCAGCGATGACGACCCGCTCGACGAGCCGACCGACGCACCGACCGACGCGTCAACCCACGCACCGACCGACGACCACCCACCCACACGACCACGACCTATGTCACAACTCCGTATCGAACCCCTGAGCCTCGACGAGTGGGGAGCCGCGCTCCCCGCGTCGGGCACCGAAGTCTTCCACACCCCCGCGGTGCTCGCCGCCATCGACGAGCACTTCGACGGCGAAATGCACCTGTTCGGCGTCTTCAAGGGCCAAGAGCCGGTCGCGCTGTTCCCGACGTTCGTCCGCCGGAACCCCCTCGGACGGGTCGTCGTCTCGCCGCCGCCGTCGATGGCGATTCCGTACATCGGCCCGGTGATGATGCCGAACAGCCCGAAACAGAGCGCCTACGAGTCGGTGAACCGCGAGTTCGCCGACCTCGTGGTCGAGGAGCTCGGCATCCGCTCGAACCGGACGTTCGTCCGCCTGCTCTGTTCGCCGGCGTACCTCGACCCCCGCCCGTTCGAGTGGACCGGCTTCGCGGTCAAGCCCTCCTTCACCTACCGACTCGACCTCGGCGGGCGCTCGCTCGACGAGATACAGGCCCAGTTCAGCAGCAGCCTCCGCCGCGAGATTCGGCAGGCGCGCGAACTCGACATCACCATCGCGGACGAGGGACTCGACGGCGCTCGCGTCGTCTACGACGACGTGGTCTCGCGGTACGACGAGCAGGACGAACCGTTCGGGATGCCGTGGGAGTTCGTCGAGTCGCTGGTCGAGAACCTCGGCGACCGGTGCCGGGTGTACGTCGCCCGCGACCCCGACGGGGGGTATCTCAGCGGGATGATTGTCCCCTTCTCCGACGAGGTGGGCTACTTCTGGCTCGGCGGTGCGCGGGGAGAGTACGACGGCGTCAGTATCAACAGCCTGCTGCACTGGACCATCATCGAGGACATCGTCGAAGACGAGGCGCTCGCGTCGGTCACGAAGTACGACCTCGTCGGCGCGAACACGGAGCGGCTCTGCAACTACAAATCCAAGTTCGGCGGCGAACTCGTCCCGTACTACGTCGTCGAGTCGACCGGCGTCGGGATGAACCTCGCAAAGCGGACCTACCAGCTCCTGAACAAGGGGTCGGAGCGAATCGCCACGAAGTGAGTCGTCGGGGTCACACGACGCGCCGCAGCGCCCGCGAGACGCGGGCGACCGCGCTCACGCCATCTGCTGTGTTTGGATGACGTGCCAGATGTTCTCGGCGTCGTCGGTGATGCCGTACACCCGCCCTTTTCGGCGCTGTTCCGGGACGAGCAGTTCCACGAGCGAGCGGTCTCTGAGTTCCTGTAACGCCCGCGAGACGTGGGCGACCGCGCTCTCGGAGTCGGTGGCGATTTGCGTCGGCGTCGCCGGCCCCTCCGAGAGTCTATCGAGAACGGAGACGCGGTAGCGAGAGCTGATGACGAAGCCCACGTCGTCCCACGGCACGTCGTCGGTTCCACCGACGGAGCTCACGCAACGCCCACCTCGCTTAGGGCGGCGGGGCGGTCGGCGGTCGTGACAGCCAACGGGGACGGGACCGCCGACCGTGACAGAGACGAAACTACCGAAAACAGACGAGTTAACGGAACGTTAACCGCGATGTCGGCGGGTTCCCGGCGTGCCGGCCGCATCGGTTCGGTGCGCATTCGTTCGTTAGTACGAACTTAATTACATAAAGTCACCGTTTGAATTATATTCGGCTATTCCTGAGTGTCTCGAGTTTATGGATGTCACGCTGACAGGAGTTCGGTCGAGTGCCCGTCGGCGTGGAGGAGGCTCGGCGGTCGACGGCGACGCGGCGATGCAGCGGCACGGCGATGCAGGCGACGCGCGGGAGGACGCGGCCTCGGCTCAGAATCCGGAATAGCTACGGCGACCGGCGGAAATGCACGACTCGATGACCGACACCTCGTCTTCGCTTCGAATCCTCCTCACCAACGACGACGGTATCGACGCGCCCGGCATCGCCGCCATGCGCGAGGAACTCACCGCCGTCGGCGACGTGACCGTCGTCGCGCCCGCCGAGAACCAAAGCGGCGTCGGCCGCGCCCGCAACGAACACGCGGTCCGCCGCGACCACCCGTGGGGGTACGCTCTCGAAGGAACCCCCGCGGACTGCGTCGCCTACGCCCTTCGCGGCCTCGACGCCGACTTCGATATCGTCGTCTCCGGTATCAACGACGGCCCGAACGCGGGCAACTACGTCGTCGGCCGGTCGGGAACCGTCGGCGCGGGCGTCGAGGCCGCGTTCCTCGGGACGCCCGCCGTCGCCGTCTCCAGCTACCACGCCCGGGACTTCTTCTGTCACCCGCCCGAGGAGTACGACTTCTCCCGTCCCGCGCGGGTCGCCCGCGCCCTGACCGAGCGCGTCTTCGGGACCGACGTGTTCGACGAAGTCGACCTCCTGAACGTCAACGCCCCGGCGGACGTGCCGAGCCCCCGAATGCGCGTGACCCGCCCCTTCGCGGACTACGACCAGCAGGTCGACCACGACCCGGACGCCGGCGCGCTTCCGGACGGCGACCGCGAACACGACCTCGACGACGACGAGGTGTACGTCCGGTTACAGGACATTTCGTGGCCGGACTCCGTCGGCTTCGAGAACCCGTTCCCGCTCGACGACGAACACCGCGACCGCTATCCGGTCGGGAGCGACCGCCGCGCGATGGTCGACGGCGAAGTGAGCGTCTCGCCCCTCGCGGTCCACCACGGCCACGCGACGGACCCGCGGCTGGCGAGCATCGTCGAGAGCCTCTCCGAACAGGTGGAGTAGCGCGGAAGTCAGCCGGAAGCGACGACGCTACGACCGCGCCAACTGCCCGGTCTGCGAGAGGTACGCGGCGAGGTCCGACGTGGCAATCATCCCGATGACGCCCTCCTCCTCGTCGACGACGGGCATGTGGTGAAAGCCGTGTTCGGTCATCGACTCCGCGACGGAGAGGATGGAGTCCTGCGCGCCCGCGGTAATCACGTCCGTGGTCATGTACCGCTCGACGGTCGTCTGCGCTTTCGGCTGGCTCTTGGCGACGATGTCGACGAAGTCCGTCGTCGTCAGGATGCCTTCGAGCCGGTTGTCCTCGTCGACGACGATGACCGAACTGATGTTGTTGTCGAGAATCAACTGCGCCGCGTCTTCGACGAGCGTGTCTGGCGTGACCGTGTGGAGGGTCGTGGACATGAGTCTCGCGACGAATACGTCTTCCATGGTAATTGCTGACAGACAGGGCGGATAAATGTTGGCTTCGCGTACAGTTTCGTGGGGAGGTACATCGGGATGACGACCGCGGGCCCCGGCCGCGACTGCCCCCGCCGCGGGGCTTAATTCCCCGGCGACGTAACCGAGGCTATGGGAAGCACACAGACTGCGACGTTCGGCGGCGGCTGTTTCTGGTGCGTCGAAGCCGCGTTCAAGGAACTCGACGGCATCAGCGAGGTCACCTCTGGCTACGCCGGCGGCGAGACGGAAAACCCGAGCTACGAGCAGGTCTGTTCGGGAAGCACCGGCCACGCCGAGGTCGTGCAGGTCGACTACGACCCCGCGGTCGTCGGCTACGACGAACTGCTCGACGTGTTCTTCGCGGTCCACGACCCGACCCAACTCAACCGACAGGGGCCGGACGTTGGGACGCAGTACCGCTCTATCGTCCTGTTCCACGACGACGACCAAAAGCGACAGGCGTCGGCCTACATCGATGCGCTCGACGAGGAGTACGACGACGAGGTGGTCACGGAGTTAGTTCCGCTTGAGACCTTCTACGAGGCGGAGAAACACCACCAGGACTACTTCGAGAAAAACCCCAACGACGCGTACTGCCAGTTCCACGCGAGCCCGAAAGTCGAGAAAGTCCGCGAGAAGTTCGCCGACAAACTCGCCAACTGAGCCGGGTGCGGCGGCCGGTGGACACCACCATGTCCGCAGTATACTCTCGATAGCGCCGCTGAGTAATCGATTTCTGGTGAAGATGGTGACCCGTGCAACGTCGGAGGCGACGTTCGAACAGTCGAAACCGGACGGACTTCGAGCGCGGTGGAAACCGTGAGGAGAGCGCGGACAGTCGGGGCAGTCTGAACAGTCAAAGCGGTCTCGACAGTCAGAGCAGTTCAAACGGCGCGAACAGCGAAGGCAGTCGAAACCGTCCACGCGGTTCGCACCGCTCGCGAAGTCCGCACTTCCCCCGAGTTTTAGAATTCGTATACAGTCTACAAATTGTGGGAATTGTAGAATCTTCAGACAGTTTGTGCCGCGTGAGATTCGTACGCTGTGAGAACAGCAAAGAATGCGAGCGATGTCCGAGAATCGGACACGGTGAGCGAAGTAGAGACTTCTCAGGCCGGGACGGAGGCGAGTCACCGGCCGTCGATGGTCGAACGTTTACAATTTGTAGAAATTGTAAAAATTATAAAGAGTGCAGAATGTAGACGAAGTCCCAACGGTTCAAAAGTCGTGGATAAAATTATGTGGCATGCCGCGGAACGTCCGTTCGAACCTCCAGATGTCCGCACAGTCCGCAGTTCAGACGGAGTTTGCACCGCCCAAACAGCAGACACAGTGTAGACTGTGTACAATTTGTAAACATCGCGTTCCGCGGGAGGGCAGATAGGTGTCGCGAGCCGTGAGCGTCTCCCTCCAGAAGGGCGGGGTCGGAAAGACGACGATAGCCATCAACCTCGCCGACGCACTCGCCGCGCGGGGGAACGACGTGCTGTTGGTGGACCTCGACCAGCAGGGGAACGCGACCGAGGGCGTCGGGCTGAAAGACGACTACGAGTCGTCGGAGCCGAACATCGGCGACGTGCTGACCGACGACGACCCCATCGACGTGCGCGAAGTGATACGCGACCGCGAGGGCTTCGACGTGCTCCCGTCTCACGTCGACCTCGACGACATCGAAGACCGCGTTCGGAACTCGACGTTCGGCATGCTCTGGGTCCGTCGTCGAATCGTCGACCCGCTTCTCGGCGACGACTACGACTACATCGTCATCGACTCGCCGCCGAGTCTCGGCCCGCTGTCCGACGCGGCGCTCATCGGAACCGGGAACGTCGTCGTCCCGCTCCTCATGAGCGAACCGAGCGTGAGCGGCTTCGAACGGATGTTCGAACAACAGATCGGCCCGATTCGCCGCGAGGTCGACCTCGACATCCTCGCTATCGTCCCGAACGACCTCACCGGAAACAACGAGGAAAAACGAATCATCCGCGACCTCGAAGACTCGCCCTTCGAGCAGTTCATCCCGCCGTTCGCCCGCTCGGACCTGTTCGACGACCCCGACTCCAAGGGGCCGGGCATCAGACACCGAATCGCGTTCAGTCGCGCCTGGCGCGACGGGAAGACCCTCCGAGAGTACGACCCGTCGAACGACATGTTAGACCGACTCGACCGGCTCGCGGAAATCGTCGAGCACGGAGGGACCGACGATGCCTAAGGAGAACCGATTCGCCGGCCTCGGCGAGGCGATGGAATCCGAGTCAGAGTCGAGCGAGGAGGAGACGCCGAGCGAAGACGCCACCGACGCACCCGAGAAGTCGGAACCTGAACCGGAGCCCGAATCAGAATCCGAATCGAAGCCTGAATCTGAGTCAGAATCGGAAGCCACGAGCGAGAGACGGGACGACGAGACCCAGAGACACGGCGAGAGTGGTAACGGCGACAGCGAGAGTAGTGAGACCGGCGAACGCGACGACGAAAACGAGGAGACGACCGAGTCGAGCGCGGCGGAAGACGGTGCGGAACGCGCAGACGAAACAGAACAGGCGACGGAGACGGCGGGCGGCCCGGCGTTCGAGTTCGAGGCGACGACCGCAAAGAGCATCTACGTCCGAACCGCGACGCTCGACCGACTTGACGACGCCGAGTTCGAAGTCGAGTCGCTCCTCCGCCGAGAACACGACGTGCGCGACCTGACCGGCCGCGAGTTCCACGACGCGCTCGTCCGCGTCGCCGCCGAGTACCCCGAAGAAATCGTCGATGCCGTCCTCGAACGTCGCAACGAGTGACGCGTGGCAAACGAGTCCGGGGAGACCGTACGGTGATGGCGCGGAGCGGGACAAACGAGCGCTGGAAGAGACAGTAAAACCGTTCCAGACATCGGAAAAACAGCGGACAACGTGGTGTTCGAGACCCGTGGTCCGTCGACTGCCGACTGACCAGCGACAATCGACGACGAATCCGAGATAAGAGATAAGCGACTGGCGAACACCGCCGCGTCCGCTGTTGTCACAGCCCCGAGACCGCAGGTCGATTTTACACGGTGAAAACGCGACATCGAACACCAGTATGTCCGCTGTTGTGACGATGACGAGCCGCACAGAGCGTCGCTACCGGGGAGATAGCTCGTCGTGGGCGGACGGTCACACCACGATGTCCGCTGTTTCAGTAGTCGGCTAACGTTGCCGGATTACTGCGGACAGAGTGGTGTTCCGACTGGTCGGGACTGAACCGAGCGGTCGGCGCACCCGACCGAGCCACGTTTCCGCAGAGCAGGTCAACGACCAGTCGTGCCGACGCCGCCACGGGGAACTGTTCCACCGAAACCGGATGTGCCACCGAAACCGGATGCGAGGCCACACCACGATGTCCGCGGTACTGAGCGTCGACCTACCTACTGCTCGATGAAGTCGTCGAGCGTGCTCGTTTTGTCGCCGTCGAGGAAGGGTTCGACCGTCTCGTGAACGCCGACGAGTTCGATGGTGTCGCGCATGGCCGAAACGATAAGTCCGACGTCCATATCGAGGGCGTATTCGCGGTACGTCCCGCCGCGTCGACCCTCGTTTCGCTCGGTGACGGAGACGATACCGAGCATCGCGAGCTCGCTGAGGTGGTCGCGCATCCGCCGCGGGACGAGCGGGTCGCGGTTGGCGAGTTCGGTAAACCGGGTGTAGCGGGGGCGAACGTCGCGGGAGCGAATCGGCGTCTCGTCTTCCAGTTCGAGCGTCAAAAGCGAGTAGAGCACGAGGTGGCCGTGTTCGGTCAGTCCGTTGATTCCCTCCTTGATGCGGCCGCGTTCGAGGGCGCGTCGGCCACGTTTGACGTGCTCTTCTTCGATGCGGTCGGTGTCGTCGTCGCGGGCCAGGTCGCCGGCTTTCATCAACAGGTCGATAGATTGGCGGGCGTCCCCGGCGTCTTTCGCTCCGTAAGCGGCACAGAGCGGTATCACCTCGTCGGAGAGGACGCCCTCGCGGAACGCCACTTTCGCGCGCTGTTCGAGGATGGCTCGGAGGTTCTTGGCGTTGTACGCCGGGAAGTGAATCTCCTGTTCGCACAGGGAGCTTTTGACCTTCGGCGAGAGGTCGTCGCGGAACGAGAAGTCGTTGGAGATGCCGATGAGTCCGACCTTCGCCGCGTCGAGGTTCCCATTGGCCCGCGCTCGCGGAAGTTGGTAGAGAATGCTGTCGTCGTTGACGTGGTCGATTTCGTCGAGGACGATGATTATCGTCCCGCCGCAGTCGTCGAGTTCCTGCCAGAGCATCTCGTAGACGGAGCCGAGCGGGTAGCCCGTCGTGCTGATCTGGTTCGACTCCGACCGGAACTCGTTGACGAGGCGGGTCGCAATCTGATACGAACTCGTGAGTCCGTCGCAGTTCAGGAAGACGACGGTGAGGTGGATGTCGTCGTAGTGGCTCGCGTCCTCGCGGAGGTGACCGAGTAAGTACCGCGACGCGGCGGTCTTGCCGACGCCGGTCTTCCCGTAGAGGAAGATGTTGTTGGGCTGTTCGCCGTTGATAACCGGTTGCAGCGCAGCCTGGAAGGTACGGAGTTCCTCGTCACGCCCCACGAGTTCCTCGGGTTGGTAGTCCTCGCGAAGGGCGTCCCGGTCCCGATAGATCTCGGTGTCCCGCTCGAATAGGGGCATACTACCACGGTTCGACCACTTCATTGATAAAACCACCGCGTCCGGAGTGTCCGCTGTTCTCGTTCTTTATATACTTAGGCGGGAACACACCCCCTCCACTTTGTCCGCTGTTCTGGGAGACGACGGTAACCGGTGGAACAAGTGGACGGGTTTGTTTGTCTTGATATAGAGAAAGATTTATAATACTATAATTTAAACTAAGTCCGTAATACAGGCAACTATACTAGTTATATAGTAGCTGTTTGAGGACGGCTTGTTTTATTCGATCATCTATACATCTAAACTAACCTTCCCGATTGGAAATCCGTGGAAAAGAGCCGTCTCACGCCGACGGGGGGTACCGCTTCGCACCGAGAACAGCGGACAAAGTGGTGTGAGTGTTCGCCGTCTCACCAGCCGACTCGTCTTCACACCCACATTCGTCGAGAACAGCGGACAACGTGGTGTCTGTGTCAACACTCACCGAACACATCTCGACCGCTCGTCGACGCGGGTCGTCACACAATCGCGTGGTTTGTCTCGTCCGGTCGAGTCGACCGACTTCGTCGCTCGCCTTCGGTTACCGACGGAATCCGTTCTCCGTGGTTCTCTGTGACTCTACGAAGCTCCGTGAGTCGGTAAAAGCGTCTTTTTAGGAGCTGACACGACGAACAACTGCGGACATAGTGGTGTTGTAGGGGAATCGTGGATGGCCTCGTCAAATCGTGAACGACCTCGTCACCGCCTGCTCTCAGCGACGACTCAGTGTCGACTCAGTGACCACCCAACGACGAACCGGCGATGGCCGACCGCGAACATGGCCGACCGCGAACATGGCCGACCGCGAGCGAGGCCTCCAACGGAATCACCAACGAAACCTCGAACAGTGTTTGTGGGTCGTTGTCACGACGTATCTCCCTCTCTTGGCGGCCAATCTGTCGGAAAACAGCGGACAACGTGGTGTTCGAACCCCCAACCATCCAGTTTCAACGCCGTGACATTTGCTATCACGAGTATCCGATAAGTTATCCGTCTCCGTCCCCGAGCAAGAATGTGAGTGAAAATCAAGGGCGTCGAAACCTTCGAATGCCCAACGACAACGAGCTGTTCGCAGTCGTCACAGAGCACAACGGTGGCAACCACGTCCGAATCCGCTGTGAAGACGGAAAGAACCGCATGGGCCGCATCCCCGGCCGCATGAAGTACCGCACGTGGATCAACGAGGGCGACGTCGTGCTGGTCGAACCGTGGGACTGGCAGGACGAGAAAGCCAACATCGAATGGCGCTACACCGGCGAGGACGCGGACCAGCTTCGGCGCGAAGGCCACATTCAGTAATCATTTTCTCCGAAAGGAGAGTTTATCTCGCCTGACGACCAGCCGCGGCTCTACGATAATCTCGGAGTTTCTCTCCAGCGATACTCACTTCGCGTCGACCGACCAGAACAGCGGACATAGTGGTGTTGTTCTCGTCGCGGTCCGCGGCGGACCGTATCGGGTGTCCGCCTCGATTCTGCGTTCGCCTCACTCGAACACGTCGACGAACCGCGGCGCGGAAAGCGCCCGCAGGTCGTCCGGCGTGAGTTGGAACACGGCTTCGGGAGTTCCCGCAGCGGCCCAAATCCGGTCGAACGACTCGAACGTCGGGTCCGCGAGGACGGGACAGTCGGTCGCGTGGCAGGTCGGCGGTACGCCGCCGATGCTCCAACCGGTCGCCGCTTTCACTTCGGAGGGGTTGGCGCTTCGAACCGAGCCCTGTTCGGCATCGAACTCGGAGCCGAGCGAGGCTTCGTCGACGCGGTTCGCACCGCTCGTGAGGACGACGACCGTCTCGTCGCCCACGCGCATCACGATGCTCTTGACGATTTGTGCGACGTCGCAGCCGACGGCCGCAGCCGCGTCGTCGGCCGTCTTGGTTCCCTCGGGGAACTCCTCGATGGTCGCTTCGAAGCCGTGAGAATCGCGTACTTGGTCGGCAAACTTGCGTGCCGTGGGATGCATGCCCAGGGCTTCTGCGTCGGTGGATATGAACGTTTACCGCCGTGGCAGATACTGCGCTGCACTCACCACTCCCCGTCGAGTCCGTCGCGAAGCGCCGCCACGTCCGACTCGTCGTTGAAGTTGTGGAACGACGCGCGGACCGCCGTCGGTTCGGGAAGCGTCCGGACGACAACCCCCGCCGATTTGAGCCGTTCGACCGTCCCCTCCGGGTCAGGGACCTCGAAGGAGACGAGCCCCGACTCCGGGTCGTGCGGACTCAACAGCCGTCCCTCCGGGACGGTTTCGATGAACCGGCCTGCGAGGTCGCGCACGTGTTCCTCGGTTCGGTCGAGGCCGACGCGCTCGGCGATATCGATAGCCTCTCGGAGCGCGACGTGCGGCGCGGGGTTGGTGGTTCCGACCTCGAAGCGTTTCGCTCCGGGCGCGAAGTCGAGCCCGTCGGCGTTCGGCTCCGTGACGCCGCGGTAGCCGACGGCGTGGGGTTCGATGCCCTCCGCGACTTCGCGACGGACGTAGAGGAAACCCGCGCCCCACGGCCCGAGCAGCCACTTGTGGCCCGCGCCGGCGACGATGTCTGCCCCCCAGTCGTCCACGGCGACGGGGTACTGGCCGAACGACTGGACCGCGTCGACCACCGACAGCGCGCCGGCGTCGCGGGCGATGTCGGTGAGTTCGCGCACGGGGAGCCGCGTCCCGTAGTTCCACGTTAGGGCGCTGAAACAGACGAGGTCGGCGTCGCTGACGGCCTCGGCGTACTGGTCCATATCGAGCCGCCCTGCCTCGCTCTCGACGACGCGGACTTCGACCCCCTCGCGTTCGAGTCGCCGCCACGGGAGGATGCCGGCCGGGTGTTCGAGGTCGGTTCGGACGACCACGTCGCCCGGCTCCCAGTCGAGCGCGGTGGCGATGCGGTTGATGCCGTCGGTGGTGCTCTGGGTTAGTGCCACCTCCTCCGTTTCGGCACCGATGAACGCGGCCACGTCCTCGCGGACGGCCTCGTAGGCGTCGAACGCGGTCGGATACGGTCCGTCGTCGCCCGGCGACTCGTACTCGTGGTATTCGAGAAAGTCGGTCGCACGCTCCACGATGGGGCGCGGACTCGGGCCGTGCGCGCCGGTGTTGAGATACGTGACGTCGTCGAGGGCCGGAATCGTCGTTCGGAGTTCGTCGGGTGTCATAGTGCGTTATCGGGTGTCATCGGAGGTGTTCTCTCGTCGGTCGCGCCGCGAAGGAGTCGTGTCTGCTGGTGATACGCCCGTCGAATCAAACGTTCTGGTACCACTATCGAATTGCCGCAACAACTCGTCGGGGAGGCGGGCGTACACCTCGGCGTCTTCGACGAGCGCCTCGACGGTGGTGAACTCGTCGACCGCGTGCGCCGTCTCGGTCCCCAGCCCGAACTCGACGGTCGGGACGCCGGCGTTTCGCATTCGCTTCGCGTCGCCGCCGCCGGTCGCGCTCCGGCGGTACACACGCCCGCCGGTGACGCCTTCAGCGACCGAGACCACGGCGTCCGCCAGCGCGCTGTCGGGGTCTTCGAACGTCCCGACCGACCAGTCCGCGTCCGAAGTCTCGACGCCGTCGTGACCGGCGACGACCTTCCGAACGCGGTCGAGCACCGCCGCCGTCTCGACGCCCGCCGTCACGCGAATATCGAGCTTCGCCCGCGCCGCGTCGGGGACGACGTTCACCCGGTCGCCGCCCGAGAGGACGCCCAGATTGACCGACGGCCGCTCGAACAGCTCTCGCGCCGCATCCGCGCCGAATCGCGGCGCGTAGTACTCGACGGACTCGTCGACGAGCGCCCGCACCGCGGGGTCGAACTCGAATCGGTAGTCATCGAGCGTCGATTCGATGTCGCTCACGGCGCGGTAGAGCCGGTGAATCGCGTTCTCACCGAGCATCGGTCGGGAGCCGTGGGCGGCGGTCCCCGTCGCTTCGAGTTCCAACCAGATGCTTCCCCGGTCCGCGACGGTCACCGAGTGGCGGTCGCTCTCGCAGGTCGTCTCGCCGATGACGCAGGCGTCCGCGGCGAGCCCGCGCCGGTCGAGAAGCGTCGGCAGCCCCGCGCTCCCGGCGACTTCCTCGTCGCTGACGAACGCGAACACGAGGGTCGTCGACGGCACTGTGTCGGTTTCGACGTACGCGTTCGCCACCGCGAGCATCGCGGCGACCGCTCCCTTCATGTCGGTCGCGCCGCGCCCGTAGAGCCGGTTTCCCGCCCGTTCACCGAGCGGGTCGCGCGTCCACTCGCCAGCATCGAACGGGACCGTATCGAGGTGCCCCAGCAGGACGAGCGTCCGGTCTGTCGCGCCCGGGAGCGTCGCCACGAGATTCGGCTTTCTCGGGTCCGAGGTGACGCGTTCGGCCTCGATACCGAGGTCGGCAAGGAACGATTCGACCCACGACGCGAGGTCCCGCGTGTCTCCCGGCGGGTTCTGCGTGTCGTGGCCGACGAGCGTCGCCGCGAGGTCGACGACGTCCTCGCGGTGCTCGCGGAGGGAGGCGACGACGGCGGGTGGGTCGCTGGACATGGACTCTCTGTCCGGATGTACGTACTGACGACGAATAAGTTTGTGCTAAAAATACAATATTGGTGGGGCGAGATACGGGTGCCTCTGTGGGACGGGTCCGAAAGAAATCGTCACTCCGAGTGGTGGAGGGTGGGGTGGGATGGGATGCGGTGCTGATTCCGGTATCAGGCGTTGTAGGTCCACCGCTGGAGCGTCGCGGAGTTGGAGCCGGATTCGGAGGTCCAGACGACGCGGACTGTGTCGCCGTTGGCAAAGCCGTCCTCGTCAGTGTCTTGGACGACGACGGACTCACCCGCGCTGATGGTGTCTGAGCCGAGGGCCGACCACTTGTTTGCCTCGCCATCAACGGTGACGTTGATGTCGCCAGCGATGGTGACTAAATCGCCGTCAATCTGCGCGCCGCTTTCGTGCGTAATGGTCAGTTCCGTTCCGTCGTAGTCGAACGTGAAACTCGCTTGGGGAGCGGTGTCACCGACCTGGTCGCCGAGACCGAGGACGAAGGTGCCGATGACGGCCGCGAGGATGACGGTAATCGCGACCATGAGGATGACGCCGATGACCGGCGAGACTGCGCGAGACTCCGTGAACATTGTCTTGATTTGCATAGTTGTTTCTCCTAGGTGTGCCGGACGAGAGGCGACCGTTGAGAAAAATACGAATCGGTCCTCGAACGCCTGCGTTCTAACCTAACAGATTGTCTGACGTTCTCCGATGATATAAACTAGTATTGAGAAGGCGTTTCACGTCTCATGCGTGATTCGTACCAGAATCGGCTGGTGCTGTCGCTCACGGTGTAACGTTCGAAAAAATCGAGGTTCGGTTGACTGTGTCGCCGCGGACCGTTTAGTGCGTGTACGTTTGCAGGGTCGCGGAGTTGGAACCGGATTCGGAGGTCCAGACGACGCGGACTGTGTCGCCGTTGGCAAAGCCGTCCTCGTCAGTGTCTTGGACGACGACGGACTCACCCGCGCTGATGGTGTCTGAGCCGAGGGCCGACCACTTGTTTGCCTCGCCATCAACGGTGACGTTGATGTCGCCAGCGATGGTGACTAAATCGCCGTCAATCTGCGCGCCGCTTTCGTGCGTAATGGTCAGTTCCGTTCCGTCGTAGTCGAACGTGAAACTCGCTTGGGGAGCGGTGTCACCGACCTGGTCGCCGAGACCGAGGACGAAGGTGCCGATGACGGCCGCGAGGATGACGGTAATCGCGACCATGAGGATGACGCCGATGACCGGCGAGACTGCGCGAGACTCCGTGAACATTGTCTTGATTTGCATAGTTGTTTCTCCTAGGTGTGCCGGACGAGAGGCGACCGTTGAGAAAAATACGAATCGGTCCTCGAACGCCTGCGTTCTAACCTAACAGATTGTCTGACGTTCTCCGATGATATAAACTAGTATTGAGAAGGCGTTTCACGTCTCATGCGTGATTCGTACCAGAATCGGCTGGTGCTGTCGCTCACGGTGTAACGTTCGAAAAAATCGAGGTTCGGTTGACTGTGTCGCCGCGGACCGTTTAGTGCGTGTACGTTTGCAGGGTCGCGGAGTTGGAACCGGATTCGGAGGTCCAGACGAGGCGCACTTGGTCGCCGTCGTCGAGAGTTTCACCGGTGTCGAGGTCCACAACGATGGTGTCACCGGCGTTCATGCTGTCGTCGGAGCCATCATTCTTCGAGATGACTGGCGACGATAGGTCAGACGGGATGACGACGCTCAGCTCGTCGCTGGCGATGGAATCACCACTCTCGTGCGTGATCGTGATTTCCTGTGCACCGTCGTAGTCGAAGCTGAAACTCGCCTGCGGGGCGGTGTCACCGACCTGGTCACCGAGACCGAGGACGAAGGTTCCGATGACGGCCGCGAGGATGACGGTAATCGCGACCATGAGGATGACGCCGATGACCGGCGAGACTGCGCGTGATTCGCTAAGGAATTTCTTGATATCCATTGTTCTACCCAGGGCCGGCCTCTGACCCACCTCGTGCCCACCTGCACGGGACCGCGAGCGGCCACATGTTCCGGCTCCTGTTGGCCTTCCGTATGTTCCGGATATATTTAATTTCGCAGCGACTTACCGGTCTATTCGAGGGGTTAGGGCGCTCCTAACCGTCGAATTCGGGATTTAAGCCGTTCCATCCCACCTGCGTACCATCCGCAGGGGAGGTCGGTGCTGAACCGCCGACCTGACGCGCTACACACGCGAATCCGACTCTCTCGCTCGCGCGACGCACTCGCTCGAACTGTTGCGCTCCCGATTTCTGCGGACATGGTGGTGTGGGTTCGGGAGGGTGTCGGCCGCGGCGCGCGTCCCATACGCGTCGCTCACGCGACTCGAAACGCGGGGGCGGTCGAAAACGTCGGGAAAACGGCCTACTGGGAGGCGTTCCAGAACCGCGGCGTCGACTCGAAATCTATCTTCGCGTCGGAGGGCGCGCGCTCGTAGAGCGCGTCGTGGACGGCCTCGTAGGCCGCGCGCGGGCCTTCCTGTGCGAGTTTCGGGTGGTCGCGGGTGTCGAAGACGACGCGCCACGTCCCGTTCGTGAGGTGCAGTCCGAGGATATACTTCCCGCGGACGTTCACGACCAGTTGGTAGGCGTGCTGGACCGTCTCGCCGTCGCGTTCGATGTTGTAGCCGCGGACGGCGACGGCCTGCTGAATCGCCTCCTTCGTCTCGAGTTCGGCGACGAACGATTTGGGGACGGCCCGTCCGGGGAGCGACTCGACGAACGGTTCGCTCACGGTCGCACCACCTCGCGTCGCGCACCTCTCGGTTCCATCGTATCCTCTGTTGGCGGCCGAGCGGGTATATGCGATACGGTCTTCGCCGGCGCGGGTCCGGACACCGACCGACTCGCGTCGCCCCGCGTTCCGAGCGAAGCGCCTTTGAGGCTCTGCGCGCGCAGACGAACCGTGAACTCCAGCGCACACCACGTCGGTCTCACCGTCCGCGACCTCGATTCGACGCTCGAATTCTACCGCGACGCGCTCGACCTGCCGGTCGTCTCTCGCTTCGAAGTCGGCGGCGAGGAGTTCGCCACCGCCGTCTCCGTCGACGGCGCGTCGGCGCGCTTCGCCCACCTCGACGGCGGCGACGTGCGCGTCGAACTCGTCGAGTACGACCCGGTCGGCACCGACACCGACGAACCGACGCTCAACCGTCCCGGTGCGACCCACCTCGGGCTCTCGGTCGAGGACGTCGACGCCGCGGTCGCTCAACTCCCGGCCGACGCCGAGACGCTCAGCGAACCGCAGACGACCGAAACCGGCACGCGAATCGCGTTCGTCCGCGACCCCGAGGGGAACCTCGTCGAACTCCTCGACGCCTGACCCGGCCGCTTCGTTCGACGGGTTCGCCGCTCGAAACTCGCCGTTGAATTGTTCTCGAACTGCAATACTAGGGCGCTGGTGTGGTCACTCATCGGTCGAAAACCACGCCCGCGGCCGCTCCGACCCGATTGGAAGCTTCAGCGTCACGGCCGTCCCCCCGAGGGAAGACGGTTCCAACTCCATGCTCCCGCCCGCTTTCTTGACGACCCAGTGGACCAGCCACAGGCCCATCCCGGTCCCGTGTTCGAGCGGCGTCTCCTCGCCGCGCTTGATGACTCGCCACTCCTCGTCGGGGATTCCCGGCCCGTCGTCGTCGACGCGCACGACGAGTTTCGAGTCGTCGGCTTCGGTTCGGCGCACGTCGATACGGACCGTTTCGCCGCCGTGTTTGAGCGCGTTCGCGATTAGCTCGTCGAGCGCCGCGCCGACGCGGCTGTCGACTCGCGCGTAGAGCCCCGTCTCGATGTCCGTCCGCACCGCCGCCTCCGGGTACGTCGATTCGGCCCTCGACACGGCGTCTTCGACGAGCGCCGAGACGCGTCGCGGCGTTCCCTCGGATTCGAGGGCGTCCGAGACCGTCTGCGCCTTCTCGGAGAGCGACGCGAGGTCGTCCGCCGCCTCGACGATGGCCTCGGCGGCCTCGGCGAGTTCCTCGTCGGTGTCCGTGGCCTCGTTCTGGCGAATCAGCTCCGCGTAGCCCTCGATGACGTTCATCCGGTTTCGGAGGTTGTGCCGGAACATCCGGTTGAGGACGCCGAGTCGCTGTCTGGTCACCTCCGACTCGGTGACGTCGGACTGGATGGCGACGTAGCCGTCGATGTCGCCGTTGCTCTCGATGGGCGCGATGGTCTGTATCGCGGTGTAGAGCTCGCCGCTCTTCCGTCGGTCGATGATTCGCTCTTGCCACGTCTCGCCGGACTGGAGGGCGCGCCACAGTCGCTCGTAGTACGTCTCCGGCATCTCGCCCGAACTGAGTATCGACGCCGGTTCGCCGATGACCTCCGCGGCGTCGTAGCCCGTCGTCTCCTCGAACGCCGGGTTGACGTACGTAATCTCCCCGTCCGGCGTGGTGAGGTAAATCGCGTGGCCCGCCTGCTCGACGGCCTGCTCGAACTCGCGGAGGCGGCGCTCCCGCCGCTGCTGTTCTGTCACGTCGACGAAGACGCCGACGACTTCGGCCACCTCGCCGTCGGCGTCGCGGACGACCGCCGTCGAAAGCCGAAACTCGCGGAGGTCGCCGTCCGCCGGCTGTCGCTCGACTTGAACGTCCGAGAGGCCGTTTTCTGCGATGGTTCGCCGGATAATCTCCTCGCTATCCTCGCTGTCCGCGCCCGCGTCGTAGGGGAGCGGTCCGCCGAGCACCTCCTCGCGCCCCCAGCCGAACGTCTCCGTGGCGGCGTCGTTCCACCTCGTCACGCGCCCCTCCGGCGTGACCGCGATAATCGGCACCGGCGACGCGGCGACCACGGTCCGAAGCTGGTCCAGCGACGACCGAACCGACGCCTGCTGGCGCTCGATACGACGGTTCTTTCGGGAGACGAGCGCCCAGACGAACGCGGTGGAGACGGCGACGAACGCGAGTCCCTTGACGAGTTCGGCCTCGGGGGCCGGGGGCGCACCCAGCGTGGCCGACAGGAGTAGCTCGCCGCCGAGGATGCCCGCGGTCCCGAAGCCGAGATACGCCAGCGCGATGGCGCGGGCGTCGAGACCGTCGAGCGGCGAGTCGTTCATCATCCGAACGGAGCGCGAGCGAAAATATAAACGTGGTGCGGTAATCCGGGAGTTGATAACGACGGCACCACCCCTCGAAACCCGACGCGGAAGCGCAACCGACATTGCCACCGGGCCGCTAGCACGGGTGACTCCCCGCTTCCCGAGACGCACGACATCGTACCCATGCCCACCACGAGCCGGCGAGACGCCATCGAGACACCATGAAACGACGAGACGCACTCAAGACACTCGGCATCGGCGCACTCGCCGCCACCGCGGGCTGTCTCGGCGGCTTCGAACAGCAGTCGGCGTGGCGCGACCCGCCGCTCGTCGACGACCGCCCGGACGCGGTCTACCTCCCCGCCGTCACCGAAGGGATGAAGATGTACGGGAAGACGACCGCCGGCCCGTACGGCGTCGCGCTCACCTACTCGTACCCCCATCGCTTCTGGACCGCCGCCGGCTCCGACCTCGGGAAGACCGTCGTCGAGGCCGACGACTCGATTCACCTCATGGCGTCGCTGTGGGACGCCGAGACGGGGACCGTCCTCCCGCTGGACGCCGGCGTCTCAATCGAGATTCTCCGCGACGGCGACCTCGTGAGCGAGGAGGTCGCCTACCCGATGCTCTCCCAGCAGATGGGGATGCACTACGGCTCGAACTACGTCCTCGACGGTGAGGGCGACTACGAGGCCCGCGTGCACGTCGGCGGCACCTCGCTTTCCCGAACCGGCTCGTTCGCCGGCCGGTTCGAGTCGGCCGAGACGGCGACGTTCGAGTTCGCGTTCGACACGGACGACCTCTACGACGTGGAACTGCGCCGCCTCGGCGACGAGGCCGGGTCGCGCGGCGCGGTCCCGGCGATGGAGATGATGGGCGTTCCGACCGGCAAAGCCCCCGCCGTCAGCGACCTTCCCGGTCGCCACCTCGGCCGGCAGACGAGTGCCGACGCCCTGTTCGACGCCTTCGTCGTCGACGACGGCTCCCGGTTCGGCGTCGACGGCGCGTACCTCTACGTCTCGGCGCGGACGCCGCACAACGAGTTCGTCCTGCCGATGATGGGCGTTCGGGCCACGCTCGAACGCGACGGAACGACGACCCTCGACGGCGCGCGACTCGCCCGGACGCTCGACCCCGACCTCAGCTACCACTACGGCACGGGCGTCGAGGCCGTCGAATCCGGCGACGCGCTGACGCTCTCTGTGGACGTGCCGCCGCAGGTGGCCCGCCACGACGGCTACGAGACGGCGTTCATGGCGTTCGAGCCGATGCGGTTCGAGGTCTGAGGTGTCGCTTCGTCGCCGCTTCACCCCCCGTCGGGCGACCGGGGCACCCCGACGCGGACGGCGCGATGGAAACGTTCAGAAGCCAACAACCCCGAACTCTCGGTGACTCTCGGATGACCACGGACACAGACGCGACGCGCGACCGCCACACCTGCACAGCGTGCGGCGAGGCGTACCCGACCGAGCGACTACTGGTCCTCCACCGGGGTGCGAGACACCCCGACGACCTCGACGCCGAAGAAGTCGAGGCGTACCGCGAGGCGTACCACGAGGAGGAAGCGGAACTCAAGTCGTTCCGCGTCCGTGCGCTCGGCGTCATCGTGCTGCTGTACTTCGGCTTCCTCATGCTGTTCATCGTCTTCGCATCATGACCCGACTCCGACCCATCTCCCTCAGACGATTCGGTCTCGGTCTCCTGCTGGCGAGTCTTCTGTCGCTCCTCGCGGACCCGGCGGCCGCGAGCAACGCCGCGGTCGGACTCGCGGGCGCGTCGCAGGACAACCTCGCGGTCCCGCGGTGGCTCTATCTCGCCACCGGCGGCGCGACCGTCGGAGCCTCCGCGCTCCTCGCCAGTTTCGTCACCGACCGCCGATTCATCGAGCGCGTCCACCTGTGGCAGACCGGTCCCGATGCGGGCGTCTCGGACGGACTCCTGCGCGCGCTCCGAGTCGCGGGCGGCGTCCTCGGCCTCGCGGTCCTCGCGCTCGCGGTCTCCCTCGGCTACACCGGCCCGCAGGTCCCGACCGTCAACTTCGCCGTCATCGTCGTCTTCGCGGGGCTCCGCGCCGGCTACACGATGCTCTCGTATCTCGTCGCTGATACGTGGCGCGCGCTGAACCCGTGGCGGACCCTCGTCTCGGCGGTTCCGAACGGCTTCGTCTCGTACCCCGAGCGACTCGGCCGCTGGCCCGCGGTGGCGGGGATTCTCGCGCTCGTCTGGGTCGAGACCGCGACCGCCGTCACGACCCGGCCCTCGGTCCTCGCGACCGCGCTCGTCGCCTACTCGGTCGTCACGCTCGCCGGCGCGGTCGTCGTCGGCGCGGACGCGTGGTTCGACAAGGTCGACCCCGTCTCCGTCTTCCTCCAGTTCTACGGCCGGGTCGCGCCGGTTCGCCTCGACGACGACGGCGTCTCGTTCCGCCTGCCGGGGATGCGACTCGTCACCGACGACGACCTGACCGACCTCGGTGACGTGGCCGTCGCGGTCGCCCTCGTCTGGGAACTCACCTTCAGCGGTTTCGTCACGACCGAACAGGGCGCGGCGGCCGTCCGGTGGCTCGCGGGCGTCGGCCTCCCGCCGCTTTTCGTCTACGGACTGCTCTATCTCGGCGGCTTCGGGGTCTTCCTCGGCCTCTACGTCCTCGCCGCGCGGGTGACCGCCCGCCGCATCGACACCTTCGAGACGCCGCTTGACCTCGCGGTCACATTCGCGCCCTCGTTGCTCGCTATCGCCGCGGGCTACCACCTCGCGCACTACGTCGGCTTCTTCGTCTCGCTGTCACCGATGCTCGTCCACGCGCTGTCGTCGCCGCTGTCGTCGCCGGCGAACCCGGTCGTGCTCACGCTCCCCGCGTGGTTCGGCGGCCTGAACGTCGCGTTCGTCCTCCTCGGCCACCTGCTCGCGGTGTGGGTGGCGCACTCGCAGGCCTACCGAACCTTCCCCAGCAGACTGCAAGCCGTCCGGAGCCAGTTCCCCTTCGTCGCGGTGATGATTCTCTACACGATTCTCAGCCTGTGGCTCATCTCGCTGCCGACCGCGAACCCGCCGTTCCTCTGATTATTAACTAACTGGCTTCAATTTGTGAAGTTACAATATTTAACCCCCGTTTTCTAACAGGTGAATTATTAACCGCTCGCTGACTACTGCCGAGTATGAGCGAACACGACGGACGCGACCCCGGCCCCGGTGACGGGGCGGACGCGTCCACGGACCCGCCCGACGGCGACAACTGCGGGTGCGACGACGCCTGCGAGGTCGGGGGCGCGTCGGCGTCGGGAGTGCCCGGCGAGACGGAGCCCGGCGACTCGGCCGGCGAATCCGCCGGTGCGGTCCGCGCGGAATTCAGCGTCCCGGACATGGACTGCGCGTCCTGTGCGAGCAAGGTCGAAACGAGCGTCCGGAAACTCGACGGCGTCGGTGATATCGACCCGCGGGCGACGACCGGCCGACTCGTCGTCGAGTACGACCCCGACCGGACCACGCCCGACGACATCCGAGGCAACGTCGAGGGCGCGGGCTACGCCGTCGAAGACGGCCCCTCGACGCGCGAGGTGTCGTTTTCCGTCCCGGACATGGACTGCGCGTCCTGCGCCGGGAAGGTCGAACACGCGCTCCGCGGCGCGTCGGGCGTACTGTCGTACGAGACGCGACCAACCACCGGGACCGCCGTCGTCACGCTCGCGGCCGACGCGGACCTCGATGCGGTCGTCTCGGCCATCGAAGCCGCCGGGTACGAGGTCACCGGAACCGACGCCGACGAAGCCCCTGACGCCGACGCCAACGCGGCCGCCGACGGCGAGCGCGAGAGCGTCTGGCGCAGTACGCGCGCGGTGAAAACGTGGGTGAGCGGCGGCTTCCTCGCGGCGGGCATCGCCGCCGAGTACCTGTTCGGGTTGGAACTCGTCGTCGCCAGCGTCCTCGGCGTCTCGTTCACGGCCGCCGAACTGCTGTACGTCCTCGGGGCCGCGGTCGGCGGGCAGGCCATCCTCCGCAACGGCTACTACTCCGCGAAGAACCGCAGTCTCGACATCGACTTCCTGATGTCGACGGCGATTCTCAGCGCCGTGGCCGCCAGCCTCATCTCCGGACCGACGAGCCTCTACTTCGAGGCGGCGACGCTCGCGTTCCTCTTTAGCGTCTCCGAACTGCTCGAACGCTACTCGATGGACCGCACGCGCGACTCCCTCCGCGAACTGATGGACCTCTCGCCCGACGAGGCGACGGTCCTCCGCGACGGCGTCGAGACGGTCGTCCCCGTCGAGGAACTCGTCGTCGGCGACGTGGTCGCCGTCAAACCCGGCGAGAAGATTCCCGTCGACGGGACGGTGGTCGAAGGCGACAGCGCGGTCAATCAGGCCCCCATCACCGGCGAGTCCGTCCCGGTCGACAAGGCCGACGGCGACGAGGTGTTCGCGGGCACGGTCAACGAGGCGGGCTACCTCGAAGTCCGCGTCGACTCCGCCGCGGGCGACGACACCCTCTCGCGCATCGTCTCGATGGTCGAAGACGCGCAGGCCAACAAGACCGAACGCGAGCAGTTCGTCGAGCGCTTCTCGTCGTACTACACGCCCCTCATGGTCGTCGTCGCGGTCGCGGTCGCGGCGATTCCGCCCATCGCGTTCGGCCTCGACTGGGTGACGTGGTTCGTCTACGGCATCACGATGCTCGTGCTCGCCTGCCCCTGCGCGTTCGTCATCTCGACGCCCGTCTCTGTCGTCTCGGGCATCACGTCGGCCGCGAAAAACGGCGTGCTCATCAAGGGCGGCACGCACCTCGAAGCGATGGGCTCGGTCGAGGCCGTCGCCGTGGACAAGACGGGCACGCTCACGAAGGGCGAACTTACCGTCACCGACGTGGTCCCGCTCAACGGCAACTCCGAGGCGGACGTGCTGCGGTGCGCCCGCGGCCTCGAAGCCCGGAGCGAACACCCCATCGGCGAGGCCATCGTCTCCCACGCCGAGGGCACGGGCGTCGCCGCCCGCGAGGTCGACGACTTCGAGAGCGTCACCGGCAAGGGCGTCCGCGCCGACCTCGACGGCGTCCCGCACTTCGCCGGCAAACCCGGCTTCTTCGAGGAGCTCGGCTTCGACCTCGAACACGTCCACGTCACCGGCCCCGGCGAGGCGCTCTCCGCGGAGGTCCGACAGCTCTGTGACCGCCACGGCTGTCTCAACCTCGTCGAGGACACGATTCCGCGCCTCCAGTCCGAGGGCAAGACGGTCGTCGTCGTCGGGACCGAAGACGACCTCGAAGGCGTCGTCGCCGTCGCCGACGAGGTCCGGCCCGACGCCCGCGAGACGGTCGCAAAGCTCCGCGAGGCCGGCCTCTCGGTCGTCATGCTCACCGGCGACAACGAGGGGACCGCCCGCGCCATCGCCGAGCAGGTCGGCGTCGACGACTTCCGCGCGGGCCTCCTCCCGGAGGACAAAGTCGCCGCCGTCGAGGGACTGCTCGACGAGTACGGCTCGGTCGCCATGGTCGGTGACGGCATCAACGACGCCCCGGCGCTCGCCACCGCCACGGTCGGCGTCGCCATGGGCGCGGCCGGAACCGACACCGCCCTCGAAACGGCCGATATCGCCCTCATGGCCGACGACCTCTCGAAGCTCCCGTACCTCTACGAACTGTCCCACCGGGCCAACGGCGTCATCCGGCAGAACATCTGGGCGTCGCTCGCAATCAAGGCCGTCCTCGCGGTCGGCGTGCCCTTCGGCTACGTCTCGGTCGCGCTCGCGGTCCTCGCGGGCGACGCCGGGATGACGATGGGCGTGACGGGCAACGCGATGCGACTCGCCCGGATTCGGCCGGACGAGTGAGACGTGAGACGCGGGAGGCTGACCTTCTCCGAATTTTCCAGTCCGTCCTGCCCCTGTCGCGTATCCGTGCTACTTAGTGGCGTGATAGCATCAACGTGTTCGCAATTCTTGCCACGCGAGAAACGGCTGGTTCGGTTTTCTCGCCGCCACGCGTCAGAGACTGGCATGGGAGACGACGAGCGGACGCCACGCCGAGACGCGACCGACCGACCGACGCGGAGCCGAGACGCCCGCGACGCCGGCGATTCCGACCGCACCCGACGACGGTTCATCTGGCTCGCCGGGACCGCCGCGATGGCGGGATTGGCCGGCTGTTCCGGCGGCGGTGGCGGCGGGGCCGAACCGGCCGAGACGACCGCGACGACGACGCAGTCGTCGGGTTCGACCGGGGGCGTCCCCGAGGCGTACGCGACGGCCACCTCGCTCGACGGCACGCAGCGCAACCCCGACAGCCTCTCGTCGCAGGAGGCCGTCTCCTATCAGGACGAACCGAGCGAGGGCCGGCAGTGTTCGACCTGTCGGTACTACATCGAGGACAAAAACGGGGACGGCGTGGGCGCGTGCGCCATCGTCGCGGGCGAAGTCGCTCCCGAGGGCTACTGCGTCTCCTACGTCGAATACGAGGGGTAGCTCGGGGGCGGCTTCGTCGTCAGGACTCCTCGTCCGTCGGCCCGACGGCGCTCTGAATCCGACAGCGGATGGACTCCTCGACGCCGTCGCGCTCGACCGGAATCACCCACTTCTCGCCGCAGCCGAGGACTGTCACCATCTCGCCGTCCTGTCGGTGTTTCACCGAGACGAACACCTCGCCGCGCTCGGGGTCGTAGTCCACGAGTTCGACGAGCACGTCCTCGCCGGCGATGAGGAGGTTCTTCGCGCCGTCCAACTCGGTGACGTAGGACTCGGTGTTCCCGGCGGGGTCGGTGACGAACAGTTCGACGACCGGCACGTCCTCGCCGTCGGGATAGCTCGCGTCGACTTCGATTGCCCCGTCCTCGAGCCGGATGCCGTGTATCTCGACGAGCGACGCCGCGACGCCGAAGCTGTCAGCGACCTGCTGACGGAGGTCCCCCAACGGGATTCGAACCGACTCTCGAATCGTTCCCATGCCAGCCCCTACGAACGGGGGGTGTATGAGCGTGTCCGCTAGTCGTCGCCCCAGAGGGCGTCCGCGAGCCGCGACCCCGACGGGACGGCCTCGCGGAAGGCGACCGAGTCGAACGCGAGCGGCCCGTTGAGCGACAGAAAACCGAGTTCGCCTTCGGGCGCGCGGTCGAGGTTCGTCAGAAAGGCCACTTTGCGGGCGGCCTCGACGCCTTCGACGGTCGCCTCGGGGTCGACCGACTCGTACAGGGCGGCGTGTTCCCGGACGTGTTCGACGCAGCGTTTCGTCGGCGCGAACAGCAACAGCGCGTGGACGCCCGGCCCCTCGCGGCCGAGTTTCGTCCGGATGGCGTGCTCGTCGTCCTTGTAGAAGTAGCGCTCCATGCGGCGGTACTGGCGGAGTATCTCGTTCGCGCCGGTGGCGTGGCGGACGGCGGCGTCGGCCTTGAGTTCGATGAGGTAGTCCACCGGCTCGGGCGTCCGCACCCGGACGTACACGTCGGCGACGCCGCGGTTCCCGTAGTGGTCGTACGGCTCTTCGAGGTGAATCTCCACGTCGTCGAAGGCCGCCCGGAAGTGCTCGACCACCCGCGTCGCCAACTCGTCCTCGCGCATCTGTCGGTCGAGACGTGGCGACCGTCGGGGAAATGTCCCGCGGTTCGGCCGGCGGCGACCCAGTGCATCGGAAAACACATACCGCCGGCGTTCGGTTGGGGAACCGACAGATGTCCCTGCCGACCCGCAGACAGGTCCTCCGCGCCGGCGGCGCATCGCTCGTCGCCGCGCTCGCCGGATGTTCCGGCGAGGGCTCCGGTTCCAGTTCCAGTTCGGACGTGCCGTCCGGTCCCTCCCCGGACACGCTCGTTTCCGACTACGACCAGCTCCATCTTCGAAACGACGCCGAGAGCGGCATCTTCCGGGACGCCGCCCGCGACGACGAACAGACGGAGTCGTCGTATCTCGACGACTTCCTCGTCACCACCGACGAGGAACGCGGGGACGTGACCTTCGCGGCCGAACCCGACGGCGTCGACGAGGCCCGCGCGTTCATCGACGAGACGGATTTCGACGAACAGACGCTTGTCATCACCCAGCACCGCGTGGACGCCTGCCACCGGGTGAAACTGCTGTACGTCACGCACCCGCCGGACAGCGTCGTCGACCTCGACTTCTGTCGCCCGCTCCGGCCCGCGTCGGTCGAGTGCTCCGTGGACGACCGCCACGTCGTCGCCTCGCTGGTCCGACTGCCCTACTCGTCGCAGGGCGAGTCGAGCTGGGGCCACGGCGGCGGAAGCAGTTGCCGCATCCCGTCGTCGCTCCGAACCGAGACGGAGGACGCCTGAGATGTCCCGAACGCGACGCGACGTGCTCGCCTCGCTCGCCGGAGTCGGGGTCGCCGGACTCGCGGGCTGTACCGCCCTCGACGCGGGCGAATCTGACTCCGATGACCCGACGCTCGACCCGGCGGCGCTCCGGGAGGTCATGGAACTCGGGTCGCCGGCGTTCCCGGCCCGCGTCCCGGCCCCCATCGCGGAGTCGTACCTCGAACAGAGCCGCGGCCGCGCCCGCGAGCTCCTCGATTCCTGCCCCGAGACGATGTCTCCCGAGGAAGTCCCGAACGAGGGCGTCCGCAACGTCTACGCCGAAGCGTACGCAGGCGCTACCGCCGCCCTCGCCCCCTCGGACACCGACGAGTCACCCTTCGAGACGCTTCAGGGACTGCGCTACGCTCGCGGGGCCGCGGCGATGGCGAAGGGAACCTACGACGCCGCGGTCGGTGACCTCACCGAGGCCGACGTGCGCGACGAGGCCGAATCGGTCCGCGCGGATATCGAGTCGTTCCGGCTCGGTACGCGCTACCTCGGTGACGACCCCGACCGGGCGCTCGTCGTGTACGAGGCCGTCGAGAACCTCGTCGCGGGGGCGGTCCGGTCTCTCGACAACGCCGACGAGTACGGCCGCTACGCCGACAGCGCCCCGCGAGTCGGTGAACTGCTCGACGCGGTCGAGTCGGCGCGAGCGTCGCTCGACGGCGCGCGCCACGTCCGCGACCGCTATCTGGCGTCGATTGCCGACCCGATAGACTTCACCGACGCGTTCGCGTCGACCGCGTCCTCGCTCGGCGGCGTCACCGAGGACCGCCGGGCCGAGTATCCCGAGGAGAGAGGGCTCGAAGCCGTCGTCGCGGGCGAGGGGTTCGACCTCGAACAACTCGAATCCACGCCGGCCAAGGACCTGCTGGTGGAGACGTTCGTCGAAGTCGAACGCGGGCTTCGAGACGCCCGTGAGGGCCTCCGAAGCGACCGCTTCGCCACCGCGCTCGTGGGAGCCCACACCGCCGAGACGCACCGACGGGCGTTCGAGGACGCCGTCACGGCGGTCAAGCGAGGCCGGTACGAGTCGGTCGAGTCCGCGGCCGCGGTCAGGGACGCGAAACTCGGCGCGCTCGAAGCCCTCGAAGCCGCCCGCTCGGACGGGTCGAACCCGCACCTGACGCGGCGCGCGCTGGTCGATATCGCCCACATGGTCGACCGCGGAGACGGCTACTTCCGCGACGACTACTACGAGGACGGCGACCCTCGGGCCGCGCGAAACGCGCTCGCGCAGTACGCGACCACCGAGTTCGCCGCGCGCGAGACGCCCGACGTGAGCGCGTGGGTGCTCGGGACGCTCGCGGCCGAGCGCGGCGGCGTCGGCCACTGACGGGCCGGGCCTTTCGTTTTCGCCTCGTTTCCGGCCGCCGTCGCCGGCCCCTCGCCAGTCCCTGACGCGTCCGTGCGCCCCTTCCGTCCGGCCGGGGAAATTACGTGTCGGCGGGCGTACTACTCTCCTACGATGTCTGCCGAACCATTCGTCGTCGTCGGGGGCGACGCCGCCGGACTCTCCGCCGCGAGCAAGTTCGCCCGCGCCGACACCGACCGCGAGGTCGTCGTCTTCGAGAAGGGCCGCTGGGTTTCCTACGCCCACTGCGGGACGCCCTACTTCGTCAAAGGCGAGGTCGACACGCTCACCGACATGCTCTCGCTGTCGCCCGAAGCGGCCGCCGACCGCGGCATCGACCTCCGGCGCGAACACGAGGTCGTCGCCGTCGATACCGACGAGCGGGTCGTCACGGTCGAGGGCCCGGACGGGACGTTCGAACAGCCCTACGGCGACCTGCTCGTCGCCACCGGCGCGCGGGCGCTCCGAGATCCGATAGACGGCACCGACCTCGACGGCGCGTTCACGCTCCACGGACTGGACGACGCGGCGGCCATTCGGTCGTTCCTCACCGACCCGGACGAGGCCTCGGTGGCCGACCTCGGGGGCGGCGGGTTCGTCGACGAGGCGCGCGCGGCCCGCTTCGGCGCGATGGACCCGCCCGAGTCGGTCGCCATCGTCGGCGGCGGCTTCGTCGGCGTCGAGATGGCGGAGGCGTTCACCGCCCACGACCTCGACGTACATCTGTTCCAGCGCTCCGGCCACGTCCTCGGCACGTTCGGCGACGCCGTGGGCGAGCGGGTCGAGGAACATCTCGAAACCCACGGCGTCACGCTCCACCTCGGCGCGTCGGTGGAGCGACTCCGCGGCGACGACGCGGGCCGGGTCGAGGCCGTCGTCTGCGAGGACGGCGACCTCGCGGTCGACGCGGCGATGGTCGGCATCGGCCTCCGCCCCAACGTGGACCTCGTCGCGGACGCGGTCGACCTCGGTGAGACGGGCGCTATCGCGGTCGACGACTACGGGCGGACGAGTGCCGAGCGCGTCTACGCCGCGGGCGACTGCGCCGAAATCGACCACGTCGTCACCGGCGAGCCGACGTGGAACACGCTCGGTCTGCCCGCGAACCGCGCCGGGCGCGCCATCGGCCAGACCGTCGCCGGCGACCCCGACCCCATCGGAACCGTCGCGAACACTTCGGTCGTGAAGGCGTTCGACCTCGAATGCGGCCGCGCCGGCGTGACCGACTTCGACGAGGCGCGCGATGCGGGCTTCGACCCCGTCTCGGAGACCATCACCGCCGGCTCGCGGTCGGGCTACTACCCCGGCTCCGCCGAGACGACCGTCACGCTCGTCGCCGACCGCGACACCGGCAGACTGCTCGGCGGGACCATCGTCGGAGCCGACCGCGCCGCCGTCAGAATCGACACCGTGGCGACCGCGCTCGCCGCCGAGTTGACCGTCGCCGAGGTGGAGCGACTCGACCTCGGCTACGCGCCGCCGTTCAGCCCCGTCTGGGACCCGATTCTGACCGCGGCGAAGGTCCTCCGCGGCTCGCTGTAAGCTGCGAGCGGTTCGAAATTCGAACCGAACAAAACGACTATTATCGATTGTGTGGTAACGATACGCTCACGTGCTGAATATTACTGCAACCGAACGCGGGCGTCTCGAATCCGGGTCGGCGGAGACGGAACGGTCGACGCGGCTGAAACGGACGGCGGAACCGACGGAGCGGCCGAGTTCGCCGGAGCCGCGCCGCCGCCCGTCGAGCGGAGCGTGGTGTCGGTGAACGGCCGGGTCGCCGCCGGGCTGTTCGTCCTGCTGGGACTGCTCTGGGGGAGTTCGTTCGTCGCAATCGAAGTCGGCCTCGCGTACTTCCCGCCGCTCCAGTTCGCGGCGCTTCGGTTCTTCCTCGCGGGGCTCATCGTCCTCGGCTACGCCGCCGTCTCGACCGACTACTGGCGGCCGCACAGCCGGACCGACTGGACGCTCGTCGGCGTCTCCGGCGGCCTCCTCATCGGCGCGCACCACGCGTTTCTCTACCTCGGACAGGAGCACGTCCCCGGGGCGGTGGCGGCCATCGTCATCAGCCTCGGGCCGGTCCTGACCGCGCTGTTCGCGACGGGTATCCTCGGTGACCGCATCTCCCCGCTCGGCGTCCTCGGCTTCGGCTTCGGCTTTCTGGGTGTCGGCCTCGTCGCCCGACCGGACCCGAGCGCGCTCCTCTCCAGCGACGTGGTCGGCGTCGCCACCGTCCTCGTCGCCTCGGCGTGCTTCGCCCTCGGTGCCGTCCTGACGCGCCCCTTCTCCTCGGACATCCCCGCGCGGACCCTTCAGGCGTGGGCGATGCTGTTCGGGGCCGCGCTCCTGTCCGTCGCGGGCGTCGCCACCGGCGAGTCGCTCGCGACCATCGAGTGGTCCGGCGTCGCCGTCGGCTCCCTGCTCTACCTTGCCGTCGTCAGCGGCGCGGGCGCGTTCCTCATCTACTTCGAACTGCTCGGTCGCTTCGGTCCGACGCAGATAAACCTCATCGGCTACCTCGAACCCGTCTCCGCGACGCTTCTCAGTTGGGCCTTCCTCGGCCAGCTCATCGACGCCGTGACCGCGCTCGGCTTCGTCTCCATCTTCGCCGGCTTCGCGCTCATCAAGCGCCGGGCGCTCGGGGAGTTGGTCGCGGGTGCACGCGACGGGGCGGCGGAGTGAGTCCGCGGTCGCGTCCCGCGTCCCGCGTTTCACCCCCGGAGCAACGGGCACAAGTAGTCGAGCGAGCGAACACTCACTCACCATGCCCGCCGACTCCGTGCCGCCCGAGCAGAAAGCACAGATTGCGAACGCGGTCCGCGCGGCGCTCGCCGAGCACGGCTACGCTCGGCTGACGACGAAGAAGGTGGCCGCGGAGAGCGACAAGAGCGAGGCGGGACTGTACTACTACTACGACTCGAAAGACGAGATGATAGTCGCGTTCCTCGAAACCTCCGAGGACTACCTCGCGCGGAGCCTCGACGACATCGACGCCGAGGGCCCCGAAGCGCGACTGCGAGCGGTCTGCGACATCCTCCTCGTCGACGAGGGCGACGCGGCCGCCGCCGGCGTCAACATCGCCGTCATGGAACTCCTCTCGCACGCGCCGCACAACGAGACGCTCCGCGAACCCCTGCTCAGGATGGAGCGCCACACCCTCGGCGTCATCGCCGACATCGTCCGCGACGGCGTCGAACAGGGCGTCTTCCGCGAGGTCGACCCCGAAGGAACGGCCGCGTTCGTCCTCTCGGCGACCGACGGTTACACCGGCTTTGCCCTCGCGCTCGGGATGGAGGGCGTCGGGGACGACCTCCGGGCGTCGCTGTCGGCGTACATCGACTCGCTGTTGGTCGTCGCGTGAGCGCGCCCCCGACCGTCTACTTCCGCCGACCACCTTTCGGTCCGGCGCATCTCCGCCGAATCGGCCGTATGGAGTGGACGAACGCCTGTCGAAGGGTCGTGGTACCTTGACTCTCAGAAGTGTTATCCGTCGGACGACCCTCGATTTGTACGTAATGGCACACGGCAAAGTTGATTTCTTCAACGACACTGGCGGCTACGGTTTCATCTCTACTGACGACGGCGACCTCGACGACGACGAAGACGTGTTCTTCCACATGGAAGACGTCGGCGGCGACGACCTCACCGAAGGCACCGAAGTCGAGTTCGACATCGAGTCCTCGCCCAAGGGCCCCCGCGCGGCGAACGTCGTCCGGCAGTAACATCGAGACGCGACTGCCGGTCACAGCTGGCAGACGCCGACCTCGATTTTTCAGACGACTACGCCCCGAGCAGACGCGCTCGACACGACGGTTTCACCCCCGTCGCACTCCCACCCGTTTCCAAGTAAGTACTTACTCAGTAGATTTATATCGCTTCTCGAACGACTCGATTCCATGCCGAACCCGTTCAGCGTCCGCGTCCCGTCACATCGAACCCAGCATCCGCGCCCGGCCACAGCTCTCGGAGTTCCCCGATGACGCTCGTCGAGGACGCGACGCTCGGCGTCCACATCCTCGCGGGGTTCGCGGCGCTGTTCGCCGGCTTCGGCGCGATAGTCACGACGAAAGGCGGTCGTCGCCACCGGCGAGCGGGGCGGATTTACGTCGCGGGGATGACCGTCGTCGCGGTCACGTCGCTCGCGTTGTTCGCCCTCGCGCCGACCCGCGGGCGGACGTTCCTCGCGCTCGTCGCCGTGTTCAGCTACTACTTCGTCTTCTCGGGCGACCGCGTCCTCTCGCGGAAGCGCCCGACCGACGGGCCGGAACCGCTCGACTGGGTCGCGGTCGGCCTGCTCACCGCCGCCGGCGTCGGTCTCCTCGCCATGGGCGCGCTCCGGTTTCTCGCCGGTGACGGTTTCGCCGCCGTGATGCTCGTGTTCGGCGCGGCGGGCACCGGCTTCGGCGTCCGCGACCTCGTCACCTTCCGCCGCGAGCGCGCCGCGTCGCGCGAGTGGTTCTTCGAGCACATCGGCCGCATGGGCGGCGGCTACATCGCCACCGTCACCGCCTTCTCGTCGGTCAACTTCGACTTCCTCCCGACCGTCGCCGCGTGGCTCTGGCCGACCGTCGTCGGCACGCCGCTCATCGTCGCGGCCATCCGGAAGTACAGACGCGGGCCGTCTAGTGGGGCCGCCCCGACCGCGGATTGACGCCGGTCCGCGGGTGGTCGCTCGCCTCGCAGTCTGCGCATTCTCTCTTATCGACGTTCCGCTCACCACCACGAACAGCGGCGCTCACCGGCGACTCCGTCACCAGCACAAACTAATAACATAGCAATATAGAATAGCAGAACTTATTATCTCTAAGCAGTTTTCTAATAACATGCCAACGAAGACCCGACGCAGGTTCCTCGCGACAGTCGCCGGAAGCGCCGCCGTCGGCCTCGCGGGTTGTCTCGGCGGTGATGACTCGTCCGATTCGGCTGGTTCGACCGACTCACCCGCCGCCCCGGAGACGACGGCGACGGCTTCCTTTTTCGTCTTCGGGGACGTGGCGCGCCACGTCGCTGGCGACGCCGCGTCCGTCGAGACGCTCGTCCCCATCGGCCAGCACGGCCACGGCTGGGAGCCCGGCCCGGACGTGCAGGGTCGGGTGCTCGAATCCGACCTGTTCGTCCACGGAATGCCCGGTTTTCAGCCGTGGGCCGACGACATCCGCACCTCGCTCGAAGCCGACGACTCGGGTGTCTCCGAAGTCGACGCTTCCGCCGACGTGGAACTCCACGAAATCGGCGCGGACGGGCACGTCCACGACGACGAGTCACACGACGAGACGGAACACCACGAGGAGGAGACGCACGCCAACGAGACGGACCACACCAACGAGACCGAACACCACGAGGAGACCGAACACCACGACGACGAGCACGCCGAGGAGTCGGAGACGCACGACCACGGCGAACTCGACCCGCACTTCTGGCTGGACCCCACGCGGGTCGCCACCGCGACCGAGACGCTCCGCGACGCCTTCCAGTCGGTCGATGCCGCGAACGCCGACGCCTACGCCGCGAACGCCGAGTCCTACCGCGAGACGCTCTCGGAACTCGACGCCGCATTCGAAGACGGCCTCGCGGACCGCGAGCGCGACGTGCTTCTCGTCGCCGGCCACGACGCCTACGGCTACCTGGCCGACCGCTACGACCTCGACATCGTCGCGCTCACCGGCATCTCGCCCGACGAGGAGCCGTCGCCGCGGGACATCGAGCGGGCGCAGGCGACCATCGAGGAACACGGTATCCGACACGTCCTCGCCGACCCGCTGGAGTCCGACCGCGCCGCGCAGCAACTCGTCTCCGAGACGGACGCCGAAAACGTGCTCCCGCTCACGCCGCTTCCCGGCGTAATGACTGAGTGGGAGGAAAACGACTGGGGGTACGTGGACATCATGCGCGAGGTGAACCTCCCGTCGCTCCGGACGGCGCTCGGCGCGCAATGACGGCCGTCTCGCTCAGCGACGTGACCTTTTCGTACGGCGATGTCCCGGTCGTGGACGGGGTTTCGCTCGACGTGCCCGAAGGCGAGTTCCTCGGGCTCGTCGGCCCGAACGGGTCGGGAAAGAGCACGCTCCTGACGCTGATGCTCGGCCTCCAACGCCCGACCCGAGGCGAGGTGCGGCTGTTCGACCGCCCCGCCCACGAGTTCTCCGACGGCGAGCGCGTCGCCTACGTCGCACAGGACGCGACGGACGCGGCCCGCGACATGCCCGTCACCGTCCGCGAAGTCGTTCGGATGGGGCGCTACCCGCGGAACCTGTTCGGCCGCTTCTCGGCCGCCGACCGCGAGGCGGTCGCCGCGGCGCTCGACCGCGTCGATATCGCGGACCTCGCTGACCGCCGGGTCGGAGCGCTCTCCGGCGGCCAGCGCCAGCGGGTCTTCGTCGCCCGGGCGCTCGCGGCCGAAGCCGACCTGCTCGCGCTCGACGAGCCGACGGTCGCCCTCGACGCCGAGTCCCGCGAGGCGTTCTACGACCTCCTCGGCGACCTGAACGAACAGGGGATGACGGTCGTCCTCGTCGAACACGACATCGGCGTCGTCACGACCCGCGCGTCCCGAATCGCCTGTCTCAACAAGCGGCTGTACTTCCACGGCGACCCCGACGACTTCGCCGACAGCGACGCCCTCGCCGCGGCCTACGGCGCGAACCAGCGCGTGCTCGACCACGACCACGGTCACGGCCACGCCCACGCCGAACCGGAGGACGAGTCGTGACCGGCCCCGTCGCGCTCGCGGCGACCGACCTCCTCGCGGTCGAGTTCTCCGCGGCCGACTCCCTCGCGCCGCTCCTCGTGACCGACGCGCTCACGGGACTCTTCGACTGGTTCCTGACGGCGGTCGTCGGCGGCGCGTTCTCGTGGCTCGCCGGCGTCACCGGCCTCGACTTCCTCGGCTATCCCTACATGCAGCGGGCGTACCTCTCGGTGCTCTGCATCGGCGTCGTCGGCCCGCTCGTCGGGTCGTTCCTCGTCTATCGCGACCTCTCGATGGTCGGGGACACGCTCGCCCACACCGCCTTCGCGGGGGTCGCGCTCGCGCTCTTTCTCGACGCGACGCTCGGCCTCGCGGTCCCGCCGCTCTTGGGCGCGCTCGTCGTCGCGGTCGTCGCGGCGCTCGTCGTGCAGGCGCTCATCGAGTACACCGACGCCCGGAGCGACGCCGCGCTGGCGATGGTTCTGACCGGCGGCTTCGCCCTCGGGAGCGTGCTCATCTCGCTGACCGGCGGCGGCATCTCGGTCGGCATCAACCAGTATCTGTTCGGCTCGCTGGCGACCGTCTCGCGGGCCGACGTGGGCCTCCTCGTCACGATGGGGCTCGTCGTCGTCGGCTCGGTCGCGGTCGCCTACCGGCCGCTCGTCTACGTCACCTTCGACGAGACGGCCGCCCGCGCCTCGCGGCTCCACGTCCGCGCCGTCAACACGCTCCTGTCGATTCTCACCGCGTTCGTCGTCGTCAGCGCGATGCGAATCATGGGCGTCATCCTCGTCGCGGCGCTGCTCGTCATCCCCGTCGTCACCGCCTCCCGGCTCGGGCGGAGCTTCAAGCAGTCGCTCCTGTACGGCGTTCTCGCGGGCGAACTCGCCGGCCTCGCCGGCGTCACCGTCGCGTACCTCTACGGGCTCGCCGCCGGCGGCTCCATCGTCCTCGTCGCGCTCGCGGGCTTCGTCGCCGTCGCCGCCGGCCGCCGACTGGCCTGAACGCACCTCGCTTCGGCCTTCCCACCGAACCCCGGCCGCGCCGACTCCGGAGTGATTCCGGAGAGCCCGGCTGCGACTCCGGAGAGCCCCGCCGCGACGCCGACCTTGACGGCACAACTGATTTCACCACGACCCGACGATTTCCGGTTCTATCAGCGCCGGTAGTCTGGTATCCATATCGCAATATCCTGCTCGTATCTGTCCTCTCAGGCCGCCTCGAGGCAATTAGCGGCAATATGGGGTTATCTCGTTTGATACTGCTCGCGAATACTTATCACTTTACTCTCACACTCGTTCGTATGGAACTCGAGCGAAACGACCGGGAGCCGGCCGCCGGAGACGGGCCCGCCTCCCGACAGCACGACGCGTATTCCGGCCCCGGTGCCGCCGGCGCGGCGACAGACGAGGTCCTCGACGACGTGGACGACGTTGACGACGCGACCGACGAAATCGGCACGGCCGTCGCCGAACTCTCCCGCGCCTCCGAGAGCGTGGCCGTCAGCGCACAGGAGATAAGCGACCTCGCGGGCGACCAGTCGACCAACATGCAGGAGGTCGCCGGCGAGGTGTCGAACCTGAGCGCCAGCGTCGAGCAAATCGCCTCCAGCGCCGACCAGACGAAGGCGATGAGCGACCAGGCGCGCGACCTCGCCGCCGAGGGCCGAAGTTCCGCCGACAACGCCGCGGACGCGATGGAGACCGTCGACGACGTGACCACCGACGTGTACGACGAAATCACCGCCCTCCGCGCGAAAGTCGACCAGATAGACAACGTCGTGGAAGTCATCAACGACATCGCCGACCAGACGAACCTGCTCGCGCTCAACGCCTCCATCGAGGCCGCTCGCGCCGGCGAGGCGGGAGCCGGCTTCGCCGTCGTCGCCGACGAGGTCAAGAGCCTCGCCGAGCAGTCCCGCGACAGCGTCTCCGAAATCGAGGCGGTCGTCGGTGACATCCAAGAGACGACCGAGACGACCGTCGACAACATTGAAGAGGCCAACGAGGAAGTCAACGACGGCATCTCTGAGGTCGACGCGGCCGTCTCCGCGCTCCGGAACATCGACGCCGCGGTCGGCGAGGCGGCCGCCGGCGCGGAGGAGGTCGCCCGCGCGACCGACCAGCAGGCCGCGAGCACCGAGGAGGTGGCGAGCCTCGTCGACGAGACCGCCCGGGGCGCGGAGGAGGTCGCCAACGAAATCGACCAGGTCGCCGCGGCCACAGAAGAGCAGACGGCGAACATCTCGGAGGTCGCGCTCCTCGTCGACCACATCGACGACGAGGTGGACGACCTCGAAGACGAACTCGACGCGGCCGACGACGGGCGCTTCGCCCGGGGTGCGTAGATGTCGCTCACCGACGCGCCCGACGGCGCGCTCGCGGAGCCGACGCAGGTCCTCGAATTCGAACTCGGTGAAGAACGGTACTGCGTCGTCCTCGACGCCGTCACCGAAATCATCGACCGCACATCGGCGCGCTCGCTGCCGGACTCGCCGCCGCACGTCGTCGGCGCGATGGACTACCGGGGCGCGACGACGATGCTCGTCGATACGGCCTCGCTCCTCGGCGTGGGTTCGAACCCCGACGCCTCCCGCGTCGTCGTCTTCGACGCCGCCGACGAGGACGCGACCGCCTTCGGCTGGCTGGTCGACGAGGTCGACCGCGTGACGGAAATCGACCCCGAGGCCGTCGACGACGCGCCGTTCGGTGACGAACTCACCCGCGGCGTCGTCAGGACCGACGACGGCCTCGTCGTCTGGGTCGACCCGCCGGGCGACGACTGAGCCGACCGCACCGTACTTTCTTGAACGCTCCCGCGAACCACTCGGACGATGAATACGCGTCGGGACGCCGCCGTCGATAGCTTCGATTCCTTTCGGCAGTTCATCGGGCTCGAACGCGACGTGCTCGTCCTCTCGGTGGCGATGTTCGCGTTCAGTCTCTCGTTTCAGATGACCGGGCGGTACGTCCCCGAGTACCTCCGAGTGCTCGGAGCCGGCGCGACCGTCGTCGGTCTCTACGGGAGCGTCGGCAACCTCATCGGGGCGCTGTACCCGTATCCGGGGGGCGCGCTCTCCGACCGACTCGGGTCTCGCCTCTCGCTCACGCTGTTCGGCACACTCTCGTCGGCCGGCTTTCTCTTCTGGTTCGTCGCCCCGCAGGTCCCCGAGGTGACGCTCGCGGGCGTCTCGCTCGAACCGTGGCTCTGGATTTTCGTCGGCCTGTTTCTCACGCAGGCGTGGAAGTCGTTCGGCCTCGGCGCGACGTTCGCCATCGTCAAACAGAGCGTCCCGCCGGAGCGGCTGGCGATGGGGTTCGCCAGCACCGAGATTTTCCGCCGCATCGGCTTCCTCCTCGGGCCGCTCATCGCGGCCGCGCTGCTGGCGGCGACGGCGACGTTCGTCGAGGGTTTTCGGTACGTTCTCATCGTCGCCGCGGCGTTCGGCATCGTCGCCACCGTCGCCCAGCACCTCCTCTACGACGCGGGCGAGGACTCGCTGGGCAGGTCGTTCGAGGGGCTCGCACAGCTCCGCGACGACCTCCGGTCGCTCCCCGAGACGCTCCGGCCGCTCCTCGTCGCGGACACGCTCATCCGGTTCGCCAACGGGATGGTGTACGTCTTCTTCGTCATCGTCGTCACGGAGTTCCTCGAAGTCGGCTTCACCGGCTTCGGCGTCTCGCTCCGCCCGGACGCCTTCTTCGGCGTCCTCCTCGGCGTGGAGATGGTGGTCGCGCTCCTGACGAAGCTCCCCGTCTCGAAGCTCGCCGAGCGGACCGGGCTCAAGCCGGTCGTCGCCCTCGGATTTTCGGTGTACGCGATGTTCCCGGTCCTCCTCATCTTCGCGCCGGCGGACCAGTGGGTCGTCGTCGCCCTCTTTGCGTTCTCCGGGCTCCGGTTCGCCGGCCTCCCCGCGCACAAGGCGCTCATCGTCGGCCCGGCGGAGCGAAACGCCGGCGGGCGAGTGACGGGCGCGTACTACCTCGTGCGGAACACCATCGTCATCCCGAGCGCGGCGCTCGGCGGCTGGCTCTACGCGCGCGACCCGACCCTCGCGTTCTCGGTCGCGTCGCTCGTCGGCGCGGTCGGCGTGGTCTACTTCGCCCTCCGCGGCAAGGAGTTCGCGGCGTACGCGGGCGGGGCCTGACGCTCAGCCACCGGGAGCGCCCCGCGATAGAGACGGTCTGAGCCGCCGATACGGCATTTTAACGGCAGTATAACCAGTTCGGCTGGTGACCGGTCGCTCCGCCCCCGACCACACAAAGATTGAACTTCGTTAACATACATCTTTGTTCATGGATATAGGAATCCTCGGTGCTGGTCGACTCGGTGGGACGTTGGCCCAGCTTTTGGTGGAGTCGAACCACGAGGTGGCGATAGCCAACGACAGCGGAGTCGAGTCGCTCGAAGACCTCTCGGAGACGCTCGGCCCGCAACTGCGCCCGGTGGAACCGAAGCAAGCCGTTCGGTTCGGTGACGTGGTCTTTCTCGCGATTCCGTTCCGCGAGCGCGACTCGCTGCCCGACGCGGCCCGGTTCGCGGAGAAAATCGTGGTCGACGCGATGAACCCCTACACGGAGAACTTCCACGTCATCGACCTCGGCGACGACACCTCCTCGGAGCTCGTCGCGTCTCAACTCCCGGACGCGAGGCTGGTCAAGTCGTTCAACACCATCCACTGGGAGACGCTCCGAGACCTCGGCCACCCGGACCTCCCCGAATCCGAGCGCCTCGCGGTCTTCCTCGCCGGTGACGACTCGGACGCCAAAGCGCGCGTCGCCGGCCTCATCCGTGACATCGGATTCGGCCCCGTCGACGTCGGCGGTCTCGTCTCCGGCGGCGAACTGCTGGAGCCCGGCTCGGCGCTCTACAAGCGCGAAATCACGGTCGAAGAGGCGCAAGACACCGTCCAAACGCTTCGTGCCCGACAGGGCTGACCGTCGTCACTGCAAAACTATCATGGTTTTTGATTGTGTATGTTCGGCACCAGATTCCCCGCGTCGAGTACCACTCCTGTATCCGTTCGATTCCGTGACAGTCACGAATTACAACTGTTCACAAATAGCATGGATTTAAGGGTCACCGTCGCACACAGACGCCTGTTAAGGCACCCATGATGGCACAGACGAACGACTGGAAGGACTCGCGCGTGACGTACGACGAGTCGACCGGCTCATACCGGGTCGACCGCGATTCTTCCGAACTCCTCAGCACGAACGTTGTATTGAGTATTGCGGCAATCGAGGGCGTCCGCCCCACGCAGCTTCCGCCGCTCGCACGGACTATCGACCCCGACGCCCTCGAAACGGTGTTCGGCTGTTCCGAAGACGCGATTCTCTCGTTTTCTTACGCGGGCTACCGCGTGACGCTCGACGCGCTCGGTTCTATCGAAGTGGTCCCCATCGGCGACTCCCAGCCCCTCCAGTGAGGCGACTCGCCGCCTAACCGCCGACCACTCACCGCTCACTCGCCCCGACGAGTGGCGACGCGGCCCCGATTCGGTGCGCCGACCCCGCGACTCGTCCGCGTTCGCGGTAGGTGCCGCCTGACCGACCGGTCGTGACAGTAGGCGAAACATACCAAAACGTCCTGTCACCGTCTCCCACGGTATGTTCGGAACGAGTGGAATCAGAGGTCCGGTTGGCCGAACCGTGACCGCCGAACTCGCCCTTCGAATCGGCCGCGCGGTCGGCTGCGACGCCTGCACCGTCGTCGTCGGCCAGGACGCTCGGCTCAGCGGCGATGTCCTCGCTGACGCCGTGAGCGCCGGGGTCCGCGAGTGCGGCGCGAACGTGGTCCGACTCGGCGTCGCCTCGACTCCGACGGTCGCCCGCGCGGTCGGCTGGGCCGGCGCGGACGCCGGCATCGGAATCACCGCGTCCCACAACCCCGCCGCCGACAACGGCCTGAAGCTCTGGACGCCCAGCGGCCGCGCCTTCGACAAGGCCCAGACGCGCGATATCGTCCATCGACTCAACCGCGACGAGGTGTCGCTCGCCGCGTGGGACGAACACGGCGAAGAGCGCGCGTGGCCCGACGCCGCGACCCGCCACGTGAGCCACCTCGTCTCGTCGTTCGACGACCTCGACGACGTGTCCGTCGCGTTCGACCTCGGCAACGGCACGGGCCGCGTCTCGGTCGACGCGCTCTACGAACTCGGCGCGACGGTCAACACCATCGACGCCCAGCAGGACGGTCGGTTCCCCGCCCGAAAGAGCGAGCCGAACGCCGAGACGCTCACGGCGCTCCGCCGAACCGTCCCCGCGCTCGGCGCGGATGTTGGCCTCGCTCACGACGGCGACGCCGACCGACTCGTCGCGGTCGACGAGACCGGCGCGTACGTCCCCGGCGACGCGTTGCTCGCGCTGTTCGCGCGCGACGCCGTTTCCCCGGGCGACGCCGTCGCCGTCCCCGTCGATACGAGCCTCCTCGTGCAGGACGTGGTCGAGGCCGCCGGCGGGCGCGTCACCTACACCCCGGTCGGTGACGTCCACGTCGCCGAGGCGGTCGCCGAACCCGGCTACGTCTTCGGCGGCGAGCCCTCCGGCGCGTGGATTTGGCCCGACGAGACGCTCGCCCCCGACGGCCACTACGCGGCGCTCACACTCGCTGACCTCGTGGCCCGGGGCGCGCCGCTGTCCGAACAGGTCGCCGACCTCGGCGGCGCGGGGTACGCCACCCGTCGCGCGAGCCTCTCGTTCGACGACAAACACCAGGCGATGGACCGCATCGCTCGCGACATCCACGCGACCTACGACGAGGTCGACACCATCGACGGCATCCGCGTCGACACCGACGACGGCTGGTTCCTCGTCCGCGCCAGCGGGACCGAACCGCTGGTCCGCATCACGGCGGAGGCCCGCGACGAGGACGACGCCGACCGCCTGTTCGAGGACGTTCGCTCGCTCGTCGAGGGCGCGCGCATCGTCGCCTGAAGCCCTCGATTTTGTGACCCGTCCGCCTCCTCGCCCGAGGGTAGTTCAGTTCGCGCACGCGAGCGACCGTTCTCACGGTTTATGTACCGTGACGCCCGACCTCCGCGCAAGCGACGATGCATCACGACTCTCCGCCGCGCGACGGTTCGACGGGTTCGCTCACGCGCCGCGCCGCGACGAAAGCCGTCTCTCTCGGCGCGCTCGCGGCCCTCGCGGGCTGTCTCGGCGGCGGTTCGAACGCGGGGCCGACGCCCGAACCGGTCGACCTCTCGGGCGGGAAGGAAGACGACCAAGGCGGGATGGTCATCGGCCTCCACGCCGGCCCGAACGGACAGATTTTCTACCGCGACAATGCGCCCGAGGGCCACGACAACCCGGCGTGGTTCCACACCCTCAGCATGGGGCTGTTCCCGTACTACTTCGAACACCGGGAGCGGGGTTGGGAGGCGACGGCGGTGTACGTCACGGACTACTCGACGGTCGACTACGAACTCTCGACCGAGGGCGGCGACACGTTCATCTCGACGCCCACCGGCGCGGATACGTTCGGTGACGCCACCGAGATGACCTACGCCGTCGAAAGCGAGGTGCTCGGAGGAATGGGTAAAGACCTGATTCCCTTTTCGTCGGAGTCCGACGCCGACGGGTTCGTCGCCGAACACGGCGGGAAGACCGTGGTGTTCGACGACGTGACGCCCGAGTGGCTCCGCGGCTACATGCGGTCGTAGCGCCTCGCGCCGCCGCTGTCGTCGGGTGAAAACAACGAGCAGCTCGGCGGCGCTCAGAAGGAGTTGTCGGGGACGCGGACGCCGTCGACGTAGACCGACACCGCGTCGGTCGACCGGAAGTCGGTGATGTCGCCCGCGAACTGGTAGCGCCGCGAGTCGTCGCTGACGGTCCCCTCGGCGGCGGGCCCGACCGTTCCGGTCGTGCTGAGCGCGCCGTTCGACTGGAGCGGTGAGATGGACCCGCTGACCGTCACTTCGAACGACGAGACGGAGCCGGTGCCGGCGACGACGAGCGTGTGCCCGTCGCCGTCGGCCGACTCGCCTGTCTGTTCCGTCGCCGAGCCGAGCCCAGAGAAGCCCGCGAGCGCGCCGGCGGCCGAGACCGACCCGCACAGCGCGAGGTATTTGCGTCTACCGACGTCGTCGTCAGTCGTCGTCTCTGGGTCCTGCCCGGTGGACCGTTCTCTTACCATGTCTCAGGGGTTGCGGATTACACCCATAAATGTTGCGATAATTACATTAGTAGGAATACATGAATGTCTATCGATGATATTATTGGCGGTGTTACTGTTCGATTTGACGACAAGTCCTGTCGATTCGTTCGAGGGACGAAAACGCTTGACTGCGCTCTTTTATTCTCGAATTAATCCGTTTCTTATGGCTGCATTAATCCCGGATTCGGGACGCCGATTCGACTATCCGAGTTCTGATATTTTTGGCGCTCCCTGAGTGTACTAACTTCTGATACGAACACTCGGCGCGGTGCGCCGCAGTCCGCTGCCCGCGGATATCACGCCGCGCCACGCCTCGTTCTCCGCTCAGACTCCGGCCGGGTCGGCCGGGGCGGCTCGGCGTCGAGCGTCGTCGGATGCGGTCGCGCTCGGTGTGGGTTCGGTGCGGTCGGACGGAGTCAGCGCTCGGTGCGGTCGCTCGGGTCGAACCGGCGGCGAAAGGAGGAGGGGGCCAAACGAGACCGCGGGGACCGATGCGGCCACCAGCGACGAGTCGTTCTCGTCTTCGGTTTCTTCCGGGGCGAGCGTCCCACTCGCGCCCGCGGGCGTTCGAACGGACGGTTCTTCTGTCTACGAGCGTGCGCTATCCGAGGAACCCGACGCGTCGGTTTTCCCAGTCTCGGCGTTGGACGATGGACTCGCGTCCTTTCTCGGACATCTCGTAGAAGTTCGTCCGACGGTCGTGTTGTCCCTTGTTGACGTACCCCTGTTCGACGAGGGCGTCGAGGTTCGGGTAGAGCCGACCGTGATTCACCTCCCCGACGTCCTTGCTGATCATCTCTTTAATCTCCTGCCCGGACGGGCGCTCTGCGCCGGCGATCACGTACAGCAGGTCGCGCTGGAAGCCAGTCAGTTCGAACATGTAGTCTCGAATCTAAGTATCGCCGCCATCGGGTATTGTTAGCCACCTCTATACTGGACAATTGGGTTCCTTACCGCCGTTGTCGCGAGTTTGCTCCCGTTTCGGCGCGAGGTTTTTTCTCTGAATCCGCGAGGTGTGTACTCGTCTCTGAGACCGCAATTACTCCCTCTCGCTGACGGTCTGCGCCCCGATAACAATCGCGTGAAGATGAGCTTAATACGCGGGAGGGACCGACTCGGTGCCTCCCGGAAACGTCACGATAACAAAGGTTGGGTGTGGTGTAGTACGACCCAACCGGGTCGGGTCCCCCTTTCGCACCGCGTGCGGGACCACCCCCGCACACGACGATGACAACACTATCAAAAGACGAGCTATTCCGCATCCTCAGCAACTCCCGGCGGAGGCAGATTCTCTACTTCCTCCATCGGGGGGGCGAGGCGATTTCGCTGAAGGAACTCGCAGCGATGGTCGCTGCTCGAGAGAACGGAACGGCGGTCGAAGACGTGACCGACGAAGAGCGACAGCGCGTGTATATCTCGCTGTACCAGACGCATCTCCCGAAACTCGAGAGCGCCGGTCTGGTCGATTACGACGAGGAGGAGCGCTCTGTCGAACTCGTTCCGAACGTCGCCAAGCGGGGGTTCTTCTGGATGCAGCCCGGCGCGAGCGAGTCGTGGAGTCGGTACTACGCGCTGCTCGGCGCACTCAGCTGGGCGCTCATTCTCGGTCTGTGGGCGGGGCTCCCCGGATTCGCGCTCGTCTCGTGGAGCGCCGTCGCGGTGTTCGTCTCCGCGGCGCTCCTCGTGTTGGTGCTCGCGCAGTATCTCTCGGAACGGAACGGGGGAACTTCGGCCGACGCCTTCGAGGCGCTCGTGGAATAACCGCCGAATAAACCTGTCTTGTCGCGGCTCCCGAGAGGGCCGTCGCCAACCGCACACGTATTCTCAGTCGATGCTACTGCCGAACCGTCGTGCTCGTGTGACTAACTGACAGTACGAATTTATTTCCTCATCTAGAAACGACGCTCGCCAGCCAAAAACGGGATACGCGGTCGTCTTCTGGTCGGATTCTATTACTGTTGGATGTATTGAAAGTCTGAGTTGGTATAGATTGTTACAACCACTTTACTTGCAGATTTTGAGACCCTAACAGTCGGAGAAATCAGAGTGTGGGATTGTCAGACAAGTATATATCCTCGTTTAACCTATTAGTTCACTGACCCTCTGTATCTGGGGCGCGCTTGGTGGGGCGCATCCAAAGGTTGTGGTCTGTGCTAACGTCTCGCGGTCACCCCTCTCGACCGACCACGACACACGGTAGCACCCGACTACACAGTGGGGGAGGAAGGAACAATGGTTACCGATTCACTGCAAGCCGACACCGACGTTGTTGACCAGACGGCGAACGAACGACTCGCGGAGACGACTGGTGGGTCTCACGCGGCCGCAGCACAGCAGCAACAACCCGAAATCGAAGCGCTCTCGAAGGACATCGTCTTCGAGATTCTGAAGAACCAGCGCCGGCGCGACGCGCTCCGGTTCCTCAAGGAGAACGACGGCGAAGCGAAGCTCGGCGACATGGCCGAGTTCATCGCCGCGAAGGAAAACGGCATCGAGATAAAGGCGCTGTCGTCGAGCCAACGCAAGCGCGTGTACATCGGTCTGTACCAGTGCCACCTGCCGAAGATGGACTCGGCGGGCATCGTCGACTTCGAGAAGAACCGCGGTGACATCACGCTTCTCGACACCGCGAAACAGCTCGACCAGTATCTCGACGGCGACATCGTCAGCACCGACGCCGACGACGAGCAGTCGGCGTCGCTCGCCGCGTCGCCCAAGCGGAACCTCGTTATCGCCGCCGGCGTGGCCGCGACCGTCTCCGGCGGACTGCTCGGCGTCCCCGGACTCGAACAGGTCCCGGCCGCCGGCTGGGCCGTGTTGAGCACCGCGACGCTCATGGCCGTCACCGCGATGGAGTCGTACAAGGACCGCCTCGACCTCTGAGTGGGTCAGTCCTCATCGCGTCCGCGACGATACCGATTTCGAACGACTGCACCCGGATTTTACTTCGCTCCGCTTTCGAACAGCCGCGGCGCTCGGCCCGCCTCTTTCCGTTTCCCTCCCCGCTGTCTGCTCTCCTTTTTCCTCCTCCCGCCGAATCAGCTCTCCCCGGCTCCCCCACCGCTGTCAGCTCTCACCCCGCGGGTGTGATTCGCAGTCCATACCACCGACGCGGCGGCTTCGTCGCGCCGCGACACTGTCGGTGGGACACCATCCGATTAGGCGCGTCCGAACCGTCCGCCCTGCCGATTTCGGACTGTGGCCTCCGCTTGCAACAGTCTCACACGCGACCCTAACGCGAGACCGGTTCGGGGAACTCGCTGTATAACAATCCCCGTCGCGGTCCCTGTTGCTTTCATGACTCGCACACCGTCACGGTCACGTTCTGAACGCCCGTCGCTCGCGGGAGGTCACGCATGAACGGCCGTCTCACCGAGGCGGTCGTCCTCGCGGCCGGCGAGGGGCGGCGGCTCCGTCCGCTCACCACCTTCCAGCCGAAGCCGATGCTCCCGGTCGCAAACCGGCCGGTCGTCGAGTACGTCCTCGACGCGCTGTTCGAGTCGGGCATCGAGCGCGTCGTCGTCGTCGTCGGCCACCGCGCCGACCGCATCCAGTCGCACCTCTCTGCGACGTACCCCGACGCGGACATCGAGTTCGTCCACCAGGACACCCGGCTCGGAAGCGGGCATGCGCTCCTCCTCGCCGAGGAGCTCGTCACCGGCCCGTTCGTCGTCTGCAACGGCGACAACGTCGTCGACGCCGACATCGTCTTGAAGGCGCTCGAACGCTTCTCGACGACCGACTCGGTGGCGACCATCGCGGTCGCCGAGTCCGACACGCCCGAGGAGTACGGCGTCGTCGTCGAGGACAACGGTCGCATCGCCGACATCGACGAACACGCCGTCGACAGCGAGGGCTATCTCGTCAACGCGGGCGTCTACGTCTTCGACGACGCCGTCTTCGAGGCGCTCCGGCGCACCCCGCCGCACGACGGCGAGACGCGGCTTCCCGACGTGATTCACTACCTCGACGGGCACGTCACGTCCGTCCTCGTCAACGGCGGCTGGCTCGACCCCTCTCACCCGTGGGGGCTCCTCTCCGTGACCGAGACGCTCCTCGCGCGCAGACACGACGACGCGGTCGCCGCGTCGGCGCGGGTCCACGAGCGCGCGCTCCTCGGCGACCACGTCGTCGTCGGCGACGACTGCGACGTGGGGCCGGGCGCGGTCGTCAGCGGTGGCTCGTGCCTCCAGAACAACGTCTCCGTCGGCGCGAACAGCGTCATCGAGCGCTCCATTCTTTCGACCGACGCGCGGGTCGGCGCGGGCGTCGTCCTCCGCGACTCCGTCGTCGGCCCCGGCGCGACCGTCGGCGACGGCGTCGTCTCGCCCGGCGGCCGCGCCGATGTCATCCTCGAAGGCCGGCTCTACACCGACCGCCGCCTCGGGAGCATCATCGGTGACCGCGCCGAGGTCGGCGCGAACGTGACGCTCACGCCCGGGAGTCGCGTCGGTGCTGAGGCCGTCGTCGGCCCCGGCACGGTCTTACACGGCGACGTTCGCGAGCGCGTGGAGGTGACCCACTGATGTGCGGCATCACCGCCTGCATCGGCGCGGACGACTCCGTGGACTCGCTCGTCGACGGCCTCCAGCGACTGGAGTACCGCGGCTACGACTCGGCCGGTATCGCCGTCAAAAACGGCTCGGGCATCTCGCTGACGAAGCGCGTCGGCGAGGTCTCCGAACTCGTCGCGGCCGTCGAGCAGAACCCCATCGCCGGCGACTACGGCATCGGTCACACCCGCTGGGCGACCCACGGCGGCGTCACCGACGGCAACGCCCACCCGCACACCGACGAGTCGGGCCGCATCGCCGTCGTCCACAACGGCATCATCTCGAACTTCCAATCGCTCCGGAGCGACCTCGAAGCCCGCGGCCACGTCTTCAGCAGCGAGACCGACACCGAGGTCGTCCCGCACCTCATCGAGGAGAACCTCCGCGACGGCGCGACTCCCGAGGAGGCGTTCCGCGCCGCGGTCGGCAGTCTCTCGGGAAGCTACGCCCTCGCGGCCATCATCGGCGACGAGGAGGCCATCTTCGCCACTCGCTCGGGGTCGCCGCTCGTCCTCGGCGTCGGCGACGGCGAGTACTACCTCGCCAGCGACGTGCCCGCGTTCATCCAGCACACGGCGCGCGTCATCTACCTCCACGACGGCGACTTCGTCGTCACTCGCTCGGGCGGCTACGAAATCACGGACTCGGCCGGCCGCGCGGTCGACCGCCCCGTCGAACACGTCGAGTGGGACCCCGAGACGGCGACGAAGGGCGGCTACGAGCACTACATGTACAAGGAGATTCACGAACAACCCGGCGCGCTCCGGCGGACCACCCAGAGCCGGCTGAACACCCACGCCGGCGGCGTCGAACTAGAGGAGTTCCCGCCGGAGTCGTTCGCCGACGTGTCGCAGGTCCACCTCCTCGCGATGGGGACCTCGCACCACGCCGGAATGTACGCGGCGTCGCTGCTCAACTCCCGGGGCATCCCCGCCTACGCGTTCATGGCCGGCGAGTACTCGGTCATCAAGCCGCCGGTGACGACAGACACGCTCGTCGTCGCGGTCAGCCAGTCGGGGGAGACCGCAGACACCCTCGACGCCGTGCGCCGCGCCCGCGCGGCCGGCGCGCGGACCCTCGCGGTCACGAACGTCGTCGGCTCGTCGATAACCCGCGAGTGCGACGACGAACTGCTCATCCGCGCCGGCCCGGAAATCGGCGTCGCGGCTACCAAGACGTTCTCGTCGCAGGTGACGGCGCTGACGCTCCTCACCGAGCGCATCGTCGAAGACGTGACCGGCGCGAAGTCGCCCGAAGCGCGCGACCTGATGGAGGCGCTGTCGCGGCTCCCGGGCGACGTACAGGAGGTCCTCGATACCTCGATGGCCCGCGAAATCGCCATCGAGTACGAGGGCAGCGACGCGTACTTCTTCATCGGCCGCGGGGTCGCCCACCCCGTCGCCCTCGAAGGCGCGCTGAAGTTCAAGGAGATATCCTACGAGCACGCCGAGGGGTTCGCCGCCTCCGAACTCAAACACGGCCCGCTGGCGCTCGTCACGCCGCTGTCGCCGGTGTTCGCTATCTTCACGGGCCACGAGGACGAGGCGACGCTGAGCAACGTCAAGGAGGTCCAAGCTCGCGGCGCGCCCGTCATCGCCATCACGAGCGACCGCTCGGGCGAAGTGACCGAGTTCGCGGACCACGTACTCAGAATCCCGGACACGCATCCCGACATCGCCGGCGTCCTCGCCAACGTCCAGCTCCAGCTCGTCGCGTACCACGCCGCTGACCTGCTCGAACGACCCATCGACAAGCCGCGCAACCTCGCCAAGTGCGTCACCGTCGAGTGAGCCGTGAGCGAGCGGTGAGCAGGTGGTGCGGTCGTGGCGGGTCTCACCGCCGCGTTCCGACGTTTCGCACCCATTAATTCGCCGCAGTCGTTCGGTTTCGGTCCCCGACCGCTGTTTTCAGAGATTCGAGACTGTTCGTGGATAAGCGAAGCTTATCTCGATTGTAGGCACCGATTACATATTACCCGCCCGCGTCAGGTAACATGCGATGACCCGACGCGACCTCGTGGACGACGTTCTGTCGGCTTCTGACGAGCCTCCCGGCCCACTGACCGACGAGAGCGACGCCGCGGCGGCGGCCGACGAGACCGATATCACTCCGGAGTCGTCCGACGACGACCTCCTCGACGCGCTCGGAGACGACGTTTCCCGGAGCGTGCTGTTGGCGTGCAACCGCGCGCCGATGACCGCCGAGGAGCTGGCCGAGAGCTGCGAGGTCTCCGAATCGACAATCTACCGCCGGCTGGAGACGCTTTCGAGCCTCGGCTTGGTCGAACGGACTCAGCGAGTCGACGCGCCGAGCAAGACGTGTTACGAGACGGCCGTCGACGGCCTCTCGATTCACCTCGGTGACGGTCTCCGCGTCGAGGCGGGGTCGAGCAACTACGTCGTCGACGCGATGCGCACGCTTCTGGCCGCCATCGACGTCCAGCAGCTCGCGTACGACCGCGAGCAAAACAGCGTTGACGTTCGGTTTCGACTGGCTCCGACCCTGCTCGACTCGCTGGTCGAACTGTACGTCAGAGACACGAATTCGCGCGAGAAGTAGTCCGCCGGCCGCCGAGTCCGCGTCGCTCGCCGCGACGAGCGACCCTATCGCCGCCACGACCCGTCGACCTCGCCGAGGACGAGCGCGAGCGCGTCCCTCGCGCGGCCGACCGCGATGAGTTGGCGGGCGGCCGCCGCGGTGACCGGACCGATGGACTGCGAGGCTTCGAGTCCGGCGACGATGTCGGGGACCTCGGCGGCGAACCACGGGCCGTCGCCCGTCCCGCGTTCGTCGTCGACTTCCGCGGGGGTCCGAGAACGGGGCGCGTCGGAAATCATACTGAACGTACACGCTTGTGGGGCATAGTTAGGACGCTGTTCTCTCCCGGTAACGACTTCCTTCCGGGCGAGTCGACCGGTTTCGCGTCCCGACTCGCCGGTCTCGCATACCATATTATTGCAAAGAATGATAACCCGTTGTAGCGTTCTCCCGGTAATGTCTCTCAGCGAACTCATCTCCGGCGTCGCCGCCTCGGAACGAACGCTGACGGTGTTCAATCCGACGCCAGGCGTCGTCGGGCGACTCGCCGAGCATTTCGCGGATCGAAACGTCTCGGTGGTGTCTGCGAGTTCCGACGAGGGTCCGTCGAACTACGCGGTGCTGGGTACCGGCGACGAGTTCCACACGGCCGTCTCGGTCGACGACCTCCTCGCGCACCCCGAGGACGTCGAACCGGGGTTCGAACGCGACTCGTACGCGCCGATTCTCGACCACCTCGACGAGACGCTGTTTACCTCCTACGACCGGCAGCAGATGCTCAACGCCACCCGCGAAATCGAGGACCGCGCGTGGCGCGTCGGCGCGGGCGAACTCCACTCGGGCTTCCAGTCGGGCGGGAACCTCCGCCCGCAACTCGAAACCTACCGCCGCCTCGGCGGCCGCGACGACCTCTCGGTCCACGCGTACATCTACCCGAACGGCGAGGTCCCGCAGGCCGACCAGTTCCAACTCCATCTCGCGCGCTCCGACGAAATTCGGCGCTCCTGGTTCGTCGCCTACGACGGCAACGGCGTCGGTGACTACAAATGCGCGCTCGTCGCCGAGGAGACCGAACCGGGGTTCGGCTTCACCGGCTTCTGGACGTACGACCCCTCGACGGTCGACTACATCGTCAACCACCTCGTCTCGTCGTACTCGATTATCGAATCCGATGGCTCTGGCGACGACGCGGACGACGGCTGCCAGCTGACCGCTTGACTGAGTTCTCGTCGGTAGCCGAGTGCTCCACGGAACCTCGAAAATCAATTCGGAGAACTGGATGCGAATACTTAGGAGCGCCCGCTCGGAATCGGGCGTATGGTTGACGGAATTCTCCTCGACGCCTCGCACCTGAAAGGCAAAGTCAAGGGCGGTCGCGCCGGGGCCGAAATCGCCGGGATGAGCTACGTCGGCTACGAACTCGCGGTCACGGAGCGGAGCATCCACGTCTACGGCGACCACTGTAACGCCGACATCCAAGACGAGGAGTACCGCTACCTCGTCATCCCGCTCGATTCGGTCCGGGGAATCGAGTTGAAGGACCTGTCGGACCGGGGCCGCTGCGTACAGATTCACGGGCCGGACGACGGCGTGACGCTCTACTCGGAGAATCAATCGAGCCTCTCGAAGAACCTCAAGCGCGTGTTTCTCCTCCTCTCGCGGCTGCTCGCCTGAGCGACCCGGTCGGCTGGTCGGCAGCCAGCCGGTCGTCGGTCGGTGATGGGTCAGTCGGAAGCCAGCCGGCCGGTCTGTCGGTCCGGAGCCGAATCAGGTAACGTTTCGAAAGCAGGTGTACTAACCGAACTGCTAAAGAGGGTCGAAGTCGATGTGGGGATATGGCCACGGATATGACCCTCGACGACGCCCCCTGCCCCATCATCGACTCGCTGAAACAAATCGGGTCGCAGTGGCGTCTCATCGTCCTCCACGACCTCCAAGACGGTGAAAAGCGGTTCAACGAGCTGAAGCGTTCGACCGGCGCGAGCTCGCGGACGCTCTCTCGCGTCCTCGACGACTTGCAGGAACACGGCTTCGTCGACCGCCGGATGGAAGAGGATGCGCCGGTGGCGACGTACTACTCGCTGACCGACAAGGGCGTCTCGCTGTGCCCGGTGTTCGACGAGATACAGGAGTGGGCCACCGAGTGGCTCGACGCCGAGCGCGAGGAGTCGGCCGAGGGTGAGACGGTGCAGTCGACGGCCTGAACCGCGCTCCACGCCGCGCTACGCTTCGAGCGGGTCGCCGTCCGCCGTCTCGACGATTTCCGCGTGGACGTCCGCGACGGTGACCGAGTCGAGTTCGTCGAGCATCGCCTGAATCGCCGGTTCGAGCAGTTCCCCGAGCACCGGCTGGATGTGTTCGCCGACGGTGCACTCGTCGTTCGGTTCGTTCGTGTGGAAACAGAACGGCTCGGCGTCCTCCACCGCCTCGTAGATGTCGCGAAGCGTGATGGCGTCCGGCTCGTGGGCCAGCGTGAAGCCGCCGGTCGGGCCGCGCTTGGAATCGACGAGGTCCGCCTCCCGAAGCGAACACAGGAGCTGCCGGATGACCACCGGATTCGTGTTGACGCTCCACGCGAGACGGTCGGAAGACAGCCGCTCGTCGCTCCGCACCGCCAAGTTAGTCAGCACGTGCGTCGCGACGACGAATCGGCTGCTGTTCGACATACACGTTCTTTGGAGCTACGGGCATTTTAGATTTCACGGTGCTGCGCCGATTTCGCCGGATTCGTCGCGGAATCGACGTTTTTCAACCCTCATCTCGACTCGGGGACCCGATATTCGACTTCGACGACGAGAACTGACCGAATGGAGGCTTCGAATCGTCGAAGCGGAGACTCGTGGTGGTGCCGTCGGCCGGTCGCTCGGCGCGACGGCCGATTCAGCCCTCGTCTCGTCCCGGTCGCGTCTCGTCTGTGCCGTCCTCGTCGGCGCTCGTCGGGAGCGCGTCGACGTCGGTCGCTCGCATGAGCGCGATGACCACGTTGTCAGCGACCTCAGCGGCGAACCGCCGCTCGTCGCTCCGCCACCGTCGCGGCTCGCCGACGTGTTCGTGACAGACGACGCCGACGACTTCGCCGCCCGACCTGACCGTCGCGTCGAGCAGCGACGCGATGCCCTTCTGTTCGAGGTAGCCGCCCCGAAGCTCTGCGGTCGCGGGGTCGGTCCGAACGTCGTCGACGCCGAGCGACCGATTCGTCTCCAGCGCCGCGAAGTACGACGGGTAGTTCGAGGCTGTCAGCGTCGTCCCGGCGTTGTGCTCGCCCGACGACCGGTCGTACTGGTCGACACAGCGGAGCGTCTCGGCGTCGTCGAACAGCCAGACGCTCGCGCGCTCGACGTCCAACACCGTCGCCATCGTCTCGGTGATTCGCGGCAGCGCGTCCTCGAACGAGCCCGCGATGACCGTCTCGTCGGTCGCGAGGTCGATGAGCGCCCGCTGTTGGCGCTCCCGTCGCTCCCGCTCGCGGTAGGCCTCGGTCACGTCGCGGAACACGGCGACGACGCCCTCGACCGACCCGTCGTCGGTCCTGATGGGCGACATGCTGTCTTCGATGTAGCGCTCGTCGCCGTCGCTCGTCACGAGTTTCGTCCCCGCGGCGAGTTCGACCGCCCCGTCCGCGTCGGCGACGCGTCGCACCGGGTCGATGCGCTCGCCGGTCGCGCCGTCGACGAGGTGGAGCACGTCCGAAAGCTGCTCGCCGACGGCGGCCTCGGCGTCGTAGCCGGTTATCTCCTCGGCGGTCCGGTTCAGTTGGACGACCGTCCCGTCGGCGTCGGTGGCGACGACGCCCTCGGCGATGGAGTCGAGGGTGACGCGGAGATACGCCTCGCGCTCGCGGAGTCGCCGTTCCGCGCGCCGGTGTTCCGTGATGCGGACGAGCGTCTGCCGGAGGACGCCGTACTGCGCCGTCGGGTCGCCGCCCTTCTGGAGGTAGCTGTCCGCCCCGAGGTTCAGCGCCTCGATGGCGACCTCCTCGCGGCTCCGTCCGGTGAAGATGACGAAGGGAATGCCGGAGTCGCGCCCGTCGCGGAGCTCCGACAGCAGTTCGAGCCCAGACATCTCGGGCATCTGATAGTCGGAGACGACCGCGTCGAACGATTCCGATTCGAGGAGTCGCAGCGCCCGCCGCGGCGAGTCGGTCGTCTCGACCTCGATACCGTCGTCCGACGATTCGAGAAACCGCTTCGTCAGCGCCAACAGCCCCTCGTCGTCATCGACGTAGAGCACGCGTATCGCCGACGACTCCCCCTCGATTACGTCCATGCGCTGTGGCTGTTGTTCGACGGTCTGTCTGATAACTGTTTGGCAGATTAACTGTTATACGATTGTCAAGACGTATCCGACGCGTGTTCGTTCACGCCTCGCTCACTCGTCTCTTCCGTCCGTCTCGTCCGCAGCCTCTCGCTCGTCGATGCGGTCGTAGAGGACGGACTCGCCGGGTTTGACCGTGCCGCCGGTCGGGATTCTGACGCCCGCGTTCAGCGAGGCGTTGATGCCGGTTTTCACCTCGTCGCCGAGGACGACGCCGTACTTCCGGCGACCCGAGGAGACGAGTTCGCCCTTGAGCATCTGCCGGACGGCTTCGCCGTCGTGGCGGAGGTTCGCCACCTTCGTCCCCGCGCCGAAGTTCACGTCGCGGCCGAGGAGGCTGTCACCGACGTACGAGAGGTGGCCGACCGTCGCACCCTCCATCAGAACGCTGTTTTTCACCTCGACCGCGTGGCCGACCTTGGCGCGCTCGCCGACGAGCGTGCGCCCGCGGACGTAGGCGTTCGGCCCGACCGTGGCCCCGCTGCGGACGAGGACGGGTCCCTCGATGACCACGCCCGAGCGGACCGTCGCGCCTGCCTCGACGACGACCGGCCCGTCGAGTTCGGCGCGCTCGGACACGTCGCCGTCGATTCGCGGGTCGAGTTCGTCGAGTTTCCACTCGTTGGCTTCGAGGAGTTCCCACGGCCGCCCCACGTCGAGCCAGCGGTCGAAGGCGACGCCGCGCACGTCGTAGGCCTCGCAGGTCGCCGCGAGCACGTCGGTCAGTTCGAGTTCGCCCCGGTCGCTCTCGGCCACGTCGAGCCAGTCGTGGGCCTCGGCGGGGAAGACGTACGCGCCGGCGTTGACGAGGTCCGACGGCGGGTCGGCGGGCTTCTCGACGACGCCGGTGACGAAGCCCTCGTCGTCGGTGTCGAGGACGCCGTAGGAACTCGGGTCGTCGACGCGGAACGACCCGACCGCGGGCGTCCCCTCGTACAGCGTCGACAGCGACGGCACGTCGTACAGCGCGTCGCCGTTGAGCACGACGAACGCCTCGTCGGGGTCGAGATGGGGGGCCGCGGCGCGGACCGCGTCGGCCGTCCCGCGCTGTTCCGACTGGACGGCGAACTCGACGGGGACGCCCCCGCGCTCGTCACCGAAGTAGTCGCGCACGTCAGCGGCCTCGTAGCCGACGACGAGCGTGATGTCCGTCGCGCCGGCCGCGACGGCGGCGTCGGCGGTGTGCGCGACCAGCGGCCGGTCGGCCACGGGGAGCATGGGCTTGGGTCGGCGGTCCGTGAGCGGACGCATCCGGGTGCCGCGGCCGGCGGCGAGAATGACTGTCTGCATACCCTCCTAAGGGACTGCGCGGAAGAAATGTCTTCGGTCGGAGATGTACTGAGGCGGGGACCAATCGCGACGTTGTGGGTTGCCTCTGATCCACCTACCGATACCGACTCGAGGTGGCACGGCCGGTACGGCAACTATCCGTCAATATCAGCCTACCAAAACGCTTGCGAACTCCGCGCCGGATTCGAGTCCGGTAGCTCGCTCTCGCGCGGTGCGGTCGCTCGCGGACGGTTCGAACCACACGGCCCGCGAACGGCGACTGTGTTGGGGTTACGATGGGTCGGAGATTCGCACGAGCGCGGCGCCGTGTGTTAGTGAACGGACGAACGCCAGCGTGTAATAGTTTCGTTCCGCGGCGACGCGAACCGCGTTCGTCGGCGTTATGACCCTCGCACCCCTCGGCTGTGGAGGGTTACGATGGAGATTCGCACAGGACTCTCTTACGGAGACGTATTGCTGGTTCCGCAGCGCTCCCCGGTCGACAGCCGGAGCGACGTGGACCTCTCGACCAACGTGACGCCCGACTTGCGCCTCGACACGCCGCTCGTTAGCGCGGCCATGGACACCGTCACCGAAGCTGAACTCGCGGGGACGCTCTCGGGCCTCGGCGGCCTCGGCGTCGTCCACCGCTTCCTCGACGTGGACGAGCAGGCCGAACAGGTCCGCCGCGTCGCCGAGGCGGGCGGGACCGTCGCGGGCGCGGTCGGCATCAACGAGGACTACCTCGACCGGACCGAGGCGCTCCTCGACGCCGGCGCGGACGCGATTGTGATGGATATCGCCCACGGCCACATGGAGCGGTGTCTCGACGCCGTCGAACGGATTCGCGACGAGTTCGACCCCGAAATCGTCGCGGGCAACGTCGTCACGCCGGCGGCGGTCGAGGACCTCTGGGAGGCCGGCGCGGGCTGCGTGAAAGTCGGGGTCGGACCGGGGTCGCACTGCACGACCCGCGAGGTCGCGGGCGCGGGCTACCCGCAGCTCACGGCCGTCTCGGAGTGCGCCGAGCGGGCGCACGACCTCGGTATCCACGTCATGGCAGACGGGGGGATTCGGACCTCCGGCGACGCCGCGAAGGCGCTCATGGCCGGCGCGGACACCGTCATGATGGGCAGTTTCTTCGCCGGGACCGACGAGGCACCGGGCCGGGTCGTCGAGGTCGACGGCGAGACGTACAAGCGCTCCCGCGGGATGGCCTCCACGGAGGCCGCAGACGACCGCGAGGACAAACAGAGCGACGTGGACGCCGGCGAGGGCGTCGAGGCGCTCACGCCCTACAAGGGACCGGTCGAACCGCTCGTCGAGGAGTTCCTCGGCGGGATTCGCTCCGGCGTGAGCTACTGCGGCGGTCACACGCTCGCGGACGCTCGCGAGAAGGCCTCCTTCGTCCGCGTCGCGGCGAGCGCGAAGGAGCGCGAGGGCGCACACGGCGTCGTCTTCGCCGAGGGTCCCGTCGAGGTCGACGAGGAGGCCGAACGCGAGTTGCAGGCCCCGATGGCCGACTGACTCCGGCGTCGTCGCGGCCGACCCGCGACGCGATACGACGCGATAGAGCGAGGGTGAAACCGCCACGCCGGCGACCGCGCCCTCGCAGAGCGACGGCGCTCGCCTCGACACGTCGGTCGCGCCGCGCTCGTCCGATTGTCAGATTAACCGCTGTTCCCACATTCATTTTTGAAAACTGCCACGTACTTCGAGTCGATATATACTCCCGGACCGACTCGAAGCGCTCGACACTCGAACCGAAAACGGGCCGCCCCCACCGAATCACTCGTCACGACGACAACCGACTTTTCGCTCGAATACACCGCGTATAGCATCAAAAACGCATCGTTCGTCCTGTTTGCGTCGCCGCGAGTGGAACTCGCTCCCGGCCGTCGAAACGCTGACCCCGAATCGAGTTTCCTCTCCCCGCGAGAGTCGGTGACGAAAACATATCATACTCGTGTGTGTTCCAATCTTAGTGATATGTCCGCCGACGTGCTCGCTCGATTCCGGCCGTGGCGCGTGACGCCCGTATCCGTGTCACGGGTCGTGCCGAGTCGATTCGTTCACCATTACAGAGCTAACTTTGTAATTCAAATCGGACTTCGTCGGTTCGGTCCGAGCGACGCTGAGTCCGACGCGTCCGTCGTCGACTATCGCTCGCGATACGGCACAGCCGAACAGTTGTTCCTCACGGTAAGACGCTACGAGTACGTCGCGCGGATGCCGATGACGCGGGCGGCCTGCGTCACCATCTCCGGGACCTCCGTGTGGTACCACTCGCCTTTCATCCGGGTGGTCGGGCCGGAGACGCTAATCGCGCCGAGGATGGTTTCGTCGTCGGAGAGAATCGGCGCGCCGACCGCCCGCATGCCGGTGATGCGCTCTTCGTCGTTGAAGGCGTAGCCGCGCTCGCGAATCGTCGCCAACTCGGCTTCGAGGGCGTCGCGGTCGTCTATCGTCTTCGTCGTCAGGCGCGTCAGTTCGCCGTCGAGTATCTCGTTTCGACGCTCCTCGTCGCAGAACGCGAGGTAGGACTTGCCGACCGACGTGGTGTGGAGGTCGACGGTCGTGCCGATGTGCGAGTCGGTCTGGAGGCCCTGTTCGGACTTCACCTGATAGATGTAGACGCCGCGGCCGTTCTCCTCGACCATCACCTGTCCGCGCTCGCCGACGGCCTCGACGAGGTCGTCCATCTCGCCGATAGAGGCGTGGTACAGCGCGTGTCGCGTCCGGGCGTGGTCACCGAGGTCGAGGAACTTCAGGCCCAGCGCGTACTCGTCGCCCTGCCTGACGACGTACCCGAGTTCCGCGAGCGTCTTGAGGTGGTTGTGAGCCGTGCTCTTCGAGATTCCGAGGCCGTTCGCAATCTCCGACACCCCGCTCGCGTCGTGGTCTCTGATGTGTTCGACGATGCCGAACGAGGTTTTCGTAGCGCCGATTGTTCCCGCCGCGCCGTTTCCGTCCGTGTTCATAGTTATCACTAATCGAGTGCGGTAATAATTGTTACCGTCTCGTTCGGACTGAACGAACGAGTGTTCGGTTTATCGCCGCGTCAGCGCGGCGACGGTCTCGCGGACCGGGTTCGCCCCGACCGACGAGAGCGCGTCGAGCGCCGCATCCGCGGCGTCCTCACCGAGACCGAACGCGAGCAACGCGCGGTTGCGCGCGGTGAGGTCGGACTCCGACAGCGGGTCGCGGAAGTCGCCGCGGGGGTACTCGCGCTCGCCGACGTAGCGGCTCCCGTCGCGGGCGGTCACTTCGACGCGCGCGCCCCAGTCGTCGGGGAAGGCCCGCTCGAACGCCTCGTCGGCGTGGAGGTGGACGCGCTCCGAGAGCGCCTGCACGGCCTCGTCGTCGAGCGCGTCGTCGAGGAAGTCGTCGAGTTCGACGCGCCCGTCCGCGACCCAGCGGGCGAGGACGTACGGCGTCGAGAACTTCGCCGCGGTGAGCGTCTCGGGCCGCGCGTGACTCATCTCGACGCCGTTGCGGTAGGTGTACACGTCGATTCGGTCCACGTCGTCGGGTGCGAGGTCGTCCGCGCCGGCGTCCCGAAGCGCGTCGAGCGGGGCGTGGGTGTAGCGACACGACGGGTACGGCTTCTGGTAGGCCTCGGTGAGCCACCAGCCGTCGCCGAGCGAGTCGAACAGCGCGGCGAACTCGCCGTCCGCGAGGAGCGTCTCGAACGGGTCGTAGACGGCCTCCATCGCCGCGGGCGACCCGCGGAGGCCGGCGGCGGTCAGCGCCGGGCCGAGCGTCGTCCACGTCGAGTGCGGGTCGCGGACGAGCCACGGTATCGCCTCGTTCATCCGCGCCTTCATGGCGAAGATGGCGTACTCGAAGCGCGCGCAGAGCTCGTACGAGCGGACGCAGGCCTCGACGAACGTCTCGCCGTCGACGTCGTTGGCCTCGGCGACGCCGACCGCGCCCGCGACGATGCTCGCGCCCACGTGGCCGCCGCGGTTGTGGCCCTCCTCTATCTCCTGTGTTATCGCCGCCGTCGCGTTCAACAGCGCCGCCTGCGACGGGTCGACCCGGCGGTCGGTCCCGAGGACGGACGCCGGGCCGTCGGCCAGTTTCGCGTCGCGGAAGACGCCCGCGTGTTGGGGCGCGGCCGCTCCCGCGACGGTCGCCGCGAGTACGTCCGCGACGATTCGCTCGCCGTCCGCGCGCACGTCGTCGGGGAGTTCGTCGGTCAGAAAGCCGTACAGCTGTCGTTCCCAGTCTCTGACTGGCTCGTGTGAAATCATGGTTTCAGTGGTCTCAGTGAGTGTCGGGGTGCTCAGGCCCGAGTGAGGGCGCAGAGCACGCGGGGTGCGGCGGGCTCGGTCGCCGCGGTCCAGAGGCCGTCGACGCCGCCGTCACCGATGACGGGCGCGACGAGTCGGTCGAACTTCGCTCGGAGTTCCGATTCGGTGACGGGGTCGTGTTCGCCGCCCCGGGCGGCGCGCACCTCGCGGGCGTACCGCTCGCCATCGGCCGTCTCGACGGTGACGCGCGCGCCGCGCTCGTCTGGTGCGCGGGCCGCGAACTCCTCGGTGGCGACCACGTCCACGCGCCGGGCGAATCCGAGGGCGGTCTTCGTCAGCGCCTCGTCGGTGAACGCCTCCTTGCCCGTCTCGCCGGTCGTCAGCGCCGAAGCGACGGCGAAGGGAACCGAGAACTTCGCTTGCAGGGCGTTCTGGGGTGCCGGCTCCGATAACGCGGCCGCGGCGGGGTACGTCTCGACGGTGACGGCGTCGATGTCGGCCGCGCCGACGCCCGTCTCCTCGACGAGGAGCGCCACGGCGTCGAGGGCGGCGTGGGTGTAGCGGCAGGCCGCGTGGACCTTGAAGTAGCCGCGCTCGATTTCCCAGCGCTCGCCGAGGCCGTCCGCGAGGGCGCTCCGGTCGGGGCCGTCCGCGGCGACGGGTTCGAGGTGTCGGGCCACGCCGTCGTCGAGGCCGGTGAACCCCGATTCGGCTTGGTCGACCGCGAGCAGCCCCGAGAGGTTGCTCATCCCGACGTAGCCGTTTCTGACGGTCGCGCCCTCGGTGGCCGCCTCGAACCGGGTGTGCTGGGCGTAGTTCGCCGCCATGCGCATCGCGTCGAGCGTCGTCTCGGCGTCGAGGCCGCGGAGTCGGGCGACGGCCGCGGCGGTCCCGACGCCCCCCCACACGCCGTGGGGGTGGAGACCGTCCGCGAGCGGGACCACCGTCTCGGCGGCGCGGACCGCCGCCTCGTAGCCGGCCACGAACGCCGTCAGGAACTCGTCGCCGCTGCGGTAGGCCGATTCGCCGTCCGCGAGGAGCGCGGGCAGGACGTGAATCGCCGGGTGACCGGCCGCGAAGCGGTGGCCCTCGTCGAGTTCGAGAACGCTCCCGGCGGTCGCGTTGACGAACGCGGCGCGGTACGCGGTGGTCCGCTCGCCCGCGGTCCCCATGATGGTCGATTCGCCGCCGTTCTCGTCGGCCCAGCGGCGCGCCAACGCGGCGACCGCGGGGTCCGACGCGCCGCCCAGCACCGCGCCGATGGTGTCAGCGACGACGAGGGACGCGCGCTCGACGACCGACGCGGGGAGGTCGGTCCGGTCGAGGTCGGAGACGAACGACGCGAGCGCTTCGTCGGCCATCTCAGACCCCGAGGTACGCCTCGACGACGCCCTCGTCTTCGAGGAGTTGGTCGCCGTCGGCGGTCATGCTGATGCGGCCGTTCTCCATGACGTAGCCGCGGTCGGCCAGCTTGAGCGTCTGCTGGACGTTCTGTTCGACCATGAGCACCGTCATGCCCTGCGCGTGGATGTCCTCGATGACGTCGAACACCTCTTGGACGAGGTGCGGCGCGAGACCGATGGAGGGCTCGTCGAGGATGAGCAGGTCGGGTTCGCCCATGAGCGCGCGAGCGAGGGTCAGCATCTGCTGTTCCCCGCCGGACATGGTGCCGGCGCGCTGGTTTTTGCGCTCCGCGAGCCGGGGGAACAGCTCCAGCATCTCGTCGAGGTTCTCCTCGCGGTGCGCCTTCGCCTCCTCGGTCTGCGCGCCGAGAAGCAGGTTGTCGATGACGGTCATGTTGGTGAACAGGTCGCGGTTCTCCGGGACCTGCACGATGCCGCGCTCGACGATTTCGTGGGAGGCCTTCGAGTGAATCGCCTCGTCGCGGTAGGTTATCTCGCCGTGACTCGGCGAGAGGATGCCGCAGATGGTGCGCATCGTCGTGGTCTTGCCCGCGCCGTTCGAGCCGATGAGCGCGACGATTTCGCCCTCGTCGACGTGCATGTCGACGCCGTGGAGCACCTCGATGTCGTCGTAGCCGGCGCGGACGCCGCGCAGTTCAAGCATCGACGTCGAACCCCCCGATGTAGGCCTCGATGACGCGGTCGTCTTCGACCACCGTCTCCGGCGCGCCGAAGGCGATGCCCTTCCCTTGGTCAAGCACTTTCACGTAGTCCGAGATGTTCATGATGGCTTTCATGTCGTGTTCGATGACGAGCAGGCTCGTCCCGCGCTCGCGCAGTTGGCGGAACAGGTCGAGCATCTGCTGCGACTCCGACGGGGTGAGCCCCGCCATAATCTCGTCGAGAAGCAGGATTTCCGGCCGCGTCGAGACGGCGCGGGCGAGTTCGAGGCGCTTCTGTGCGCCCACGGTGAGTTCGCCCGCCTCCTCTTCGGCCTTGTCCGCGAGCCCGACGAATTCGAGGTTCTCCATGGCGATTTCGCGCGCCTCGCTCCGGCGGCGCGTGTGGATGTGCGCGCCGACCATCGCGTTTTCGACGACGGTCAGCTCCTCCAGCGGGCGCGTGATTTGGAACGTCCGCGCCAGCCCCGCCCGCGCGATTTTGTGCGCCGGGAGGCCGGAGATGACCTCGCCGTCGAGTCTGACGGTCCCGCTCGTCGGCGGGAACGCCCCGCTGATGCAGTTGAACAGCGTGGTCTTGCCCGCGCCGTTCGGCCCGATGAGGCCGATAATCTCGCCGCGGTTGACGGTCATGTCCACGTCGTCGAGCGCTTGCAGGCCGGAGAAGCGCTTGCCGACGCCCTCGACCGACAGAATCCGCTCGCCGTCGCGGTCGATGTCGGCGTCCGGGTCGTCGACGCTCTGCGCGTTCGTCTCGTCTGCCGACATCACTCGCTCACCTCCTCGTCGCCGCGGACGCGGGTCCAGAGGGCGCGCGCCTGATTCGGCCAGCTCACGACGCCGCGCGGCGAGTAGATGACGATAGCCACGAGGAACGCGCCGTAGATGATGCGGTCGAGGCCGTTGATGTCGGAGAACGTCGTCCGCGCCACCTCGCTGACGGGGGTGACGATGAACGAGCCGACGATGGGGCCCAAAAGCGTCCCCGGGCCGCCGACGACGGCGGGGAGGAGCAGTTCGACGTTCTTGAACAGCGCGAACACGGTGTCGGGGCGGATGGTGTTGAAGTACATCGACCAGTAGGCACCGCCGAGGGCGGTGAAGAAGGCGCTGACGGCGACGCCGATGAGCTTGTACCGGAAGCTCGGCACGCCGACGCTGGCGGCGGCCCGCTCGTCCTCGCGGATGGCGAAGAAGTACAGCCCGACCCACGAGTTCTTGATGATCCACGAGACGAGCGTCACGACGAGCAGGAAGCCGACGATGAGGTAGTAGTACGGCAGGTCGTTCTGGAACTGGAAGGCGACGAGGCCGTACTCCGCGCCGTAGTCACGCGGGAACGGCTTGAAGTAGCCGTTGGCCCCGCGGAGCTCCGACATGTTGGTGACGACGAAGCGGAGCAGTTCCGCGAACGCCAGCGTCGCCAGCGCGAAGTAGTGGCCTTGTAGGTTGAAGCGGAACGACAGCGCGCCGATGACGAGGCCGTACCCCGCCGCGAGCACGCCGCCGACGAGCATGCCGACCCACGGGTTCACCGCGAAATCGACGACGAGCGCCTGCGTGGCGTACGCGCCGACGCCGAAGAACGCCGCGTGCCCGAACGAGAACTGCCCGGTGTAGCCGGACATGATGTTCCACGCCTGCGCCGTGTAGGCGTAGATGACCGTGAGGATGAGCACTTTCAGGCTCAACAGCGCCGCGATTTCCATCCCGGCGACGTCGATTTCGATGAGCGTCGGGAGCGCCGCGAGCAGGCCGAACAGCGCGACGCCCTTGATGAGCGGGGCGTACCGCCGGTCGTCGAACGTCCGGTAGCGGTCGCGGACGGACTCGATTGCGCTCACGCCTCAGCACCTCCGAAGAGTCCCTCGGGCTTGACGAGGAGCGTCCCGATGAAAAGCAGGAAGATGAGCACCTGCGCGGTGGTTCCGGGGAGGTAGTAGCCGCCGAACACCTGAATCAGCCCGACGATGAGGCCGCCGACGAACGCGCCGGGGAACGAGCCGAGGCCGCCGAGGATGACGATGACGAAGGCGTTGATGAGGTACGTCTCGCCCGTGAAGGGGTCGAACCGCTGGAACAGCGCGATAGAGCCGCCGGCGACGCCGGCCAGCGCCGCGCCGATACCGAAGGTGAGGTAGTTGATGCGGCGGACGTTGATGCCGACGTAGCGCGCGCCGTCGCGGTTGTCGGCCGTGCCGCGGATTTTCCGGCCGAGGTCGGTCCGGTTCAGGAACGCCCGCACGGCGAGCATCGTTCCGAGCGCGATGACGAGCGCGTAGAACTGTCCGAGCGGGATGAACACGTCGCCGACCTGCACCGACCCGAGCGACAGTTCGACCTGCTGGGGGTCGGGCGTGAACACGATTTCGATGGCCGACTGGATGATAAAGAGGACGCCCAGCGTGGCGATGAGCTGGTTCTGCTGGGGGGCCTCGATGATGGGTTCGACCGTGAGTATGTGGACGACCACCCCGAGGGCGAACAGCACCGCGGCGGCGATGGGTATGCCGAGAAACGGGCTGATGCCGGCCGTCTCGGAGACCAACCACACCGAGTACATCCCGACGACGAGGAAGATGCCGTGGGCGAAGTTGATGACGTCCATCACGCCGAATATCATCGTCAGCCCCAGCGCCGTCAGCGCGTAGACGCCCCCGAGCAGGAGGCCGAACGCGAGCAGCTGCAGGAGGACGGGCTCCAGATTGGTGATGTCGGTCAGGAACTGTGCGAACGGGTCGATGAATCGGCCGAGGCCACCGCCCTGGAGCGGCAGCGGCGCGACCGATGTGACTAGGTGTCCCATGCGGTTTCTACGCTCGGGAATTGTTGGCAACCCCCATAAAAGGTGGCTATCTTTCGAGACGGTTCGTTGACGTGACGGCGGTCGCGGGTAGCGGTTAGACCTGCGGTTCGGCCTCCGCGTACTCCTCGGGGTAGACCACTCTGACCGAGAGGTCCTGGACCTGGTTCACCGGGCCGAGCGCGTTGACGTTCTCGCCTTGGTCGTCGAACTCGATTGCGCCCATCGCGGAGATGTGGTCCTCGTAGCTGAGCCCCATGAGCGCCTCGTTGATGTCGTCGGGGTCGACGCTGCCGGCTTCTTCGACCGCCTGGATGATGACCTCCGCCGCGGTGTAGGCCATCCCGACCGACGCCGAGAACTCTTGGTCGTAGTTGTCGCGGAACTGCGAGCGCACCTCGGCGGTCTTGTCGACCGTCGGGTTCAGCGCGTAGTTGTTGTCCAGCACGCCGTTCGCGAACTCGCCGATGTCGCTGACGGCGTCGTCGTCGGTGAACGTCGCGGACGCCGAGGCGGTCAGGTACGGCGGCCGGTAGTCCTGGTCCTGCAACGCCTGTGCGAGCAGGACGCCGCCGGCGACGTACGTCGTGGCGATGATGGTGTCGGGGTCGGCGCTCCGGAGCCGCGACACCTGCGTGTTGGCGTTCGACGCGCCGAACTCGATGGCCGTCTCCTCGACGATTTCGACGTTCTGCTCGGGGAGGAACTCGCGGAGGCTGTCCCGAATCGCCTGCCCGTAGCTGTTGTTGATGTAGAACAGCCCCGCCGTGTCGATGGTGCCGCCGCCGTCGCGGATGACCGACGGCACGAGGTCCGCGTAGTCGCTCGCCAATCGGCGCGCCGGGGGTTGGGGCCGGTAGACGTAGTTGAAGTCGCGGCCTTGCAGGATGTTGTCCGCCGCCGCGATTGAGATGACGAAGGGGACGCCCTGTCGCTCCGCGACCTGCGTCGCCGCCGTCGTCACCGGCGAGGAGTAACAGCCGGTGAGGACGTCCGCGCCCTCGCTGAGCAGTTCCTCGCTGACCTGTCCGCCGAGCTCCTGTGCGCCCTGGTTGTCGCCCTCGATGACGGTCACTTCCGCGCCGTCGAGCGATTCGATGCCGCCCTCCTCGTTTTTCCGCATCGCGGCGAGTTTGATGGCGTTGCTCATCCCGACGCCCGTCGCGGCGAGACTGCCCGAAAGCGGGTGGTTCGACCCGATGACGACCTCGTCGACGGACTGTTCGGGCGTCCCCGTCGCGGTGCCCGTCTCGCCGCCGGACCCGCCCGAGTCACCGCCGGAGTCGCCGCCCGACCCGCCGCCGTTTCCGGCGTCGTCGCTCGCACAGCCGGCCAGTGTCAGTGCCGCGACGCTCGCGCCCGTTGCTTTGAGGAAGCGTCGCCTGTTGCTCGTCGAAGACTTGAGAGTCTTACCCATGGCAATCGGTATCGAGGTTAGTGCCTACTGTAATAAATCCTCCCGTACTCGTGTTGTCACGTTCTGTGGATATTCCTGCAACGAATCGAGTACGGGTCGGCAAATTGAGTCGAAAACGAGTCGTTTCGATTGTTCTACTCCGGGGCCGTGACCCCGCCGCGGCGTCAGTCGAGCGATTCGCGGGCGTGAATGCCAGCGAGGCGGCCGTAGCCGAGCGCGGTCGTCAGCCCGTTGCCGGAGAGATAGCCGCCCGCGCCGTGACCGCTGATGCCGCAGGCGGTGCCGCCCCCGGCGTAGAGGTTCTCCACCGTGCTCCCGTCGGTTCGGAGGACGCGCCCGTGTTCGTCGACGACGAGGCCGCCCTGCGTGTGGAAGAGCGCGCCGGTGACTTTGGCCCCGTAGAAGGGCGCTTCCAGCGGGCTCGCGCCGTCGACGCGACCGACTTCGTCCGGCTCGCCCGCCGCGGCCGCCTCGTTGTAGGCGGCGACCGTCTCCGCGGCGGCCTCGCCGTCGGCACCGAGTCGCTCCGCGAGGGCCGCGACCGAGTCGGCGGTGTGGTAGGTCCCCCGCTCGATGGCGTCGTCGAAGTCCTCGAACTGCCCGCGGAGCTTCTCGAAGATGCGCTCGTCGAACAACTGAATCGCCTGCTCGCCGGGCTGTTTGAGCACCGAGATGGCGAACTCGCTGTACCCCGCGGACTCGTCGCCGAAGCGCTCGCCGTCTCGGTTCACGAGGATGCCCCCGTTCATCGTGACCGCGTAGGTCGACAGCACGCCCGTCTGGCTCGCCACCGTCGCGTGGCCCTGATAGGCGTCCATGCAGGCGAGTTCGCCGCCGAGCTCCGCGCCGAAGCGGACGCCGTCGCCGGTGTTGCCGTCAGCGCCGAAGTACAGCGCCCGCTCGACATCCGCCTCGCAGTAGTCGGTGACCATCTCGCGGTTGCCGGCGAAGCCGTCGGTGGCGAGGATGACCCGCTCGGCCTCGATGGCCTCGTCGTGGCCGAGGCCGGCGACGACGCCCCGAACCGCGCCGTCCTCCGCGACCAGTCGCTTCACGGGCGCGTTCGTCAGGAGTTCGATGTTCGGCGTCGACTCGACGCGCTCGACCAGTTCGGCGACGAGGTTCTCGCCGTTTCGGCCCTCCGGGGCGTGCATCCGGTACTCGGAGTGTTTGGGATACTTGAAGTCGTCCACGATGTGGAGCGTGATGTCCCAGTCGTCGACGAGCCAGTGGATGAGGTTCGCGCTCTCCTCGCAGAGGTACTGGACGCGCTCCTCGTCGGCCTCGTAGTCGTTTTTCTCCAAGATGTCTCGGGCCATGTCCGCGGGCGTCTCCTCGATGCCGACCTCGCGCTGGAGGCGCGTCCCCGCCGCGGGGACCATCCCCGTCGACAGCGACGTGTTGCCGCCGCACTCGGGCGCTTTCTCCAGCACCGTCACGCGAACGTCGGGGTTCTCGCTGGCCGCGAGCGCGGCGACGAGGCCGGTTCCCCCGCCGCCTGCGACGAGTACGTCCGTGTCGATGTCCCACTCGATGTCGTCGACCGAGACGACTTCGGTGACGCCGTCGCTCGGCGTCCGCCGGGCTAGTTCGTCCATGCAGTCTGCTAGGCAGACTCTATCGTAAAACTACCGCCTCCGACGGCGGTGGTGTCGCCGTTTCTCACCCCGCGTCGCCGCCGCGTCCGCCGGTTTTCTCGGTCGCGCGCGTGAGAACAATACCCTCGTCTCCTGCGGCGTTTGCCGTCGCGCCGACTCGAACAGTCAGGAACGGCAGACGGTCAGCAATCCCGGAGTGAAAAACTATGTGTGTCGAGAACACCCATACCGCATGGACTCGCCACGAGACATCGTCGAGGAGTTCTTCGACCGCATGGAAGACGACCGCAGGAACACCGTCGGCGACCTGTTCGCCGAGGACGCCGTCATCTCCCTCCCGGGAGCGACCTTCGAGGGACCGACCGCGGCCTACGACTTCCTCGCGCACCTCGAACCGCGGTACGAGTGGGCGGCGAAGGAGTTCGACCGCTGGCTAGAGGCGGGTGACACCGTCGTGAGCGTCGGGTCGCTCTACGGCGTCGCCAACGACGGTTCGGAGTTCTCCGACGTTCGCTACGTCGATATCTACGTCGTCCGCCGGGGTCTCATCGAGCGCCTCGACATCTGGAACGACCTCGCGGTCGACGGCGTCGTTCCGGTCGCGGACGCGGACGCGCCCGCGACCCCGGCGGAGGAATGAGCGACCGAACCGCGGTTCTGTTCGCGCTTCGCGACGACCCCTCGCTCGTCGTGCGCGCCGAGGAACTCGGCTACGAGTCGGCGTGGGCCGCCGAGGGACAGGGCAAGACCGCCTTCGGAAAGCTCGAACGCTGGGCCGTCCACACCGAGGAAATCGGCCTCGCGACCGGCATCGTCAACGTGTTCTCGCGGACGCCCGCGGCGCTCGCGGCGGCCGCGGCGACGCTCGACGACCACTCCGACGGGCGCGCGATTCTCGGCCTCGGCGTCGCCCACCCCGGCGTCGTCGAGGCGTTCCACGGCGTCCCCTTCGACCGCCCGCTGTCGCGCCTCCACGAGTACGTCGAACTCGTCCGGCGCTACCTCCGCGGCGACGCCGACTCCTTCGACGGGGAGTTCTTCTCGCCCGAGCGCACGAGCTTCTGGGACGCCTTCGAACCCGTCCGCGAGGAGATACCCGTCTACAACGGCGCGCTCGGCCCGGCGAACGTCCGACTCACCGGGCAGGTCGCCGACGGCTGGCTCCCGAACCTCTATCCCCGACCGCAGTTCGAGGCGGCGCTGGAATGGCTCGACACCGGGGCCGCCCGCGCCGGGCGCGACCCGAGCGACGTGGACGTGGCGATGTACGTCCTCACGGCCGTCCACGACGACCCCGACGAGGCGCGGCGGGCGGCGGCCGAACACGTCGCCTACTACCTGCGGGACGTGCCGGGCTACTACGACCGCGCGGCCGAGCAGGCCGGCTTTGCCGACGAGGTCGAGGCGGTCCGCGCCGCGCCGACGACCGAGGTCGGGGCGCGCGAACTCTCGGCGGAGTTCCTCGACCTCGTGGCGCTGGTCGGCACGCCCGACGACGTGCGGGGGCGACTCGTCGAACTCCGCGAGATGGGCGTCGACCTCCCGGTCGTCCGCGCGCCCGCCGGCGTCGACCGCGAGTGGGTCGCGCGGACGCTGGAGGTGTTCGCCCCGTAACATGACGCCGGCGGACCGTGCCGTACTTTTATGCTGGATGCCACCGCATCTCAGGCGAAGCGAGTCATGACAGACCGTATCTGGGAGGACCTGCTATCCGAACAGGATAAACAGGTCATCACGAAGGCTGGTTACGACAAGGAGGGCGCCTCGTCGTGGGAGTCCCGCGGCATGGGCGAGAACCCGATGGTTCTCGTCATCGACATGCAGCGGCTCATCGTCGGCGAGAACGCCCCCATCCTCGACGCCGTCGAGGAGTATCGCACCGCGATGGGCGACATCGCGTGGGACGCCATCGAGCACATCGACCCGTTCCTCGACTTCGCGCGGGAGCGGGGGCTTCCGGTGACGTACACGCGGGTCGTCCCGTCGAGCTACGACGACCCCGACCACCCCGACCTCGACATCGTCGACCCGGTCGCGCCCGAGGAGGGCGACACCGTCGTCGACAAATCCTACGCGTCGGCGTTCTACGGGACCGACCTGCTCTCGCGGCTCGTCCGCGGCGGCCACGACTCGGTCATCATCGTCGGCAACTCCACCAGCGGGTGCGTCCGGGCCACCGCGGTGGACGCGAAACAGAACGGCTTCAGCGTCGTCCTGCCGCAGGAGTGCATCTTCGACCGCATCGAGGCGTCGCACAAAATCGGCCTCCTCGACCTGTGGATGAAGTACGCCGAGGTGCTGGAGACCGAGTCGGTCGAGGAGTGGGTCGAGACGCTATGACCCACGACCTCGTCATCTCGAACGGCACCGTCGTCACGCCCGAACACGGCAGCTTCGCGGCCGACGTGGCGGCCGACGGCGAGACAATCTCCGCCGTCGCCGCGCCCGGCACGCTCTCGGGCGAGACGGAAATCGACGCGACGGGCAAGCACGTGCTCCCGGGCGCGATCGACCCGCACACCCACCACGGCATCTACCGCGGACTGGAGGCGGACGCCGAGTCCGAGTCTAAGTCCGACCTCGTCGGCGGCGTGACCACCATCGGGAACTACTTCCGCCGGGCGGGGGCCTACGAGGACATCATGCCGGGCTACTTCGACGAGGCGGAGCCGAACTACTACCACGATTACTTCTTCTCGCTCGGCCTGCTCTCGATGGAACACGTCGAGGAGATCCCGATCATCATCGAGGAGTTCGGCATCACGACGTTCAAGTGGTACATGAACTACAAGGACGCCGCCCGCGAGAAGTTCGGCGTCGACTGCGACATGCACGACGACTTCGGCGACGCCTTCGTGCGGAAACTCGCCGAACAGGACGTGCCGACGACGCTCGGCTACCACTCCGAGAACGTCGAAATCACGAACGCGCTCGCCGGCGGCAACGTCTACGTCACCTCCGAGTCCGACGACACCGACGCCAGCGAGGACGAGGGCTACGAGGTGATGGTCGAGGAGTTCCCCGGCTACGCCGAGACCCAGAGCATGGTCGCCGGGGCCGCGCTCGCCAAGGTTCACGGCTACGACGACCGCTTCTACGCGGTCCACATCTCCGCCGGGGAGACGGCCGACGAGCTCGCCGCGCTCCACGACGCGGGCTACGAGGCGTGGGGCGAGACGTGCATCCACTACCTCGCGCTCACCACCGAGGAGTGCGACGAGCGCATGAAGGTGAACCCGCCGGTCCGGTCGAAAGCCGACCAAGAGACGCTCTGGGAGCGCCTCGCCGACGGCACCATCTCGACTATCGGCACCGACCACTGCGCCAACCTCGCGGAGAACAAGTTCGGCGAGGGCATCCGCGACAGCCTGCTCGGGTTCCCCTCGACGCCCGTGATGCTCCCGCTCATCCTCTCGGAGGGCGTCAACGAGGGCCGCATCTCGCTCGAACGCGCCGTCGAGGTGACGAGTACCAACGCGGCGAAGGCGTTCAATCTCTACCCGAAGAAGGGGACGGTCCGGGTCGGCAGCGACGCCGACCTCGCCGTCGTCGACCTCGACGAGACGAAGACGGTCGCGCCGGAACTGTTACACAGCGTCAGCGGCTACTCCCCCTACGAGGGCCGAGCAGTCACCGGCTGGCCGACTCAGACCGTCGTGAAGGGCGAACTCGCCTACGACGACGGCGACATCGTCGGCACGAAAGGGCACGGAACCCACATCGACCGGCCGGTGTGACCCCGTCGGACGGCCGGAGCCCCCACCCGACCGGCTCGACCGACTCGACCGACCCGACCGACCCACCCCACCGACGACGCGGACTGACCGGCCACGCGGAACCGGGCACACCGACGACCGGCCGCCCGCGACCGGGCACGCGGACGCGAACACGCACCACCAGACGACCACCACACGCGACACAGAACGAGAAGACACACACGACATGACGAACGACACGAACGGACCACTCGACGGCCTCGTCGTCCTCGAAGCCGGGTCGATGATATCCGGCCCGACCGTCGGCCGCTTCATGGCCGACTTCGGGGCGACGGTCATCAAAATCGAACACCCGGCGTTCGGTGACCACATCCGCCGCTTCGGTCCACAGAAAGACGGCGTCGGCCTCTGGCACAAGTATCTCTCGCGGAACAAGCAGTCTATCACCCTGAACATCTCCACCGACGAGGGCGCGGCGGTGTTCGAGGACCTCGTGGGCGAGGCCGACCTCCTCATCGAGAACTTCCGACCCGGCACGCTCGAACGCTGGAACGTCGGCTGGGAGCGACTCTCCGAGGTCAACGACGACCTCGTGATGCTCCGGATGTCCGGCTTCGGCCAGACCGGCCCGTATTCCGAGCGCCCCGGCTTCGGGACGCTCGCGGAGGCCATGTCCGGCTTCGCCTACCTCAACGGCTTCCCCGACTCGCCCCCGTTGCTCCCGCCGACCGGCCTCGCAGACAACATCGCGGCGCTGTTCTCGACGTTCGCGGTGATGTTCGCGCTCTACCACCGCGACGTCCACGGCGGCGGCGGCCAGTACATCGACACGAGCCTCATCGAACCCATCTTCGGCCTGCTCGGGCCGCAACCGCTCCGCTACGACCAACTCGGTGAAATCGAGTCGCGGTCGGGCAACCGCTCGACCTCGTCGGCTCCGCGGAACGTCTACCGGACGGGCGACGACCGCTGGGTCGCCATCTCCGCGAGCGCGCAACCGCTCGCAGAACGGACCTTCGACGCCCTCGGCCGCCCCGACCTGAAGGACGACCCGCGGTTCGAGACCAACGAGGACCGACTGGAACACGTCGACGAACTCGACGCCATCATCCAAGACTGGATGGACGACCACAGCCGCGAGGAGGTGCTCGACGCGTTCGAGGCGGCCGACGCGACGCTCGCGCCCGTCTACAACGTCGAGGACATCCTCAACGACGAGCACTACGCGGCGCGCGAGGCGTTCCTGACGGTCGACGACCCGGACCTCGGCGAGGCGGTCGTCCAGAACGCCTTCCCGAAGTTCTCGGAGACGCCGGGGCGAGTGGACCACCTCGGACCGTCGCTCGGTGAACACAACGACGCGGTCTACCGCGACCGACTCGGCTACGACGAGTCGGTGCTTTCGGACCTCGAATCGGAGGACGTGATATGAGCCTCCTCGACTCGCTCCCCGAGCGCGTCCACGTCGTCGAGATGCTCCCGCGTGACGGGTTCCAGCGTCTCGACGAGTTCGTCCCGACCGACGAGAAAGTCGAGATAATCGATACCCTCTCGGACACCGGCGTGGACGAAATCGAGCTCTCCTCTTTCACCCACCCGAAGGCCGTCCCGACGCTTCGGGACGCCGACGAGGTGGCGACGCGAATCACCCGCCGCGACGGCGTGACCTACCGGGCACTCGTCCCCAACCTCCGGGGCATGGAGCGCGCCGTCGAGGCCGAGGTCGATAAGGTGAACGCGCTCGTCACGGTGAGCGAGACCTACACGAGCAAAAACCAGAACCGCACCCGCGAGGAGGTGCTCGCGGAGATGGACGACATCGTCGCCCTCGCCCACGACCACGGCATCGAGGTCGAAGCCGGGATGGGAACGAGCTTCTACTGCCCCTACGAGGGCGCAATCGACCCGGCGGAGACGCTCGCGGTCGTCGACAGCGTCGTCGACTCCGGCGTCGACGAGGTGACGCTGGCGACGACGATGGGCCTCGCCAACCCGGTCGAAATCACGGAGCGGTTCACGGCTGCGTTCGAGGCCCACCCCGGCCTCGACATGGGCCTGCACCTCCACGACACGAACGGGATGAGCCTCGCCAACACGCTGGCCGCGATGGCCGTCGGCGTCGACCGCTTCGACGCCTCGGTCTGCGGACTCGGCGGCGGCGTCGTCCTCCCAGGCGATATGTCCGGCGTCGGCAACACGCCGACCGAGGACCTCGTCCAGATGCTCGACCGCATGGGCGTCGGCCACGGCGTCGACTTCGGCCGCATCGAGGCGGCCGCCCACGACGTGTCCGACCGACTGGGCCTCGGCCTGACGAGTCACGTCCTCGCGGGCGGCACCGTCGAGGGCGTCCTCGACACCGTCGCGGCCGACGGGGAGGGCGACTGAGATGTCCGGCAAGACCCTCGCGGAGAAACTGCTCTCGGAGAAATCGGGCACCGACGCCCGCGCCGGCGACTACGTCGAGGCCGACGTGGACGTGGCGATGGCCCACGACATCACCGGGCCGCTCGCGTTCCAGACGTTCGACGAGGTGACGGGCGACGACGGCGAGCTGTTCGCGCCCGACCGGACCGTCTTCACCATCGACCACCACGCCCCCGCAGACGGGGTGCAGGCCGCGAACAACCACAACGCCGTCCGCGAGTTCGCGGCGAAACACGGCGCACACCAGTTCGACGTGGGCGACGGCATCTGCCACGCCGTCCTCGTCGAGGAGGGCTTCGTCGGCCCCGGCGACCTCGTCATCGGCGCGGACTCCCACTCGACGACCTACGGCGGCATCGGCGCGTTCGGGACCGGCGTCGGCTCGACCGACCTCGGGACCGCGCTCGCGACGGGCGAACTCTGGTTCCGCGTCCCGAAGACGCTCCGCTTCGAGGTCGACGGCGACCTCGGAGACGGCGTCTACGCGAAGGACCTCATCCTTCGGTTCATCGGTGACGTGGGCTTCGACGGCTGTACCTACATGGCCGCCGAGTACGCCGGGAGCACCATCGAGTCGCTCCCGATTCACGAGCGCCTCGTCCTCTCGAACATGGCCATCGAGATGGGCGGCAAGACGGGCCTCGTCGCGCCCGACGAGCGCACCGAGTCGTACCTCGAACGCCAGACCGGGAACGAAATCGACCTCGCGGACGCGTTCGTCTCCGACGAGGACGCCGACTACGAGGCGGTCCACACGTACGACGCGACCGCCCTCGCCCCGCAGGTCTCGAAGCCGTCGAACCCCGAGAACGCGGTGGACGTGACCGAGGTCGCGGGAACCGAACTCGACCAGCTGTTCGTCGGCACCTGCACGAACGGCCGGTACGAGGACATCAAGGTCGTCGCCGACATCCTCGAAGGCGAGACCATCGCCCCGAACGTCCGGCTGGTCGTCGTCCCCGCCTCGAAGGCCGTCTACCAGCACATGCTCCAGACGGGCGTCTTCCAGACGCTCACCGACGCCGGCGCGGTCATCCAGAGCGCCGGCTGCGGCCCCTGTGCGGGCTACCATCAGGGCGTCCTCGGCGACGGCGACGTCTGTCTCGCCACGGCGAACCGGAACTTCCCCGGCCGCGAGGGGTCGATGGAGTCGTCGGTCTACCTGTCGAGTCCGGCGACCGTCGGCGCGAGCGCGCTGTACGGCGAAATCACCGACCCCCGCGAGGTCGAGACGAAACGCTACGACGACACGGTGTTCGCGGAGGTGCTGCCATGACGGGAGCCTCCGACGGCGCGGACGGCGGCCGTCCCGACCCCGCCGAACCCGGTCGCGCGTGGGTGTTCGGCGACAACATCGACACCGACCAGATAACCCCGTCGCGCTTCATCGTCTCGTCGGACCCCGACGAACTCGCCAGCCACGCCTTCGAGGACCTCAGACCCGAGTTCTCCGAGTCGGTCGAGACCGGCGACTTCGTCGTCGCCGGCGAGAACTTCGGAAGCGGGTCGTCGCGGGAGCACTCGCCGCTGTCGCTCGTCGGCGCGGGCGTCTCGGCGGTCGTCGCGCAGTCGTTCGCGCGCATCTTCTTCCGCAACGCCATCAACCTCGGCCTGCCGGTGCTCATCTGCCCCGGCGCGGACGCCATCGAGGACGGCGACGAGATTCACGTCGACCTCGACGCGGGCGTCGTGACGAACCACACGCGAGACGAAACCTACGAGGCGGAGGCGCTCCCCGAGTTCCTCCAGTCGCTCGTCGAACAGGGAGGACTGAAAGCCTACACGAAGGCGAAACTCGACGGCTGAGCGGGCACTCGGCTCACGTTGTACGGCTTCCGCGCACCCGAAGCACTCGACGCACCGAACGACCGCTCACCGCTTGCGCGCGTCCCAGTAGAGCAGCCCGGCGGCGACGACGAGACAGACCGCGAGTCCCGCGAACGCGGCGACGTAGCTCGCGTAGGTGGCGACGATGCCGACGTAGGCCGGCCCCAGCGCGTTCGCGCCGAGGAACAGCGCCCGCGCGGCCCCGAGGTCGGCCCCACGGTCGGCGTCGGGCGCGTTGTCCATGATGATGGCGTCCGCGAGCGGGAACTCCGTCTTGTAGCCGGCCGCGAGCGCGACGACGGAGACGTAGATGAACGGGCGAGCCGCCACGGCCGAGAGGACGGCGAGCGCACCCGCGGCCGCGAGCATCCCGACGACGGCGATTGATTCGCGTCGGAACCGGTCGCTCAGGCCGCCGGCGACGGGCTTGATGGTGATGCCGACGGCGAAGACGATGGCGAACGTCGCGCTCGCCAACTGCTGGTCGAACCCCTTCGCCTCGATGAGGTAGGTCGGAAAGAAGTTGATGAAGCCGCCGACCATGAAGTAAAACAGCCCGAACGCGAGGAGCGTCCGGCGCTGTTCCGCGCTGGCGAAGAGGCGTCTGAGCGTCCCCGAGACGTGGAGTTCGGGCGACCCCACGGCGTAGCCGTCTCGCGACCAGAGCGCGTAGAGGACGGTGAGCCCCGCGAGGACGACGGCGACCGGCAGGAACGGCGTCCGCCACGTCGCGTACGTCAGCGCGAGGATGGCGAGCCCCGAGGAGACGAGGCCGCCGAGGTCGGTGCCGGCGGCGTAGAGGCCGAGCGCGCGGCCGCGGCGTTCGACGAACAGGTCCGACAGGAGCGCCCGCGAGGGGATGGCGAACAGCCCCTTCCCGAGTCCCGTGATAACCGCTGCGGCGACGAAGCCCGCGAGGCCGCCGGCGAGACCGAACGTGAGGAAGCCGAGGACGAGGATGGCCAGTCCGGGGACGATGAGCGTCGCCCGCGTCCACCGGTCGGAGTACTCGCCGCCGGGGTACTGGGTGACGGCGTAGACGCCCTGAAACAGCGCCAGCGCGATGCCGGCGGTCGCCTCCGTTATCTGTAACTCCTCGATAATCGTCGGCAGCAGCGGCGACAAGAGAAACCGACCCGTCTGGAGGACCGCCCACGCCAGCGACACGGTGACTAACATCCGACCCGGGTAGCCCGCAAGCAAGCGCTCGTCGGATGTCGGCTGTTGGTTCACACCTTCGGTACACCGACCTGCTACCAATGGGTTACGATTGCGGAACGCTGGTTCCGGTTGTCGGCGTCGCGGTTCCTCCGAGAGCTCGACCGACAAGTAAACAATATATAGTTTATTCAAAAACTTCTAATCGGATATTCGACATTCAGATGCGGCCACAAATAATCTCAAGCAATACAATTTTTACAAATTCTATAATTTCTAGAAATTTCACAGTTTTAAACACAGCTCGGTTTATTCCACTCCGGTTTAGGCCCTCTGACCCCGATGGCCGCCGCACAAATTTTTACCTCCGGCGGCCGCGACGGTGCGGGCATGGACGCGACGGCAATCGACCACGTGAACCTCCGAATCCCCGCCGACGGCCTCGACGCCGCGGTCGGGTTCTACCGCGACGCGCTCGGCTTCGACATCGAGAACCGCGACCTGTTCGAGTCGGGCGAAAAACCCTTCTTCTCCGTCCGGCTCACTCCGGCGAGCGTCATCCACCTCCGACCGGCCGAGAACTTCGAACCGCCGGCTGAAACCGCCTTCGACCACGTCGCTATCGAGTTCGCCCACGATATCGACGAACTCCGCGACCTCCTCGAAGCGGCGGGCGTCGAAATCGACCGCCAACTCGAACCCCTCGGTGCGACGGGCGTCGCGCCCGCGGTGTACGTCACCGACCCGTTCGGCTACACGCTGGAGCTGAAAGCCGCGCCCGACGGCGACTGAGCTTACAGCACGTACTGCGCGACCGAGTCCATCACTTTCCGCTCCGCCCGGCGCAGGTGTTCCTCGGCGGTGCGCCGGGAGACGCCCATCTCGTCGGCGATGGTCGCCGTCTCGATACCGCGCGGGAGGTCGTAGTAGCCGCCGGCGTGGGCCAGTCGGAGCGCCTCGCGCTGGCGGCCGGTGAGCGCGGGCATCGCGTCGGCGGGGGCCAAAAGCGGGCCGCTCCCGCTGGCGAACGACACCGCGCGTTTGGACTCGACGCTCACGTCGAAGCCGCTGTCCACGAGGTCGCGGAAGCACGCCGTCAGGTCGTCGGCCGAGACGGCGAGCAGACGGCACACTTTGGCCCCGCCGCGGTAGCGAAGCGGCGGCACGAGGAGGAGGCCGTGTTTCCGCACGTAGCCCTCGATGTGGTCTATCTCGTGGTCGCGGAGGCAGTCGGCGGTGACGACGACCAACTCGTCGCCGCGCTCGACCGACGCCGCCACGCCGACGGTGTCGCGGACGCGGTCGAGCACGTCGCTGCCGGCCTCGCCGCTGACGTGGAGCATGTCGCAGTGCTCGTTGCACCACAGTTCGACGCTCGCGGCGTTGCCCGCCGTCGCCGCCGCGTAGGCGCTGTCGTCTCTGATTCGGAGGCTCGCCTCGTACATACGCGGACCGTTGGTCCGGCGATAATATATAAATACCACACCGCACGGTGGGTGAATTGCTACCCGTGTCGCGCCCGAACTCTGTGGTATGCACGACCAGCAATCGTCGGCGCGCCGGGACCGACTCGGTGACCCGAGCGACGAGTGGCGCGCGTATCAGGGCGCGCCCACCGGGACGGACATCGAGTGCAAGGGGTGGCGACAGGAGGCGGCGCTCCGGATGCTCAACAACAACCTCGACCCCGAGGTGGCCGAGCGCCCCGAGGACCTCGTCGTTTACGGCGGGACCGGCCGTGCCGCCCGCTCGTGGGACGCCTACGACGCGATTCTCACCGAACTCCGCGACCTCGACGACGACGAGACGCTCCTCGTCCAGTCGGGCAAGCCGGTCGGGACGTTCCCGACCCACGAGCGCGCCCCGCGCGTCCTCATCGCCAACTCCAACCTCGTCGGCCGCTGGGACGACTGGGAGCACTTCCACGAACTGGAGGCCGAGGGCAAAATCATGTACGGCCAGATGACCGCCGGGTCGTGGGCGTACATCGGCACGCAGGGCATCATTCAGGGAACCTACGAGACGCTGGCCGAACTCGCCCGCCAGCACTACGACGCCGACCTCCGGGGGAAGCTCGTCGTGACCGGCGGTCTCGGCGGTATGAGCGGCGCACAGCCCCTCGCGGTGACGATGAACCGCGGGGTCTGTATCGCCGCCGAGGTGCAGGCCGACCGCATCGAGCGCCGGGTCGAGACGGACTACCTGATGGAGTTCGCTGACTCGCTGGACGAGGCGCTCGAAAACGCCAACGCGGCCATCGACGCGGGCGAACCTTACAGCGTCGGCGTCCAGATGAACGCCGCCGACATGCTGGAAGCACTGCTCGCGCGCGACGAGATTCCGGACGTGGTCACCGACCAGACCAGCGCCCACGACGAACTCGAAGGCTACTATCCGAGCGGCTACACCGTCGAGGAAGCCGACCGGCTCCGCGAGGACGACCCCGAAGCCTACGTCGACGCCAGCCTCGACACGATGGAGCGCCACGTCCAGGCCATCCTCGACTTGCAGGACGCGGGCGCAATCGCCTTCGAGTACGGCAACAACATCCGCGGGCAGGTCCAAGACCACCGCGGGATGACGACCGCCTTCGACTTCCCCGGCTTCGTCCCGGCGTACATCCGTCCGATGTTCTGCCGCGGGCGCGGGCCGTTCCGGTGGGCCGCGCTCTCCGGCGACCCCGCCGACATCCACCGCACCGACGAGGCGATTCGGGAACTGTTCCCCGACCACGAGTCGCTCATGCGCTGGATAGACCTCGCACAGGAGCAGGTGTCGTTTCAGGGGCTCCCCTCGCGCGTCTGCTGGCTCGGCTACGCCACCGACGACGAGGGGCTCACGGAGCGCGCCCGATTCGCCCTGAAAATCAACGACCTCGTCGCGTCGGGCGAGGTGTCCGCGCCGGTCGTCGTCACCCGCGACCACCTCGACGCCGGGTCGGTCGCCAGCCCGTACCGCGAGACCGAGGCGATGCGCGACGGCACCGACGCGGTCGCCGACTGGCCCATCCTGAACGCGCTCCTCAACACCGCCGCGGGCGCGGACATCGTGAGCGTCCACGACGGCGGCGGCGTCGGCATCGGTAACTCGCTCCACGCGAACAACCACGTCGTCCTCGACGGCTCGGACCTCGCGGCGAAGAAGGCCCGCGCCGTCTTCACGACCGACCCCGGCATGGGCGTCATCCGCCACGCCGACGCCGGCTACGAGGACGCGCTGGACGAGGCGACCCGGTCGAACGTCCGCATTCCGATGCGGGACCACGACGCGGCCGAAGACGGCGGCCACGCGACCGAGACCGGCGAATCCGCCGGCCGAGGTGACGAATGACCCGAACCGACCCGCTCGCGTGGGAGGGACCGTCGTCGGACCCGAACGACGAGCAGTTCGGCCACGTCGTCTCCCCGACCGAAATCGAGGACGCGGGCGACTTCCGCGCCGTCCTCGTGGGCGAACCGTACGACGGGGCCGTCATCGGTCGGCGCGGTGCCCGCGAGGGCCCGGCCGCGATTCGGCGCGCCCTCGCCGGCGTCAAGACCCACCACTTCGACGAGGGGCGGGTCGCCGGCGTCGCCGACCTCGGTGACCTCCCAATCGAGGCGTACAACGACGGGGACGACCCCGAGAACCACGTCGCTGACGTACAGACCGTCGTCACTGACGAGGTCGCGGCCGTCTACGAGCGCGGCGCGCTCCCGGTGTTCCTCGGCGGCGACAACTCCCTGACGGTCGGGAACGTCACGCCGCTTCTCGGCGGCGACGACTCGGTCGGCGTCGTGAGCTTCGACGCCCACCTCGACTGCCGCGACCCCGCCGACGGCCCGACGAGCGGGACGCCCTACCGCCAACTGTTCGACGCCGGACTCGACCGCCTCGCCGTGGTCGGCGCGCGCCACTTCGAGACCTCGACGGCCTACGCCGACTTCCTGCGCGAGTCGGGCGGGACCATCCTCACCGCCGACGAGGTCGGCCGCGGCCCCGTCGAGACGGCCGACTTCGCCCTCGATGCGCTGGCCGCCTGCGACCGCGTCTTCGTCAGCCTCGACGTGGACGTGCTGGACCAGACGGCCGCGCCGGGCGCGAGCGCGCCGACCCCCGGCGGCGTCACCACCCGCGAACTGTTCTCGATGCTCCGCCGCGTCGCGGCCGACCCCCGCGTCGTCGGCTTCGAGGTCGTGGAGTGCGCGCCGCCGCTGGACGACGAGGACGGCCGAACCGTCAGCGCGGCCGCCCGCGCGGTCGCCCACTTCCTCGCGGGGGTGGTGTCTCGTGAGTGACGCAGGCTCCACGGCCGGCCTCACGGTCGTCCACGACGCGGCCGAACTGGTCGTCGGCCCAGACGAGGGAACCGGCGTCGTCGTCCTCGAAGACGCCGCGTTCGCCGCGCTCGACGGCGAAGTCGTCGCCGTCGGTCCCACGGCCGAAGTGCTCGCGGACTACCCGGTCGAAGACGCCGAGACGGCCATCGACGCGACCGACAAGACGGTTCTCCCGGGCTTCGTCGACCCGCACACCCACGCGCTCTTTGCGGGCGACCGCTCCGACGAGTTCGTGGCGAAGTTGCAGGGAGCGACCTACGAGGACATTCTCGCCGACGGCGGCGGCATCCTCCGCACCGTCGACGCGGTCCGCGAGGCCTCCGACGACGAGTTGGCGACGACCCTCGCCGACCACCTCGACGCGATGCTCGCCCACGGGACGACGACGGTCGAGGTGAAGACCGGCTACGGCCTCGACACCGAGACCGAACTGCGGATGCTCTCGGCCATCGACGCGGCCGACTCGGACCACCCGGTGGACGTGATTCCGACGTTCATGGGCGCGCACGCCGTTCCGCGCGGCGCGGACGCCGAGGAGTACACCGAGTCGGTCGTCTCCGACCAACTCCCGGCAGTCGCAGCGCAGGGTATCGCCGAGTTCTGCGACGTATTCTGCGAGCGCGGCGTGTTCACCGCCGAGCAGTCCCGTCGGATTCTGGACGCGGGCCGCGACCACGGCCTCACGCCGAAGATTCACGCCGACGAGTTCGCCGCCATCGGCGGCACCGACGTGGCGGCCTCGGTCGGCGCGGCCAGCGCGGACCACCTACTCCACACCGACGACGAGGGCCGAGACACGCTCGTCGACGCCGGCGTCACGCCCGTGCTGCTCCCGGGCACGGCGTTCGGTCTCGGAGCCGACTACGCCGACGCCCGCGCCTTCCTCGACGCGGGCCACGAGGTCGCGCTCGCCACCGATTTCAACCCGAACTGCTTCGCTCGAAGCATGAGTTTCGTCGCCACTCTCGCCAGCGTCGGGATGCGAATGACGCCCCACGAGGCGATTCGGGGCGTCACGAGCGCCGCCGCGGGCGCGCTCGACCGAGACGACGGCACGGGCACGCTCCGAGCCGGAGCCCCGGCCGACGCCGTCGTCCTCGACGTGCCGACCGCGTCACATCTCTCGTATCGGTTCGACACGAACCCCGTTTCGACCGTGCTGAAATCGGGGGTGGTCGCCCGTGAGTGACCGCGCACGACTCCCCGATTCGGTCGTCCTCGACGGCGCGTCGCTGACGCCGGAAGACGTGGCGGCCGTTTCCCGCCACGACGCCCCGGTCGAACTCGCCGCCGAGTCGCGCGAGCGGATGCGCGAGTCGCGCGAGCGCGTCGAATCCGTCCTCGACTCCGGCGAACCGGTGTACGGCGTCAACACCGGCTTCGGCCACCTCGTGGAGACGCACATCGACCGCGAGGACATCGAGCGCCTCCAGACGAATCTCGTCCGGAGCCACGCCGCCGGCGCGGGCCGCGAACTCACCCGCGAGGAGGTCCGGTCGATGATGGTCAGCCGGGCTAACACGCTCGCCAAGGGCTTTTCGGGCATCCGACCCTCGGTGGTCGACCTGCTCGTCTCGATGCTCAACGAGGGCGTCCAGCCGGTCGTCCGTTCCCGCGGGAGCCTCGGCGCGAGCGGCGACCTCGCGCCCCTCGCGCACATGGCGCTCGTCCTCATCGGCGAGGGCGAAGCCCGCGTCGGCGGCGAGCGACTGCCGGGCGACGAAGCCCTGCGAGCGGTCGGTCTGGAGCCGGTGACGCTCGCCTCCAAGGAGGGCCTCGCGCTCATCAACGGGACGCAACTGACGGTCGGCCTCGCCGCGCTGTTCGTCGTCGACGCCGAGCGAACAATCGAGGCCGCCGACGCCGCGGGCGCGCTCGCGACCGAAGTCACGATGGGAACCACGGCGAACTGCGACCCCGCCATCCACGAGGTTCGTCCCCACCCCGGCCAGCAAGAGAGCGCGGCCGCGATTCGCCGCCTCACCGCCGGCTCGACCGTCCTCGAATCGCACAAGGACTGCGAGCGCGTGCAGGACGCCTACTCGATTCGCTGTCTCCCGCAGGTCCACGGCGCGGTCAGAGACGCCGTCTCGCACCTCCGCGAGGCCGTCGAGGTCGAACTCAACAGCGTCACCGACAACCCGCTCGTCTTCCCGGCGGGCGCGGTGGACGAGCGCGCGCCCGGCACCGACGTGGCCGCCGTCGTCTCCGCCGGCAACTTCCACGGCGAACCGCTGGCGCTCCGCCTCGACTACGCCGCCGGCGCGCTGACCGAACTCGCGGCCATCTCCGAGCGCCGGACCGACCGGATGCTCAACCCGGACGTACAGGAGTCGTACCTCCCGCCGTTCCTGACCGAACGCAGCGGGCTCCGCTCCGGCTACATGATTGCGCAGTACACCGCCGCGGCGCTCCTCAACGAGTGTCGGTCGCTCGGTCGCCCCTCCATCGACTCGACGCCCGTCAGCGGCGGGCAGGAAGACCACGTGAGCATGAGCGGGCAGAGCGCCCTCAACGCCCGCACGGTCGCTGAGAACGCCGCGACCATCGTCGGCGTCGAACTCCTCTGTGGGTCGCAAGCCGCCGAGTTCCTCGACGAGGGCCTCGAACTCGGGACCGGTACGGGGGCCGTCCGCGACGCGATTCGGTCCGTGGTTCCGCCGCTCGACGAGGACCGCCGCCTCGACGGCGAACTGGAGACCGCGGCCGACCTCGTCCGGTTCGGCGCGATTCGCGCGGCCATCGATGACGCCGGGCTCTCCGGCTGAGCGAGCGCGCCGAGATTGCGGCGACCGCGGTCACTGCCGGCCGCCTCCGACTCAGTGATTCCCGTTGATGACGTCGGCGACGCGCTGTCGGTCGAACAACCGCTCGTCTTCGGGAATCTCGGGGTACGGCCCGTCGCTGTACTGGGGCCACGCGCCGAAGCGGTCGGGGTAGAGCTGCTTGGCGGTCATCTCCAACTGGAACAGATTGAGTATCGGTCCCTGATAGCGGCCGGCCTGCGCGTAGACGCGCTCGTTCTTCACGGCCGAAATCTCGGCTCCGACGGGGTCGTCGCGGAGGCCCGCGCGGATGTCGGACATGCTCGTGTCCGGGTGCATCCCGCCGAGCGTGAGAATCACGTCGGGGTCGGCTTCGAGGAGCGTTTCGAAGTCGACGGTCGACCCGGACTCGACGTCGTCGCCGAACGCGCTGACCGGCTTCAGCGGGCGGGTGTGGGCGGTCAGGAATCCGGGCGTGCTCAGGTTGTAGGCGTAGATTGATTCGAGGTCGCTCGGGCCGAGAAGCACGGCAGTCGGCCGGTCGGCCTCCGCGGGGATGTCCGCCGCAATCGTCGCAAGAAGCTCCTCGTGGACCCCCGCGAGCGCCTCGTACTTCGCCTCCGCTTGGAGCACCTGTGCGACCTTGGCGAATATCTCCCAGAGGCCGTAGTACTCGTAGGCGTCGGCCCACTCGGTCGGCGGCGCTTGGTGCCGCGCGCTGAAGCTGTTGCCGAACCACGGACTGATGTTCTCCTCGATTTCGTCGAGGTCGGCCTGACTCCAACTGCCGAGCGCGGAGACGCTGGCGGGGTCGGCCAGATGCACGTCGCTGTCGAGTTCGTAGAGCCGCTCTTTCGACGGCTCCCACGACGAGTACAGGCCGGTCCAGTCGAGTTCGACGCCGGGGAGACGCGGCGTGAACTGGTTCCACAGCGCGTCGTAGTAGTCGGGGGCGTGCATCGCGTTGACGGCGTCGCCGTGGCCGAGCGCGAACGCCATCCCCGCGTGGTGGGTCAGCCGCGTGAAGATGCTCTCGGGGACGCCCTCGAACGTCACGTCGCCCATCGGGGCCATCGACACCGTGTACGAACTGCCGTCGGCCGTCGACTCCGCGGTCGCCGCGCTCGTCGCCGTCGCGTCGGCGGTCGCGGTGGTATCCGTCGCGGCCGCGTCCGTCGCCGTCGCGTCCGACTCGGACGAACCGGTACAGCCGGCGAGCAATCCGCCGGCGGCGACCGAACCGCCGTAGGTCAAGAACTTCCTGCGCGTTGGTCCGTCGCTGTCTGTCATCGTGCTTTTAGGGCGACCTAATACATATAGACGTACCGATTTAGGCACGCCGAAATTCCGAAACGGATTTATCCGTTTAGGATTGCCCAAACGCATGGATCAGGACCTCACCGACCGGGCGACGCCCACGCGCCGCGCGTGCCTCAAGGGCGGCGGCGCGCTGCTCGCGGGCGGTCTGTTAGCCGGCTGTGCCGGACAGAACGACGCGGAGTCGTCGACGGATGCGACCGAGACGGCCGCGACGACGGCCGCGACCGACGCGGAGACGGCCGCCGACGGCGACGCCGCCGGCTACACGGTGTCGATGTCGCCGGCCGGCGACGTGACGTTCGAGTCGGTCCCGGAGAATGTGATGGTGTACAACCTCGTCTACGCCGACGCCGCGGTCGCCTTCGGCCACGGCGACGCGGTGAACTCTCTCGGCTTCGACAGCGACGCCGGCGGCCGGACGCTCGACGCCTACTACGAGCGCCTCGACGGCGTCTCGTTCGACCGGAGCGACCTCGCGCAGCTCAACTCGGGGTCGGGGAGCGTCAACATCGACAAGGAACTCGTCTACGAACTCGACTCCGACCTCCACCTCGTCGACCCGGCGCTCGTGGCCAGCTTCGACGGCTGGGACCAGTCGGACGTCGAGGAGATTCGCGAGCAGGTCGCGCCGTGGTTCGGTAACGCTTACAGCCGTACCCACGCCCGGCCGCCAGAGCCGTACGCCGACGACTACCAGTACTACACGCTCTGGGAAATCGTCGAGAACGTCGGGCAGGTGTTCCGGGAGGAAGACCGCTACGCGGCGCTCGAAGCGGTCCACAGCGACCTCCTCGACACGATTCAGTCGAACCTCCCGCCCGAGTCGGAGCGACCGAGCGTCGGGGTCGTCATCTACATGGACGAGGCGTTCTATCCGACGAAAATCGACGCACCCGGCTTCGCGACCTCACACATCCGCCCGCTCGGCGTCACCGACGCGTTCGCGGCCGGCGACGTGACGTTCGAGACCTCCTACGACTTCGAGGCGATGCTCGAAATCGACCCCGACGTGCTGCTCCACAGCTACGGTATCGACTCATACTACGACGTGGCGTCGATTCGCCAGACCCTCGAAGACCACCCCGTCGGGAGCGAACTCAGCGCGGTCCGAAACGACCGCGTCTACCCCTCGGGAACCCCGGTGCAGGGGCCGATTATGAACCTGTTCCAGACCGAGATGACGGCGAAACAGCTCTATCCCGACCAGTTCGGCGCGTGGCCGGAGTACGCAGGCGGCGCGTACCCCGAGATTCCCGAGGACGAACAGCTATTCGACCGGCAACGCGTCGCCGACATCGTCACCGGCGACTGAGTCGTCCGTCTTCGCCACCGCTGACGCCGGCGGCCGACTCGCTCGACCTCGTTCGAGGACTTACCAGAGTTGGACTGCGGGCGTGCCGCAGTCGTCGCAGACGATGGCGTCGTTGTCTTTGTAGCTTCCCGTCACGAGGTCGCCGTCGCAGTAGGTGCAGTCTTCTTCGTCGAACGTGTCGAGCAGGTGTGCGGATTCGGACATACCCCACGATTCGGCTCCAGTCCCAAGAACATTTCTACGGTTCGATATATTCGCGGCCGTAACACTCACGAGAACAGCTCTGTTGAAATCCTTAGTCACGATAGTTTGTTGAGGCCGTGCTGAATACAGCGCGCGAATCGGTCACAGCGGCTTGGAGTGACCACGCCGAAACCCTACATAACACAATTACAAACCTGACGACTCTCGCCCGTTGCTACGCTATTGGTTCGGCATTCTCGTACAGGTCTCGCAAGGCGTCTGGTGTATCCTCGGGGAGTTCGACTGACCCCCATTCGATGTCGTAGACTGCCGCTGGCACGTACTCGCTGTCGATGTGAACGTTCATCCCTCGGTGGCGGACGAGTAAAAGGAACGCACTCGTGTAGTGGTCGAGGAGTTCTGTCGTTCCGTCGCCACCGCCTCGAACATCCTCGTGATAGGCTGTGAGCGAATCGAGTGCCTGCTGAACGAGTTGTTCGTCGTGGTCAAGGAACCCTTCGAGGGCATCGGCGAACGCTTGGGCGAAGTAGGTTCCAAGGTACTGGTCGTCTTTCTCCACCGAGTCACGGAGGCTTGCGAGCGCGGTTCGAGCTTGGGCTGTGTCCTCGCGCAACAAGTGAGCAAGGCCAGTGAGGTGGTAATACCGGGTCGTCATATCGGGAGAGTCGTCGAGGGACGACTCGTCGAGTTCGAGTATCTCGTCGACAGCGGCACCGACAACTCGTGGGTCAGCCGAGAGTAGCGCGTCTCGGAGCGCGTGTTCGGCACTGATTGGGAGGTTTGACCAGTAATCCCTCTCAACCATGTCTTGGTTCTGAAGGACGAGATGACACATCATAGCCTCTGCCAACGCCCCCTCAGCGAACCACTGACGTGCAGCTTGGATGTTTCCAAGCAGCAGTTCAATCGTCCCGAGGTCTCTCCCTTGGAGATGTAACCAGTTGAAACCAGACACCGGAACACGGCCTTCTTCGGACGCTCGCTTCAGGGCTCTGAATCCGGACTCTCTAGCTGAGGAGAATCTCTCAAGGCGCGCTCGGTGTTCGGTTTCGCTGAGCATTATTAGTGGGCATACTTCTCAGTCTGCCCAGATATAGATATTTGACATGAAAGCCCATTCAGTGTCCGATTTCCGCCAGCAACACCACAGCCTACACAGCGAATCCTAACAGTGGTCGTCAATCCACTCACAGAACGAGTGGAAATCGTCTGCACCGCACTGCTCCGCGATACTCCCGAGTGTGCCACGAGGAATCTCGCCGTGAAGTGGAACAGTCGGTCGTCGAACCTCGCCAGTGTCGGGGTTGACGTACTCCAGCGTGAGATGACTCCCCGTCCGTGACTTCGGCTCGTAACCGAATTTCATCAGCACCTTCGCGACTTCTCGGCCTGTAAACGTCGTCCGGCCCACGTTACCTGTCCCACGGCGGACGGCCTTCGCTTCCGATTTCGTCTTCGTCGAGACCGAGTTCGGCGGCCAGCTCGTCTTCATCGACAGGCTCGCCCTTTCCGTGGTAGGCATCGAGTGCGTCAGCGAGCATTCGCAGTGCCTCCGCGCGGTCGTCGCCGAAGGAAGCGACACCCGTCTCGATGTCCTTTGCGGTGACTCGGCCATCATCCTCGTGGATGAACTCGACGCCGCCGTTACGGTTGTCACGAGTCGTGCTGGCCATCTCTACCAGAATTGAGTCGACGTCTACAAATAAGCGTTCGGACGGTCTTTGTGTTGAACTCTGACCGGTCAGCACAACGACTCGGAGAAATGTTGCTGAACTCACCCTCTGTCTGTGTCACACGGATTCTGTCAAAGTCTAATGATTTCAACAGAGCAACGAGAACTATTCAGTTCGAGCCGGCGTTTCGCCGGCGACAGACGCGGCTCACGATGCGGGACCGCAAAACGGTGGATTCCGGGGGAATTGTGGTGGGGTGCCCGGTGTGGTGGTGGTGATGGTGATGGATTGCCCGGGCGCAGGAAGCTCCCCGGAGGAGCGTGGGAACGTGTCGAGGGAACGGCGAGTCGGACTTAGTAGCCCAGTTGCTCGCGGATGAGGACGACGGTGGTGCGGCCCTCCTCGACTTCCTGCCGGAAGATGAGCTGTTTCGCAATCATCGATTCGACGCCGTAGGCCTCCTTCGCGCGCTCGTTTTCGAGCGGGTACGCGACGGATTCGAGGCGGTCGAGCGCGTCGTCGAGCGTCGGGACGATTTTGTTGATACCGCTGACGATGACGACGTTGCTGGCGGCGAAGGGGTACGCACCGATGCGGCTCCCCGAGAGGTCCGCGGCGACGAGTTCGCCGGTTTGGGCGATGGCGTTGATGCCGCCGAGGAAGTAGTCGGCGGTCTGGGAGTCGCGGCGGGCGGCCTGTCGCTCCGCGTCGTCGTCGATGCCCCAAATCTGGTCCGGCAGGCTCTCCCACTCGTGGTCGCCCTCGCTGAGGTAGTCGTCGAACCCGATTTCTTCGAGGGTGGTCGAGTGGCCGTTCATCACGGAGACGCCGGCGGGGATGTGCGACTGCACGGCTTCGAGCGCCTCGTCGGCCGTGTCGACGACGACGACGTCGAACCCGCTCGCTTCGAGGTTCTCGACGGTCGCTTCGACGGTCTCGTCGTCGGGAAGCTGGTCGAGGTCGGCGTCGATGTCAGCGTCGTCTACGTAGTCGGATTTCTGTTGAGACATGTGTGAGTGTGGTGGTGGAGTCGATGGGTGCTCCGACGACAACGTGTAGCGCCTATCGGATGTTAAACGCTCGCTGACGGCGATGTCAGGTGGTTACGCGCGTGTCACCGGCTGGGACTGACGGCGGTGGCGTCCCGGTTTCGAAGGTGTTCGCCCGTGGCCCTTGGCGACCGTCCGAAACGACGATTACCTGCGCCGACTCCCGGACGCGTCGGTGCTGGTGCGGTCGGTGCTGGTGTGGTCGTCGCTTTTTTCGATTCGACCGAGAGCGCATACGTGTCAGAAATCGTCTCTATCGACTGCTGTGGTTCTTCTCCCGGAGAGTGTTGCCGCAGCGTTTGTGACTGGGATACCACGGTACGAGAGACACACACGTATAATATAGTCGATAGATTAATCCGTCGGCTGACGTTCCGACACGACATGGGTCTTCGTGATTTCCACCCGGCCGTTCTCGCAACGGCACTCGCAACGTTCGTCTCCTTTCTCGGCATCGGCGTCGTCGACCCGATTCTTCCGGGCATCGCCCGCGAACTGGGGGCCTCGCACTTCATGGTCGAACTCCTGTTCACGAGCTATCTGCTCGTCATGGGGCTTGCGAACCTGATTGCGGGCGCGCTCGCCACGCGAATCGGGAGCAAGCGGACGCTCCTCTTGGGTCTCGCCACCGTCGCCGTCTTCGCGGGGGCGTGCGCCCTCGTCTCCACCATCGAATCGCTCGCGGTGCTCCGCGGCTTCTGGGGGCTGGGGAACGCGCTTTTCACCACGACCGCGCTCGCCATCATCGTCGGCGTGGCCGCGAACACCAGAGGCGCGATTACGCTCTACGAGGCCGCCCTCGGCTTCGGTATCGCCTGCGGCCCGCTCCTCGGCGGCGTGCTGGGAGCGCAGTCGTGGCGGATGCCCTTCGCGGGCGCGAGCGCCCTGATGGTCGTCGCGTTCGCCCTCGTCGTCCTCACGGTCGACGAACCGGAAGCAGAGCATAGACAGGGACTCCGCGATGTGCTCGGAACGTACCGACACCCGGGCGTGCTCACGAACGCCGCCGTCGGACTGCTCTACACCTTCGGCTTCTTCACGCTCCTCGCGTACACGCCGCTCGTCCTCGGCCTCGGCGCGTTCCAAATCGGCCTCGTGTTCTTCGGCTGGGGCCTGTTTGTCGTCGTCGGCTCCGCCGTCCTCTCCTCGCGGCTGAACGGGCTGTTCGGGACGCCCGAAGTCACCGTCGGCGCGCTCGTCGCCTTCGCGGCGACGCTGTGTCTGATGTGGCTCTCGAACGGCGACACCGCAGCGCTCGCCGCGCTCGTCGTCGTCGGCGGACTCTTCTGCGGCGTCCTGAACGCGAACCTGACCACGCTGGCGATGGGCATCTCCTCGCACGGCCGGTCGGTCGCCTCGGGCGCGTTCAACAGCCTCCGATTCGTCGGCGGCGCGTTCGCGCCCATCACCGCGGGCTACCTCGGACCGCAGTACGGCGCGACGGTTCCGTTCCTGCTCGGCGCGCTCACCGTCATCGCCGGAGCGGTCGTCCTCGTGGGTCGGTTCGGGCAGTTCAGGCTCGCCGACGCCGGGTCGGCGGCCGGTCACTAATCGGCTGGCTCGTCGTCTCGACGCTCCCCTACTCTTCTAGTCCGAGCGAGTCACAGAGCGCCGCCACGTCGAGGTTGTCGGCGACGAGCGCGGCGGCGCGGTCGTAGGGGTCGCCGGCACCCGGTTCGTCGGCGTCCGCGTCGGCTCCCGCCGTCCCCGTCGTCGTCGCCGGTCGGTCGCGCCCGGCCGACTCGTAGATGGCGTCCACGAACGCGTTCCGCGGCGCGTCGTTGGCGAACAGGTCGTGGATGTACGTCCCCGCGACGCTCCCGAGCGCCGCGCCGTCGCCCGAAACGGGGGTCGCGCCGCCGACGATGCGGCTGTCGCCCATGTGTATCTCGTAGCCGTCGACGGTCCCCGTCGCGCCGGCCAACGGCCCCGCCCCGTCGAACTCGACGGAGACGGGTTCGACCCGCTTGTCGCGGGAGAATCGCGTGACTATCGGCAGGAGGCCGAGTCCTGCGACCGTCTCGTCGTCTCCCGAGCCCTCGATGTCGGCGTTTTCGATACGCTCGCCGAGCAGTTGGTAGCCGCCGCAGATGCCGACGACCGGGCCGTCGAAGCCGGCGAGTTCGTCGTCGAAGCCGGCGTCGCGGAGTTCGAGCAGGTCGTCGACCGTGTTCTTGCTTCCGGGGAGGACCACCCCGTCGACCCCGTCGAGCGTCGCGTCGAGCGGGAGGTAGGCGACCCGGACGCCCGGCGTCTCGGACAGCGGGCCGAAGTCCGTCGCGTTCGAGATGCGCGGGAGTCGCGGCACGCCGATGGTGACCGCGTGCTCGGCCGCGACGCCGTCGTCGTCGCCGACGGTGGCGCGCTCGCCTGCCGCGGGGAGCGCGAGGCTGTCCTCCTCCGGGAGGCCGGGGTCGTCGTAGGGCAGCACGCCGAGGACGGGCACGCCGGTTCGCTCCTCGATGGCGTCGACCCCCGGTTCGAGGAGGCTCGGGTCGCCGCGGAACTTCGTGATGACCGCGCCGACGACGCGGTCGCGCACGTCCTCGGGGAGGAGTTCGAGCGTCCCCAGCAGGCTGGCGAAGACGCCGCCGCGCTCGATGTCGGCCGCGAGGAGGACGTCGGCGTCGGCGAAGCGGGCGGTTTCGATGTTCGCCAAATCGCGGTCGTGGAGGTTTATCTCGGCGATGGAGCCGGCCCCCTCGGCGACGACCACGTCCGCCTCGCTCGCCAGCCGACGGTGCGATTCGACCGCCGCCTTGCGGGCGTCCTCCCAGTGGGTCGCGTAGTAGTCGCTCGCGGTGTTGAGGCCGGCCGCCCGGCCGTGGACGACCAGTTGCGACGCCCCGTCGCCGTGGGGCTTGAGCAAGACGGGGTTGTGGTCGGTCGTCGGCGCGACCCGCGCGGCACGGGCCTGCACGTACTGCGAGACGCCGATTTCCCCGAAGCCGTCGCCGTCGGCGGTCGCCACCGCTCGGGCGTTGTTGCTCATGTTCTGGGCCTTGAACGGCGCGACCGACAGGCCGCGGTCGTCGAACAGGCGACAGAGCCCGGCGGCGACGGTGCTCTTGCCAACGTGGCTCGCGGTCCCCGCGACGAGGAGGGTCGGCGTCGTCATCTGCCGGGAGTCAGGGCCGCGCGGTTCAAAGGTGTTCGTTTCGCCGTCGGCTGGGCGCGCCCCCGTCGCGTCCGGGCGGCGCGTTCGACCCCCTCAACGACGTTCCCCGTCATACTGTGGTGGTCACGTCGGCCGCGTGAAATGTTGCCGGAAGTGGTGCGTTTAGTTCACTTGCCCGCCCGGTCTATCATGAATGAAGAAACAGTTACTCGTGACGGACTTTCTCGACCGGGCCCGGACGTACTACGGCGATTACGAGGCCGTCGTCGGCGTCGACGGCGAGCGCTTCACCTACGCGGAGTTCGGTGAGCGGGTGGACAGATTTTCGGCGGCGCTGCAATCCCGCGGCGTCGAGAAAGGCGACAGAGTCGCGGTGCTCGACCCCAACACGCACTACCATCTCGAAGCGGCCTTCGGCGCGATGCAGTGCGGCGCGCTCCACGTCCCGCTGAACTACCGCCTCACGACCGATGATTACGAGTACCTGCTGTCGGATTCCGGCGCGACCGTGGTCTACGCCGACTACCAGTACGCGGGGAAAATCGAGGCCGTCCGCGACGACGTGCCCGCCGAGGTGTTCGTGACGAACGACCCCGCCGCCGTCGACGGCGACTGGCTCGACTTCGAGGCGTTCCTCGACGAGGCCGACGCCGACGACTACGAGCGCCCCGAGATGTCCGAGGACGAACTCATCACCATCAACTACACCTCGGGGACGACCGGCGACCCGAAGGGCGTCTGCCGCACCCACCGCACCGAGTCGCTCCACGCCCAACTGGTGACGATTCACCACCACATCGCGGACGACGACGTGTATCTCTGGACGCTCCCGATGTTCCACGTCAACGGCTGGGGCCACATCTACGCCGTCACCGGCCGCGGCGCGAAACACGTCTGCACCCGCGGGGTCGACGCCGAGCAGGTGTTCGACGCCATCACCGAGGAAGACGTGTCGTTCTTCTGCTGCGCGCCGACCGTGCTATCCATCCTCCGGGAGCACGCCGAGGAACACGACCCGGCGTACGCCGGCGACAACCCGGTTCGCGTGACCGCCGCCGGGAGCGCCGCCCCGAGCGCGACGATTCGCCACACCGAGTCCGAGTTCGGCTGGGAGTTCACCCAACTGTACGGCGCGACCGAGACCGGCCCGCTCATCGCCACCTCGGACGCGAACCGCCTCATCCCCGACGAGGGCGGCCTGCGCTTCTCGCTCAAACAGCGGCAGGGCGTCGCCCCGCTCGGGACCGACCTGCGCGTCGTCGACGACGACGGCGAACAGGTCCCGCGCGACGACGCCACTATCGGTGAGGTGGTCGTCCGCGGCAATCAGGTGATGGAGAAGTACTGGAACAAGCCCGACGAGACCCACGACGCGTTCAACGACCGCCTCGAAGGCTGGTACCACACCGGCGACCTCGCCGTCGTCAACGAAGACGGCATGATAGCGATTCAGGACCGCAAGAAGGACATCATCATCTCCGGCGGCGAGAACATCTCCTCGGTCGAACTGGAGGACGCGCTGTTCGACCACGACGCCGTCGGTGACGTGGCGGTTATCCCCGCGCCGTCCGAGAAATGGGGCGAGACGCCGAAGGCGTTCGTCGTCCCCGCGAACGGCGACGTGGAGAACCCCGGCGTCACCGCCGAGGAACTGACCGCGTACACCCGCGACCGCCTCGCGGGCTACAAGGCCATCCGCGAGTTCGAGTTCGTCGCGGAGATTCCCAAGACGGCGACCGGCAAGATTCAGAAGTACGAACTCCGCAAGCGCGAGTGGGACGACGAAGAGCGGATGGTCGGGCAGGGATAACTGCTGACGGCGACTCTGCGATTCGACGACCCGACGCCCGTCTCGTCCCACCGCCGTCTCCTCCGGCGGTCCGGCCGCTTCGCCCGCAAGATTATTGGCCCTCTGCATATCTCGTCTCTAACATGTTTCCCCCGAGTGCTGGGGGCACCTCCGTCGGCGCGATTCTCTACGTCGCGGCCGACGGCGTTGTCTCCGGTCCGGTCGTCTCGACGCTCCGGGACGCCTTCGAGCGCCCGGTCGAGCGCGCCGAGAGCGCCGCGGCCGCGCGCTCGGCACTCGCTGAGCGCACTGTCTCCTGTCTCGTCGCCGCCGCCGACCTCCCTGACGGTCTCGACCTCGACGCGCTCGTCACCGCCGCCGGCGACGCTCGCGTCGGGCCTCCGGTGGTCGTCTACGCCGCCGCCGGCGACGAGGCGCTCGCCGCCCGCGCCGTCTCGCTCGGTGTCGACGACTACCTGGTCCGCGACGAGACCGACGACTCCCACGCGGCCCTCGTCGAGTCGGTCCGGGGGGTCTTAGACCGGGACGCCGACGACCGCCCCGCCGAGACGCGGAGCTACCGCGTCATCGTCGAGGCGATGGAAGACGGCGCGTTCGTCCTCGACGAGGACTGCCGCGTCGAGTACGTGAACCCCCGAATCGAGGCGATAACGGGGCGCGCGTCCGAGACGCTCCGAGGCGAGCGGTTCGAGTCGCTCGTCGACGCCGGGCTGTTCCCCGCCGACGAGTACGAGCGCTACCGCGACGCCGTCTCGCGAGTCCTCTCGGAGGGCGTCACCGAACGCCTCGACGTTCGATTCGTCGACGCCGACGGCGTCTCGCGGCTGTTCGAACTCTCCCTTTCGCCGGCGGGCGACGGCGAGGCGGTGACCGGCGTCGTCGGCATCCCGCGGGACGTGACCGACCGCGAGGTCGCCACCACCCAGCGCGGCGAACTGCTCGAACGCATGACTGACGCCTTCTTCGCGCTCGACACCGACTGGCGTTTCGTCTACCTCAACGACCGCGCGCGAGACGTCTTCAACGAGGTCAGAGAGCCCGAACTCGGCGAGCGAATCTGGGACCTCGTTCCGTCGCCCGACAGCGCCGAACTGTACGAGAAGTACCACGAGGCGATGCGGACCCAAGAGTCGGTGACGTTCGAGACGTACTCCGAGCCGTACGACGGCTGGTTCGAGGTCCGCGCGTACCCCTCGCCGTCGGGGCTGTCGGTCTACTTCCGCGACGTGACGACGCGGAAGCGCTACTTGCAGGCCCTCGAATCGACCAACCAGCGCCTCGAAACGGTGTTGCAGAACCTCCCGGTCATCCTCTCGGCGTTCGACGCCGAGGGCGTGTTCACCATGTCCGAAGGGGCCGGACTGGAGTCGCTCGGCCGCGAACCCGGCGAGGTCGTCGGTCGCTCCGCGTTCGACCTCTACGACGACACACCCGCGGCCACCGACGCCATCGCCCGCGGCCTGTCGGGCGAGGCGGTCGACACCCGCATCGAGTACCGCGGCGCGGTGTACGACGCGTGGTACCGGCCCGTCTTCGACGACGGCGAGGTGTCGAAGCTCCTCGGCGTCGCCATCGACGTCACAAACCGCGCGCGACTCGAAGACGGCCTCCGGACCCTGCAAGCGGTCACGCAGGACCTCATCCTCACCGAGAGCGTCGAGGAGGTCGCGGCGCTCGCGGTCGATATCGTCCCCGAACTCGTGCCCGACGCCGCGGCCGCCGTCTGGCTCGCCGACGACCGCGGAGCCCTGTCGCCGGCCGCCTCGACCGCGGAGCAGTTCGACTCGGAGACGCCAATCGAGACCGCCCCCGGCGGCTTCGAGTCCGACGCCGTTAGCCGGGTCGACGCGGCCGACGTCGACGACCGGCTTCTCCCCCCCGAGTCGGACGGGAAGTCGGTCCTGCGCGTCCCGCTCGGGAGCCACGGCCTGCTCGTCGTTTCGACCGACGACGACGGCGCGTTCCTCGACGTCGACGAGGACCTGCTCGAACTCCTCGGTTCGACGGTCACCTCCGCGCTCTCGGGGACCGTCCGCGAACAGGAGCTTCGGAACCGCGAGGCCGACCTCGCGGCGGCCAACGAGCGGCTCGACGACTTCGTCTCCATCGTCGCCCACGACCTCCGTAACCCCCTCGCGGTCGCCACCGGCTACCTCGACCTCGGGATGGAGTCGGGCGAGCGGGCGCACCTCGAACGCGCCGCCAACGCGGTCGACCGTATGTCCGAACTGGTCGAGGAGGTCCTCGACCTCGCCCGGCAGCGGACGCCCGTCGTCGACGCCAAACCCGTCGACCTCGCGCGCGTCGTCGACCACGCGTGGCGCTTCGTCGACACCGGTGACGCGACGCTCGTCCGCGAGGAACTGTTCGTCGTCGAGGGCGACGACGGCCGCCTGCTCAGGCTCTTCGAGAACCTGTTTCGGAATGCTGTGGAACACGGCTCGACGAGCCGTCGGGATACCCCCGACGACCCCGCGGATGGCGACACGCCGCCCGACGACCCGCTCGCCGTCCGCGTCGGCGCGCTCGACGACCGCGCCGGCTTCTACGTCGCGGACAACGGCGTCGGTGTCCCCGAGACGCGCCGCGAGCAGGTCTTCGACCACGGCTACACCACGATGCCGCGGGGAACCGGCTACGGTCTCGCAATCGTCCGCGACATCGCCGATGCGCACGGCTGGTCCGTCTCGCTCACCGAGTCGGCCGAGGGCGGCGCGCGGTTCGAGTTCGTGACGCGGTCGACGGACCGAACGACGACCGATTCGGCGGGCTCCGACTGACGCACGCGCGACGCGTCGCCGGGGGCGCGGACCGCGGACCCCGTGGCGACTGTGCCGAGCCACGGCGTCCTCGACTCGGACGGAACGTGACGGGCTGACCACACGTCCGGCGCTTGGTTCGTTTTCCGCACCAATCACCATTTGAGCACCCCCCAACTAGCTTGGCGTATGTGCCACGACTGCGACCGAACCGTCGCTCGTCGAACCGTGTTGTCTGCCGTCGGTGTCGCGGGCGTCGCCGCCACCGCAGGGTGTCTGGGCGGTCTCGGAACCGACGGCGGTGGCGACGCTCCCGAGGCAGTCGCACTGACCGGCGGCGAGCAGTGCGACGCCTGCGGGATGGTCATCGACCAGCACCCCGGCCCCGCCGGGCAACTGTTCTACGCAGACCACAGCCCCGAGGGTCACGACAACCCGGCGCGGTTTTGTAGCGCCTGGGAGACGTTCTCCTACGCGCTCGACCGCGAGGACGACGGGTGGAATCGCGCCGGCGGCTACCTCACGGATTACAGCACTGTCGAGTACGACCTGTTCGACGACGGCGGCCAGACGTTCATCTCCGCGCACCTCGACGCCGACGCGTTCGCGCCGATGGACGACCTCGTCTACGTCGTCGGAACCGATGTCAACGGGTCGATGGGTCCCGACTTCGTCCCCTTTTCCGACGACGGCGACGCCGAGGCGTTCGCCGACGCGCAGGACGGAGCCGTCTACGAGCGCGCCGACATCTCGCGCGACCTCATCGCCCGGCGCTGAGTGTTAGGCGCTCTCTTTCGGTCGTTCTCGATTCCTTAGACTCGGAAATCACGACCCCTTTATATGCTCTCGGCGGCCGTTCGTTCACCTGTTAGGTGAAAGACAATGGCCGCTAACGCACAAATCGAGATGCTGGGGAACAGAATCGACTTCGACTACTCGCAGGGCGTCACGGGCTACGTGCTCGTGCTGACTCGCCTCATCACCGGCTACTGGTTCCTCCACGCCGGTGTGACGAAAATCGTCGGCGAGCCGTTCAGCGCCGCGGGCTACCTCGCGAACGCCCCCGCAGCCTCGCCGCTCCAAGGCTTCTTCGCGTGGGCCGCCGCGACCCCGTGGCTCCTCGACTTCACGAACTTCATGATTCCGTGGGGTGAGGCTCTCATCGGTCTCGGGCTCATCGTGGGTGCACTCGTCCGGCTCGCCGCCTTCTTCGGCGGCGTCCTGATGGTGTTCTTCTACCTGGGGAACGCCGACTGGAGCCACGGCGTGGTCAACGGCGACCTGTTCGGGCTGATGATGTTCGTCATCGTCGGCACGCTCGCGGCGGGCCGCATCCTCGGCCTCGACGCCATCATCGAGAAGATGGAGTTCGTCCGCCAGCGCCCCGCGCTCAAGTACCTCCTCGGCTGAGCGGGACTTCCTTCCCCCGCGCGGCCCTGTCGGTGCGCCGCGGTGACCCGCCAACGCCACCCCATCCGGCGCGCTTCGACGAATGAAACACACTCCGACCGACGAGACTGATTTTGAACTACTTCCTGTCGAGCCTGCTGAGGCCCTGCCAAATCGCCTCGATGAGCTTCGTCTCCCCGTCGAGTTCGTCCGTCGCGTCGTCTTCTCTCGCCGTCCCGCCCTCGCTTGCTGTCTCCCCGCCAGCAACGTCGTCCCAGCCGCGGGCGATGGCGTCTTCGAGGACCGCAAGCGAGTGGTTCTCGAAGTTGTTCATGCCCCGGAACGATTCGAGCGCCTCCACGGCCTCGTCGTCGAACTCGCCGCTCGGGGTTCCGTCGTAGAAGCCGAGCACCGACAGCGTTTCGAGGACCGCTTCGGCCGTCTCGCCCGACAGCGACATGGTTTCGGCGGGCGCTTCGCGCTCCAAGAGCGTGATGTCGTACAGCTTGAACACGCGTTCGAGTTCGGCTATCGGGTGGTCGTGGTCGTCGACTCGCACGTCGACCCAGCGGTCGTTGCCGCCGTCGTAGCCGCCCTCGGGCTTGGCGATATACATCGCCGCGGACTGCTCGCCGCGCTTGTCGCCGCCGGCGTCGTTGCCGGCGTGGAGCGCCGCGAGCAGACGTTCCGGGAGCCCGCCGTCGGTCGTCTCGAACGCCTCGGCCATCGCGTCCAGCGTCGCCTCGTTTTCGAGGATGTTCCCCTGAACGGTGTAGTGGTCGCCTTGGACGTCGCCGGCCACGTCGAAACACTCGTCGCCGGTGAACGCCGCAATGCTCCCGTCGGCTCCGACGACGCCGACCTGCCTGCTCGGAGCCTCGTCGTCGGCGTCGGTCAGTTCGGAAACGACTTCCTCGGCCGAGTGCCCCTCGCGCAGGAGGTCCAATCCGTCGGGGCCGTAGGCGACGTTCGCGAAGCTCTGGGTGGCGATTGCGCCGGCGTCCGCGCTGACGAACGGGACGACGGAGCCGACGCTCACGAACTTCGACTGGACGGCCACGCCGACGGCGTCCTGTTCGGGGTCGCGGGCGACGATTGAGAAGGTCGACGGTCGCGGTGTCATGGTCGGAACCGACGGACGCCGGGCGAATAAGGGTTCACCTCTCGGCGGAACGGACGGCGACGAGCGATTCTCGAACGCCGTTCTCCCACCCCATAGTTTATATATTGACAAAATATTCAACAACGTATGGCAGACCGATTAGACGGCAAGACTGCGGTCGTGACCGGCGCGAGCAGCGGTATCGGGCGGGCGAGCGCTACGCGACTCGCCGCCGAGGGTGCGAACGTGGTGCTCGGTGACATCGACGCCGAGCGCGGGCGAGAGGTCGTCTCCGAAATCGAGGCCGACGGCGGCGACGCGACGTTCGTCGCGGTCGACGTCACCGACGCCGACGACGTGCGGTCGATGGTGGAGACGGCCCGCGAGACGTACGGCGGCCTCGATATCGCGCACAACAACGCGGGCATCGAGGGCGACAACGACCCGCTTCCGGAGCAGTCGCGGGAGAGCTGGGACCGAGTGCTCGGAATCAATCTTACCGGCGTCTGGCTCGCCATGAAACACGAGCTTCCGGCGCTGATGGAGGGCGACGGCGGCGCGATTATCAACACCTCGTCAATCGCCGGACTCGCCGCCGACGGGAGCGAACCCTACGTCGCGAGCAAACACGGCGTGGTCGGATTGACGAAGTCTGCGGCCGTGCGGTACGCCGAGGAGGGCGTCCGCGTCAACGCGGTGTGTCCGGGCGTCGTCCGAACCCCGATGGTCGAGCGGTCGCTCGAAGCGAACCCCGGCGCGGTCGAGGCCATCACCGCGGAACAGCCGCTCGGACGGATGGCGGAACCGGAGGAGATTGCGAGCGCCGTCGCGTGGTTGGCCTCCGAAGACGCGTCGTTCGTCAACGGCCACGCGCTCCCCGTCGACGGCGGTAAACTGGCCTGAACCGGCGCGACCGCGACCCGGGCGGCCGACCCGGCGGCGACTACGCCGAGATGCGGTCGATGTGCGACTGGATGGCCGCTCGGAGCGGCTCGATTGACTCGTCGGGTTTGAACACCGTCAGCCGGCGGGCGCGCGTCCCAGTTAGAATCGAGAGAAACAGTTCGGCCTCGGCCTCTGGGTCGTCGACGTCGAACTCGCCCGCCTCGACGCCGCGGACGAGGATGTCCCGCAGCAGCTCCGTGAGCTCGGCGTCGACGTGGCGGTACTCCTCGCGACAGCCCTCGTCGTGCGGGGCGTTCACCCGGAGTTCGAACATGGACAGTTGGAGCCGGTAGGCCTCCTCGGAGAGCGTCTCGGGGAGGAGCGTGTCGACGAGCGTTTCGAGTTCCTCTTTGGGCGTGCGGTCCCCCCGAGGGAGGCTGTTCAGAAACTGCGCGAGGACGTAGTCGAGGAAGTCGACCAACAGCTCGTCTTTCCCGTCGTAATGGTAGTACAGGAGCGTCTTGCTGTTCTCGAACTCGTCGGCGATGTGTTGTATCGTCAGGTTGCCGTAGCCGTGTTTTTGTAGCGCCCTGTACGTCGCCTCCATGATGCGTCGCTTCGCCGGCTCCAACTCCTCGGCGCGACCGTCCTGCGTCATATCCCGGCGGTTCGCGTTCGACGGAAGTGTCGCTTTCGGGTCGTCGCGGGCGGCGGGATGACTCGCCGCCGACCGCGGTCAGAGCCGAACCAGGAAGGCCACCCAGAACAGCACCGAGAGCGACCCCGCTCCGGCTAGCAGATAGCTGTAAATGTTTTTCGTGTGTCCGTGTACTTTGTAGCCGGTGTAGACCGAGACGAACCCCGCGATAGGGAGGACGAAAAGCGAGAGCACCGCGCTCAGTCCGCCAATCGCGAGATATCTCCGCGTCGTTGTGTCGTTCATCGTGTGCCCACGACGCTGTTGAATATTAATTCAATATTTAAACTACCGGTAGCGGTACCGCGGTTCGGTGACCCGAACCGCTATACGTGGTTGAACAGAAATTCAATATATGAAACAACGCGCAGTCAAACGCCCGCTTCTCGCCGCGCTCCTCTCGTCGTTCGTCGCGGGGCTCGGACAGTTGTATCTCCGCCGTTGGAAGCGCGCGTTCGCGTGGGCTGCCGTCTTCCTCGGCGTCGGCTCTCTGAGCGGTCCCGACGCGGTTGCGATGTACTTGCAGGGCGCGGGCGACTTCTGGAGCGCCGCGCCGCTGTTCGTCGTTACCCTCCTCGCCACTCTCGACGCGTACGTGGTCGCGCGCGTCCAGAACCGCGCGTCGAAGCGGACCGAGAGCCGCGACGGCCGGGTCTGTCCGAACTGTCGCCGCGCCGCCGACCCGTCGCTTGCGTTCTGTCAGTGGTGTGCGACCGAACTCGGTTCGGTCCCCGGTTCCGGGGCCGAGGCCGACGTTGACGCCGCCGATGGGAGGACTCGAACGTGACTGACACGACCGACGCGTCCGACGAGGAAGGCCGCGAGGAACCGCTCGATACTGTCCGTCGAGACGCAGGGGAGGGAATCCGTAACGGGGAACACGCTCAATACGTCTCAACTCATTGTTAACATATCTACGACTCCTCGCTCGCGAGCGAAGTATTTAGGCGTGCCTAAAACGAAGCAGTTTTGTTTCTTTAGGCTGGCCTAAAAATATGGCAGACAACGATGACTGTCGGTCCGGGCCGACTCGCCGGGACTACGTGAAGTTCGGCGGGACGGTCCTCGGCGGGGGACTCCTCGCGGGTTGTGCGGGCGGGGGTTCCGACGCGACGACCACCACTTCTGACGCCGTCTCGACGACTGAGACGGATACCGAAGAAGCGACTGAGACGCCGGACACTGAGACGAGCGACGGGTCGTACTCGGTGTCGATGGCCCCGGTCGGTGAGGTCGAGTTCGACGCCGTGCCGGAACGCGCTCTGACCTACTACCCGGTCTCGGCCGACGCGGCGGTCGCCTTCGGCCACGGCGACGCCATCACCGGCATCGGTTACGACAAGGAGCTGTTCGGCAACACGGTCGACTACTACTACGACGCGCTCGACGGAGTGGAGTTCGAGTGGGAGGAACTCGGCCGCGTTACGCCGGCGTCGAACCCGAACGCCCTCGACAGAGAGCTGTTTTACGAACTGGACAGCGACGTGCACTTCCTCGACCCGTGTCTGCTCCGGAGTCCCTCGTTCGACTGGACCGAAGACGAGGTGGCGTCAATCGCGGCCGACGTGGGTCCGTGGTTCGGCAACTATTACAGCCGGACGAACGCCGACCCGCCCGAACCTTGCCGCGACCGCTACGAGCACTATACGCTCTGGGAGTACCTCGGCCACATCGCGGCGGTGTTCCGAGAGGAAGAGCGCTACCGGGCGTTCAGGTCCCTCCGGGACGACCTCGTCGCCCGGATACGGGCCGACCTCCCACCGGCGTCCGAGCGCCCGTCGCTCGCGGTCGTCGCCGACACCGGCGGGACGTTCTGGCCGTACGACTTTACGGGGGACGGCTACCTCTGGGCGCACCTCCGCCCGTTCGGGATGCAGAACGCGTTTGCGGCGACAGACGCCCAGACCGGGTCGGACGGTTCGTACGATTACGAGGCGATGGTCGAGACCGCGCCCGACGTGGTCCTCCGGTACTGGGGGACCGCGCTCGGAGACACCTTCCGCTCGAACCGCGACGAGGTGCTTTCGAACCCCCTCGCGGACGAGGTGCCCGCGTTCCGCGACGGCCGGTACTACCCGTCCGGCAACGGGATGCAGGGCCCGATTATGAACCTGTTCCAGTTGGAGATGACCGCCAAACAGCTCTTCCCCGAGCGGTTCGGCGCGTGGCCCGGCTACGGCGACGGCGAGTCGTACCCCGAGATTCCCGAGGCTGAACGGCTGTTCGACCGCGAGCGCGTCACCGACATCGTCGCCGGCGAGTTCTGACGGGCGGCCGAGCGAGACCCGGTCGGACTCGGTCGCGTCCAACTCGTTCGCGTCCAACTCGGTCGCCTCCGTCGCGCCGTGGTTCTCGTTATTAGATTCGAAACTGACCCGTGTTTCCCCGGTCCCTATTTATAGAGGTCGAACCTATGTGCCGCCGCGAGAGTTGCTATTCGGTTCCTACTGATGACGACCTCGGAATCCCCTCGCGTCGTCTACGCCGACGACGACGCGGCGCTCTTGGACCTCGGCGAGACGTATCTTCGAAAGCTCTCTTCGTTCGAGGTGACGACGTGCTCGGTCCCGAGGGTCGCGTTCGATATCGTTCGTGATTCCGATATCGACTGCGTGGTCAGCGACTACGACATGCCGGCGATGACCGGGGTCGAACTCCTCGAAACGGTTCGCGAGGACCACGGTTCGCTTCCCCTCATCCTCTTTACCGGCAAGGGGAGCGAGGAAGTCGCGAGCGACGCCATCTCCGCGGGCGTCACCGACTACCTCCAGAAACAGCCCTCCTCCGAGCAGTACGAACTGCTCGTCAACCGCATCGAAAACAGCGTCTCCGAACACCGGGCGACCCGCCGGGCGGAGCGCTACGAAACCGTTCTCGAAGCGCTCGGCTACCCGGTGTACGTCGTCGACGAGCGCGGCCGCTTCGAGTACGTCAACGACGCGTTCGTCGACCACGGCGGCTCCGAGGTAACGGTGACCGTCGGTCGGACCCACGACGGTTTTTACGTCGAGGACGACGGCGACGGCCTCCCCGACGACCGCTCGCCAGAGGAGTGCTTCGAAGCCGGCGTGAGCGAGCACCGCGACGGCGGACTGACCCGTCGCCGTCGTCTCAATTTCTAAAATTTTCACACATCTTGAGTAGCCGGCTGCCGTTCGTCACGCGTTCGCGACTCGCGGCGGTCATCTACACACCCTTAAGAACCCCACCGAGAGTTAGACACGCATGGTCACGAATCGCGTCACGGTGTCGCTCGACGAGGACGCTCAGTCGGCGCTCGACGGGCTCGCCGGTCGGACCGACAAGGCCCAAAGCGAACTCGTCCGCGAGGCGCTCGTCTTCTACGCGGCCAACTTCGAGGCGGCGACGACCGACGCCGGGCCGAACCTCGAAGCCTACCACCAGATGCTGTCGAGCGGCGAGCACGTCCTTCTCGACGTGGACTTCCTGCACACGTTTCTCGACTACGTGGAGGGCGACGACGGCGAGCCGGCCCCCGAGTTTCTCGACGCCATCGACCGGGTCGCGGCGTTCCACGCCCACGAGTATCGCGACCGATTCGAGTCGCTGGCTGAACTCCTCGACTGGCTGTCGTTCTGCGGCTTTCTCACGGTCCGCGCCTCCGAGGGCGACACCTTCCACGTCGTCTTTCCCACCGAGTCCGTCAAGTGGTTTATGTCGCGGTTCATCGCGCTCAGCACCGAGCAGTCCCCGTTCGATATCGAGGTCGAAGAGGGCGTCTCGAAGGTGCTTCTCACCGAGGTCCGGTGAGGGCCGCGTCCGGCGCGGACCCGACCGGACTCGGACGCTGGTTTCCGGACTCGGTTGTCGGTCCACGCCCGCCGCTAGCTTCATACTCGTTCATACTCCTTCATACGCGCTCTTCGCGCCGTACTCGGCGTTCTCAACCGGGATTTATCAACCAGAGTTTGATACGTCAATCCACCTCACAGGTAGAACCATGAACTTCATCGAACGTCTGAAATCTATCGGTCCGGGCGCGATGGTCGCCGCCGCGTTCATCGGCCCCGGAACGGTCACGACCGCGAGCGTGACGGGCGCGCGATTCGGCTACGCGCTCGTCTGGACGATTGCCTTCTCGATAGTCGCCACTATCGTGCTGCAAGAGATGAGCGCCCGACTCGGCCTCGTCTCCCGCGAGGGTCTCGGGGAGGCCCTCCGGGGGCAGTTCGACAGCCCCGCGCTGTCGGGACTGAGTATCGCCCTCGTCGTGAGCGCTATCGGCGTCGGCACGGCCGCCTACGAGACCGGAAACATCCTCGGCGGCGCGGCCGGACTGGAGGGGCTGACCGGCATCAGCGCCAACCTCTGGGGGCCCGCGATGGGTCTCGTCGCCGGCGTCCTCCTGTGGTCCGGCAAGTACAAACTCATCGAGAAAGCGCTGGTCGGCCTCGTCTCCATCATGGCCGTCTCCTTCCTCATCGACGCCATCCTCATCGGCCCTGACCTCGGCGCGCTCGCCCGCGGGTTCGTCCCGAGCGTCCCGGAGGGGTCGGCGTTCCTCATCACCGGCCTCATCGGGACGACCGTCGTCGGCTACAACCTCTTTCTCCACGCCGGGAGCGTCCAAGAGCGGTGGGCCGGCCCCGAGGAGTTGAACGAGTCGCGGGCCGACACGGTTCTGTCTATCGTCCTCGGCGGCTTCATCACCATCTCGATTCTCGTCACCGCCGCGGCGGCGTTCCCCGTCGGGACGAACATCCAGAACGTGAGCACGATGGCCGAACAGCTCGAACCGCTCGTCGGCACGCAGGCGAAGGTGTTCTTCGGCATCGGGCTGTTCGCCGCGGGCTTCACCAGCGCGACGACCGCCCCGCTGGCCGGCGCGTACGCGACGGCGGGGGCGCTCGGCTGGGACACCGACCTCCAGTCCACGAAGTTCCGCGCCGTCTGGGGCTCGATTCTACTCGTCGGCATCGTCTTCTCCGCGGTCGGATACAGCCCCGTGCAGGCCATCGTCTTCGCGCAGGTCGCCAACGGCGTCCTGCTTCCTATCGTCGCCGTCTTCCTCATCTACGTGATGAACGACCGCGACATCCTCGGGTCGTACGCCAACTCCACGCTCCAGAACGTCGTCGGCGGGCTGGTGACGCTCGTCGTCGTCTGGCTCGGCCTCCGAACGCTCTATACGGTCGCGACCGATATGGGGGTGTTCTGATGGACGCAGAAACCCGCATCGGCGTCGACGTCGGCGGCACCTTCACCGACGTGGCGCTTCTGACTCCCGAGGGCCGCCTCGTCACCGCGAAGGTCCCGAGCACGGACGACCAGAGCGTCGGCGTCGTCCGCGGCATCGAGAAGGCCTGCGACGACGCCGGCATCGACCCGGCCGAGGTCGACGCGTTCACCCACGCGATGACCGTCTCGGTCAACGCCCTCCTCGAAGACGACGGCGCGACGACCGCGCTCGTCACCACCGAGGGCTTCCGCGACGTGCTCGAAATCGGCCGACAGGCCCGCCCCGACCTCTACGACGTGACCGCGGACAAGCCCGACCCGCTCGTCCCGCGCCGCCGCCGGTTCGAGGTGACGGAGCGGGCGACCGTCGAGGGCATCCAGACCGAAGTCGACGAGTCGGAGGTCCGGGCGCTCGCAGACGACATCCGCGACGCCGGCGCGGAGAGCGTCGCCGTCTCGCTGCTGCACGCCTACCGGCACCCCGAAAACGAGCGCGTCGTCGCCGACGTGCTCCGCGAGGAACTCGACGCGCCGGTCTCCGCGTCCCACGAGGTGCTCGCCGAGTTCCGCGAGTTCGAGCGCACCTCGACCACCGCGGTCGACGCCTACGTGACGCCGGCCATCGACAGCTACCTCGGCCGCCTCGAATCGCGGGCCGCGGACCTCGGCGTCCCTGTCCCCCAGATAATGCAGGCCAACGGCGGCATCGCCCCGGCTTCGACCGTGCGCGAGCACGCCGTGACGACCACGATGTCCGGGCCGGCCGCGGGCGTCGTCGGTGCGGCGGAGACCGCGACCGACTCCGGCGGCGACCTCGCCGGCCTCGTCACCTTCGACATGGGCGGCACCTCCAGCGACGTGAGCCTCGTCCGCGACGGCGAGGTCGAGCGGACCACCGACGCCGAAATCAACGGCCGGCCCATCAAGACGCCGATGGTGGACGTGAACACCGTCGGCGCGGGGGGCGGGTCCATCGCGTGGGTCGATTCGGGCAACGCGCTCCGGGTCGGGCCGCGCTCGTCGGGCGCGAACCCCGGTCCGGCCTGCTACGGCCGCGGCGGGACCGAGCCGACCGTGACGGACGCGAACGTCGTCCTCGGCTACATCGGCGGCAGTTCCGCCCTCGGCGGCGAACTCTCGCTCGACGTGGACGCCGCCCGCGACGCGCTCTCCGGCCTCGCCGCCGACGCCGGACTGGACGACGCGCTCGCGGCCGCTCGCGGCGTCTACCGCGTCGCCAACGCCAACATGACGCGAGCGATTCGCGCCGTGACCGTCGAGCGCGGCCACGACCCGCGGCAGTTCGGCCTCGTCGCCTTCGGCGGTGCCGGGCCGATGCACGCCGCCGCGCTCGCCGAGAGCCTCGACATCGAGACCGTGGTGGTTCCGCGGGCCTGCGGCGTCCTCTCGGCGTACGGCCTGCTCGCGGCCGACCAGAAACACGACTCGGTGCGGACGCTCCGCCGACCGCTTTCCGGCCTCGACGCAGAAGCGGTCGAATCCGCCTACGCCGACCTCGAAGCCGACACGCTCGACGACGTGACCGACCCCGCCGACGCGGCGGTCCGGCGCGCCGCCGACCTCCGGTACGTCGGCCAGAGCTTCGAACTGACCGTGCCCGTCGGCGAGACGTTCGACGCCGAGGCGGTCGAAGCGCGGTTCCACGAGGCTCACGAGAGCGCCTACGGCTACCGCCTCGACGACCCGGTCGAACTCGTCAACGTCCGGGCGACCGCCGTGGTCGAACGCGACGCCCTCGACGTGACCTACCGCGGCGGCGGCGACGCCCGAAAGGACACCCGCGAGGCGTTCTTCGACGGCGCGTTCCGCGAGACGCCCGTCTACGACCGCGACGGTCTCGGCGCGGGGACGACCGTCGAGGGGCCGGCCATCCTCGAACAGCACGAGAGCACCGTCGTCGTGCCGCCGGCGTGGGGCGGGACGGTCGGGGCCGACGGGACGCTCGTCCTCACCAGCGGGGGTGACGGCGAATGAGCGACTCCGAGGTCGACCCCGTGACGCTCGAAATCATGCGCAACCAGTTCGAGAGCGTCGCCGAGGAGATGGGACAGGTGCTCATCACCTCGTCGTACTCGCCGAACATCAAGGAGCGCCGCGACTGCTCGACGGCGCTGTTCGACGCCGACGGCCGCCTCGTCGCGCAGGCCGAACACATCCCGGTCCACCTCGGCGCGATGCCCGAGGCCGTTGACACGGTCCTCGACTACGACCCGGAACCGGGCGACGTGTTCGTCCTCAACGACCCCTTCGAGGGCGGGACGCACCTGCCCGACGTGACGATGGTCTCGCCGCTCTCGGTCGACGGCGAGGTGCTCGGCTACGCCGTCTCGCGGGCGCACCACGCCGACGTGGGCGGGATGACGCCCGGCAGCATGCCCGCCGGCGCGCGCGAAATCTATCAGGAGGGGCTCAGACTCCCGCCGGTCAGACTCGTCGCCGGCGGCGAGACCAACGACGACGTGCTGTCGCTCCTCCTCGCCAACGTTCGCAACCCCGGCGAGCGCCGCGCCGACATCCGCGCGCAACTCGCGGCGAACGAGCGCGCCGAGGAGCGACTGGCCGACCTCGTCGGGGAACACGGTCGGTCCCGCGTTCTCGCGGCGTTCGACGCCGTGATGGACTACTCCCGGAACCGCGTCACCGCGGAACTGCGCGACCTGCCCGACGGCGAGTACCGCGCCCGCGACGTGCTCGAAGGCGACGGCGTGACCGACGACGACATCCCAATCGAGGTGACCGCGACGGTCAGCGGCGACACCGTCGCGTTCGACTTCGACGGCACGGCCGACCAGGTCGCCGGCAACGTCAACGCGCCGCTCGCGGTCGCCAAGAGCGCGGTGTACTTCGTCGTTCGCTGCGTCACCGACCCCGAGATACCGCCGAACCAGGGCTGTTACGACCCCATCTCGGTCGAGGTCCCCGAGGGGTCGCTCCTCAACCCCGACGCCCCCGCGGCGGTCGTCGGCGGCAACGTCGAGACCAGCCAGCGCGTGACCGACGTGGTGTTCGCGGCGCTCGCCGACGCGGCCCCCGAGCGCGTCCCCGCGCAGGGACAGGGGACGATGAACAACCTGACCATCGGCAGTCGCGCCGGCGGGTCGGACGGCTTCACCTACTACGAGACCATCGGCGGCGGCTTCGGCGGCCGCGCCGGCGGCGACGGCATGGACGGCGTGCAGGTCGGGATGACCAACACGCTCAACACGCCGGTCGAGGCGCTGGAAGCCGAGTACCCGCTTTTCGTCGAGGCGTACGGCCTCCGCGAGGGAAGCGGCGGCCGCGGCGAGTTCCGCGGCGGCCTCGGCATCGTCCGGTCGGTCACGGTCGAGGCCGACGCGACCGTCTCGCTTCTCACCGAGCGCCGGCGGGTCGCGCCCCGCGGCATCGCCGGCGGCGAGGACGGGGCGACGGGACAGAACCTCGTCGACGGCGAGGAAGTCCCGTCGAAGACGACCCGCGACGTGCCCGCGGGGACGACCGTCACTGTTCGGACCCCGGGCGGCGGCGGCTACGGCGACCCCGCTGACCGCGACGCCGACGCACGCCGCCGGGACCGCGAGGACGGCAAGACGGAGTAGCGTCGGCCGGTCTGCTGGGCGCTGGCTCGGGGACACGGGGAATCCTCGCCCGCCGTACCCAGCCGTTATAGATATTCCACACTACTGACTATTCGTTCGATATTCCGAACCGTAATCTCTCCTGACGAGCTGATGTCTGTTGAAACTGTGCTCAGACGAATGTAGAAAACAAATTTCACAAGTTTCAAAATTTGTGAACTGTTCCTCTGTCGTGTCAGAAATCAGTACTCGATAGTCGTTATCTCCTCGACGGGCCACTGGCTGAGCAGTTCGACGCCGTCGTCGCGGACGACGACCATCTCCTCGACGCGGACGCCCTGTCTCCCCGCCGGTTCCTGGGTCTCGACGGCCATCGTCATCCCCGCCTCGATTTCGATGGGATGGTCCGGCGAGAGGCCGCGCCAGATGAGCGGCACTTCGTACAGTTGGAGGCCGAGGCCGTGGGCCCAGTGGTTGGTCGTCAGCTGCCAGTGGTCGCCCGCGCCGTACCAGTCGGCGTGTTCGCCCGCCATGTCCGGGAACGCCGCCGCGATTTCGTCGGTGGTCTTCCCCGGCTCGATTTCGTCGAGGACGGCGTAGAGGTTGTCGCGGGCCGTCTCGTAGGCGTCGCGCTGTTCGTCGGTCGGCTCGCCCATCGAGAAGGTCCGGTAGTAACACGACCGGTAGCCGAGGTAGCCGACGTTGTAGAAGTCGGCGTAAACGAGATCGCCGGGGCGAATCAGCCGGTCCGTCGTGTTCGCTTGGTGCTTCGGCCACGTGTTCGGCCCCGACGTGAGGTAGCCGCCCTGCGCCATCGCGCCGTGCCGCCAGAGTTCGCGGACGGCGTCGCCCCACACCTCCGACTCCCGCGCGCCCGGTTTCGCGTTCTCGACGATGGCCTGAAAGCCCGCCTCGCAGATGGCCGCGACCTGTCGCAGACACTCGATTTCGTCCTCGGTCTTGGTCTTTCGGGCGTCCTCCATCACCGCCGCGCACTCGGCCGGCCGGGCGTCGATGCCCTTCGATTCGAAGGCGTCGAGCAGCCCCGCGTGGCCGGTGTCGATGCCCATCGCCTCGTTCGCGAGGCCGTACTCGTCGAGGGCGTCGACGACGGTCTGGGCCATCTTGTCGAGGAGAAACGACCGGGCCGAGTCGCGGCCGGACGCCCGCGGGACGTTCCCCAGTCCGGGACAGGCGTAGCGAACGTCGGTCAGCCACGGGCAGTTGTACCGCTGGTTGCTCGCGTGGTCGGCGGTGTCCCAGTGGACGACCGTGCCGTCTTCCAGAAGCAGCGAGTAGTGGTCCGCGCCCGACCCGCCGGTCATCGCCAACCCGGTCACGTACCGGATGTTCGGGTCGTCGATGAGGAGCATACTCCCGAGACCCGCATCGCGCATCCGCGAGAGGGCGCGGCCCTTCCGCTCCTCGCGCATCCGCTTTACGTCGATGCGCTGTTCCCAGTCGACGGCCATCGTCCCGCGGGTCCCGCTCATGAACCCCCGCTCGTGGAAAGGCATACGCCCACCACTCGTGACTATCACATTAATTTGTTGTAGATGGGCGTTGCGAACACACCTCATGATTTATTGTCTCATACGTGAATCGGCAGGTGTACGCATGTACAAGCACGTAGCCCTGCTTGTCCGCAAGGCGGGGATGAGTCACGACGAGTTCGTCACGTACTGGCAGGACAACCACACGCCCATCGCCCGCGACATCGAGGGCGTCGTCCGCTACCAGACGGTCCTCCCCGTCGACGCCGAGGCCTCCGAGTTCGACGGTCTCGCGGAACTCTACTTCGACGACCTCGACGCCCTCCACGACGCGCTCGGCGGCGAGGGCTCGCGCGACTACGACCCGGCGAAGGGGACGGCGAGAGAAGCGAGAGCCGACGTGGACAACTTCCTCGACGTCGAGCGACGCCCTCGAATCATCGGCGAGGAGGTCGTCGAGAAAGACGAGACCGGCGGCGACACGACGGGCCTCTACAAGCACTCGGCGTTTCTCGTCCGCAAAGACGGCATGAGCCACGACGAGTTCCTCGACCACTGGGCGAACACCCACGTCCCCCTCGCCCGCGAGATTCCCGGCGTGGTCCGGTACGCCCGCGTCGTCCCGACCGACCCCGAACGCGCCGAGTTCGACGGCGTCGCAGAACTCTACTTCGAGAGCCTCGACGCGCTCCGGGCGGGCCTCGGCCACGAGTCCTCGCGCGACTACGACCCCGACCACCCGAAGGCGAACGCGCCCCGCGAAGATGTCGACAACTTCCTCTCCATCGGTGACCGTCCGCGGTTCGTCGGCCGCGAGACGGTTCAGAAAGACGCGAGCGGGGGCTGAGCGATGTCGGACGACTACCGCGCGCAGGTCGAGGCCGCCTTCCCCGAACTCGACGACATCGAGGACGACGGCCTCCGCGACAGGGTCAGAGAAGCTTGGTGTCTCGGTCTCGCCCGCGGCGGTTGGCGCGACATCGAAGACATCCCCTACGCGTGGAACATCCACGAGGTGACGAACGTCGAGCACGTCCGCGGCGTGACCCGCATCGCCGTCCGCGCCGCCGAGGAACAGCGGGACTTCCACGGCGCGGACCCTGATTTCGACGTGGTCCGCGCGGCCTGCCTCCTCCACGACGTGGGCAAGTGCTACGAGTACGTCGACTTCGTGGACGACGACAGACTCGACGACCCCGACCCGGAGTACGCCGGCGGGGAGATTCCGCACTCGCTTTCGGGCTACGCCCTCGCCCACGAGGTCGGCTGCCCGCTCGCGGTCCAGCGCGCCATTCCCCACTTTATCGGTGAGATTCCGACCCGGACGCTCGAAGCCGAACTCGTCAAGAGCGCGAACTCGGCGTCCTCGAACGCCATCACGCAGGCCGCGATGGGAATCAGCTTACAGGAGTGGGTCGAAGAGTACTCCCAGACGCAGTAGCGCGACAGCAGTTCCCACGGCAATCGTCACCACAGCTATAATCCCGCCCTTCGTAGCTCGCGCCGATGTACGAACACGTCAACCTCGCTGACCTCGAACCGCACGACGTGGAGAGCGCCGACGCCCGAGTCAAGGCCGTCGGCTACGAGCTTCGCCCGCGGAAGATGCGCCCGTCGGTCTGGTCGTTCGACGCGGGCGGGTCGGGACCGATGCACTACCAGCGCGAACAGGAAGAGCTGTATCACGTCCTCTCCGGCGCGTTCGAACTCGCCTTCGCCGGCGACGACGGCGAGGAGACCGACGCCCTCGACCTCGAACCGGGCGACTTCGTGGTCGTCTCGCCCGACGAGGTTCGGCAACTGCGCTGCGTCGAGGCGGGCGAGGTGTTCGTCGTCGGCGCGCCGAACGCGAAGGACGACGGCGTCGTCGTGGAGTGAGCGGGCGGCTCGCCCTCCGCACTCGTCGGAAACGCGACGCGTGCCGTGTTATAAGGGAGTTCGCGACAGTTCGGTGATATGGTCATCCCCGGTTACGACCCGGACGACCTCGACGACAGACTCGAGGAACTGCTCACAGAACGCGACCTCGCGGAGTATCTCACGCCCGACGAGCGCGAGCGCTACGACTCGGGCGAGAGCCTCGTCGACCTGCTGTCGCCCGACGATATCCGCGACCTGCTGGACGGTCCCGTGACCGAGGGTGCCGACGACGCTCGGCGGCCGTGACCGGCTCCGCGGCGGCGTTTCGGCGGTCGGATTTGGCCCGTCGGGTCTCGGCTCAGACCGGCTCCAACCCGTGTCCCTTCCGAAGCACGTTGACGTAGTCGCGGAACCCGGCTTCGAGGTCGTACTCCGGGTCGTAGCCGAGGTCGGCTTGCGCCTGCGTCATGTCGAGTTCTTGGGTCCACGGGAGTTCGCCCTCGTCGGAGACCGTGAGGTCGGCGTCGGGCAGGAGTCGCCGGACCGTCTCCGCGGCCTCGCGAATCGTCGCCAACTCCCCGCGGACGTTGTAGATGCGTTGGGTGAGGTCGTCTTCGGGCGCGAACGTCGCCTTGCGGAACGCCTGCGCGATGTCGCGGACGTGTTGCCAGTCGATAACTTGGTCGCCGTAGTCGACGCTGAAGGGCTCGCCGAGCGCCGGTTTTTCGACGATGTTCGCGAGGAACGCGGACCCGCCGGTCTCGCGGTACGGGCCGTAGGCGACCGTCGGTCGGAGCGCGACGTGCGAGACGCCGAAGTCCTCGTAGTAGACTCGGGCCTGATGTTCGTTGTACTCCTTTGTCGCCCCGTAGAGCGTATCGGGGTAGACGAGGTCGGACTCGGTCACGAAGTCGCCGCCGTAGTTCGCGGGCGGGGCGTACACCGCCGCCGACGACGCCCACGCGACGCGCTCGACCTGCTCGGGGAGGGCGCGCGCGGCCTCGAAGACGTTGTTCGTCCCTTGGACGTTCACGTCGAGCGCGGCCCGCGGGTTCTCCCGCGCCGTCGTCGTCAGGAGCGCCGCGAGGTGGACGATGTGCGTCGCGCCGGTCTCTCGCACCGCCCGGAACACGTCGGTCGGGTCGGTCACGTCGCCGCGGCGTATCGTCACGTCGTCGGCGACGCCGAGTCTGTCGAGGATGCGCGGGTCGGTCGAGCGGTCGTAGGCGACCACGTCGTGGCCGGCCGCGACGAGGTCCGACGCGACGTACGAGCCGATGAAACCGGTCCCGCCCGTAACCATCACGGTCGATAATGACATGCTATCGTAGTTCTCCCTGCGCGCGAGAAAAGTGTTTCCCGAACGCGGACCACCGAGCGCGGCCGAGACGGCCGACTCGTCACCGCGCGCTATTCGTGGAGCCCCCCGACCGACGCGTAGAACGACGACTGGAGCGTCGCGGCCATGTCCTGACCGCGGTCGATGCGGGCGTCGATGACCGTCGGGAGGCTGTGCGCCTTCGCGTCGGCCAGTGCGTCACCGAGGTCGTCCGGCGTCTCGACGCGGACGCCCGTCGCGCCGAACGCCTCCGCGACCCGCGCGAAGTCCGTGTCGTGGAACTCGACGCCCGCGATGTCGTCGGGCGCGTGCTGCATCTGTCTGACCATCCCGAGGCTGGTGTCGTTGAGGACGACGAACGTCGGCGCGACGCCGTGTTCGACCGCCGTCTCGAAGCTCGTCATCGTCATGGCGAAGCCGCCGTCGCCCGCGACGCCGACGACGTGTTTGTCGGTCGCCAGCGCGGCCGACACCGCGGCGGGCGTCGCCCACCCCATGCCGCCGACGCCGCCCGAACCGTAGTACGTCTGCACGGCGGGCACCTGGAGGTAGTTGAGCAGCCAAAAGCGGTTGTTCCCCGAGTCGGCGGTGACGACGGTGTCCTCGTCGACGACGCGCTCGATTTCCTTGACGGCCCGCTGGGGGAGGATTGGCGCGGCGTCCGACCCGCACTCGGGCGCGTGGAACGACTCGCGGGCCTCCCGCGCTCGGTCTTCTGCCCAGTCGTTGTCGGTGCCGCCGGCGGCCGCGAGTTCGCGCAGCGATTCGGACGCGTCACCGATGAGCCCCACGTCGGCGGGGTAGACCCATCCGGCGTTCCGCGGGTCGATGTCGGCGTGGATAATCGTCTGCTCGCCGGGGCGGATGAAGTCGGGGGCCTGCCAGTTGGTGTCCATCGGGTTCATGCGACAGCCGACGACGAGGAGCGCGTCGGCCTCGCTGACGAGTCGGTTCGCGCCCTCGTGACCGAACGAGCCGATGACGCCGCCGGCGAGGCGGTGCGTCTCGGAGAACGTCGATTTCCCGAGGTAGGAGGTGACGACCGCGGCTTCGTAGGTCTCGGCGACCGCCGCGAGTTCGTCGTACGCGCCCGACGCGTGGACGCCGTTGCCCGAGACGATGACGGGTCGCTCGGCCGCGTCGAGCGCCTCGGCGGCGGCGGCGATGTCGCGCGCCGTCGGCGCGGCGGTCCACGTTCTGGTCTGCGTTTCGTCGTCCCAGACCGCCGGTACGGACTCGTCCGGGAACGGTTCGGTGACGGCGTCGCCGTCGAGGATGACCGCCGTCGGGCCGGGGCGACCCGCGACGGCGTGTTTGAACGCGAGTTGGAGGCTCCGAACCGTCTCGGTCGGGGTCCGCGGGAACCAGTGTTCCTTCGTCACGGCGTCGAGAATCTTCGGGAGTTCGAGGCCGCCGTAGTCGCCGCGGGACTGCTGGTAGGGCGCGAGCGTCGAGTAGTTCCCGCGCTCGGAGGCCTCGGTGATGGTGACCATCGGCGACGAGGCGAGGCGCGCTTCCATCTGTCCGATGAGGCCGAGGCTCCCTATCCACGGCCCCTGCCCGGCGAGGACGCCCGGTTCGCCCGTCAGCCGACCGTGCATCTCGGCCATGACGCTCGCCTCGCGCTCGTCGCGGGGGCGCACGAGGTCGATGTCCGACTCGGGCAGCAGGTCGAACAGTTCGATGACGCGGCCGCCGGGGTAGCCGAAGATTCGCTCGACGCCGAGCCGTTCGAGGCTCTCGACGAGTCGTTCGCTCGTGTTCATGGATTCAGGACCTGTCGAGGTGAACCGTCTCCTCGACGTAGAGCGTCGGTCCCCGTTCCATGTCGGTGAACGCCGCCGCGTCGGCGTTCACGCGCTGACCGACCTCGGAGTCGAACGCCGCCTTCAGAGCGGCCATGTCCTCGAAGTAGAGTTCGACGATACCGTCGTACTCGGACCGTTCGGGGTCGGTCGGGACGCTCGTCGCGTACTTCACGAGCCCCGGAAGCTCCCTCGCGAGGTCCGCGTGGCTCCCCCGCCACCGCTCGACGAACTCCTCGTGCGTGTAGTCGTCGTCCCGGACGAGCATATTCACCAATTTAATCATGCACGTCTGCTATCCAATCGGACGTTACTTTGCTCTATCGCTGACTCGCGGTTCGAGCGGCCGTCAGAGTCGTTCGAGGGAGTGGAACTGCCGTTCGAACTGTTCGAACAAGATTTATCACGAACGAACACCGAAGATAGGTGATGACAGACGACGAACAGCGCCGACCGGTGACGACGGCCGCCACGTCGCTCGGTATCCTCGAACAGCTCAAATCGGGGGGACCGATGGGGCCGACGGGGCTCGCCTCGGAGCTCGGATTGGCCAAGAGCACGGTCCACCGGCATCTGAAGACGCTCGAACGCGAGGGGTTCGTCGTCCCCGACGACGACGGCTACCGGGTCGGCCTTCGGCTCCTCGACTTCGGCATCTACGCGCGCGACCAGCACCAACTGTACGAGGTGGCCAAGCCGAAACTGGACGAACTCGCCGAGCAGACCGGCGAGAAAGTGTGGTGCGTCACAGAAGAGCAGGGCCGCGGGTTTCACCTCTACGGCGCGGCCGGCGCGCACTCGGTGCGGACGCCAGCGCGGGAGGGGACGCGCTCGTACCTCCACCAACTCGCCGCCGGCAAGGCCATCCTGTCGGCGTTCCCGGACGAGCGCGTCCGCGACATCGTCGACCGACACGGCCTCCCGGCGAAGACGCCGCAGACGATAACCGACCCCGACGCGCTCTTCGAGGAGCTGGCGACGATTCGCGAGCGCGGGTTCGCGCTCAATCGCGAGGAAATCGTCCCGAAACTCCACGCCGTCGGCGTCGCCGTCACCGACAACGAGGGCCGTCCCGTCGGAGCGATAAGCATCTCGGGGCCCTCGAACCGGCTTCGGGGCGACCGACTGACCGGCGACCTTGCGGACCTCCTCCTCGGCGCGGCCAACGAGGTCGAAATCAACCTCAACTTCTCCTGACCCGGTGTCTCGTCCCGCCGGCGAACCGAAGCTGCGGAACGGTTCGAACTGTTCGAACTCATTCAGCGAGTACTCTCCCGTTCGAAGCCGGAGAATCACGCTTTCGAGGAGCTGAGACGACGATTCGGTTGCGACGATTACTGTTCGAACCACTCGAACATAATGTGGTTATATTCCTATTATACTATTGTAGATTAACGCGGCGGGGCGCGAGAAATTACAGAATTACACCTGTCACGGATTGTGGCGTGGGAGACGAACCGTCCGTCTGCTGCCCTGTGGACCGGACACGTCGTCGCTGGGCTTCGTTCGCCCCGAAACCGTCGTTTATCCGTAATTCGAGATTCGGTGTTCGGTTCGGGCGCGAGCCGGCCTCGATAGCGACTGCCGACGCGGCGGCGTCGCTCGATTACGGCCTCGCGTTCGAAAGGGCGGAACGGCCGCTCCTCTGCTGCTGCGCCCCCGATTTCGGACTCGCTCGCGGGCGGGCCGCTCCCGGTGTCGTGTTCACGGCGTGAAACTAGCGCTCGTGTCTGCGCTGCGAGTTCTCGCCGGACGGTCGCGGCGGTTTCGAAGCCGTTCGAGTAGTTCGAACGGCGTGGTTGAGGAGTCTATCGCTCGCGCTCGTGCCATTCGGGTTCGCGGTCCTCGAAGAACGCGTCGATACCCTCGTCCTTGTCTGGCGACCCGAACAGTTGGGCGAACAGCTCCGCCTCGTACTCGATGCCCTGTTCGAGGTCTGTCCGCGAGGCGGCCTTGACCGCTTTCTTGGCGAACTCCAGGGCCACGGGGCTCTTCGTCGCCATCAGCTCTGCGAGTTCGTACACCCGCTCGTCGAAGGTCTCGTCGCCGTGGACCTCCTCCACGAGGCCGATGTCCGCGGCCTCCTCGGCGGAGATGAGCTCGCCCGTCAGGACGAGTCGCATGGCGTGTCCCTCGCCGACGAGACGCGCGAGTCGCTGGGTGCCGCCCCCGCCGGGCATGATGCCGAGATTGATTTCGGGTTGGCCGAGTTTCGACCGCTCGTGGGCGATGCGAACGTCGCAGGCCTGCATCAGTTCGCAGCCGCCGCCGAGGGCGTGGCCGTTCACGCGGGCGATGACCGGCTGTCGGAGGTCGTCGACGCGTTCGTACACTCGCGGTCGCTTGCTCGCCTCGCGCTGTTCGAGCATATCGCGCTCGCGGAGCTCCGTTACGTCCGCGCCGGCGACGAACGCCTTCGCCTCGTCGGAGCCGGTGAGGACGACGACGCGGGCGCTGCTCGCTTCGATGGCGTCGAGGACGCGCTTGAGTTCAGCCCGGAGCGTCGCGTTGAGCGCGTTCCGCGCGTCGGGGCGGTTCAGCGTCACGGTGACGACGCCTTCGACGCGGTCGTCGACGACGGCGTCGACCGTCTCGCACTCGGCGGCGACCGACTCGACGGTCGATTCCCCTCCGTCGGTGCGGAGGTCGTCTGTCTGCGAGTCATCGGCGCTCGGCTCGTCACCGCTCATCGGTCCATCACGTCCTCGGACGCGCCGACGATTTCGCCGTCCTCCCAGACGTAGAAGCCCTCACCGGTCTTCTTGCCGAGCTTGCCGGCGCGGACCTTTCGCTTGAGAATCTGCGGCGGGCGGAAGCGCTCGCCCAGTTCCTCGCGTAGGTATTCGAGGATGTCGAGGCGAACGTCGAGGCCGACCGCGTCTCCGAGTTCGAGCGGCCCCATCGGGTGGTTGTACCCGAGCTCCATCGCGGTGTCGACGTCCGCGGGCGACGCGACGCCCTCCTGCACCATGCGCATGGCTTCGACGCCGAGGGCGACGCCGAGCCGCGAGGAGGCGAAGCCGGGCGAGTCACCGACCTCGACGGCGGTCTTGTCGATGCCTTCGACGAACTCGGTGGCGAACGCCAGCGTCGATTCGCTCGTCTGTTCCGCGACGACGACCTCGACGAGCCCCATGATGTGGACCGGGTTGAAGAAGTGGAGTCCGAGGCCGCGCTCCGGACGTTCGAGGGCGCTCAGTATCTCGGTCACGGAGAGCGACGACGTGTTCGACGCGATGACGGCGTCGTCGTCGACGAGGGATTCGACCTCCGCGACCGTCTCGCGCTTGAGTTCCATGTCTTCGGGAACCGCCTCGACGACGAGGTCGGCGTCGGTGACGGCCGCCTCCAGAGAGGTCGTCCCCGAGAGCCGGTCGAGCGTCGCCGCCATCTCGTCGGGCGTCACCTTGTCGCGGTCGACGCCGCCCCGGAGGTTCGACTCGATGGCGTCCAGTCCGTCGTCGACGTACGCCGCTTCGATGTCACGCATCGTCACCTCGTGACCGGCCATCGCGGCCACCTGCGCGATGCCGTGACCCATGGTTCCCGCGCCGAGTACACTCACTTGCATCACCGAAAGGGGTTCGGGAACCATCATAATCGTTTGCCCTCGTTTCGGTGTCGATGACCCGGTTCTGCTCCCGCGCCCCCGACCGATTACTCCCGCCGCGCCTCGGCCGGGACGACCTTGAAGCCGTACCTGACGACGCCCTCCTGCTCGTAGATGCGGCGCGGGACGGCCTCGACGCGGTCGCCGATTGCGGGCGTTCCGGCGGGCGAGTGGACGACCTGTGCGGGCGCGCTCACGGTTCGCTCGTCGGTCTCGCCGCCCTCGCCGCCCGGCCCGTCGAAGGCGACGACGGCGACCGGGAACGACCCGGCCCGCTGCTGTTGCTCGACGAACTCCGGCGGCGCGCCCCCCTGTCCGATGGCGGTCGCGGCCTCGACGGTTCCCGTTCCGGGCAGCGTCACGTCGTCGTAGCCCGCGAGCGACCCGCAGTCGGGACACGCCCCTTCCGGCGGGAACGAGAGCGCCCCGCACTCGGCGCACTCGCCGGCGACGAGGCGGTGTCGCTGCGGAATCGTCCGCTTCCACGTCGGCACGCTGACGTACGCACCGCCGCCAGCCGGCTCCCCGCCGGTGATGGTCCCGCGCCGCCGGAGCGCCTCCGCGTACGAGAGCTCCACGTCGCCGTCGAGGACCGCCTCGACCGGGACGACGGAACTGGCGGCGGCGTTGGTGTCTGTCGCCTCTGTGCTGAGCGCGAGCGCGGTCGCCCCCGCGCCGCCGCCGTAGCCGACGAGGAGTACCGAGGTCGCGGGGGACCGGCCGCCCGACTCGTCGGCTCCCGCGTCGCCCGCGGAGTCGAGCGCCGACGCGAGTCCGAGAACCGGTCCGGCGGCCCCGGCGTCACCGGTTCGCGAGACGACGGTCCCGGCCGCGATTCGCGCCGGTTCGACGTCGAGCGCGTTGGCCGCGCGGTACGGGAGTTTCCCGTCCGGCGTGGTGAGGGCCACGGCGTCGGGGTCCAGTTCGGCCGTGTCGATGCCGAGGGCCTCGACCGCCCCGACGACCGCCCGCGTGTAGGCGTCGCGTTCGTACTGCGTGACGCCGATGGACTCCGTCTCGGCGCTCCCGAACCCTCGGAACCGCGTACCGGGTGCGGGGTCACCGAACTCGCCCACGGCGTCGACGACGAGCGGTCCGTCTTCGGCGAGGACGAGCGCGGTCGCCCCCGTCCCGGCACCGGCCGCCTCGTCGCTTTCGGGCGCTCCTCGCGGGCTGTCGGTGACGACGACGAGCCTCGGACTGCTCGCGCCGTCACCCACGTTCTGTGTCGCCTCGACCGTCGCCGCCAGCGCCACCGCGCCGGCGCGGGTACTCCCGCCGAACTGCCGGGTCGGAACCGACGGGTCGACGCCGAGGAGCGAGGCCAGCCGGACCGCGATTTCCTCCTCGTCGTTCGGCGGCGTCGTGGTCGCAAGGGCGAGGTGGTCGATGTCGCCGGCGTCAACCCCGGCCGCGCGGAGTGCGCGCCGGCCCGCCTCGGTCGCCATCGTCAGTGTGTCTTCGTCGGCGTCGGCGACGGCGACCCGGTCGACGCCCGGTGCGCCGCCGTTGTCCCACGCCTCGCGGTAGGCCGACGCGGGGAGGTACAGCCGAGGAACGTACGCGCCGACCCCGGCGATTCCGAGGGTCGTCCGAGTCGGGTCGTCGGCGCTCATAGCGCGCCCCCTTCGAGGACGTGGACGACGGCGGCACCGCCCGACCCGCCGACGTTGTGGGTGAGGCCGACGCTCGCGCCCGCGACTTGCCGGTCACCGGCCCGCCCGGTGAGTTGTTTGAACGCCTCGACGACCTGCCCCGCGCCCGTCGCGCCGATGGGGTGGCCCTTCGATTTCAGGCCGCCGGAGGGGTTGACGGGCAGGTCGCCGCCGAGTTCGGTCGCCCCCGAGTCGACCAGTTCGGGCGCGTGTCCGCGCTCGCAGAAGCCGAGGTCCTCGTACGCCAGCAGTTCGGCGATGGCGAAGCAGTCGTGGACCTCCGCGAAGTCCACGTCGTCGGGGTCGAGACCGGCCATCTCGTAGGCGGCCGCGGCGGCCCGCTCGGACGATTCGACGGCGGTGTAGCTGTCGCGCTGGAAGAGGCCGACGCGCTCGGAGGCGGCACCCACGCCCGCGACGCGGACCGCGTCGTCGCACGCGTTGGCAACGCCCTCGCTGGCGACGAGAACCGCGGCCGCGCCGTCGGAGGTCGGACAGCAGTGATAGAGATTCAGCGGGTCGGCCACGACGGGCGCGCTCCGCGCGTCGTCGAGCGAGCACTCGAAGCCGAGGTGCGCCTTCGGGTTCTTCGCGCCGTTCGCGTGGTTCTTCACCGCGACCTTCGAGAAGTGGTCCGGCGAGGCGTCGTAGGCGTCGAGGTACGCCGAGGCCATCTGGGCGTAGACGCCCGCGAACGTCGTCCCGGTGAGCCGCTCCCACTCCGTCTCGCCGCTGACGCCGAGCCAGTACTTCGCCACGTCGCCGCTCGTGTCGGTCATGACCTCGTAGCCCCCCGCGAGGGCCACGTCCGCCATCCCGCTTTTGACCGCCTGCACCGCCTGTCTGACCGCGTAGCCGCTCGCGGCGCAGGCGTTTTCGATTCGGGAACAAGGGACGCCGTGGAGGCCGACGTGCTCCGTCACGGCCGGTCCCGATAAGCCGAGTTGCCGACCGCCGACGCCCAGCGACCCGACGACGGCCTCGTCGATATCGGCCGCATCGACGCCGCCGGCGCTCCCCAGCGCCTCCTCGAACGCGGTCGCGAACAGCGACCGATAGCTCTCGTCCGGAAACGCGCCGTACTTCGATTGGCCCGCTCCGACGATGTATGCGTCTCGCATGATAGTCGATTACGTATCCCTCGCGAAATAGGTTCGCCCCGCAGTGCGGTCGGGCGACCGCATCATTTTTATCATATTCTATCATCGGGTTCAAACGTATATGGTATTCGATAGCACGGAGACCGCCTCGCGGGAGGAACTCCGCGAGGTGCAGGACGGTCGCCTGCGGGAGACGGTTCGGAACGCGTACGAGAACGTCGAGTTCTACCGCGAGACGTTCGACGCGGCCGGACTCTCGCCCGCTGACATCGAGAGCGTCGAAGACCTGTCGAAACTACCGTTCACGACGAAGGAGGACTTCCGCGACCACTACCCCACGGGGATGTTCGCGGCCGACATGGACGACGTGATTCGCGTCCACGCGTCGTCGGGCACGACCGGCAAGCCCAAAATCGTCGGCTACACCCGCGAGGACCTCGACGTGTGGAGCAAGGCCGTCGCGCGGTGTCTCGTCGCGGCCGGCGTCGGTTCGGACGACGTGGTCCAGAACGCCTACGGCTACGGTCTGTTCACCGGCGGTCTCGGCCTCCACCAGGGCGTCGAGGAACTCGGCGCGACGGTCATCCCCATCGGCGGCGGCAACACCCAAAGACAGGTGGAACTGCTCTCCGACCTCGGAAGCGACGTCATCGCGTGTACCCCGTCGTACGCGCTCTATCTCGCCGAGGTCGCAGACGACATGGGAATCGACATCCGCGACCTGCCGCTTCGGACGGTCATCTTCGGCGCGGAGCCCTGCACCGAACCGATGCGAAACGAAATCGAAGAGCGACTCGGCGTGACCGGCATCGACATCTACGGCCTCTCGGAAATCGTCGGCCCCGGCGTCTCCGTCGAGTGCGAAGCGCAGGACGGCCTGCACATCTGGGAGGACTACTTCTACCCCGAGGTGGTCGACCCGAACACGGGCGACCCCGTCGAGGAGGGCGAGGAGGGCGAACTCGTGTTGACGACCCTCGCGAAGGACGCGCTGCCTGTCCTCCGGTATCGGACGGGCGACCTGACCACGCTGGACTACGACACCTGCGAGTGCGGCCGAACCTGCGTCCGCATGGACAACATCACGGGCCGGTCGGACGACCTGATAATCGTCCGCGGCGTGAACTTCTACCCGAGCGAGGTCGAGTCGGTCGTCCTCGAGTTCGACGAAATCGCGCCGCACTACCGCATCGACCTCCGCCGCGAGGGGAGCCTCGACCGGGTCGAAATCACGGTCGAACTGGTCGAGGAGTTCGACGGGTCGCTGTCGGACCTCGAAGGGCGGATTCAAAAGCGGCTCTCGAACGTGCTCTCGTTTACGCCCGACAAACTGCACCTCGTCGAGTACGGCGACATCGCGCGCACCGAGGTCGGAAAGGTCCAGCGCGTCTACGACCACCGCGGCCAGTAACGCGCGTCGTCAGCGACCGCCGGGCTTGTAGACGCGCCCCCGAAAGGTCGCGATTCGCTCGCCGTCCCCGCCGGAGACGACGACCTCGTACTCCGCGGTCCGTCCCCCGAGGTGCGTCTCCCGGGCGACCGCGCGGAGCGTCTCGCCCACCTCGGCGGCCGCGAGGTACGAGATGTTCGTCTCCAGCGCGAACGCGGCGTCGCCGTGGCTGTTCGAGGCGGCCGCGAAGGCCGCGTCCGCGAGGCTGTACACCGCGCCCCCGTGGGGCGTCCCGTGGAAGTTCAGGTGGTCTTCGGCCACGGTCAGCGTCGTCTCCGCGTACCCGTCATCGACCTCGGCGAGGTCGATGCCGACGCGCCCGCAGTAGGGGTCGTTCGAGGCGCGCTCCCGTATCTCCGCGTAGTCGTCTTGCTCCGACATGCGACCACACGTCGTCCTGCGCTCCCCAAGTAGCCACCGACTGTCAGGAAAGATAGGTATGTAAACTACTTTATCTGATGGCGGTGACGGTGAGGTATGGCATACAGCTACGAACCGCACTACTTCGAGGACTTCGAGGAGGGCAAGGAGTTCCAGAGCGTCGGTCGCACCGTCACCGAGGCGGACTTCATGATGCACTCCGCGCTGTCGGGCGACTGGACCGAACTCCACACGAACAGCGAGTACGCGGAAGACACCCAGTTCGGCCAGCGAATCGCCCACGGGCCGATGACGTTCGTCCAGTCGACCGGCTTCGTGTACCGGTCGGGCATCGTCGAGCGCACCGCCATCGCCTTCCTCGGGATGAACTACATGGACCTGCCGAACCCGGTGTTCATCGGTGACACGCTCTCGCAGACGATGGTCGTCTCGGAGCGGAAGGACCTCGGGAGCCGCGACGACGCCGGCTTGGTCGTCCTCGAAATCGAGATGACGAAGCAGGACGGCACGGTCGTCCTCGAAGGCGACATGAAGTTCCTCATCAAGACGAAGTCGGCCGCGGAGTAAGGCGGCTCCCCGACCCGGAGACTCACGAATCTAACCGCTCGCCGCGGACGAACAACGCGTCGTCGGCCCCCTTCTCGCCGTAGTCGTCGTGGTACTCCATCAACTGAAAGAGCGCGCCGGTCGGGTTTCGCGGCGAGACGAACGCCTCGGTCCAGCCGTCTTCCACCGCGTACCCCACGACACGCTCGCCCGCGGCGTCGAGGGCGGCGACCATCGCGTCGACGTCCGACACCTCCAGCGTGACGTGGTGGAGGCCGGGGCCGTGCTCGTCGAGGAAGGTCGTCAGAAACGACTCCCCGTCGACGGGCGCGACGAGTTCGATTCTGGAGGCGTCGCCGAGGACGTAGGTCGCCCACTCGAACGAGCCGTCCGCGACCGTCTCGCGGTGGACGCGCTCGCAGCCGAGCGCGCACAGCGTCGGCTCGGCGGCCTCGACGTCCTCGACGGCGATTCCCACGTGGTCGACGCGCGCGGCCGGCGGCGCTGGCTCCGTCGCGGTCGCGGTCGCAGTCGTCGAATCCGAGGGTGCCGAGTCGTCGGGACTCATCTCCGACGAACTCGGTGTTCCTAACTATTAATAGCTAAGGTACGAACTCAGAGTCATGAAACTCGGGACGGGACTGTTCACCTGCCAGCGGCGGCCGGACGACGACCGGGCGATGGCCGACCTGTACGACGAGATGCTGACGCTCGGGCGGGAGATAGACGACGCGGGCCTCGACAGCGCGTGGGTGTCCGAACACCACTTCATGCCGGACGGCTACCTCTCGGGGACGATGCCCGCGCTCGGGGCGCTCGGGGCGGCGACCGAGTCGGTCGAACTCGGGACGTGTATCGCGCTCGCGCCGCTGTACGACCCGATTCGGCTCGCGGAGGACGCGGCGACGGTCGACCTCATCTCGGGCGGGCGAACGACGCTCGGCCTCGCAATCGGCTCGAACCCCCGCGAGTTCGACGCCTTCGGCGTTCCGCGAGACGAGCGCGTCGACCGCCTCGCCGACGCCGTCTCCCTCCTCCGCGACGCGTGGTCAGACGGCCCGATAGCGCACGAGTCGCCGTTTCACGAGGGTGCGACCGGTGTCGACGTGACGCCCAAACCGGCACACGACGTGCCCCTCATGCTCGGCGGCGCGGCCAAGCCCGCGGTTCGCCGGGCGGCCCGGACGGCGGACGCGTGGTGCGCGCCGTCGTCGCTCTCCCTCGACGGCGTGCGCAAGCGCGTCGAGGACATCCGGAGCGTCCGGGAGGCCGAGGGACTCGACGGTGAGTTCACGATATACGTCCTCCAACACGGTTTCGTCGGCGACTCGAAGGCCGAGGCGTGGGACGCGATGAGAGACGGCTACCTCTACCTCCAGCGCCGGTACGCCGAGATATTCTCCGGCGACGAGGTTCCCGAACTGTCCGACGAGCGCCGGGCGGAGCTCAAAGCACAGGCCATCTTCGGCACGCCCGACGACGTGGTCGCGGAGCTCGACCGCTACCGCGGCGCGCTCGGCGACGACATCCACTTCATCTTCCGCACCTACCACCCCGGCATCGGCACCGACCGGATGGTCGAGTCCGTCCGCCGACTCGGCGACGAGGTCCGACCGCGACTCGCCTGAGGGACCGAACCGGGGGCTCAGGGCCGAACGCGACGTTCTCGTCGTCGGCATAACGCAAACATTTAAACGTGAAGTTTTTCATGTTACATGTGAACATACACACCATGAGAGACGATTGTTCAGCGGACAGCGGCGCACGGCCGCGTCCGTCGCGGCGACGGTTCGTACAGGCGGCTGGGTTGGCGGGCGTGACCGGGCTGACGGGCGTCGCCGGCTGTCTCGGCGGCGGCGGGGGCGGCGGGTCGAACGCCATCACCTACGGGGTGATTAGCCCGATGACCGGCCCGTACGGCGGTCTCGCGGTCGGCCAGCGGAACGGGGCCGAGTTGGCGATACGGCACGTCAACGAGAACGCGGACATCGACGTGGAGATAACGGGCGTCTACGAGGACACCGAGGCGGACCCCTCGACCGGCCGGCGGAAGGCGCAGTCCGTCGTCGAACAGGACGGGGCGTCGTATCTCATGGGCGCGATATCGTCCAGCGTCGCGCTCGCGCTCAACGAGTTCGCGGCCGAAGAGGAGATTATCTACAACCCCGGCGGGGCCGCGGTTCCCATCACGGGGTCGAACTGCAACGAGTGGGTGTTCCGCGCCGAGACGAACACGGCGCAGATGGCCGAAGCCGTCTCCGACTACACCGCCGAGAACCTCGGCACCAAGGTGTGGTTCCACATCGCAGACTACGCCTACGGCGAGTCGGTGATGCAGCGCGTCGAGCGCCGCATGCGCGACGGCCACGACATCGAAGTCGTCGGCCGGAGCCGCTCGCAGCTCGGCTCGACCAACTACAACTCCTACGTCAGCCAAATCGCCAACTCCGACGCCGAGGTGGCCGTTCTCGGCATGACCGGCGGCGACCTCATCAACTTCGTCAAGCAGGCGGCGAGTCAGGGGCTCAAAGAGAGCGTGAACCTCATGTCGCCGACGATGACGTTCTCGGTCGTCCGCGGCGCGCTCGGCGAGGCCGCCTACGGCACCTACGGCGGGGTCCGCTACCTGCCGACGCTCGAAACGGGCGACAACCAGTCGTTCGTCGAGGCCTACCGGAGCGAGTACGACTCCCTGCCGGACAACTTCGCGCGGGCCGCGTACATGTCCGTTCGGATGACCGCGCGGGGCATCGCGGAGGCCGGGTCGACCGCCCCCGCGGAGCTCAAGGAGGTGCTCCCGGGCCTCGAAATGGACACGATTCTCGGGGCGAACCAGTTCCGCGACTGCGACCACCAGGCGACGAACCCGGTGTGGCCGGGCGAACTCGTCGCGCCGGACGGCGGGAGCGGTCCCGCGACCGTCGAACTCGGCGGGATGATAGCCGGGGCGGACGCGCTCCCCGACTGCGGCGAACTCGGCTGCTCGCTCTAGCATGTCGGTCGCTAGTGCCGTCGCCGAGCAGGTCCTCAACGGGCTCGTCGTCGGGATGGTGTACGTCCTGCTCGCTGCCGGGCTCTCCATCATCTTCGGCGTCATGGACGTCATCAACTTCGCCCACGGCGAGCTGTTCGCCCTCGGCGCGTACTTCGCGTTCGCCATCGCCGGCCCCCTCGGCGGCGCGGGCTTCTGGGTCGCGCTCGTCGTCGCGCCCCTCCTCGTCGGCGTCGTCGGGATGGGTATCGAGCGGCTCACCGTCAAGCGGCTGTACGGCCGCGACCCGCTGTACCACATCCTCCTGACGTTCGGACTCGTCCTCATCGTCAACGACCTCATCACGTCGGTGTGGGGCAAGTCCGCCCAGCCGTTTCCGATCCCCTCGATTCTCGACCAGCCGGTCGCGCTGTTCGGGTTCAACTACTCGCTGTACAACTACGGCATCATCGTCTTCGGGTCGGCGCTGGCGCTCGGCACGTGGCTCCTGTTGAACCGCACCCGCTTCGGGATGATAATCCGCGCCGGCTCCGAGGACCGCGAGATGGTCCGCACCCTCGGCATCGACATCGACCGCTACTACACCCTGACGTTCGGGTTCGGCGCGGCGCTCGCCGGCGTCGCCGGCATCGTCCTCGGCGCGTACCAGAACGTCAGCCCGACGATGGGAAGTTCGGTCATCATCCCGGCGTTCGTCATCGTCGTTCTCGGCGGCCTCGGGTCGTTCCGCGGGGCCGTGGTCGGCGGTCTGTTCGTCGGTCTCGTCCAGACGTTCGCCCGGACGTACGCGCCGTTCCTGGAGGGACTCATCGTCTTCCTGCTCATGATTGCCGTGCTCGTCGTCAAGCCGACGGGGCTGTTCGGCACGAGCGTCGGCGCGGGCGACCACCACGACGGCGCGCTCCTCCACGGCTCCGGCGGCGGCGTGCTGTCCGCGGCGACCCGCGCGAAACTCGGCTACGCCGGCGTCGGCGCGCTCCTCGTCGTCCCGCTTCTCGCGGAGGTGACCGGCGTCACCTACTCCGTGACGCTCCTCGAAGACATCCTCATCTGGGCGCTGTTCGCGCTCAGCCTCGACCTCGTGCTCGGCTACGCGGGCCTCGTCTCGCTCGGTCACACGCTGTTTTACGGGGTCGGCGCGTACGCCTCGGTTCTCACGCTCATGCACCTCTCGCCGTCGGTGTTCGTCGCGCTCGCCGTCGCCGTCGCCGTCTGCGCGGCCATCGCGTGGGGCGTCGGCTACCTCTCGATACGCGTGTCCGGGGTGTTCTTCGCCATGATAACTCTCGGGTTCGCGGAGCTGTTCTACAACGCCGTGTTCAAGTTCGACTTCACCGGCGGCTCCGACGGCCTGTTCGGCGTCGACGCGTTCTACGGTCTCGCCGGCCTCGGCGTCGACCCCGGCGAGTTCGCGGTCCCCCTGGGTCCGTTCGTCCTCGACGGCGGCGTCGTCCAGTACTACTTCCTCCTCGCCGTCGTGGTCGGGTCGTACCTGCTGGCCCGCCGCCTCATCCGCGCGCCGTTCGGCTCGGTGTTGCAGTCCATCCGCGAGAGCGAAGAGCGCGCCTCGTTCATCGGCTACGACGTAACCGCCTACAAGCGCCGCGCCTTCGTCGTCTCCGGCGGCCTCGCGGGGCTCGCCGGCGGGCTGTTCGCCGCCAACAACGGCTACGTCGCGCCGTCGTTCCTCCACTGGATAAACTCGGGCGAGGTCATCGTGATGACCGTCCTCGGCGGCATGGGAACGCTCTACGGGCCGATGCTCGGCGCGGGCGTCTTCGTCGCCGCGGAGGACGTGCTCTCGTCGTACATCGACCAGTGGCAGCTCGTCATCGGCGTGCTGTTCGTCCTGTTCGTCATCTTCGTGCCGCGGGGGCTCGTGTCGCTCCCGCGGACGGTGGCGGACCACCCGCTTTTCGAATCGGCCGTCGGCGGCCGGTTCCGCGACCGCGTCGGCGAACAGGCCGGCGTCACCGACCCGGAGGTAGACCGCCGTGAGTGACCCGATACTGCGGACCGAGAACCTGACGAAGGAGTTCGGAAAGCTCGTCGCCGTCGACGACGTGACCCTCGACGTGGAACGCGGCGAGTTCCGGAGCCTCATCGGCCCGAACGGGGCCGGCAAGACGACCACGTTCAACCTCCTGACCGGCGCGCTCCGGCCGACCCGCGGCACCGTGACGTTCAACGGCGAGAACGTGACCGCGCTCCCGCCGCACGAGCGCGTGCGCCGCGGCCTCGGCCGGTCGTTCCAAATCACGAACGTCTTCTCGGGGCTCACGGTCCGCGAGAACGTCCGCCTCGCCGCGCAGGCGGCCCGCGAAGGCGGCTTCACGCCGGTCGAAGCGTACCTCCGGCGAAGCGACGCCTTCGACGACGTGAACGAGCACACCGACCGCGTGCTCGACCGCTCCGGTCTCTTGGGCCGCGGCGACGAACCCGCGGACGTGCTCGCCTACGGCGACAAGCGCCGGCTCGAAATCGCCATCGTGCTCGCCACCGACCCCGACATGGTGCTTCTGGACGAGCCGACCGCCGGCATGAGCGCCGAGGAGACGCGGGCCACGATGGACCTCATCGACGAGGTGCTGTCGGACCGGACGCTCCTGCTCATCGAACACGACATCGACCTCGTGATGCGGGTGTCCGACCGCATCACGGTCCTCCACCGCGGCGAGGTACTGGCCGAGGGGACGCCCGCGGCCGTCTCGGAGGACCCGGAGGTCCGCGAGGCCTACTTCGGGGGTGTCGAGACGTGAGCGACGACCCGCTCTTGTCCGTCCGCGGACTCGTCTCGGGCTACGGGTCGACCCGCGTCCTGCAAGGCATCGACCTCGACGTGCCTCGCGGGTCGGTCGTCACGCTCATCGGGCGCAACGGCGTCGGCAAGACGACGACGCTCCGGAGCATCCTCGGGAACGTCCCGCCGTCCGAGGGGACTATCACCTTCGACGGGGCGGACATCACGACGCTGTCGCCGGAGAAGACCGCCCGCGAGGGCATCGCACTCGTCCCCGAGGAGCGCCGCGTCTTCCCCGGCCTGACCGTCTCCGAGAACGTCGAAATCGGCCGCATCGGCGGTCGTCGAGACGCCGAAAAACCGACCGTCGACGCCATCGTCGACGAGTTCGAGAACCTCGCGCGCCACCGGAACAGCCGGGGTGCGAACCTCTCGGGCGGCGAACAGCAGATGCTCGCCATCGCCCGAGCGCTCGTCTCCGCGCCGGACCTCCTGTTGCTCGACGAACCGACCGAAGGGCTCGCGCCCGCCGTCGTCAAGCAGGTCCAGCGAAAAATCGAGGAACTGAACGACGACGGCGCGACCATCCTCCTGGTCGAACAGAACGTACAGGTCGCCCTCGACGCCGCGGACTACGTCTACATCCTCGACAAGGGCCGGGTCGTCCACGAGGGCCCCGCCGACGAGGTCGCGGCCGCCGACGAGGTGCTCGACCGGTACCTCGGCGTCTCGATGGCCGACTGACGGCCCTCGGCGTCTCGTCGGCCGCCCGGCCGGGGCCGACCGACGAAACGAACTTAACGGACCTGTGCGAACTAGTGGCATGGACATCGAGGAGTTCTTCGAGAGCATGCCGTTCGCGCGGCTGTTGGGCGTCGAAGTCACCGAGGTCGCAGACGGGCACGCGGAGGGTCGCGTCGAGATGCGCGAGGAACTGTCGTGGAACGCCGACCGGGTGATGGCCCACGGCGGCGTGACGTTCACCCTCGCGGACACGGTCGGCGGCGCGGCGCTCGTCAGCGAGGTCGACCAGCCCGTCCCGACTATCGATATGCGAATCGACTATCTCAACGCGGGGACCGGTGACCTCCGCGCCGAGGCCGACGTGGTTCGACTCGGCGGCGACGTGGGAACCGTGGACGTGGACGTGTACGCGACGGACGGGAATCACGTGGCGACCGCGAGGGGAGTCTACAAAACCGGTTGAGTTCTCCGCCCGCCGCAGAGTTAGTAATCAACAATAGTTAATATTATGCGCGAAAAGGGTATTTCGTAATGGAATACAGTGGCCCGACCGGTCTCTACATCGACGGGGACTGGGTAGCCGAGGCATCGGACGAGACCATCGAGACGCGCGACCCGGCGACCGAAGCGCCGTACGCCGAGGTCGCCCGCGCGGGCGAGGCGGACGTCGACGCCGCGGTGCGGGCGGCGAACTCGGCGGGCGCTCGCGGCGGCGAGTGGGAGACCACGAGCGCGGCCGAGCGCGGCGAGAAACTGCGCGCGATGGCCGACTTCATCGAGGCGCGGAAAGACGAGATAGCGCTCGTCGAGTCCCACGATAACGGCAAGACGCCGTTCGAGGCCGGTATGGAGGTCCAGATGGTCGTCGACACCTTCCGCTACTACGCCGGGTGGACCGACAAGGTGACCGGCGAGTACAACCCCGTCCCCGGCCGGCGCGTCAACTACACGACCCGCGAACCGCTCGGCGTCACCGGACACATCGTCCCGTGGAACTACCCGTTCCAACTCGCGGGGCGCAGTCTCGCGCCGGCGCTCGCCTGCGGCAACACGGCGGTGGTAAAGCCCTCCAGTCAGACGCCGCTTTCGGCGCTCTACTACGGCCTCGCGGCCGAGGAAGCCGGTCTCCCCGACGGCGTGGTGAACGTGGTTCCCGGAAGCGGGTCCGAGGCGGGGTCGGCGCTCGCGTCGCACCCCGACGTGGCGCACGTCACCTTCACCGGCAGCACCGACGTCGGCACGGGCGTCATGGCCGACGCCGCGGCCAACGTGACCGGGGTCACGCTCGAACTCGGCGGGAAGGGCCCCAACGTCGTCTTCCCCGACGCCGACCTCGACGCCGCCGCCAAGGGCGTCCACTACGGCATCTTCATGAACGCCGGCCAGATGTGCTGGGCCGGGTCGCGCCTGCTCGTCCACGAGGAGGTGGCCGACGACCTCGTCGAGCGCATCGTCGCGCGCGCCGAGTCGACCCCGCTCGGCTCCGGCATCGACGACGACGGCCGGATGGGGCCGGTCGTCAGCGAGTCCCACCGCGAGGACGTGTTGGAGTACATTTCCCTCGGCGTCGAGGAGGGCGCGACCGTCGCCTGCGGCGGGGGCGTCCCCGAGGACAAGGACACCGGCTACTTCGTGGAGCCGACGGTTCTCACCGACGTGACGAACGACATGACCGTGGCCCGCGAGGAGATATTCGGCCCGGTCCTCGTCGTCACCGAGTTCTCGGACCGAACGGAGGCGATCGAACTCGCCAACGACTCGCCGTACGGGCTTCTCGCCGGGGTCTGGACCGAGGGGCTCTCTCGCGCCCACGGCGTCGCCGACGCGCTCGACTACGGGATGGTCAGCGTCAACGAGTACCCGGTCACGTTTCCGCAGACGCCCTTCGGCGGCACGAAACAGAGCGGTCACGGCCGCGAGCAGGGAGCCGAGGCCGTCCGCGAGTTCACACAGGCGAAGAACGTGAACCTCAACCTCGGCTGATTCGCCCGCGAATTCGGCTCGCAATTCGCTGAACGGCTCGGCCCTCTCCCCGCACTCCGCTGCACGCTCCTGCCCTCGACCCGCCGTCCCCGGAGTGACCGCCTCGGCGCTCCGCGGACGCCGTTCGAAAAAAACCGCTCTTCTCCGGTCGCTCCGCCGACGTTATTCGAACCGCTGGAACGGCTCTTGACAGTCGTTACAGAAGTGCATCGACCGGCACAGTCCCGGCCCTTTCGGGTGCTCGCGGACGGTGTTCGTGCCACCGCAGTACGGGCACTCCGCGCCCGATGTCTCGCCCGTCGTCTCGGTGCTTGGGTCGAAGCGGCGCATCGCTCACACCCCCAGCCCGAACTCGCGGAGGGCTTCGCGGCCCGCCTCGGTCACCATGTCGACGGTCCACTCCGGCGTGAACCGGAGCCGTACGGACGCCTCGTCGACGCCGGCCGCCAGAATCGCGCACTGCACGTCGTTTTCGAGGTAGTCGCGCGCCGGACAGCCGGTGTACGTCAGCGTCATCTCGACGATACCGAGCGTCTTCGTCTCGCCGTCTTCGCCCTCTCGCTCGACGACCCGAACGTCGTAGATGAGGCCGAGGTCGACGATGCTCACCGGCATCTCGGGGTCCTCGATTTCGTAGAGGGCGTCCCAGATGTCGGCTTCGACGCCCGTGGCTCCGACGCCCGTCTTCGGGAAGCCCTCGGGGACCTCGCCGTCGACGTACTCCGTGTAGCCGCAGGCGGTCGCGTCGGCCCCGTCGTCGGCGCTCACGTCAGACACGCTCCCTGCCGATTCGCGCTGGTTCGGGCGCTTCGAGCTCCTCGTACGTCCGTCGGAACTCCGCGGCCAGTTCGTCCCAGTGGTCGGTGTGGGTGCCGTCGCGGCCGCGGGCGCTCGGGCGCTCGACCTCGTCGGGTTCGGGCACGTCGAGCCCGAGCGATTCGAGGTACGGAATGACCGTCTCCAGCCACTCGATGCGGAGGTCGGCGGTGGACATCGTCCGGAAGCCGTTGTCGACGATTGCGTCCTCGTATTCGGGCTCGACGAAAAGCGAGAGTGCGTGGGGGAACAGCCGGTCGAGCGCGTCCTGCACGCGGTCGCGGCTGTCGCCCTCGGCGAGGCGGTCGAGCCAGCTCTGGGCGTTTTCGAGGTGGTAGCGCTCCTCGCTCAGCACCTTGCCGACGCGGTCGGAGAGCGGCGCGTAGCTGGTGTCGACGAGCGCGTCGAGGCGCAGGCGCTCGGCGGCGTCGTAGAGGTAGCTCCGAAGGACCACGTCGGCCCAGTCGCCCTCCGCGAACGGGAGTTCGACCAGCGTGGCGTGTCTGAACTCGTCGGCGGGGCGCTCCCAGATGAGTTCCGCCTCGGTGTGGCCGAGTTCTTCGAGCAGGTCGTACCACAGGCGGGCGTGGCCGAATTCGTCCTGTGCGACGTTCGCCAACGCGAGGTCGGACTCCAGCGTCGGCGCGTAAATCTGCCACTCGATGAGGCGCTCGCCGTGGACGTACTCGTCGTCCGCGAGGCGGAACAGCAGCTCTTCGAGCGCGGCGCGCTGTTCGGCGTCGAGGTCTTCGGGATTGAGGGCGTCGGGCATGGTTAGCTGTCCGCCTCGAGCGATTTCTCCACGTCGGCCTGCTCGGCCTCGCTTTCGGCGACTTCCGGCGCGGCCGGTTCGATGTCCGTGTACGAGGTGGCCCAGCGGTAGGTCTTGTCGGTCGTCCCGCCGAAGCTCGTCTCGTCGGCGTCGATTTCACCGATTTCGTCGTGCGGAACGACCCACAGGCTGTGGGTCTTCATCCGTCGGCCGTGCTGGACGGCCGCGAACTGGAGCGCCAACTCGCGGTCCGGCGCGTGGACGTTGCCGCAGTGTTTGTGGTACGCTCCCGGTTTGTCCTGTCTGAACACTTCCCAAATCATGGTTCTCAGTCCGCCGCCTGCGGGGTTTCGGCCCCCGACGCGCCCTCCCAACTGTGCATCGATTCGCGCACCCACTCGACCGCCGCCTGCGCCTTTGCGCGGGAGTTAATCTGCTCGTGGCTCCCGTCCGAGGCGTTCTTGGCGATGGTCCAGAACTCGTCCCAGTTCAGGTCGTCCTCGTTGACGTGGTAGGTGTCGAGTTCCTCGTCGTACTCGATGCGCGGGTACTCGGGGACGACGAGGCCGTACTTCTCCGCTTTCGGGACGTAGGTGTCGAGGAAGGTGTCGCGAAGTTCGTCGTTGGACTTCGTCTTCAGGCCGACCTCCTGCGCGAAGTCGTTGTGGACGGACTTGTCGTTGGTCGGGCCGAAGAACTGGATGATGCGCGGCCACCACGTCTCGAAGGCGGCCTGCGTCTTCTCTTGGGTCGCCTTCGACCCGTTCATCAACTCGGAGAGGATGGATTCGCCGTGTTTGACGTGGAAGCCCTCCTCGAAGCACACTTTGTCCATCGCGTGGGCGTACGGCGTCCACGACGTGTTCTTGAGCGTCGCCTGCCGGTGCATGGCCGCGCCGTCGACGAAGAACGCTATCATCGGCACCTCGTGCCACGACTCCATCGGGTAGTGGAAGCAGTTGAGGAACTTGCCGTCGCCGCGGGCGAGTTCGTCCAGCATCTCGTCGCGCGTCTTGATGCCGAGGGACTCGGCGGCGCGGTAGAGCAGTTGCGCGTGGCCGATTTCGTCCTGCACCTTCGCCGAGAACGCCAGCTTTCGGTCGATGCTCGGCGCTTGCCGGATGAACGGCTTTTCGAGGTACCCGCCCATCACCTCGCTGTTCGCGTGGAACTGAATCATCCGCGTCGCGGCCTTGCGGTACTCCTCCGGCATGTCGTCTTTCGGAGCGAACTGCCGCGGGCCCGCCCGTTCTTTGACGGTTTCGAGGTCCATTGGTCTATCAGGAACTATCATCTATAACTACTTACGAATTGACCCGTCCATGGCCTGCCTTTTTATATCACTGTCGCGTACCCACACGCAGATGATAGCGGAGTGCTTGGTGGCCGAGTTTCGCATCGACGGCGACGACTGCCCGCTGGCACGGGCGACCGACGCGGTCCCCGTCGCGGTCGACGCGAACGCGCCGCAACTCCGCGCCGACGGCAACGTCCTGCTTCATTTTTCGGCTCCCGCGGACGACCGGCTCCCCGAGGCCCTCGACGACGACGACGCCATCCGCTACCTCCACGTCACCCGCGGCGACGACACGTACACCTTCCGTTGTCTCTCGAAACACCCCTGCGTCGTCCACGAGCTCGTCGACGCCGGCTTCCTCGTCGAGTCGATGCGGTACGACGACGGCGGCGCGACGATGCGCGGGGCGGTCGTCGGCTACGACGTACTCCGCGGCGTGATGGAGACGGCCGGCGGCACCGTCGGTATCCAACTCCAGCGCATCTACCCGCTTCGGGCGGACGAGGAATCGCCCATCGGTCGAGCGTGGGACCTCACGCCCGCGCAGGAAGCCGCCCTCCGGGCGGCCGTCGAGATGGGGTACTTCGACCTCCCCCGGAGTATCACGGCTCGGGACGTGGCGGACGAACTCGGAATCAGCAAGTCGGCGTTCCTCGAACGGCTCCGCCGGGCGCAACAGTCGGTGTTCGGGGCGCTGCTCGCGTGAACCGGAACCGCGGCGACTCGCTCGACTCGCCCGCCGGTTCGCCGGCGAGGTTATTTACCCCGCGTCCCCGTAGCGCGGGTATGCGAGTCGACGACGCCGACGGCGTCCGGACCGTGACGTTCGATAGACCCGAGGCGAAAAACGCGTTCACCGCCGACGTGGCCCGAGAGCTCTCGGCGGCGCTCGAAGCGCTCTCTCCCGAGGCGTTCGACGCCGCGGTGATAACGGGCGACGGCGACGCCTTCAGCGCCGGCGGCGACATCCGGGCGATGGCCGAGCGCGACGAGACCGCCCGGGAGGCCTACGAGCGCGTCCGCGGCACCCTCGGCCGCGTCGCCGAGGCGATTCTCACCGCCCCGGTGCCGGTCGTCGCCCGCGTCAACGGCGACGCCGTGGGCGCGGGGACCTCCGTCGTCGCCGCCTGCGACTTCGCCTACGCCGCCCGCGACGCCCGCTTCGGCGCGTCGTTCGTCAACGTCGGACTCGTCCCCGACGCGGGCGCGACGGTGACGCTCCCTCGGTTGGTCGGCCTCCGCGCCGCGAAGGAACTCGCCTTCACCGGGAAACTCGTCTCGGCCGAGCGCGCCGCGGAACTCGACCTCGTGAACGAGGCGGTCGAGCCCGCCGACCTCGATGCCGTCGTGGGCGAGACGGTGGAGACGCTCGCCGCCCAGCCGACGGAGACGCTCGCGCTGGCGAAAGAAGCGATACACGCGAACCTCGGCCGGTCGTGGACGGACGGCCTCGAACGCGAGGCCCACGCCCAGACGCTCGCCTACGACACCGACGCCCACGAAGAGGGCGTTTCCGCGTTCTTAGAGAAACGGCGGCCGGAGTTTGAGTAGTTTAGAGGCGCTTCACGACGTAGTACAGTGATGCGACAACGGGTATGAAAAATGACGCTATTGGCCACACGACTCTGTTTGGCCGGTTGGACACCTGTTCAGCATGTTGTAACTGGGCATCAGCGAAGATTACGACCGGCGTGACCATCCACGCGAAGAGAAACACGAGTACTGCTTGGTCTCCACTTACTGCGCCGCTATTTGGACCGCCAAACGCATACATGATGCCCCAAAACTGGACACATAGACTCGCGACCACCCATTTCAATCTGCCTCCTGCGGACTCCTTTTCCGATTCAACGGGTACCGCGATTGTTCCATCGTCGTTGAGTTTGTCCGGGTCGTAATTACGCAACGTCTCTGATACGTGTGAATCGGAGCACCCCACTGCGGTTGCTATACGTGTGTTAGACCAGTTCGGGTTGTCTCTCTTTTTATAGAGAATTGCCTGTTGCTTCGCGGTAAGCTGTCGGTTCTCGTACTTCATCGCCCGTCCCAACGATACTGTATCTGAATATTGACTGTCCCAATCCCCATACGAAAACGCGTTCGGAACACATATTGAATGTTACTGAACTAGCGCATCCGACATATCTATAACTCGAGGAACCGTTCCGCGTTCTCCCAGAGGAGTTTTCGCTTCACCTCCTCGGAGGCGTCGAAGTGCTCCTCGAAGGACTCGAACCACCGCCCCGGTCGAATCATCGGGTAGTCGGTGCCGAACATCACCTTGTCCTGCAAGACGGTCTTGGCGTAGTGAAGCACCTGCTCGTCGATGTACTTCGGGAGCCACCCCGAGAGGTCCATGTAGACGTTGCCCTTCTGCTGGCAGATGGCGAGTTGCTCTTTTTCCCACGGGTACGCCGGGTGGGCGATGAGAATCTGGAGGTCCGGGTGCTCGGCGGCCACGTCGTCGATGAGCATCGGGTCGCCGTACTTGATTTTCAGGCCGCGGCCGCCGGGCGAGCACGCCCCGAGCGTGGAGTTCCCGCCGTGGAAGACGACCGGCACGCCGAGGTCCTCGATGGCGTCGAACAGCGCCCTGTGTTCGTCGTCGCTCGGGTCGAACCCCTGTGCGATTTGCTGGAACTTGAACCCCGAGAGACCGAGGTCCTCGACGCATCGGACCGCCTCCTCGACGCAGTCGTCTTTCAGCGGGTCCACGCTCCCGAAGCCGACGAAGAACTCCGGGTGCGCGTCTCTGACCTCGGCCACGTAGTCGTTCGGAACCGGCGGGTTTCCGGTGTTCGTCTCGGCGTCCCACCCGAGGAGCACCGCCCGCCCGACGTTGTGCTCGCGGTACTCGGCTATCATCTCCTCGTAGCTCCACGTCTCCATCTCCGCGCCGAACCTGTTCGCCGCGTCTTGCATCATCTCCCCGCCGGCGTCTTCGAGGAACTCCGCGGTCGGCTGATGGGCGTGCGTGTCGATGATGCGCGGCTCGTCGAGCCAATCCAACACGGTCATTCGTGTATGACCGTCTCCGAGCGATAAAAATTGAACGGACGGAGCCGACCGAATGATGGCGCGGCGGCGTTGGCGTACCGCCACGGGGGGCGATTCGACGCGCAACCCAATCAGTCACCGGCCAATCCGGTTAGGGTCGCTGCTCAGTCCCGCCCCGACTCGAAGAAGCTTTCCTCGTAGGAACCCGGCTGTGATACTGGTTCACTGCGGTGCCGATACGGCTGGCGAGGGGAGAGTAATTTAATATACGATTTCTATCATATTGCGGACAAAGAGTTGGAGTCGAAGCCCGGATTCGTTTTGACAACTCATGTCAATAAAATTTCAAACTCCCAAACGTTGTAACTCTACTCTGGGTTGTCTTCTAAGACACATTAGATACGTCTCTCACCCGGATTTATGTGGGAAATCTCTGTCTAAATGATTTAGAAACAACATACAGTTTTCCTCGTCATCTCGGTACAACTGCGGATTCTCCCCAAATCACGCTGCACACCTTTTCTCAGAATTATTACTTATAAACTCTGCTCCGCGGGTACGACTGCGCCCCACCCCGCGTGTTCCGCGCGATAATCGTCGCCGTCGCGGACTGCCGGTCGTCGCGCGGTTCGGTCGATTCGTCGTAGTACAGCACCGTGAGGTCGAGGCAGGCGCGGAGCAGTTCGTTCGAGTCGAAGCGGTATCTGTCGGTGCTCGGCCCCACCGTCGCGGGCGGGTCGGCCCGCAGGTGGTGCTGGTAGAACAGGACGCCGCCGGGCTTCAGCGCCGCCTTGATGTCGGCGAGGCGGTCCAGCGTCCGGAAGTAGCTGATGGTGACGAGGTCGTACGTCGACTCGGGGAACTCGTAGGTCGTCGCGTCGGCCCGAATCGTCTCCACGCGGTCGGTGAATCCGCGGGCCCGGGCGCGCTCGTCGATGATGCTCAACCCCTCGCTCGACTGGTCGAGCGCGTCGACTCGGTAGCCGTTTGCGGCGAGAAACAGCGCGTTACGGCCGCTGCCGGCCGCCACGTCGAGCGCGCGGCCGTCTGGCAGTTCGTCGAGGTACGCCCGCAGCACCGGCGACGGCTCCGGGTCGGTCGGATACGTTCCGGTCCGGTAGCGTTCGTCCCACTCCATACGGGCGCTACGCGGACCGCCGTGTTCAAGCTACGGCGTCGGTCTCGGCGGGTGGGACGCGGAAGCGCCAGCGACGTGGAGAGACCTGTGCCCACGATTCGTCCCGACGAGCTTGACGCCCGCCTCGACGACGGGGACGACCTGTTCATCCTCGATATCCGACCGGCGTCGAACTACCGGCGCGGCGCAATCGACGGGAGTCACGTGAGCGACGCGAACGGACCCGCCGGGAGCCGAAACGTCCCCGTCTACGACGACCTCCGGTCGGGCGACGACGCCTCGCTTCGAGGTCGGCTAGACGAGATTCCGCGGGACTGCGACGTGGTCGTCGTCTGCAAGATGGGCATCGTCGCCAAGCGGGCGACGAGTCTCCTCCGCGAGGAGGGGTACGACGCGGTGACGCTCGCGGGCGGGATGAGCGGGTGGAACGGCTACCAGCGCGGGTCGCTGGGCTACAAACTCCGGTCGCTCGTCTGGCGACTGTTCTGAGGCGCTCCGGTGGCGCGCCGAGAGTACGAGCGCGCCTCGTTCTGACAACCAGATTACATACTCGTCGGCAGTGCGGTCACTTATCCGTCTCCGGCAGCGAGTACGGGGTATGACGATTGAAACCGGCGACTCCGTTTCGCTCGAATACGTCGGAACGCTCCCTGACGGCACGGTTTTCGACACGTCGCGTCAGGACGTGGCCGAGGCAGAGGGTCTCGCGGAGGCCCAGCCCGACCGCGACTACGAGCCGCTCGCGGTCGAGGTCGGCGCGGGAACCGTCATCGAGGGACTCGACGAGGCGCTCGTCGGCATGTCCGTCGGCGACGAGGAGAGCATCGAAATCCCGCCGGAGAAGGCCTACGGCGAGTACGACGAGGACCTCGTCCGCGAGCACGAGACCGAACAGCTCCGCGAAGTGCTCGGTGACGAGCCCGAGGAGGGCCTGTACGTCCAGACCCAGCAGGGCGGCCTCGGCGAAATCGTCCACGCCGACGACGACGTGGTCCGCATCGACTTCAACCACGAACTCGCGGGCGAGACGCTCGTCTTCGACGTCGAAATCCTCGACGCGAACTGAACTGACCTGAACCGCGCCGCAGTCTCGCGGTTCGACCCCGCTTTTCTCTCGCTACTCGCGCCACCACGCGATAGCGTACACCGCGCCCCCGACGAGAATCAGGACCGCGCCGACGCCCGCGACGCCGAGGCCGACGACGAACGCGGCCCCGAAGCCGAAGTCGTCGACGTGCGTGTAGGCGGTGATGCTGTAACGCGTGCCCTCTTTTTCGATGAGCGCCGGGAGGCGGTCCACGAAGGCGTCGTTCATCCGCGGCCGGTAGCCGAGGTCCCCGTCCGAGGAGTTCCGGAGGATGCTGTCGACCGTCCCCCTGGCCGCCGGCGAGAGGTTCGCGTAGCTGTACGCGCTCCGCTCGACGGTGGTGTTCGCAACACGCTGGAGCGTGGCGTTTCGCGCCGTGACGACCGAGCCGTTCTCTCGCACGCGAAGCCGGTAGTACTGCTCGCGCTCGCCGTAGGCGTCGTGGACGTACGTGTTGTTCCGCGCGATGGCGCGGAGGTCGACTTGCGCGCCGGCCGCCGTCGTCCGGGCGGTCCCGTTCCGCATCGCCGCCTCCAGCGTCCCGCGGGTCTCGTTCGGCGCGCGGTACTCGCCGGCCGAGTACCGCTGGCTCACCTGATGTACCGAAATCGAGACCGAACGGCCGTGCCGGTTGACGATGGTCTCGATGTCCGACTGGTTCGCAAGCGAGACCGTCTCGGCCCGGTACGAGTTCGAGACTTTCGGCGGCGGCGATGTCGCGTCCGCGAGCGCGGGTAGGTACACCGGCGCGGGGAGGCAGACGAGACCGACGACCGCGAGAAGGAGAGCGAGTTTCCGGAGACGCATTACCGGGAGTTCCGCCGAGTCGGGTAAGTGCTTTTTGTCGCCGTCGGGCGTCCGGTCTCGCCGCCGCGGCCCCGGGCGACGCTCAGTCGTCCAGCGGCGGATTCGCGTCGAGGCAGTCAGCGACCCGCTCGCGCTCCTCGCGGGCGTCGGCTAACTCCTCTTCGACGACGCCCCGCTGGAGTCGCTCACGCTGGTCTTCGGTGAGTTCCGCGCGGGCGACCGCGGCGTCGCGGAGGCGGTCGTACGACTCCTCGTACGTCAGTTCGTGGACCTCCCGGGCGCGGGCGACCGTCTCGTCGGCGGCGAACCGACTCACGACGGCGACGAGTTCTTTCGTCCGCCAGCGGAGTTCAGCGGCGGGGTCCGGCGGCCACGAGACGGTCAGCGGGTCGGCGTCGAGCGTCTCCAGAAACCGTTTGTTCGTCCCGACGGCCGCGGCGAATCGCTTCGGGTCGTCCACGTAGTGGTCGAGTTTCGACCGCGAGTAGCCGGCGTACTCGACGAGCGTGGGTATCGTCTCGTCCCCGATGGCGGCTGTTTCGAGGTACTCGCGCAGTCGCTCGGGGGGACTGGGCGTCCCGACCAGCGGGTACGACTCGGCGGCCGCCAGCCACGCGAGCACCTCGCGGGCCGATGACTTGGCGCGGAACCGGTCGAACGCCTCGGTCACGGCGTCGTCGTACCGCTCGATGGGGTCGCGGAGTTCGTCCACCGGCGCGTCGATGTCGGCCTCACCGAGTTCCCGCACGCGTTCGAGGCGGTCGATTCGCGCGTCGAGTTCGTCCGCGCGCTCCCGCAGTCGCCGGCGGGCGCTCCGATAGTCGTCTCTCGCCTCGTCCAGTTCGTCGAGGAGCGCCGCCTCCTCGCGGGCTGGGTCCAGTTCGCGTCTGGCCTGCTCGAAGTCGGACGCCGACAGCGACGAGGTGATGCCGGTCGTGAGCGACTCGTTGGCGTCGATGAAGGCGTCGCTGTGGCGCACGTCGGCGGGGACCTCCTCCAGCCGGTCCGACAGCGCCTCGCGGAACTCGACGTAGCCTTCGAGGTCGTCGGTCGCCCGCTCCTCGTAGCGGTCGAGAATCCCCGTCACGTCGCGGACGGCGGACGCGAGCGTCCGAAGCTCCTCGCGGCCGATGTCGTCGACCGCCTCGCGTCGTCCGCGGAGGGTGTCGGCCGCCGTTCGGAGCGCCGCCACGTCGTCGGCGGCGAGCGCGGCGTCAGTCACGCTGCGCCACCTCGGGCGGGCATCCCGGTCGCGGAATCAGTGTCATGCCCGACGAGTCGGTGCGCGAGGTTGAAAAGTTGATGACCGAGGACGGCGGTGCGACGGCCGCGGAGCCGACAGACCGTCAACGACGCTTCCGGTCGGTCGCCACGTCGAACGCGGCGGCGACCGCGACTGCGAGCACGCAGAGCGCGACCGACGGCGACAGGGAGAACAGGCCGGCCACGCCGGGGAACGTCGCGACCGCGAGGAGCGAGACGGCGTAGTAGACGCCGGCGGCCGCGGCCGACGTGCGGGCCGGCGCGGCGCGCAGTCGGGGGAGCGCGAGCATCGCACAGAGCGCGACGCCGCCGGCGACGACGACAGAGCCGAGGAAGCCCGCTCCGGCGAGGTCGGCGCGCGCGCCGAGGAACGTCCCGAGGCCGAGCGTCGCGTTCAGATAGGCCGCCCGGCGGACGAGAAAACCGTAGCCCGCGTCGGGGCCGAGACCGATTTCGTTGTCTTCGATTCGGTGCCACGGCGCGCCGACCGAGACGGCGTCCAACCGGAGCGCGCCGATGGCGAGACAGGCGACCGCCAGCGAGACGACGGCCGCGGTCGTGACCGCCACCGGGGTCGAGACGGTCATGAAGGCGACCCAGAGCATCGGCAGCGCCAGAAGCAGGTGCTGTCCGAGCCCGAAGTAGACCGTCGCGTCGAGCCACGCGTCGACCCCGGTCTCGTCGTCGTCGCGCTGCTGGCGTCGGTGCCGCCGGTTGCGTCGCGGCCGCGTTTCGCCGCCCCGAGGTGACTCATCCGTCGGTGCCATCACCGTTCGGTTGTCACTGCCGTCTGATAACTGTGTGGCGCGCCGATGATCGTGACGCCGGCGGCGGGCGGTCCGCGAACGCCGCCCGGCGAAAGGACTTACCCGCGACCGGGTGTATGACAAGCCATGTACGAGCGCATCCTCCTGCCCGTCGACGAGAGCACGTCGTCGAGCGCGGTTCTCCACCACGCCAGCGAACTCGCCCACTGGGACGACGCGGAGATACGGCTACTCTTCGTCGCCGACACGACCCGCGACAGCGTCACCGTCGTCGAGAACGACGTGGTCGACGCGCTCGAACGCGAGGGCGAGAGCGTTGTCGAGGAGGCGGCGGAGACGCTCCAGAATCTCGGCGTCGATTACTCGACCGACGTGGTACAAGGCAACCCCGCACCGACCATCGTCGAGTACGCCGAGGAGTACGACTACGACCTCGTCGTGATGCCGACCCACGGTCGGGAGGGTATCTCGCGACAGCTTCGCGGGAGCGTCACGGAGAAGGTCGTCCGCCTGTCGGACCGGCCGGTGCTCACCGCCCGCATGAAGCCCGACGAGGAGCTGACGTTCCCCTACGACCGCATCCTCATCCCGACCGACGGGAGTCGCTCGACGAAGCGGGCGACGAGCCACGGGCTCGCGCTCGCCGCCGAACTCGACGCGACGGTCCACGTCCTCTCGGTCGTCGACGACTCCGCGCTCGGGTTCGACGTGCGGTCGATGCTCTCCGGCGAGGAGAGCGAGCGCGGCGCGAACGAGGCGATTTCGCAGGTCGTCGAGGAGGCGAACGAACACGGCGTCACGAAGCTCGCGGAAACCATCGAACACGGCTCGCCGAGCGAGGCGATTCGGGAGTACGTCGCGGGCAACGACATCCACGCCGTCGTCATGGGGACGACCGGGCGGAGCGGCGTCGACAGAATTCTCCTCGGGAGCGTCGCCGAGCAGACGGTTCGGAGCGCCCCGGTTCCCGTCATCACGGTGTCGCCCGACGAGGAGTGACCCGCGCGGGTCGCGGACGCCGGGTCGTCCGCCTCGGGATACAGCTATTATCCGCGGGCGACGTATCGGCGTGGTAGCCGTGGTCGAACAGGACCGTCTCGGACGCCCGTCCAGCTCCGACAGCCGGAGGTCTCGATAGCGATGCTTCGCGCGACCATCCTCCTCGAACTGAACGAGGATTACGTGCTGTCGCACGTGAGCGACCTCGTCGACGGGCCGGTCGTCGTGACGAACTGCGAGGTGCTCGGCGAGACGGACATCCGCTTCGTCGTCGACGCCGGGGAGCACCGCGACGAGATGGCCGACCGGCTCGCCGCCAGCGAGGTCGTCAGCGACCTCGAACTCGTCGGCGACGACCAACTGCTCATCACCAAGCGGTCGTCCGGCGCGCTCCCCGTCATCCGAGAGAACCACGGGATGCTCCAGCGGATGAGCCAGTTCTACGGTCGCTCGCGCGTCTTCGACGTGGTCGTGTTCCGGCGGGCGGACCTCAAGGCTATCATCTCGGGCCTCCGGTCGCTCGGGACCGTCGAACTCCGGCGGCTGAAACCCTTCGTCGGCCCCTCGACGCGGCTCTCGAAGCGGCAGGCCGAGGTCGTCGGCTACGCGCTCGAACGCGGCTACTACGACTGGCCGCGGGGCGTCACGGTCGAGGAAATCGCGGCGGCGTTCGAGGTGAGCAGACCGACCGTGTTGGAACACCTCCGACGGGCCGAAAAGAAACTCCTCAGCGACGCGCTCGCCGACGCGACGACGCCCGCGAACCCCGACAGCACCTGACCGCGACCGGACCGGCTCGGCCCCCGGCGCACGCTGCGCTCCGAATTTTAAGCGCCTAGTACACCTGAAACACGTCACCAGATATCCGGAAACCGATATAAAGAGCCAACAGGGGTAGGCACTACTCCCGTGGCCTCTACCGGTGTACGTATTGTTTGCAATTACCATGATAGATGGGAATTACTCTCGTGGTGGAGACGGGCGGAAAACGCGCGGGTCGTCGCGCCGGACGTTCCTCGCGGCGGTCGGGAGCGCGGCGGCGGTGACGACGACTGGCTGTCTCGGCGGCGGCGGTGGCGGCGGCTCCAACGAGCCGATTCGATACCTCTCGGACCGTGGCGACTCGAAGGACGTGATGGACGAAATCATCGCCGAGTTCGAGGAGGAGACCGACCACACGGTCGAGATGATTTACACGGCGAAGGGAACCTCCTCGGACGCCGAGATGCAGAAGATGGTCGCCGCGGGCAACCCGCCGGACCTGCTTTTCGACACCTCGACGGACGCGTATCGACTTCAGCGCGACGGCGTCCTCGCGCCGGTCACGGGGGCCGTCCAAGATAACGACCTGCCCGACCCGGTCACCGTCGGCGGCGAGTCGTACTTCGCGGCCGCGATGGTCGAACCGCTCATGGGCTGGTACCGAAACGACGTGTACTCGGAGCTGCCCGCGTCGTGGAGCGAGTGGGTCGAGGCCGCCGGCGAGGTATCGGCCAACGAGTCGATGGAGGGTTACGTCGTCCAGTCGGGGCAGACGAACAACGCCGACACCCAGATGACGCAGTACCTCTGGCAGAACGACGTTGAGATTTACGGCGGCCCCTCCGACGGCATCGAGGTCAGACTCGACGACGACGACAACCGACAGGCGGCCGTCGAGACGTTCGAGTGGGTCCAGTCGATGGCCGAGCACTCGCCGAACGGCTCGGGGTGGGCGTGGGGCGACGCCATCGGCGCGCTCCAACAGGAGAACGCCGCGGCCATCGCCAGCGTCGGCGGCCTCCCCATCCTCACGATTCAGGCCAACCGCCCCGACCTCGTCGAGAACCTCAGTCCGATGCCGTTCCCCGTGCCGAGCGGGGCGGCGCAGGACAAGTGGTGGGCGTACATGGAGGGCCACCTCGTCCGCAACGACGGCCAGAACACCGAGGGCGCACAGGCATTCGTGGACTTCTTCACGAGTTCGTCGCGCTTCTTCGACTTCGTGCTCTCCGCGCCGCTGTTCCAGTTCCCGCCGACGCGGGAGCAACTCGACGCGCCCGAGGTGACCGAAAACGAGGTCATCCAACAGCACCCCGACGTGATGAATCTCGTCCGCGACAACTGGGACGCCTTCACGAGCGTCCTCGCAACGGGCGACGACGGCGCGCCGAACATCGTCGCGGCCGACGCGTACAGCGAACAGCTCTTCGGACAGGCTGCGGACCAGTTTCTCGTCGGCGGGCTCACACCCGACGAGACGGTCGACTGGCTGGCCGAGCAACTCCGCGGGTTGCAATGAGTACGGCCCTCAAATCGCGGTTGGAAGCCGCCGGGTCGGCCCTCCGAGAGCGCGACGTGGACGGCACGACGCTCCTGTTGGCGGCGTGTTTCGTCCCGATGCTCGCGTTCTTCGTCGTGGTATGGGTCATCCCCATCGTCTACGCGCTCGGGATGAGCCTGTTCGCGTCGCCGGTGCGGAGCCCCGAGTTCGTCGGCCTCGGCAACTACGCCGAACTCCTCGGTAACGGCGCGTTCTGGGGCTTCCTCTGGAACAGCGTCGTCTACGCGGTGGCGACGACGGGGCTGAGCCTCGTCATCGGGCTGGGGCTCGCGCTCGTCATCAATCAGCGCATCCGCGGCGGCGACGCCCTGCGGACGCTGATGATTTTCCCGTACCTCCTGCCGACGCTCGTTGTCATCTTCATGTGGAAGTTCATCCTCGACCCCAACATCGGGATTCTGAACCAGTTCCTCGTCGACGCCGGGCTCATCGACAAACCCATCGCGTTCTTCTCGACCCTGGAGTTCGCCATGCCGGCGGTCGTCGTCACGAGCGTCTGGAAGTTCGCCAGCTTCGCCTTCTTCATCCTGCTCGCGCGCTTGCAGGCCATCGACCCCGACCTCTACGAGCGGGCGCGGGTCGAGGGCGCGACAACGTGGCAGGCGTTCCGCGACATCACCTTCCCGCACCTCCGCGGCGCGATTCTCATCATCCTCCTCGTCAGGGGCATCTGGATGTTCAACAAGTTCGACATCATCTACCTCTCGACCCGCGGCGGCCCGCTCCAGCAGACGACGACGCTCCCGATTCGCGTCTACCAACTCGCGTTCAGCGAGGTGAACTTCGGCATGGCGACGGCGCTCGCCGGCGTCATGTTCTTCCTCCTCGCCGGCGTCGCGGTGGTCTACTTCCGGGCGTTCGCCCCCGAAAAGGAGGTGGCGTGAGATGGCGACGTCCTCCGGTCGCGGCCTCGTCTCCCACGACACCCAGAAACGCCTCCAGCGAATCGCCGTCTACCTGACGGCGCTTCTCATCTCGGTGTTCACCATCATCCCGGTGTACGTGATGGTGGTCATCGCCATCCAGTCGCCGGCGACGACGTTCGCCGGCGGGCGGGTGAACCTGCTGCCCACCGAGCCGTCGCTCCGGAACTTCCTCGTGCTTCTCGGGTCGACCGACACGGTTCGGTACTTCGTCAACAGCCTCGTCGTCACCCTCGGGTCGACCGTCCTCTCGACGACCATCGCGGTCGCTGCGGGCTACGGCCTGACGCGCTTCGACTTCACCGGGAAGTCGCTGGCGGCGCGGGCGGTGCTGTTCTCGTACATGTTCAGCCCCATCGTCCTCGCCATCCCGCTGTACGTCGTCTTCTCGACGCTCGGCCTGCTCAACAGCCACTTCGCGCTCACCCTCGCGCTGACGGCCATCTCCGCGCCGTTCTGCATCTGGCTGATGTGGCAGTACTTCCAGACCGTCCCCATCGCGCTCGAAGAGTCCGCGTGGGTCCGCGGCGCGAGTCGCTGGCGCACCGTCAGAGACGTGGTCCTGCCGGTCGCCCGGCCCGGCTACATCTCCGCGGCCATCTTCGCGTTCGCCGTCGCGTGGAACGACTTCACCATGGCGCGCGTCGTGATGAGCCGCGACGAGATGTACACCATCACCGTCGGCGCGTCGCTGTTCTTGGACCGCGTCAGCATCGGCTGGGGCGAGACGATGGCCGTCTCGCTTCTCATCTCGATTCCGCCGTTCCTCATCGCACTGTTCCTGCAACGATACCTCCTCCAGGGCTTCAGCGTTGGAGGCCTCGAATAATGGCAACCAGCATCCACCTCGACACCGTCAGAAAGGAGTTTCGCACCCTCGGAAACACGCACGTCGCCGTCGACGACCTCAGCCTCGACATCCCCGAAGGCTCGTTTACGACCTTCGTCGGCCCCTCGGGCTGCGGGAAGACGACGACCCTGCGCATGTTGGCCGGGTTGGAGACGCCCACCTCGGGCACCGTCTCGTTCGGCGACGAGGACGTGACCGACCTCCCGCCGCAGGAGCGCAACGTCTCGATGGTGTTCCAGTCCATCGCGCTCTACCCGCACATGTCCGTCCGCGAGAACATCGGCTACGGCCTGAAGATTCACGGCGTTCCGAAGGCCGAACGCGACGAGCGCATCGACGAGGCCGCCGAAGTCCTCCAAATCGAGGCGCAGTTGGAGAAGATGCCCGCCGAACTCTCCGGCGGCCAACAACAGCGCGTCGCCCTCGGCGGCGCGTTCGTGCAGGACCCCGACGTGCTGCTTCTGGACGAGCCGATGTCCGACCTCGACGCGAAGCTCAAATCCGACCTCCGCGTCGAGATTCAGCGACTCCACCAGGAACTCGACACGACCGTCGTCTACGTCACTCACGACCAGACCGAGGCGATGACGATGAGCGACCAGGTGGTCCTCCTGCGCGACGGCGAACTCGCGCAGGTCGACCCGCCGAAACAGCTGTTCGACTACCCGAACTCGGAGTACGTCGCGCAGTTCATCGGCATGCCCTCGACCAACGTCGTCGACTGCGCGGTCGAGTCGGGAGACGGCGGAACCGTGCTCGTCGGCCCCGGGTTCGAGCTTTCGCTTCCGGTCGGCGTCGACGCCCCGACCGCCGGCCGCGTCAGGCTCGGCATCAGGCCGCAGTATCTCGACGTGGGCTCCGCCGGGGCGTGTCGGCTCTCGGTCGACGTGGAGGTCGTCGAGACGCTCGGGACCGAGTCCGTGGTCCACGGCCGCCTCGAAGACGGCACCCCTTTCGACGTGGTGAGCGACGCCGTCGACGACGCGGTGGCGGGCGACCGACTCGACGTATCGTTCGACCTCGAAGACGCGTTCGTCTTCGGTGCGGACGGCGAGACCATACTCTTCGGCTCCGAACGCGCCAGTGAGCGCTCGTCGTCGCCCGCCGGGGCGGGAGGCGTCACTCCATGAGCGGCGATAGCGCCGAGCGCGCCGAGAGCACCGAGAGCACCGAGACTGCCGCGGACGCGCCCGGCTCTGCGACCGCCTCGGCGTCGTCCGGCCTCCCGCTCGACGGCGTGCGCGTCCTCGAACTCGGCCACATCATCGCCGGGCCGTTCTGCTCGATGCTCCTCGCCGACCTCGGCGCGGACGTCATCAAGGTCGAACACCCGGAGGGCGGCGACCTCATCCGCGGGTCGTCGCCGGTCGGAAACAGCTCGTTCAACTACGTCAACCGGGACAAGCGGAGCCTCACGCTCGACCTCAAGTCCGACGCGGCGCTCGACGCGTTCTTCGACCTGCTCGACGAGACCGACGTGGTCGTCGAGAACTACGCGCCGGGGACCGCCGAGCGACTCGGCATCGGCTACGAGCAGTTGCGAGAGACGCATCCGGGCCTCGTCTACTGCTCCATCAAGGGGTTCAACCCCGGCCCCTACGAGTCGTACCCCGCGCTCGACCCCATCGCCGAGGCGCTGTCCGGGCTGATGAGCGTCACCGGTCACGAGGGGATGCCCCCGGTCCGGTCGGGCACGAGCATCGCAGACATGGCCGCGTCGTTCTACGGCGCGATAGCGGTCCTCGGGGCGCTCTACCGCCGCGACCGGACCGGCGAGGGGTCGAAGGTGACCGCGCCGCTGTTCGAGTCCACCGTCTCGATGATGGGCTACTGGCTCGCGTACACCGAGGCCTACGACGACGTGCCGGGGCCGATGGGCGCGTCACACCCCAACTGGGCACCCTACGACGTGTTCGAGACGGCCGACGACGAGTGGGTGTTCATCGGCCCCTCCGGCGAGCGCCAGTGGACCGCGCTCTGCGAGGCGCTCGGCCTCGACCTCCACGAGGACGACCGGTTCGCCACGCTCCCGGACCGCCGGGAGAACCTCGACGAACTCATGGACCTGCTCCGCGCCGAGTGCGAGACGCTCCCCGCCGCCGACCTCGTCGCCGGGCTGCGCGAGGTCGGCGTCCCCGTCGCCAAGGTGAACTCGATGGACGAGGTCGCGACCGACCCCCACCTGCGGGCGACCGACTTCTTCACCGAGGTCGAGACCGCCGAGGGAGCGTCGCGGTCGGTCAGCGTCCCGCGGTTCCCCGTCGTCGCCAGCGGCTTCGACCGCCCCGACTCGACCGACCCGCCGAAGCTCGGCGAGCACACCGAGGCCATCCTCTCGTCGCTCGGCTACGACGACGCCGACATCGACGCGCTTCGGCGCGCGGGAGGGGTCTGAGTGGCCGCCGCGGAGCCGGTCCTCCTCGACGTGACCTGCCGCGAGGGCGAGCAGCGCCCCGGGGCGTCCTACACGACGGGACAGAAAGCCGCGGCCGTGCGCGCCCTCGACGACCTCGGCGTCGACTACGTACAGGTCGGCTTCCCCATCGCGGGCGCACAGACCGGCGAGGTCTGCGACGCGGTCGACGTGGAGACGAAACTGACGGGCATCGCCCGGGCCGTCCCGAAGGACGTCGAGGCCGCGGTCGACGCCGGCGTCGACGTCATCGACGTGTTCGCGCCGACCAGCGAGCGACAGCGGACCGAACTGCTCGGGAAGGACGCGGACGAGTTGCGCTCGCTCGTCGGTGAGACGGTCGATTCCGCGACCGAGACCGGGCTGGAAGTCCACTTCACCGCGATGGACGGCTTCCGGACCGACCCCGCGTTCCTCGATAACCTGTTCGACTCGATAGACGCGACGTACCTCACTATCGCGGACACCGTGGGCTCGAAGACGCCGTTCGAGGTGTCGTCGTTCCTCCACGACCTCGACACCGACCCGACCCGCCTCGGCGTCCACTTCCACGACGACCTCGGGGTCGCCACGGCCAACGCGCTCACCGCGGTCGCCCACGACGTGCAGAAGGTGGACGTGTCGGTCGCCGGCATCGGCGAGCGCGCCGGAAACGTCCCCGTCGAGGAGTTCGTCGTCGCGGCCGAGACGAGCCGCGCCGTGAACCGCCCCGCGCTCGACCCCTCGACGCTCATCCCCCGGGCGAGCGACGTGTTGACGGCGCTCGACGAGTCGGTGCCGGCGGAGAAATCGGTGCTCGGCGCGGACGTGTTCTCCCACGAGTCCGGCCTCCACACGGCGGCGATGCTCGACGACCCGGCGACGTTCGAGCCGTTCGACCCGGCCGTCTTCGGCGGGTCGCGGACGCTCTACTTCGGCCCGCAGAGCGGGACCGGCGCGGCCCGGCGGCTCTTGGAGCGCGCCGGCGACGACGACCCCGACGAATCGCGGGTCGCGGCGCTCGTCGAGACGCTGCGGTCGCTGGACGAACCGGTGCCGACCGACGAGGCGCTGGACATCGCCCGGGGGCTCTGAGCCGTCGGCCCGAGGCCGGGCTGGCCGACGCTCTCAGTACTCGGTTCCTTTTCTCGCGCGCTGGCCGGCGTCGATGGGGTGTTTCTCCTTTCGGACGTTGGTCACGAGGTCCGCGGCGTCGGAGAGGTAGGTCGGCTCCTCGTGGCTCCCGGTCAACACGAGTTCGAGGCTCTCGGGCTTGCGCTCCACGAGGTCGAGCACGTCGGCCTCGTCGAGCAGTCCCATCGCCACGGCGTAGAGGAGTTCGTCGATGATGAGGAAGTGGACGCCGTCCTCGGGCGGGCCGTCGAGGGCGAGCGGCTTCGAGAGGTCGGCGTCGGCCGCGGCGTCGACGAGTTCGCGCGCCCGGTCGAGGCCGGCGGCGACCTGCGCCTCGTGGTCTTCGTCGTCGCTGCCGTCGGCCATCCCGGCCCAGCCGTAGTGGCCGAGGTTCTCGAAGGAGAACCCGGGCATCGCCGCGATGGCGTTGTACTCCCCGCGGACGGCCTCGACGGAGTCCGCGCCGCCCTTCAGGAACTGGAGCATGTGGACGCGGTAGCCGTGGCCGGCGGCGCGAAAGCCCATGCCCATCGCGGCCGTGGTCTTGCCCTTGCCGTCGCCCCACCACACCTGCACGAGGCCGAAGTCGTCGGGCGCGGCGGGTTCGATGGCGGCCGCTTCCGGGCGGACGCCGCGGCCGGGGGTGTTCGCCCGAACCGAGTCGGGGCTGGTCTCGTCGTCTGTCTCGGTGGTTCCGTCGGGTGCGTCGGTCATCGTTGTGGGTTCGAAGCCGGGGTCGGTCGTCGGTCAATCGTCAGTCGGTGCTTGTCGCGGCTTCGTATATAGGGGTTCGCCGCTCTCGCGCTCTTGTGCCCTTGCGCTCTCACGCTCTCGCCGCGGTCAGTCCGTCAGTCGCGAGACGAAGCGGTCGAACGCCCCGCTTTCGGGGTGGACGTGCGCGTAGGTGCCGAGGGTTCGGTACTCGGTGAGTCCCTCGCGGCCGTCGATGCCGGAACCGCGCTCCACGTCGAAGGCGAACCGGGCGTCCGTCGCCGGGTCCGCCGACGAGTAGTGGAACTCGTGGCCGCGGAGCGTCTCGCCCGCGTCGGCGGTCAGCGTCCCGTCGGTCGCGCGGAGTTCCACGTGGTCGAGCGCCTGATAGCGCTCCTGCATCGTCACGTCGGCGGGGAGGATGCCGGCCATCTCGTGGGTGTCGCCGTCGGTCGTCGTCAGCGATTCGGTGAGCGCCATCAGACCGCCGCACTCGCCGAACACCGGCAGGCCGTCGGCGGCGCGGTCGGCAAGCGCCGAAAGCGTCGGTGACGACGCGAGGTCCGCGGCGAACCGCTCGGGGTAGCCGCCGGGGAGGTAGACGCCGTCGCAGTCCGGGAGGTCGTCGCCGGCGACCGGCGAGAAGTACGAGACGGTGCCGAGCGATTCCAATCGCTCCAGCGTCGAGGGGTAGACGAAACAGAACGCCTCGTCGCGGGCGACGGCGACCGTCGGGCGGTCCGAATCCGTAGCTTGGACTGGCTCGGCTCGCGTGCCCGATTCGACCTCTTCGGCGTCCCAGTCGGGTTCCCGCGCCACTTCAGCGAGCGCGTCGGCGCGAATCCCGTCGGCCGCGGCGTCGAGCGCCTCGTCGGACAGCGGGGCCTCGTCACCGAGGTGGAGGCCGAGGTGGCGCTCGGGAATTTCGAGGTCGTCGCTCGGCGGGATTCGACCGAGGTACGGCAGTTCCTCGGGGAGCGCGTCGCGGATGCCCTCGGCGTGGCGGCCGCCGTGAGCGCGGGAGGCGATGACGCCGGCCACGTCGGCGTCGATGCCCATCCGGTCCGCGTAGGCCCGGAAGCCGTAGGCCGTCGCCGCGACGCTCTGCATCCCGGCTCTCGCGTCCGCGACGAGGACCACGGGGAGGTCGAGGAGGGCGGCGACCCGAGCCGTCGACGTGTCGCCGTCGTAGAGGCCCATCATGCCCTCGACGACGCAGATGTCGCCCTCGCCGCGGGCGTAGGTCCGGCGCATGCCGTCGTCCCCTTCGAGCCACGGGTCGAGCGTCCGCGACGGTTTCCCGACGATTGCCGCGTGGTGCGATGGGTCGATGAAGTCGGGGCCGGCCTTGGCCGGTTGGACCGCGTAGCCCTCGCGTTCGAGCGCGCGGCACACCGCGAGCGTCGTGACGGTCTTTCCGACGCCGGAGGCCGTGCCGGCGACGACGACGCCTCTCATTCGACCACCGCGGTCCGGGTCGATTTCGGCGCTCCCGGCGGGTCGCTCGCGAGTCGAGACGGACGTTCAGCAGTCATATCTCCAAGTGAGATTTCAGTAGTCAAAGTCGTGTTGGGTCGGGCCGGGTCGGGTCGCCGCCGACGGCGCGGGTCGCCGGCTCGCGTTCGCCTCAGTTCCAGAGGTCGTACATGTCGTCTTCGACGCCGTCGGCGTAGTGCGTCCCGTCGTAGACGACGCCCGGGGCCGGCGCGGTCGAGTCCGCGTCCGCGTTCGAACCCGCGCCGTCGCCCGCCGATTCGACGGTTCCGACCACCGTCGCCTCGATACCCTCGCGTTCGAGCGCGGCGAGCGCGTCGTCGGCCTCGCCTTCGGGGACCGCCGCGAGGAGCGCGCCGGAGCCGAGAATCCGCATCGGATCGACGCCCATCGCCTCGCAGAGCGCCCGCGTCTCGGGGCGGACGGGCACGTCGTCGCCGTCGACCTCGATTCGGACGCCCGAGGCGCAGGCGAGTTCGACCAGTCCGTTGAGGACGCCGCCCTCGGTCGGGTCGTGCATCGCGGTCGCGGCGGGCGCGAGCACCGCCGACTCGGGGAGGACGCTGATGTCGTCGAAGAAGCCCGCGGCGCGGTCGATGGCCGCGGGTTCGACGCTCGCCGCGTCGAGGTCGGCGCGGAAGTCGGTGGCGAGGACGGCCGTCCCTTCGACGCCGGCTCCCTTGGTGAGAACCACCGAATCGCCGGGTTCCGCGCCGCTCGTCGGGACGTATCGGTCGGTCGGCCCCATGCAGGTGAGCGAGAGGAGCGGCCGGGAGAGCCCGGCGACCGTCTCGGTGTGGCCGCCGACGATGCTGATGCCGAGTCGTTCGGCCTCCGCGTCGAGTTGGGCGGTGATGTCGTCGAGGAGGTCCACGTCCGGTTCGGGGAGGAGGACGGTGCTCACGAGCCACTCGGGGACGCCCCCGCAGGCGGCCACGTCGTTGCTGGCGATGGCGACGCCGAGGGTGCCGATGCGCTCGGCGGCGAGCGAGATGGGGTCGGTGCTGACGACCATCGTCCCCTCGCCGGTGGCGACGGCGGCGGCGTCCTCGCCGTAGCCGGCCCCGACGAGCAGGTCGTCGTTGGGTGCCCCCGTCCGCGAGAAGACGTAGCGGTCGAGGTCCGCAGGTGAGAGTTTGCCCATACACGTGGCTGACGGCGAGGGCGCTTTTGTGCCTTCCCGTCCGCCGCCGGCGCGGGCGGTCACGTTCGCCGGCTGCCGGTCGGTTATCGCTGCCGACGCGGTCGGACGCTCGCCACGGATGCCGTACTGCTAAGACGCTCTGTCCGTAACGGGGATTCATGCTGATGACACCCGGTCCCACGGCCGTCCCGCCGCGGGTCCGCGACCGGATGAGCGAGCCGATGCCGAACCCCGACATCGAGCAGTCCTTCTTCGACACCTACGACGAGGTCTGCGAGAAACTCGGGCGCGTCTACGACACCGACGACGACGTGGTCGTCATGGGCGGCGAGGGCATCCTCGGCCTCGAAGCCGCCATCGCCTCCACGGTCGCCCCCGGCGACGACGTGCTCTGCGTCTCGAACGGCCTCTACGGCGACGGCTTCGCCGACTTCGTCGAGAGCTACGGCGGCGAGCCGACCCTCGTCGGTGCCGACTACACCGACCCGCTCGACCTCGCTGGCGTCGAAGCCGCGCTCGACGACGGCGAGTTCGCTGTCGCCACGATGGTCCACTGCGAGACGCCGACGGGCACGCTCAACGACATCGCGCCGGTGCTCGAACTGCTCTCCGACCACGGCGTGCTGACCATCGTCGACGCCGTCTCCTCGCTCGGCGGCGCGCCCGTCCCGAGCGAGCACATCGACATCAACCTCGGCGCGTCCCAGAAGGCGTTTAGCTCGCCGCCGGGGCTGACGACGGCCGCCGTCAGCGACCGCGCGTGGGAGGCCGTCGAGGAGCGCGACCCCGACTCGCTCTACACGAACCTCCTCCCGTGGCGCGACACCAGCGAGGGCTTCCCGTACACCCACCTCGGCGCGAACGTCGCCGCCCTCGACGAGTCGCTGTCGATGCTCCTCGAAGAAGGGCTCGACGCCGTCTACGAACGCCACGAGGAGGCCGCCGCGCACTGCCGCGAGCGCGGAGCCGACTTCGGCCTCGATATCTATCCCGACGCCGAGCGCAGTTCTCCGACGGTGACGGCGTTCCACCTCCCCGGCGAGGCGAAACGCGTCCAAGCCGAACTCGAATCGGAACACGACATCGTCCTCGCGACCGGGCTCGCCGGCCTCGCAGACGATATCCTCCGGGTCGGTCACATGGGCTACAACGCCGACGTGGAGAAGGTCGACCGCGTGATGGACGCGCTCTCGTCCGTCGTCTGAAACCGGCGACCCGTCCGCGACCGGCGACCTGTCTGCGCCCGACCGCCGTCCGGCTGTCAACGTTTTTCCCCGATGCCGACGACAGTCCCGATGAGAACGACCGTGACCGAAACGAGCGATTCGACGGGACGGCGGCGACCGGACGACGGAATCAGATACGCAATCGTCGTCGTGTTTCTGACCGGGCTCCGCCGCCGCAACCCCGCGGCGATGGTGAACGCCGCGTTCGCGCTCGCGGGCACGTACCTCCCCGAGGCCTTCGAGCGACTGGTCGGCGTCGAGTTCCGCCCGTGGCAGCGCGTCTACGTCGAGTCGGCCATGCTGACCCACTCGGCCGGGATGCTCGGTCCTTACGACGACGTGTGGTGGTGGGACCATCTCACTCACACCCACTCCGCGACGATTCTCGGCGGGGTCGTCCACGTGCTGTCGCGTCGCCGCGGCCGCGACCCCGCGACCCGCGTGCTCGCGGTTGTCGTCTGCGCCGGCGTGCTCTGGGAACTCGCGGAGTACGCCATCCACCGCGGAGCCGACGCGCTCGGCATCGACCCCGTGCTCGTCTCCTACGGCCGAACCGATACCGCGCTCGACCTCCTGTTTAACCTCGTCGGCGCGGCGCTCGTCGTCCTGTTCGGTGACCGCGTCCTGACGAATCTCGTCTCGCCGCGGGAGGACTAGGCGCGCTCTTTCCCGCGGCCGCCCCGAATCGTCCCGTGGATTGGACACTGAACCGTCAAGCGCGCTGGGAGTGTTCCGCGGACTCGCTTTCGCTCCTGTTCTCGCGGGTCGGTCGCTCGTCCATGTTGTGCGTACGGACCGCGGTCCGGAGACCGACCTCAGCGACGTTGCCGACGTGTTCGGCCGTCCGTTCGAGCGCGTGGAGCGCGTGGGCGAATCGGTGGTCAACGTCGACGTCCGGGTCCGCCTCCTCGAACAGCCGTCGCTCGACCTTCCCGACGCCCTCGCGGACCCGGTCCCGCGCCGAAAGCGCCTCCCGCGCCGCGTCGGGGTCCTCGCCGTCGAGCGCGACCTGCACCGCGTCGTCGAGCGCCTCGGGGACGACCTCGGCGAGTTCGGACACCTCGTCGGCGACCGCGGGGGGCAGCGGGTCGGGGACCGCCGACGCGACGGCGGCGATTCGCTCGGCCTGGTCGGCCACGCGCTCTAACTCGCGGGCCGCGGTGTGGAGGCGGAACAGCTCCGGGCGCGTCTCGCCGAGGGCGTCCACCTCGTCGAGGCGGTCGAGCCCGCGGGTGAAGTGCCGGTCGACCATCGCAAAGAGGCGGTCGGCGCGGTCGTCGCGCTCCGCGAACCCGTCGAGCGGGGCGGCACCGGTGAGCGCGGCGGTCGCGTCGCGGTGCATCGAGACGGCGACGAACTGGAGCTGTCGGACCGACTGGCGGATGGAGACCTCGTTCGCGTCGAGGACGTTCCGAACCGTGACGGACGCGTCCGACTCCTCCGTGATGGTCACGCCGACGAGGTTGCGGGCGACCCGTCTGACGGCCTGTCGCTGTGCGGCGTCGAACGTCCCGTCGGCCTCGACGACGACCTGTTTCGACCCGGCGGCGTAGGCCGCCCGGAGCGTCTGTTCGAGACCGTCACCGGCGGAATCGTCTCCGCCGTCCCCGCCGTCCCCGTCACCGCCGTCGACGGTCACCGTGAACTGCATCGACGCGTCGTCCTCGCACTCGGGTGCCTGTATGACGAGCATCCCGTCGAGGTGCGTGTGGAGGTCGACAACGGTACCGGCGGTGATGCCCTCGCCGTCCGCCCACTCTCTGGGGAGCGAGACGGTGAACGTCCCGTTGCTGACCTGCTGTATCTTGCGTGTCTCCATTGTGTTGGCGTGTCTGAAATCGTGTTGTCTGCGTGCCAGTTCCGCGGTGACGCCGCCCCCGCCTCGGCGGGTGATTCGACTGACGAAAAGCGAGCGTCGCCGGACGCGGGGACGCTCGGCGGGGACCGGCGCTCAGTCCGACTCGGACCCCGGGACGGGACCGGACGTTATCCGAACTTGCCGCTGATGTAGTCCTCGACGCGCTGGCTCTGGGGGTCCTCGAACACCTGGTCGGTGTCGCCGTACTCGACGAGTTCGCCGCCGGTGAGGAACACCGCCGTCTGGTCCGAGATGCGCGCCGCCTGCTGCATGTTATGGGTGACGATGACGACCGTGTACTCCTCCGCGAGGTCGTGGACGAGGTCCTCGATTTTCGAGGTCGCGATGGGGTCGAGCGCCGACGCGGGCTCGTCCATGAGGAGCACCTCGGGGTCAGTCGCCAGCGCGCGGGCGATGCAGAGCCGCTGTTGCTGGCCGCCGGAGAGCCCGAGCGCGTTGTCGTCGAGGCGGTCCTGCACCTCGTCCCACAGCGCCGCCTGCCGCAGGGAGCGTTCGACGAGTTCGTCGACCGCGTCGTCGTCGCTCCGGCCGAGCAAGTTGGCGAGCAGGCCGGTGTCGAGGTCGCCGTGTTTCCGCGGCCCGTATGAGATGTTGTCCGCGATGCTCTTCGGGAACGGGTTCGGTGACTGGAACACCATGCCGACGCGCTTGCGCAGTTCCACGAGGTTGACGCCCTCCTGGTAGATCTCCTCGCCTTCGAGCCGGACCGAGCCGTCGATGCGCGCGGCCTTGATGCGGTCGTTCATCCGGTTGAGACACCGCAGAAACGTCGATTTTCCGCAGCCCGAAGGGCCGATGAGCGCCGTGACGCTGTTCTCGGGAATCTCCATGGAGACGCCCTTCAGCGCGTGGTCGTCGCCGTAGTAGACGTCGAGGTCGGAGACCGAGAGCTTCGCGTCGCCCTCGAACTCGTGTTCGACCCACTCCTCGCGGGTCCGCTCGCGCGTCTCACCGCTCGTGACTTCGAGCGGCTGGTCGGTGCCGGGGCTCGCGCTCGCGCCGCCGGCGAGTTCGCTGTCCGTCGTCTGTCCGTCGTCCGCCGTCTGTCTGGTTTCACTCATGGTTACTCGTGCTGAAGTTTACTCCGGAAGTAGTACCGCGTCGCGATGCCGACCGCGTAGAAGCCCAAGACGACCACGAGCAGGATGAGCGCCGTCGCCCACCGGAACTCGTCGATAGCGCCGATGTTCGACGACTGCCCGACGCCCGCGGTGATAAGCGAGTAGAGCTGATACGGCAGCGCCGACGTCGCCTGCATCAGTTCGGGGTTGGTCACGAACGGCGGGGCAAGCGAGAACTGGAAGCCGCCGACCACGTCGACCGTCTGACTCCCCGGCGGGGCGACGCTCCCCGACATCGTCAGGAGAATCGGCGCGGTCTCGCCGGCGATGCGGCCGACGCCGAGGATGATGCCCGTGATGATGCCCGGGAGCGCCGCCGGGAGGACGATGCTCCGAACCGTCTGCCACTTCGTGACGCCGAGCGCCGCGCTCGCGTCGCGGTACTCGTCGGGGACCGCCAGCATCGACTCCCGACTCGTGATGACGACGAGCGGGAGGAGCATGAAGCCGAGTGTGAGCATCCCCGCGAGCAGCGACTTCTGGTTGCCGAGTCGGGGGACGAGGAACGCCAGTCCGAACAGCCCGAAGACGATGCTGGGCGTGCTCCACAGGCCGTTGGTTGCGATTTCGACGACCTGCGTGAAGCGCCCGCGGTCCGCGTACTCGGTGATGAAGACGGCCGCGCCGACGCCCAGCGGGACGGCGAACAGCACCGCCCCGACGACGAGCCAAATCGTGCCCGCGATGGCCGGGAGGACGCCGTTCACGTCGTTGAGGAGCGCGACGCCGTTCATGACGAACGGCCACGAGAGGGGCAGCGAGAACGTCACGCCGACGAGCGTCACTTCGGGACCCGCACCCGCGCCGAACGCGAGACCGTTGAACAGCCCCGGCAGGCCCTTCAGCACCGTGAACGCGACGAGGAGGAACAGCACCGCGATGATGGTGAGGGCGTTCAGGTAGACGAGGACGTACGCGCCGATGTGGCGGCCGCGCGCGCCGAACCCGCCGTAGGCCTTCGCGGCGGCCCAGCCGACGAGCAGGGAACAGAACGCCGTCAGGACCGGAATCGTGAACTCGGCGTTGAACGACGCCTGCTGTTCCCACCCGAGGTCCCACACCCACGACGGCCCGATGACGCCGGTGAGGAAGACGAGACCGGCGAACGCGGCGAGCGCGCCGGCGGGGAGCGTCGAGCCGATGTCCTCGCGGGGGAGCGCGCTCACCGCGAACCCGACCCCGCCGGTGACGAGCGACGCGACGACCCACCCGGCCGTCCCGAGCCCGAGCGTCTGCGAGGCGACGAGTCCACCGACGACGAACCAGACGAGCGCGAACGCTCCCGAAGCGACCAGTCCGGCGGTCGGTCTGGGGTTGGTCGCGACGTAGCCGAGTCGAGAGCCGACGCCGAAGCCGACGACGGCGAGGCCGAGGAGGACCAACAGCCCGCCGAGGAGCGCGACCATCGGCACGCCCGCGACGGGGTCGGTGATGGTCACGAGTTCGAACATCGCCGCGAGCGAGAGGGCGAACAGCACCGCCGCCAGCCCCACCGCGCCGGCGGCGACCGCCTCGGTCTCGGAGGTGTCTTCGCTGACGAGCGTGGATTCGGTCGCGCCCGCCATTATTCGGCACCCCCGAGCTTCCGGCGCATGCGCGCCTCGATGTACTGCGACCCGATGCTGAGGAACAGCACCGTGACGAACAGGATGACGCCCGCGACGAACAGCGCGGAGAGCTGGAGGCCGTCGGCGTCGCCGTAGTTCGCCGCGATGAGCGACGTGAGCGTGTCGTTACCGTAAAAGACGTTGTACAGCGGATTCGTGAGCCCCGGACTGCCGCGGAGCATCACGGTCGCGGCCATCGTCTCGCCGATGGCGCGACCCACGCCGAGGAGGACCGCGGCCGAGACGCCCGAGAAGGCCGCCGGCAGCGTGATAGAGGTCATCGTCTGCCAGTCGGTCGTGCCGAGGGCGAGCGACCCGCTTTTCATCGACTCGGGGACGCTGTTGAGCGCGTCCTCCGCGACCGAGACGACCGTCGGCAGCGCCATCAGCCCGACGACGATACCGACGAAGAGGTAGGTTCCCTGTCCGACGATGTCGAACTGGTCGGCCGCCCACGGGCTGAGGATGGTAAAGCCGATGAAGCCGTAGACGATGGAGGGGATACCCGCCAGAATCTCGACGCCCGGTTTGACGACCTCGCGGACGGTCCGCGGCGCGATTTCGCTGAGGAAGAGCGCCGCGGCCACGCCCAGCGGCGCGGCGACGGCCGTCGCGATGATGGTGACGAGCACCGTCCCGTGAATCATCGGGACGAGCGAGTACTGAATCGGCGGCGTCACCGGACTCCAGCGCGTCTCGATGAAGAGCCGCAGGCCCGGAATCGGAATACCGAAGACGTTCACGGTCGCGTACTGCACGGTCGGCCACGCCTCCGCGAAGATGAAGACGAGGATGAGCCCGAGGACGAGGATGGTCGAGACCGTCGTCGTCAGCGTGAGCACGCGCGCTGTCAATTCTTGGTGTCTGAGCCAGCCGTACCCCGTCGCGACGAGGAACACCGCGAACGGGACGGCCGTCAGCGACGAGACGGCCAGAAAGCCCGCGAACGCCGCGAGGAGCGACACCGCCGCGACCGTGACCGTGACGAGCGCGTCCGGCGGCGTCTCGTCGACGAAGTCGCGACCGCGCCGGAGCCCTCGCCGAGCCGCCGCTCGGAGGCCGGCACCGTCGGAGTTTGGAAGTACGTTCATGATTGGAGCGTCGATGAATGGAAAGAACGAGGTTCAGGAACCGCTACCGCGTCCGAGCCGCGTTACGCTTGGCTCGGAAGCTTGTCCTTCTCGGCCTGAAGGTCCTTGTCAGGCAGTGGGATGTAGTTGTTGTCCTCGACGAACAGCTTCTGACCGAACGTGGTCAGGAACATGTTCATGAACGCGGCTTCGCGCATGTCCGTCCCGCTCGGGGTGTCCTCCGTGACGGTCGTGTACTGGTGGAGGTCGCGGTTCAGCGGGTAGTCGCTGTCGAAGATGGTGTGCTCCGCGCTCTTGTCCGGCGCGTAGAGCGTGCCCTCGAATTCGATGCCGATGGGCTGGACCTCCGGGCCGGTGAACGCGAGGGCCATGTACGCGATGGCGCCGTCGTTCTGCTGGACGACGGTCGCGACCTGCTGGTTCTGGCCCTTACGGGTGTCGACGCCCTCCATCGAGGCGTCGGCGCTGCCGAGCATGTTGAGGCGGAAGGAGGTGTCCGTCCCGGAGCCTTCCGCGCGGCCGACCACGTAGATTTCCTGGTCGTGGCCGCCGACTTCGCTCCAGTTGGTGATTTCGTCCTGGTAGATTTGGCGGACTTCTTCGCCGGTGAGTTCCGTCACGCCCGCGTCGTAGACGTCCTTCGAGACGACGACGGGCTGACCGTCGCGGCCGAGGACGTGGTCCACGTAGTTCTCCTCGGCCTCGGACTCGCTGATGCCGAGTTCTGCCGTGATCGGCCCCGACGAGTTACCGATGTCGACGAGACCGTCGCGGACGGACTTACAGCCCGTCCCGGAGTGGCTCAGGCCGATAGACGTTGCGAACGCCGGGTTCGCCTGCGTCTCGGTCGGCTCGAAGCCGTAGAGGGACGCGAAGTAGTCGGCCAGACGCATGTCCGGTGCGCCGAGTTCGTCCCAGCCGGGGACGGTAGATTCGTCGTTCGAACCCCAGTACTCGCCGTCGCTCGGCGGCGCGTTGGAGTTCCAGTAGGAACTCCCCTTGTTCGCGATGGGGTACACCGTCGACGAACCCTCGGCGGTGAGCATCTGCGGTGCGCTCGATTCGCTCGATTCGCTCGTCTCCTCGGGGGTCGAGGTCGTGGTCTCGGGAGCGTCCGTCTCCGCTTCTTCGGTCGCCGGCGCGTCGGTCTCGGAACTCGACTGCCCCGAACAACCGGCGAGCCCCGCAACGCCCGCCGCACTCGACGCGACGAGGAACTGCCGACGTGATACGCTGCCTGCCAACTTCTTGGAATCTTGCGCCATCACGTGGACTGACCCGGTTTTAAATAAAATGCGTTTATAATACCGGTTTAGTTCTATCAGAGTTCACCGTAACACTAAGAGGCGAAATAGTTCGATATTAGCGCACACATCAGTACGGAGAACTATATACCCGAACGTAATCGAGACGACAGAAAATATAACGGGCGCCGAGATACGTACGGACGATGGCTCAGCAGGACGGAACCACAGGCTTCGAACGTATCATCGGTCTGTCTAAATCTGACGCGGCCGACCGCGTCGTGGACGCGGACGACTCCCGGGACCCCGACACCGTTCGGGCGGTCCTCAGTCACGTGACCGAAGACGGCGCGGTGACGGCCGACGGCGTCGATTCGGCGGTCACGGACACGTCGATGATTCTGTCGACCGCGGAGACGCGCGTCGAACTCGCGTCTATCGACCTCGACGACGCCCGCGAGGCCGCCGGCGACGACGCGGCCGTCGGTGCCGTCCGGTCCCGTCTCGGCGTGTTCGAAGCGAAGGTTACGAACGCGACCGAACGGGTCGAATCGCTCGGCGAGGAGTTACAGGGACTCACCGACTGGCGCGACGACCCTCGGTCCGTCTACGACATCGTGCTCGGACTCCGCGAGGTCGCGTCCGAAGCGCAGGCGCTCACCGCGCACGCGGACGACATACAACTCGACGTCGAGGAGTTCGAGCGATGGCTCTCGAACCACGACGTTCGCGTGCGCGGACTCGACGGCGATTTGGCGGCCCTCGAACAGTCGCTCGACGGACTCGCCGGCCGGGTTGAGGCCGTCGCCAACGCGGAGAGTTCCGAAGACAGCGCCGACGCCGCCGAGGGCGCTGACGACGACCGCGCGACCGAGTGGTGCAACGCCGCGCTCCGCGCCCGCGTCTCCGCCCTGTTGGTCGAGGACGTACGGGCCGAACTCGACGACTTGCGGGAGTTGGCTCCCGAGTCGGACGCGGCGACTGACGGTCTCGACGAGGCCGCCGCCGACCTCGACGAACACGGCGCCCGCGTACAGCGCCTCCGCGAGCGCCTCGGCGGACTCGCCCGACCGTCGTGGACCGACGAGTACGGGGCGCGAATCGAGTCGTTCGAAGAGACGCTGGCCGCGTTCGAACCGCCGGTGTCGTGGGGGGAAGTACAGGCCGAACTCGACGACGCCAGAGTTGGTTCCGAGGCGTGAGCGAGCGCCCGAGAGTGTTTGCACCCATACATATCAAACCCACTACGTAAATCGCGTTCAGCGAAAGTACATGTGTGTTCGGTCCCTCGGTCTAACTGCGAACACCAATGTCAGACTACGAACTTGACCCCCTCCCGTACGAGTACGACGCGCTTGAGCCCCACATCTCCGAGCAGGTGCTGACGTGGCATCACGACACCCACCACCAGGGCTACGTCAACGGCTGGAACGCGGCCGAAGAAACCCTCGCCGAGAACCGCGAAGCAGGCGAGTTCGGCTCGTCCGCCGGCGCGCTCCGCAACGTCACCCACAACGGCTCGGGACACATTCTGCACGACCTGTTCTGGCAGAACATGTCGCCGGAAGGCGGCGACGAACCCGAAGGTGCGCTCGCAGACCGCATCGCGGAGGACTTCGGCTCCTACGAGGCGTGGAAGGGTGAATTCGAAGCGGCGGCCGGCGCGGCCGGCGGCTGGGCGCTTCTCGTCTACGACTCGTTCTCGAACCAGCTTCGGAACGTCGTCGTCGACAAGCACGACCAGGGCGCGCTGTGGGGCTCCCACCCGATTCTCGCGCTGGACGTCTGGGAGCACTCGTACTACCACGACTACGGCCCGGCCCGCGGCGACTTCGTCTCCGCGTTCTTCGAGGTCGTCGACTGGGACGAGCCGTCGGCCCGCTACGAGCAGGCCGTCGAACTCTTCGAGTAACGCAGCGTAGCGCAGCCGAACCACGCGCTTCCCGCGCGACCACAGGTTACCGTGAGAGGGTACCCGACCGAGGGCATCCGGCGAGACGAGTTCGCCCCGCCAAATCGGCACCCTCCCGCCGAACGCACGGCACATTTTTCGGTGAGTGACGCGACAGAGGCCGTCGATTGTCTCCGTTTGTTTCAATCAAAATTCATAACTACGCGGGAGAGGATGTGCGGGTAATGAGCAACCCACCGTGGACCGCCGAATTCGCCGCCCTGAAGTCCGACTGCGCCGTCGAACTCGCCGCGCTGCTGGAGAAGTACCCGCAACCGGTCGTCTACGAGGTGATGAGCGAGATGCTTCGCCGCGAGATGCGCGACCAGTTCGCCGTCTCGTTCGCCGAGTCGCAACTGGAAGAGTAGCCGGCGAACGCCGTCACATCGGCCGGCTCCGGGCTCGGCCGACGCGACGACGCCCCGTCAGTCCGTGTTCACGAGAAGGACTCCGACAGCGAGAACAGCGCCCCCGCCGAGGAGTTCGAGGCCGACCGGTTCGCGCAGGAAGACGGCCCCGAGCAGGATACCGACGACCGGCTGAGCGAAGAAGAAGACGCCGACGGCGCTCGCGTCCGCGTACTCCATTCCTTTGTACCAGCAGTACCACGCGGCTGCGGTGCTCAAGAGGCCGAGGTAGAGCACCGCGCCCACGACCGGAAGCGAGGGCGAAATCGAGTCGAACGCCGCCGGGTCGAGATAGAACTCCACCGGGACCAACGCGCCGAACAGCGGCACCGACAGCACCGTCGCGTACGTCGCGGTTTCGAGCGCCGAGTACCGCCGGATGAGCGGCTTTGCGAACACGGAAAACGCGGCGAAACAGAGCGACGAAAACAGGAGTAACGCGACGCCCGAGACGCTCCCGCCGGCGAGCGCGGCCGCGTCGTACTGCCCCGAGAGGACGACGAGCGTCCCGACCGTTGCGAGCGCCGTCCCGAGCGATTTCCGGCGCGTGAGATGCTCGTCGAGCGCTGTTACCCCCAGTACGAGCATGAACACCGGAGTCAACACGGTCAGCAACGAGCCCTGACTCGCGTTCGTCAAATCGGTTCCCACGAACTGGGTCGAAAGCGCCGCGGTCAGCCAGACGGCGAGCGCCGCGAACCGTCGCCACTCGCTTCGGTCGAACGACCGTGCGGGAGTGGTCGCCCGCACGGCGATGTAGAGGACGCCCGCACCGAGTGCGATTCTGAGGAACGCGAGCGTCAGCGGCGGTATCGACCGGAACCCCCACTTGCTGACGACGTACATCCCGCCCCAGATGCTCGCCGCGAGAAGCGGGGCGGCGGCGAGGAGTCGGTCGCGGTCCATAGCCGAGGCACACGAACCGGGACATTAAGAGTGAGGGGAATCCGGAACCGACTGCGTCGGGGGTGTCTCAGGGCGCGCCGAGCGTCGTGCCACACGGTCGCTGGTAATCGAGAGGAATACAAAATATCCGCTTTACCGGGTTTCTTTATCGAGTACGCTAGTGCATGGAACATGGCAGACGTAATCGTCATCGGCGGCGGTCCCGCTGGTCTGACAACCGCCCTCTTCGCCGCGAAGAACGGACTCTCCACGACGGTCTTCGACACCGACCAGACGTGGATGCACAAGGCGCACCTGTTCAACTATCCCGGAATCGGCTCCATCGACGGCTCGAACTACATGGAGACGCTCCGCACGCAGGTCGACCACTTCGACGCGGAGCGCCACCAAGGCGAGGAAGTCACCGACGTGAGCGAGAGCGACGACGGGTTCGTCGTCGCGACCGACGACGACGAGTACGAGGCCGACTACGTCGTGCTCGCCACGGGTGCGAACCGTGACCTCGCGGAGTCCCTCGGCTGCGCGTTCGACGACGACCTCGTCGACGTGGACGTGACGATGGAGACGAGCGTCGAGGACGCCTACGCCACGGGCGCGATGGTCCGCGCCGAGGAGTGGCAGGCCGTCATCTCCGCCGGCGACGGCGCGGCCGCCGCCCTCAACATCCTCTCGAAGGAGAAGGGCGAACACTACCACGACTTCGACGTGCCCGCCGACGCCGAGTCCGTCTTCGGCTCCCTCATCGACGAGGTCTAATCGGTGGCCCCGGTCGGCCCGGTCGGTCCGGCCGACCACGTTTTCTCGCTCCCCCCGCCCCGTTTTTCTTCGACGGCACGACCACCGCGTAGCCGCGCGGCTATCGCCCCGTAACTCTGAAAACGACCGCATCGCGCGTCAGTCGAGTCGCTCGATGAACGAGTCGATGACCCGGATTTCGTCGTCGTTGATGGCGTGGCCCAGTCCCTCGTACAGCCGACTCGCCGCGTCGGCGCCGAGTTCCGCGAAGATTCGGGCCGACGCCTCGACGCGGTCGGCCTCGACGCGGGGGTCGTCGCGGCCGCTTCCGAAGAAAACCGGCGTGCCCTCGAAGTCGGCGTCGCTGCCGTGACCGTCGTGGTCGCCATTGCCGTCGTCGCCGGCGGGCCGGCTCCCGAGGTCGGGACCGAGGAGACTCCCCGAGAGCACGACGAGGCCGCCGTACCGGCGGGGGTTCCGAAGCGCGAACTCGGCGGCGAGGCACGCGCCCTGCGAGAACCCGAAAAAGACGACGCGCTCGGGGGGAACCCCGGCGTCGGTGGCGATATCGAGCGCGGCCGACACCCGGCCGAGCGCGGAGGTGAGCCACGGCTCGTTTCGCTCGATGGGACTGGCGGCCGGGGCGGGATACCACGAACTCCCGGCGGCCTGCGGCGCGAGGTACATCACGCCCCGGTGGAGGAACTCGTCGACGAGCGTGAGGACGTGCCGCGCTTTCGACCCGCGGCCGTGGAGCATGATAACGGCCGCGTCGGCGACCTGCGGCGGCGCGCCGGCCGTCGCAATCTCCTGTCCCTCGTGGGGGTCGGTTGCGGACCGGGGCGTGGTCGGACGGGGAGCCATCAGTTCGACCCGCCGTCGCTACTGGGTCCAACGCCAGCCGGCAGGTCCAGCGGGCGCAGTTGGTTCTGTATCATCTCTCGGTCCTCCTCCAGCCACGGCGGGAGGTACAGCGACTCCCCGAGCGTCTCTGGGTCGACATCGAACGTCAGACCGGGACCGTCGGTCGCGAGTTCGAACAGGATACCGCCCGGTTCGCGGACGTACAGCGACTGGAACACGTGTCTGTCTTTCACCCGCGACACGTCGTAGCCGCGCTCGCGGAACAGGTCGTGCCACTCGTACAACTGGGCCTCGTCCTCGACGCGGACCGCGACGTGGTGGATGCTCCCCGCGCCCTCGCGGCCGAACTCCCCGTCCCGGTCGAGGAGGTCCACGACGGTCGCCCGGTCGCCCGGCGCTCGGTAGCGGACGCGGTCGCCCTCCTGCGCGACGAGGTCGAACCCGAGCGTGTCGAGCACGCTTGCGGTCACGAAAGGGTTCGTCGAGTGGAGCGTGACGCCGTGGATGCCGCGAATCGCGCGCTCGGCGGGGACCGGACCGTCATCCCAGGGTTCGACCGACGACTCGCCGGTGACGAGTTCGAGGTCGGTGCCGTCGGGGTCCGAAATCCGAAGAACGGTCTCGTCGAACCGCTCGAACGGGCCGTCGACTTCGACGCCGCGGTCGGTGAGGCGGTCGGCCCAGTAGTCGACGGCGTCGGGGGGTATCACGAGCGACGCGGTCCGAATCTGCGGCGTGCCGGGGCGACCCGGCTCCTCGGCGGGGTACGGGAAGAACGTCAGGGCCGTCCCGGGCGAGCCGGTCTCGTCGCCGTAAAACAGGTGACGCGTGAACTTCTCGTTGAAGTTCACCGTCTGCTTGACGAGGCGCAGACCGAGCGTCGTCGCGTAGAAGTCGACGTTCGCCTGCGCGTCGCGGACGATTCCCGTGACGTGGTGGATTCCGGCGGTGTCTGTGAGCATCGAGTTGGGCGGGGTGTTGGAGAGTGCGTTGGGTGGCGGCGCTTCGCGGCGGGGACGGGTCGGCGCGTCGGGCCGCGGTCAGCGACCGATGGTTCCCTGTCGGGTGACGGGCGCGTCGGGGTCGACCAGGAAGGCGACGACGGTGGCGTCCTCGTCGGCGGTGAGCGTCAGGCCGGCGTCGTCGACGAGCAGGCCGCTTTCGGTCTTCCCGAAGCGCGTGCCGGCGGCCTCGACCGCGCCGTCGAACACGTAGAAGTACGCGTCGCGGCCCTCGATTTCGGGGAGGTCGGCGCTCGACCCGGCGTCGAGTCGGAGGTCGAACAGGTCCACTTGGTTGCGGACGAAAAGCGGCGCGTCGGAGCCCTCGGGGCCGAACAGGTGTCGCCACTCGCCCTCGACGGGGGCGTCGATGGGTTCGTGTTGGATGTTCGGCTCCAGCCCGAGGCTGTGGGGTCGGACGAACATCTGGAGCATCCGGAGCGGCGGGTCGTCCGCGCGGGTGAACTCCTCGTGCCAGAACGTCTCGCCCGCGTTCATCACCATCAGGTGGTCGGCGTCGGTGACGAGGTCGTTGCCGTCTTGGTCGCCGTGGCGCATCACGCCGGCGGGCACCCACGAGATGATTTCCTCGTCGCGGTGGGGATGCATCGCGATGTGGGTGTCGGGGTCCATGAACGACTCGACGATGGTCGCGAGCGGGCCGTAGCCGTGGTCCGCGTGGTCCGGGAGGGCGCGACCGGGGAAGTTGAAGTAGGTCCGGAACTTCCCCTGATTCTGGGAGACGTCGGTTCGCTCCGCCTTGTAGAACTTCGTCTCGGAGCCGACTTTCATTACGTGCGCACCTACGCGTCGAATCTATATACCTTCTCGGCGACGTGACCGAAAGCAGGTGACATCGGTGTCACTGGACTCGGAAATCGAGAACGTTGACGACTGGCCGGCCGCGAGTCGGCGGGACTCGCGAGACGGCGAGGGTCCGGCTCCGCGTCGACCGCGCAGGTGACAACAGTTTTGTTCGTGACAACCGATAGGGTAGTCGACATGGAGGCAAGTCGGCTGACGCCACGGCGAAGTTGGCTGTTCGTCGCGCTGAGTGGCATCGTCGCGGCGGGGGTAGCCTACGTGTTCGGCCCGTCCGACTCGGGTGTCCTCGCATCGGTCGCGGTCGGGTGCGTGGTCAGTCTGATGTTCGCGGTCGGCTACGCGGTCTCGAACGAGCGGGTGAAACAGACGCTCATCGATTTGCTCTCGCTTCTTCCCTGAGTCCGTCCCCGCCGAGCGCCCCCGCGTGACTCACGGCGTCACAACCCTTGTCGCAGTACGAAGGTGGCGTGTCCGAACACGGCGAGCAGGAAGGGCACCGAACCCACACCCACTCGGCCGATTCCGTCGCCGTCCGGAATCAGCGAACCACTCCCTATCGTGTCGCCGGGCGGAGTCGCGCCAACGGGTCGAGGTCCCATTGCCGTATGCGTTCCCAGAGCAACACTGCGGGCGGGAGTGCGATTACCGCCGCCAAGAACGAATACGTGACGCTCAGGCCGATGAGGACGCCGAAGTTTCCGAGAATCGGCGTGATTGCGAGCGCGAGCGCACCGGTACCCAACGCGGTCGTCAGCATACTGCCGAACAACGCGCCTCCCGTTCCGGTCAGCGTAATCATCATCGCTTCGTGCGCGCCCGTCGTCGCGTCGAACTCGTCGATGAAGCGGTGGGTCGTGTGCACCGAATAGGCGATGCCGACCCCGACCGAGATGGAGAGAATCGTCGCGGTCAGCGCGTTCAGCGTGATATCCAGATACCGCATCGTCCCGAGCAAGAACGCGATTGCAATCAGTATCGGGAAGACGTTGACCACGCCGAGCAGCGGTTTCCGCTCCAGGACACCGTATATCGCCACGAGGAACACGGCGGTCAGGACGACCGCGAGGACGAGTCCCTGAATCGCAGACTGGAAGATACGGTCCATCACCGCTGCGCGGACGACGACATCTCCCGTAGACGTTGCTTTAAACTGGAACTCATCTGCCATTTCTTCCCCACCAGTTGTCACTTCCGTCTGTGACGCATCGGAGTCAGTCTGATATTCGACCAGTGCGGACCGGTAATCTTCAGTGAGATACTGTTCGGCCCGCCCACTCGCTGAGGAAGCGAACAGTTCGTCGTAAATTCGTTCGAGGTTCCGGTCGGGAATCCCGTTATCGTTCTGGTCGTTCCGGGCGACTAAGGCAGCGAACTCTTCGTCTCGCTCCGCGTGGGATTGAATGACCGTCACGATGCTCTGTGCCTCTGCCTGCCCACCGGGTCCAACTGCAAACGACTCCGGGGGATTGTCGTTCGGAGCTGCGAGGGCTTCGAGCGCGTGGTCTTCCTTGAAGTTCCCTCGGGCGTATATTTTCACCGTGCTCCCCTGACTGCTCCCAAATTTATCATCGAGCAAGTTGATGGTTGACGTAATCGTGTACTCGCCCGGGCTGAACGGCTCAGGTAGCCCTGTGACGTAGGCCGGAAGCTCCTCGGGCGGCAGGAAGTCCTCGTTTTCGAACGAGGTGCCGACGCCAGCCCCGTACGCGCCTATCAAACTACTCGATAGCAGCAACACCAAGACGATCACTGCCGGGGCGTGTTGGCTCACCCGCGCAGGGAACGCTAACACTCGTCCGAGGGCCGACTCTTCTGACGCGATCGGAGCGGTGTTGAACTCCGGGACTCCGAGCCGCGTGCGCACATTGTCGCACACCAACTTGGTCGCGGGTAAAAACAGCCCGAAGATGAGGAACGTGAAGATAATCCCGACCGCCGAGGCGATACCCAGATTCCGAATCGGCGTCAGGTCGGAGATGACGTTTGCGCCGAATCCGAACACCGCCGTCACGGTGACGATGACGAACGCGATGAGGAGCTGGGCGTTCGCTTCTCGCATCGCTTCGACCGCTTCGAACCCGCGTTCGGTCTCTTCTCGGTAGCGGTTGATAATGTGGATGCCGAAGTCGACACCGACCGCAAGCAGTAACACCGGGACCGAAATCATCTGCTGGCTAAACGGAATCCCCGAATAGCCGAGGAATCCGAACGTCCAGATAATCGTCATCACGAGTGCGACAAGTCCCAACAGCACGTCGATGGGGTCGCGATACGCGACCACCAAGAAGAAGAGTAACAACAGGATTACGACGGGCATCACGATCAGAAGCGAGTCCTGTACGGACTGCGAAATCTCCGTTTCGGTCGTCCCCGACCCGAACGCACGAACGTCGCCCGGCGTGTCGTCAGCAATCGCTTGGAGGTCCGTCTGGACAGCGGTCAGGTCGTCGTCACCGAAGCTCCCCGGGAAGTCATGCGAAATCGTCGTAATCGAGGCAGACGCGGAGACGCTGGTCGGATTGAAATCGTTCGAGACCACTCCGGACAGTCGGGACGAGTCGTCGAGTTCGCGAACGGCCTGTCTGATTTCTGACGGAGTCGCCCGTTCGAGCGTTCGCCGGTAGTCTGCCGGTGTCGTCGCCGACGGATTGAGATGCTGCGCAATGATCGGAGCCGGGCCACGAGCCGATTCCATCCGGTACTCATCGTGTTCGGCAACGCGTTCGAGCAGGCGAGCGTCGCGGACGAGCGCCTCCCGAGTCAAAACGTTGCTCTTCGTCCGAATGAGTTGCGTCGTCGTCTGAGCATCCGTCTGGAACGGCTGCTCGAAGTTCTGTTCGACCTCATCGAGGGTTTTCTGTTCGGGTAAGTCATCCGTGAACGCGTCGAGTCCGCCAGCGCTCATCTGCACAGACCCCAACCCGCCGATGAACACACCCGTGAGCAGCAAAAAGGCGACGACGACTACGCGTGGGCGGTCCACGATTGTCGTGTTGAGGCGTTCGGTCGCCGTTTCAATCCTCTCAGCCAGTGACATTACTTCCGCCTCCAGTAGACGACTGCGACACCGCCTGCGACAACCACCCCCAACCCTAAGATGAGCGTCATCGGCGACACGCCGCTGTTCTGGGGCTGAACGGCATCCAGCGGTTTCCTGAACGTGTCCGTGAGGTGCGTGCTGCCGTCACTATCCGTGTAGCGGAAGTCGAACGAGATGGGGTACGTGCTTCCCGCCGTCGCCGCCGACGACGCCGTCACTTCGAACGCCAGCGTCGCGGACTCACCGGGCTCTAAGGACTCGATGTAGCTCGTGTCCGAACCAGCGGCGCTGAGGGGGTCGTCAGCGAATAGACGCGCTTCGATATCGGTGACCGTCTCGTTGAGGTTGTTCGTCACTTCGACGGTGACGACCCTCGATTTACCGACGGTAATCGTCCGGTCGGAAACCGCGAGTCCGAACTCGTCTCGGTCCGGGCCGATAGTCGTCAGGAGGTCGAGTTTGTCGTAGGTCCGCTGGTCTCCGTCGCCGTCACGATACCGAACCTCGACATTGAGTAATTTGTCGCCGACCTCCGCCTCACTCGTAACCTCCATCGGGAGGCGGAAGGACTTGGATTCGCCCGGTGCGAGCGACCCGACGGCGGTGGAGTCCTCACCCGGAATGACTGTTTCCGAACCGTCAACCGGTCGAATGGTCACGCTTCGAACCGTGTGAGGGCCGGTGTTCTCGACTGTGCCGACGACTTCTCCATCTTCGCCCACTCGGAGCGACGAGGAGACGTCCGAGAAGGCGAACGACTGCTCGGGGAGCGACTCGACAGTGGTCGTAATCGGATTAGACGTACGGCTGATACCGTCACTGTCGTCGTAATTGACCACGAGGTCCAGCGCATATGCGCGCGCGGCGGAGCCGGATTGGAGCGCTGCACGGTACGTAATCGTCCGGTTTTCGCCCGGCTCCCAGTCGCCAACGGACGCCGTCGAGGACGTGTCGCCGGACTCGAACGTCAAGGAGCTACTCTTCGACTCTGCGTTCACACTCGCGGCTTTCGCAACTTCCGAGCCGGTGTTCCTGAGCGTGAACGAGATATCGTTGTCATCACCGACTTGGGTCGTCGCGTTTGTTTCGATGATTTCGAACCGAGCGTCGTCGTTGATTCGAATCGTTATCGTGCCGGTCTCCGTTCGCGTGGAATCGGTTCCCTCAGTGGTTCCGCTGGAGCTATACCGAAGCTGGCGAGTGTGCGAATACTCGTAGGTGACCGGGAGTTGATAGGTTCCCGGTTCAGCGTCTTCCGGGATAGTGACCGAGACTGTCTTTTCGGTGCTTCCAGTCGGGAAGTTCCCGAGAGAGACCTGCCCGGTTTGGACGTCGATTGGAGCGTTTTCGTCGTCGATTTCGAACGTTAATCCCCTCGCAGTCATCACTTCCTCTTCGTACTGCGATGGACCGTGTTCGATAATCAGACCGCGGTTGACGACCGAGATTGCGAGCTCGTCAGTCGTGCCCGCAGAGAGCGTTCCGGACGAAGTTGCAAACGTGATATCTGGGTTCCCAACGACACTTCCAGACTGCGATGTCTGAGCGGTCGCAACGGCGGGAATCGCGCCGGCAACCAGTCCCATGACGAGGACGGTCGTAAGCGCGACGGTCAACAACCGTGAGCTCCGAAGTATATTCTGTGTCATCCTTACTGAGTACTTAGTCAAATCCCGAGCGGACGGATTAATGTGTCGGTCTCGGCCAGTAGCACCCTCAATGCGGACGGGGAAGACGACTCCGAAACACAGGTACGACCGGCCTATGGATAGATAACTCCCGACAGAGTTGGCAGGTGATTCAATCACAGAGCCGAGTCGTCCAGAGAGAGTAACCGCTAATTGGGTGCAGGGGGAATCGGACAGTATGGACAAACGGGGCCCTCTTTTTGCCGATGAGCCTGAAGATACCAAGACCGAGATTTTGAAAGCGACGTTTGATGCGCTTGCCGAACACGGCTATGCCAACCTGACGATCGACCGGATCAGCCAGCACTTTTCCAAGTCAGAAGGGCTGGTCTTCTACCATTACGATGGAAAAGACGACGTTCTCTTGGACCTTCTCGACTACCTTCTTAACCGAGTCGTACAGGTTGGGATGCCCGTCGCTGACGACGGAGACCCAGAAACCCGACTTCGAACCCTCCTCGACCAGGTCATCCCCGGACCCGACGAGCAAGCGATTCGGGATTACGAAACGGTACTGACGGAACTGCGGATGCAGGCGGCACAAGACGAAGCGTTCCGAGCGTGTTTCAATCAGTCCCAAGACGTTTTCCGCGAAACGATACGGGAGATACTACGAGACGGCATCGAATCAGGGGATTTCAGAGACGTGGACCCAGAACTAGTCACGGACTTTCTGGTGACGCTGGTTAGCGGACTCACCTTCGAACGGGTGACGACAGGGGCCTCCCGTTCCATTCGGTCGGAGCTGGATAGCTATATCGAGTACAGGCTCTTGGCCGACGCCGAAGACGCTGACGGTGGAGACGCCTGAGAACCGTCGTCGCTTAGCTCCCCACATTCGGTTCGTTCCCGGTCGAGACCGGACTCCTCGGTCAAGACAGAACTCTCGACTGATAGCTCATCTCTCGGTTAGCGTACTGCGTTTCTCGGCGACGGCCGACCCGATTGCGGACCGCAACGCCTTCCAATCGACGCGGCCCCGGTCGAGTCGGCCGTACTCCTCTCGAACAACGGTCTCGAACACGCGTGCGTGAACTTCGTCGGTCGTGGGCGACTTCCGAGCCGCTTCGGCGGCTTCGATGGCTCGGCGGACCCGCGTGTCGGTTACGAGGTCGGCGGCGATTGCGTTCGGCTCTCCTCGTATCGGCTCGTAGTCGTCCACCTCGTCGAGGACGGGCCCCTGGACGAGTGCGCGTCCACCGCGCCTATTCTCGACGATAACCCCCGCGGCGGGTCCGTCGTACCACGCTGACTCGGGGATATCGAGCCGGTCGGGGTGAAAGTCACGGACGTTCAGTTCCTTCTGGAAGGTGTTTACCGGCGTCAGACCCAGCCGTTCGAACACTCGCTCGGACTCGTCGATGGGGACGAGTCGTTCGTCGGTCTCGTTCCGGATGGCCCGACCGAGAAGCGGCGGCATTCGCTCCCAGTCGTAGTCAATACCGACGTGACACGGTGCGACGCCGAAGAAGACGTACGACCTCGGCTCATCGACTGCGTCGCGAAACGCGTCGCGGTTGAATCGCTCTCGAACGTGTCGAACGGCGCACTCGTGCGGCGGCGGCGCGTCGTCGAAGACGCAATCCCGGTCCCCGAACAGCAGGCGGCCCGACGACTTCATCTGAAATCGTAGTCGGGGGCCGGCGACGTGCTCGCGGAGCCATAGGTGACCACTCGACAGCAACCCCTCGGGGGCGTCTGCGAGGAGAGGCGTCGACGGATACGGTTTCATGACTGATTCGTTCCACGACGAGACGGATAGTTTTGGGTGTGGCTCCGAGCGCCTCACCCGCCGCGCGCCGACATCCGAACCCCGTCTGTCGCATCGTCGTCGGCCGCACAGGCTTCGATACCCGCGAACGTCCGCCGGTGGCGGTCACAGACGACATCGAGCGAGTGGGCGAACCACCTGAAGGGATATACCGCTCGACGACCGAGAACGGATATGCAACTGTTCGACGGGCCGACGAACGCAACCGAGACCGGAGGTGTGAGGGCGCGGACCGGCGACCAGACGGAGGCCCCGGAACCGTGACCGAGGAGCCGCTTCCCGCCGAGCATCTCTCGCCGCTCGCCGCGCTCGTCGACGAGGTGCTCGCGGGCGTCGGTTACGAGATGGCCGCAGCCACCGATGCCATCGACGACGTAGTATCCGGCTACGGCGGCCTGTTCGCCCCCGAGACGACACGGGGAGAGCTGCGACGCGCGCTCGGTGAACTGTCGGCAGCAGAACTCGCCAAACCGCCCGTCGCTGAGCCGACCGACGATTCGTTCGTCCTGTACGTTGACGGCAGTTCACGCGGTAACCCCGGCCCCGCGGGCGCGGGCGCGGTCATCATGGACTCGGAGGAGGCGCAACTCGCCCGACTCGGTCGCCCCGTCGGCTCTCGGGCCGGGAACAACACCGCCGAGTACGTCGCCCTCCAACTCGGCCTGTCCGAACTGCTGTCCCGCTACGAGCCACACAGCGTGGACGTTCGAATCGACTCGATGACCGTCATCCGCGATGTCTGGGGCGGTAACGACCCCACCGAGGCCGGCGTCGAGACGTACAGCGAGTCCATCGCTGCGGCGCTCTCGGAGGTTCCGAACCACCGGTACACGCACCTGGCCGATAGCGACCCGAACCCCGCCGACGCGCTGGCGACGGTCGGTGCCGATATCGCGGCGTTGGGGCCTTGACGGGGGCGACGACACCGCGAACTCCGCGGAGAGCAGACCGATTGTGCCGATTCGGTCGGGTGCTGTCCGCGTCCTCCGATATCCCTTTTCGCCCCTCTCGACGGTTCGTTTCGAGCCGACCTGTTCACCACCCGGGCGCGAACGGCGACGGCGACGGGTCGAACTCGGCGAGGCGGTCGCCGCAGTCCGTACACGAGACCGCGATAACAGCGGTCGTGTGACAGCACGACTCGACCGTCTCGTCGGAGACTCGGGTCGGCCCGCGGCAGGTCGGGCACTGTTCGACCAGTCCGCGTATTCGAGCGGCGAGATCGACCCGCTCCGCGCGACCGAGCGCGTCCCAGGCGGGTCCGGCGAGCGTCCGTTCGGTTGCGAGGTCGGCGACGAGTGCCGTCCGCGAGGGCCACTGCCCGACCCACGACCCGTCGGCCCTCATGACGACGCCGTCGGCGTCCGACTCAGCCACTGTGATCCGCGGGCGGTCGCCCGCAGTCACGGTCGCGGCCGCCCTGTCGAGTGCTTCGGGGTCGCCCGCGAGGGTTTCCGCGGCCTCGTGCCACGCGGCCCGGAACGAGGGAGTGAGCGCGGGGTCGTCTCCGGGGTCTGCCGAGAGGACGCCGAACCCGACGAGTTTCTCGACGGGGTCAGCGTCCGGCGGCACCGCCGTCGAGACGGGGGTCGATAACGTCCCGAACGCGGCGAGGACCGACGCTGGGAGGTAGCGGCGGGTCAGTGCGGGCGTTCCGGGCACGAGATAGCCGCGGAGCCAGATGGTCGTGACGCCGGCGACACCGACGGGTACCGCGGCAACGGGGCTGTGAACCCAGAGTGGACCGACCGCGAGTCCGAGCAGTACGAGGTTGACCGCGGTACACGGGAGACATCGGTTCGACTCGGTGTACGCGGGCTCACGAAGGCGATCGACGAGCGTGCGCACGGGCATACACTCCGCCTGGGAAAGCGTGCATAAACCAGTATCGGGACGCTGATATATAGGGAACGAAACGCTACATAATCTATGAGACCGAACATAACTGTTGTTGCTGCTCCTTACACTACTGAGCCACACGGACTCGAATGAGTGGTACACGTCCGACCGTACCGACCGGACTATCACAAAATATATTTACCCAAACATATCAAAATTACATAACTTATATCAGTAGTCAATCCTGCTGTCCACTCGATGACAGACGATAACGGCAGGCGACGGCGGACGTTTCTGAAGACATCGGCGGCCGCGCTCGCCGCTGGCTTTGCGGGTTGTTCCGCGTCCGGCGGCGGAAATAGCGACTCCGGTGGTTCCGGTGGCTCCGGCGGTTCCAGCGGTTCGGAGTCCAGCGGTTCCGGCGGCGACCCGATGCTCGCGGACGCGAGCAGTTTCGACCCGGCGAACCCGGCCTGGGAGGAAAACAACTACTTGTCGACGGCGCTGGTCGACGAGGACTACCAGCGCGGGTCGACGGTCGACCTCGAGAACATGCGTAACCGCGAGGTCGAGGAGATTCCTCACGGCCAACCCGTCCAGGAGACGCCCGACAACGAAGACGAGTGGCTCGACCCCGACACCCTCGTGTTCACCGAGAGCCCGAGCGAGGACGTTCAAGGCCGGTTCGAAGACGACTTCCAGGCCGTCTTCGACCGCATCGAAGAGGAGACCGGCAAACCCGTCGAGTTCAGCAAGGTCAACAGCTACGCGGCGTCCGTCGAAGCGATGCGCTCCGAACGGGCTCACATCGCGAACTTCTCGACCGGGACGACGGCCTTCGCCGTCAACCTGGCGGGGGCGGTCCCGTTCGCGGCCGGACTCACGCCCGACGAACTGTTCGGATACCGGCTGTTCGCGACCACGCGCGCCGACGCCGACGACATTCAGAGCGTCGAGGACTTCGCCCGCGACGACGTGAGGGTCGGCCACTCCGAGCCCGCGTCGAACTCCGGACACCAGGCACCGTCGGCGCTGTTCGACCAATACTTCGACGTGACCGCCGAGGAGGACTACGAGGTCAACTTCTCGGGCGGGCACGGCAACACGACCCGCGGCATCGCCGCCGGCGACTACGACGCCGGCCCCATCTGTTCGACCTGTATGGTGGACACCGTCGAGGCCCAGAGCGACCTCAGCTTCGACGACTTCAAAGTCGTGTGGGCGTCCGCGCCGTTCCCGAACGGCCCGGTCGCGTACCGATACAACCTCAAACCCGAGATACAGGAGGGAATTCGGCGGGCGTACCTCGAATCGGACTTCGCGGGGACGGCTTTCGAAAGCCGAACCGGCTACGACCAGTTCGTCCCCATCGACTACCGGACGGTGTTCAAAGACATCATGATTATCCAGGGATACAACGGTGTCGAGTACACCGAGAGCGCGCTCGGGTCGTAGATGCTCCGGGTAACCGACCTCCGGAAGACCTACCCGACGGGCGACGAGGCGCTGAAAGGCGTCACGCTGTCCGTCGAGGGAAGCGAGACCGTCGCCATGATCGGCCCCAGCGGGGCCGGCAAGAGCACGTTCATCCGGTGTATCAACCGGCTGACCGAGCCCAGCGACGGCGAGGTCCACCTCGACGACACGGAACTGACCGAACTGGGCGACGATGCGCTTCGGTCGGCCCGCCGGGACATCGGGATGATATTCCAGGAGTACAACCTCGTCGAGCGGCTGACCGTGATGGAGAACGTCCTCACGGGCCGGCTGGGATACGTGTCGGCCTGGAAGGCGTTCCGTCGGTCGTTCCCGGCGGAAGACATCGAACGAGCCTACGAGATTCTCGAACGAGTCGGCCTCGACGGCATGGAGAACAAACGCGTCGACGAACTGTCCGGCGGCCAGCGCCAGCGCGTCGGCATCGCGCGGGCCGTGATTCAACAGCCCAAGATTCTGCTGGTCGACGAGCCGACGTCGAGTCTCGACCCGGAGACGTCCGAGACGGTGATGCGGCTGTTGACGGATATCGCCGCCGAGCGCGAAGTGCCGGTGCTCATCAACATCCACGAGGTCGACCTCGCGATGGAGCACGCTGACCGCATCGTCGGCCTCCACAACGGCGAACTCGTCTTCGAGGGACCCCCGGAAGCGCTCGACGACCGCGGGTTAGATCAGGTGTACCGCGGTGCGGAGGTCCCCGACAACGCCGGTGGGAACGCGGACGCACCCGCCGAAACGGGCGAAAAAGAGGCTGTCCTCGCTAATGTTGACCGGTCGCTGCGGGGGGAGACCTAACGTGGCGGCCGGCGAACGAACCTGGGAACGCCCGACCGTCTTTCGGCGTCGAGAGCTGAAGTGGGCGGTCTACGCCGGCGTTCTCGGCTTCTTCGTGTGGTCGGGGTTCGGAGTCGGTGCCGACCCAGGACGGATCGCACGGGGACTCGGAAGCGCCGTCTCCCTCGTCGGTGATTTCTTCCCCCCGTCGGCAAGCCCACGACAGGCCGACCGAATCGTCGGGAAGATGCTCGAAAGCGTCGCGATGGCAATGGTCTCGACGCTCACCGGCATCGTCCTCAGTGTCCCGATTGCGTTCATGGCCGCGGAGAACCTCTCGCCAAAGCCGTTGTACGCGATTAATCGGGGATTCATCTCGATTTCCAGGGCGTTCAACGCCATCATCATCGCCATCATCGCGGTCAAGGCCATCGGGTTCGGGCCGCTGGCGGGCATCCTCACGATTACGTTCAAGACGGTCGGCTTCTTCTCGAAACTACTCGCCGAGGACCTCGAAGACATCGACATGGGGTCCGTCGACGCGGTGCGGGCCGCCGGGGCGTCGCCGGTTCAGACGCTACTGTACGGAGTCGTCCCGCAGATTATCCCGCGGTTCGCCGGGCTGTCGGTGTATCGGTGGGACATCAACATCCGCACGTCGACTATCATCGGCATCGTCGGCGCAGGTGGAATCGGGTCGGTCCTCCTGACCGCGTTCAACCGTTACGACTACCAGTACGTCACGGCTATTCTGCTGGCCATCATCGCGGTCGTGCTGGTGGCTGAAGGCGTGAGCGCGGTCGTCCGACGGAGGTACAACTGATGGCGACCGACGAGCGCCGATGGGAACGGTTCGACCGGCGGCGGCGAATCAGCCGCTTCGTCCTCACGTTGGTTGCCGCCGTCGCCGTGGTCGGGTCGTGGCAGTTCATGGACATCGGCATCGTCAGACCGGAGACGATTCCTCGGGAGGTCGGCGACCTCCTCACCCGGATGTACCCGCCGGACGTGGCGTACACCACTCGCATCGTCGAACCGCTGGTCGAGACGATTCAAATCGCCGCGCTTGGGACCATCGGCGCGCTGGTACTCTCAGTCTCGGTGGCGTTGCTCGCCGCCGAGAACACGACTCCGAACGCCGTGACCTTCTGGCTCGGAAAACTCATCGTGACCGTGAGCCGGTCGGTCAACACCATCATCTGGGCGCTGTTCTTCGTCGTCATGTTCGGGTCGGGGCCGCTGGCGGGCGCGGTCGCCATCGCGTTCCGCTCGGTCGGGTTCCTCGGGAAACTGCTGGGCGAGGAAATCGAGGAAATCGACTTCGGCCAAGTGGAAGCGGTCCGTGCGGCCGGCGCGTCTTCGGTGCAGGTGTTGCTCTACGGCATCCTTCCGCAGGTGAAGCCCGCGTTGGTCGGGCTCTCGATTTATCGGTGGGATATCAACATCCGCGACTCGACCGTACTCGGGTTCGTCGGCGCGGGCGGAATCGGCGTCCAACTGTTCCGAGCGGTCAACGCGTTCGCGTGGCAATCGGTCGCGACAGTGCTGCTCGTCATCCTCGGCGTGGTCGTCGCGACCGAGAGCCTCTCGGCGTACACGAGGGCGCTCGTCCGGTGACGGGCGAGACTCCCCCGCCCTCTTCGCTGTGGACGGCGTAATGGAGAGCCACGCCGCCGACGCCGCCAGACGAGGCAGTACTGAAACGGAGTCTCCACACCCCACCCCGTTCGCGTTCGTCTATCGTTGCCTGCCGGATACACCGTCCGGGACCCGTTTACTCGTTTTGTGCCCCTCAGTCGTGGGTTTGTACGGAGCCTGACCTGTTGTTACCCTTCTGACGTGGCGAACTCCGTACTCCGCTCTACCCACGACAAGAGCCAGTCCGACGACGGTAACCCGTCCAGTCAGATACCACCCGAAGGGTGTTGGACCAACGTGGGCCGGAGTAATAGGCGAGGTAACATACACAGGCCAGGTTTCATACGCCGAGACAGTGGTGCGACGCACCCCGACATTTGATATAGCGGTATATAATTTATCACTCAAACTCGCAGACCTGCCGGTATTTTACTAATCCTCGTTGTCTATGTGCGACAACGAGGTAATCGAAAGTGGTAGTTCGAAGTCATATTTATGCTAACTCCGAAAACCTTGGTTCTTAGAACGAGCCACTAACGGGCGACGCTTGTTTCCGTGCGACGAGGTGCTCGACCGGTCGGGGGGTTCGAGCTGTGACTTACCCTTGTAGGCTGTCGGTTTTCGCTACCTGACAGTCTGTGAGCGACTTTTCTGGAATCGGATAGTCGATTTCAGCGACTGGCACGTCAAGTCGGTACTGTTCCCGATGAGGCCCAGTTGGCTGTCGATGTAGCCGTTGTTGTCGACGCGGACAATCCGGCGGGGGAACGTGTGCGTGGTCAATCTCGTCGAGAACGATAATCACGGTCCCGAGAGCTTGTTGAGTGCATCCCAGAGAAGACGATAGACCTTGGATTGGGGACGACCGGTTTCGGCGGATGTGGTGTTTGGGTCACACGTTCGGTCCACGGGAGGAAATAAACGGTCGAGTTTGGGGAACGGCTGTCGCGTCGCGTCCTGGCCGACGAGGTGACTCGCGCTGTCCGCGAGAGTTAGCGACGTAGTTCCACCAGTGGCTCGTCACACTGCGGGCAAGTGAGTCGCTCGACGGTCACGGACGCACAACACGTCTCGTGAGTCACCTGCTCGTATTCGGTCGGTTCGTCACACCGGAGACAGCGGTCAACCGTTGCGCGGACGCTTCGGAGGAGGGCGGCGATTTCGTCCGGCGGACGTTCGTTCCACCCAGTATATCGCTCCGAGAGGACCGCTTTCGCCCGAAGGTCCGCGTCAAGCGCAAGCGAGGACGGCCACGCTGCGATAGGGTCGCCGTCGTCCGAAAGCGTGTAGCGACCCTGCTGGCTGGTGAACGAGCCGTCGGTCGGAGGGAGTTCGAGGATGTCGCGTGCGAGCGAAGCCGATGGCGACTGCGGCGGGTCAACCGCGGCCAGCGACGCTTTGAACTCCGGGTCGAGAGCGAAGTCTCCATCCGAGGACTCGCGTAAAAGCCCCTGCGAGAGAAGCCATGCGTCGGTGCTCTCCTCGCGTGACACCGTCAGCGGCTGCTTGCCGAACCACGCGAGGAGCCGTGACGGCAGGTAGCGCTTCGTCAGTTCCGGCGTGCCCGGAACGAGGTAGCCTCGAAAGTACACCGTCGCGAGCGCCCCGGTCAACGCCACAACGGCCGCGACACCGGACAGCGGAATCAAGACGACCGCGACGAGTGCCGAGAGAGCAACGTTCACCGCCGTACAGGCCCAACACCGATTCGGGCCAGTGTACTCGTCTCGACGCAGTCGGCCACCGAGGTCGTTCGTAACGCGGGATAGAGGCACGTATGTCACTGCCCCCTACTTAGCACCAGTTCGTCCGGTCAGCACAGACCTCTTCAGCGACGGCTTCGCCGCATCCGGAGAGGGCGTCGGCCACGTCGCAGATGATACCGACGAAGCCGACACAGGTCAGGCCGGCGATGGGGACCGCAATCCCGGTGAGCCCGCAGATGAACGCGCCGGTCGCCGCGCAGCCGACGCTACAAGTGAGGCCGACGGCGAACCCACAGGCGTAACAGCCGTCGACATCGACGTCGTCGTCGAGGAGGTCCCACGCGAGGTTCGTCAGATCACTCCCCGTGGTGAACCCGTCGTAAATCTCGTCGATGACGGCGTTCGTGTCGACGTTGTTGACGGCCCGCCGAGTCGCATCGGCATCGAGGTCGAGTTCGGTAGACGCCAAGCCATCGGAGCTGTTTGCGGCGGACACCGTCTGTTCACCGGCCCCGGCGTCGAATCGCTCGATACGGGTGGTGAATCCGTCTTTCGTCTTGTGCGTGTAATCGAGAACGCTCAGAATGAGCGAATCCGACGTGGCGTCTTCGGCGAGCACGACGGCGGCTTCGGCGTCGTCGTTCGGGTGCTTGACCGGGTACTCGACGACGTACCGGTGAATCTTCTCGCCGTCCGGCGCGTCGTCGGCGGCGACCTCGACTTCGCCGACGGTGACCGACTCGCCGCGAGACACCGTCCCGTCACGGGAGTTCGCCTTCGCTTCGAGACGGTCGAACTCGTCGCTCTTCGCCAACCGAGTCGCCACTTTCGCCTCAGCTTCGCCGTCGAGAATGCTGATGTTCTCGGCAGCGACGGCGTTCCCGGCGGCGACAGGGGACAACGCGAGCCCCGTCCCGACCGCGCCGGCGCGACGAACGAAACTGCGTCGGTTGAGTCCGCTCGTCTCCTGTTCGTTACTGTCGTGTTCGTTGTCGTTAGCTCGGGTCATCGTGTTACCCAATCGACACCATGGCGGGGACACACATTGCGTCATGGACCGTTAGAGAGCCGCACCGACTGCGGTCGCCGCGCAGGAGGTGACGTAACGACACAGCAACTGCACGAATCCGTCACGCTCTGCGGAGACGGTGCAGTTCGGAAGTGGTGACTGCAATCCGGATTTCAGTCAACAGAAATGTCAAGTAATGAAGGTCAAAAGTTGTCGGTGATGCCGTCTCCAACCACCGAAGAGATAATCGACCTCGTCACCCGCCGGTGGGACGTCTTAGAGTCGCTTTCGGATCGCGCATTATCCAAGCCGGAATTAGAGGCGACGCTCGGGGTCTCTCGTTCGACGGTGGACCGGGCAATCGGTGAACTCGAAGCGGCGTCGATGGTCGTCCGCGACCCGTCGAGCGGCTACCGGCTGACGGAGCTCGGTCGGCCGGTGTATCGGCTGTGCAAACGGACTCGACGGTGTCTCGATGCCGTGACCGAAGCGCACTCCCACGGGTCGGCAGTTCCATCGGGCGCGAACGGCGAGCTACCGATGTACGACGGGGCGAGGCTCGTGTCCTCGGAGCCGCACGTTCCGGACAAGCCACTGCAACATCTCCTCGACACGATGCGCGAGGCGGAGTCGCTACGCGGCTACACCCCGGTCGTGTTACAACAGTACGTCGAGGTGTGCCACGAGCACGCCACGCGCCGAGAGGCCGATGTCGAACTCGTCGTGCCCCCGCAAGTCCATCAGTGCCTGCGGACGACGTATCCCGACGAGTACCGACGCGCGCGTCGGGCCTCGTGCGTCCGCCTCCACGAAACGTCGGCCTCGCTGCCGTTCGGACTGCTCCTGTTCGGTGAGGGGGCGGACCGGACGTGCGCGCTCGTGTCGTACTCGAAGGCCGGTGCGACGGGCGTGCTGTTCAACGATACGGCCTCGGCGATTGGTTGGGCGACGCAGACGTACCGCGATCTCAAGGCCGATTCGACCCCGGTCGACCAGCCGAAAGCGACGCAGTAACCGTGCGCTCATCCGTCGAACTCCGGTGTAAACAGCTCTTCGACGGAACAATCGAAATAGCGCGCGAGCTTGAACGCGAGTTCGAGCGACGGGTCGTACCGCGAGTGTTCGATGGCGTAGATGGTCTGTCGGCTGACGCCGACCGCAGTCGCCAGTTCCTCTTGAGTGATGTGTTCTTCGGCCCGCTTCACTCGGATGTCGTTCTCCATCGGTGTCAGACGCGCTGTCGGAACTCGGTCGCGCCGAGGACGCAGAACATCGTCCCGAGACCTGCGACCGCGAGGAAGGTGACTGCGCTCGGGACCGGCCGGGTACTGAGGGCGTACGACGCGAACACGCCGACTAACGACGCGAGCATGACTCCGCCGGTCGTACTGAGCGCGCGGTCGATGTTGCGCACGTCGCGTTCGTCGACCACGCTGTCGGAGGACGACCCGCTTCGAACCGCGTATCCGACGTTCGCGAAGACGGCGATGACCGCAGGAACGACCACCAACTCACCGACTGAGGGAGAGGGTTCCGCACCGAGAAAGGGAGAGACAGCCGCCGACAGGAGCGCCGGAACGACGAACAGCAGGAAACTGTACGTCGGTGGGAGCCACCGCGACATCTCATCGCCCCCCACTTCCGAACTCGCTCGACAGGATTCCGGGGAGGTCGGTCAGCCAACTAACGACCGCACAGACGATCATCACGCCGACAGCGGCCATATAGCCCCACACCGTAACGGTGTCGAGCACGAAGTCGATTGCGACGAATCCCGAGAGGATGACAGCGCCGCTGACCGCCGCCGCGACGACGACGAGCAGCGCACCGTAAGCGCGCATCGGACTGTTTACCATACGAAAAACGTGTATTTCCAGCAACATAAATGTAAAGGCCACTTTCCATAATGTCAAGCGGACACGTCACCCACTCGATAACGATGGCGGCCACAGCGACGACTCTCGCGGAGTTCAAAATCCCGACAAACTATCCGATACGAATCTGGTGACTCGCTATACTGCGGTCGGGTTGGCTCTGGTTCGGCACGCTTGGTGTAGAACGACATATCCCAATCGTTCTGGTTGGAACGACTCCCGAGAACGAGTCGGACAACAGGCGACCACCGCGCTCGCTGAAACGGTCGGTCTGGCCCGCAATCTGCGAACTGCTCTTCCCCGCCGGAGCGCCGGTCGCCATGGCTTTTGGCAGTCGTTCGTCACTCGAACTTGGAGCCGCCTCGAATCAAACGACATATCGCACACTCGACGGCTCGAACAACCGCTCGTCGAGACGTTCGCGATCAGTTATTCGACAGCGTTCCTCGTCGCTCCCTCGTCGGAAGGCTGTGAATCCGCTGTCCCACCAGTCCAGTAGTCGGCTAGCGGACCGTCAACACCGGTGAGTTGAATCCACGCCTGCGAAGTAATCCCGAGAACGACGATCGAGATGATCGACGACTCCACCGAGAGTGCCGTCTGAGTGAGTAAGAAGGTCGGTGAACCGAACGTCGCATCCGGCATGACCTGTCCGAGAAGCAGACTGAACGCCATATTGATTCCGTAGGGAACGATGAGGGCTGCACCCAGTCGGAGGCGGTTCCCAGCGACGGTGCGCCAACTTTGGACGAACGCTGTCGTGACCGTCGCATCGCGAACGGCGATTTCTTGCTCGACAAACGCAAACGTCAACAGGACGAACCCGACTGGCAGCAGACCCACCAGTATCGCTGGAACAACGAGGAGAGGTGTGTACCACGCACCGACGAGCGTCGTCCGCAGTGATTCGGGAAGCACGGCGAAGACCCCGACCGTCCCGAGAGTGACGACGATCACGACGAGGAAGATCAGAACGAACATGGCCAGTACCCTGAGTAACGTGGCGATGAACAGTCGCAGCGTCGCCCAGCCAAGAGTTCGGAACACCAACTGTTCCGGGAGGTGATCGCGCCCGTCGTCGACGAGCGAACGAACCGCAACGATCTGTATCGGTACCGTCAGTACGCCGCCAGTGAGCCCGCCGAGGAGCGCGGCGCTCGCTGAGACCAGCGACGGGAGGGCCGCCCCGGGTGTCGGCGTCCCTGGTGGTGACGCCGCTCCGGCCATCCCGAGCGGGACGTACGTGGTCGCCAACACCCAGACAAACGCGCTTTGGAGAACAGCTGCAACGAAAAAGGTCGCCATGAGGAGGACGCCATTTCGCGTGAGAACGCGTCCGAGTCCCTCGGACACAGTCTGTCGAACGTGGAGGACCATACACCGCGCTTCTCCGTGCCGTGAGTTCAAACCCACGGGTGCTTTTCTGGGTCGGAAAATATCGCGTGCGGGGGAAGGAGGCCCATTCCGGGGGGCCTGACGAACGACAGGAGGACCGAGACGGAGACCGGCACGTGGGACGATGGCAGCGAGACGCTAAAGTGGGGCCGTCGACTTTCTGGCCTGGAAAAAGAGTAGAGGGTATTAATTGCTCCGCCCTGAAGTGTTCGACGTGAGTGAGGAGCCCTCCGCCGAGGAAATCTTCGCGCTCCTCGATGACGAGTACGCGCGTGCGATCCTCGCTCAGACGAGCATCGAACCGATGTCCGCCAAAACCTTGAGCGATCGATGTGATGCCTCCCTACCCACGATATACCGGCGCACGGAGCGGCTCATCGACTGTGACTTACTCGCAGAACAGACCGAAATCGGTGAAAGCGGCCACCATTACAGCGTCTTCGAGGCGCGACTCGACAGTCTTACCGTCGAAGTGGACGAGGGAGACATCTCAGTGAGTCTCGACACGGGCCGGGCCGAAGACCCGGCCGACCGCTTCACCGACCTCTGGGAGGGAATCTGAGATGGTTCAACCCAGCATGGACCTGTACGTGAACTACCTCGTGTTGCTGGCGGTGACGCTACTGGCGTTGGTTCTCAGCCTTGCCATCGTTTTTCAAGCCTACCGCGGATACCGACGCAATCGAAGCCAGCCGATGCTGTGGCTCGCGGTTGGACTGGTCCTCCTCACGGCCGTGCCGTTCGTGATATCGTTGACGGTCGCATCGGCCGGAACCGCGCTCGGGTTCGGCCCGGTTGTGTACACGTACTACGTCCCCATACTGAACAGACTCATCGAAGTCGTCGGACTGGTCTGTATCCTCTATTCGCTTTATAGCCGACCCTGAACCACTGCTATCGCTTCGAGTTCCGCTCGATAGTGCCGTCATCCCGGAACTGTGGCGTCGTTGTATCCATCGACAGGTGATAGCGCCCGGAGGTCGTCCGACAGACCGGAAACGTCTCTCTTGAGGGAGTTGTCTCAGTTCTCCGATGAGGAGACATCAGTCAGTAACGGGGGTTCGTCGTTCACGTCGACCGCTCGTTCGAAGCGACAATCCGCTGGAATCAGAAGGACGGGAGAGGACTCACCTTGCCGTCGGGTCGTCGCTTGAACGCTCGTACTGCTCCGCAGTCGCGTCACGCCGCCCTCGATAAGAGAGCCAGACGACCACGGTCAACGGAACGAACACAATCGCAACGGTAGCCGCCGGTAGAAAGGAAACGAAGGGAGCGAACACCGTCCATGAACTGATGGCGTCGCAGGACACGGACGAAGTGCGTTCGTCGCAATAGACAGTGGGCAGTTCGCGCGTTCGAGAGAAGAACCCCGTCGAAACCGATTCCGCTGGGAAGATTAGTAATCTGACCCACCGGACGGGGCAGAGTGTTTGCGGGCAAACGAACGACTGCGTACTGCGCCGTAGTTCACCCGGTCAGTTCGTCGTAGACGGCGACGGAGAACGTGAGCAGGAACGCCGACACGACACTACCGATGACCGCCGCGAGGAGACCCACGACGACGAGAAGGGGCGTCGAGAGCGTCGGCAGACCGGCCGCCGAGGCGGCGTCGGCGCTAGCCACGAGCGAGACGCCGGCGTAGACACCACCGGAAAGCGCGCCGATGACCAGTGCGAGAAGCATGTACCCGACCGTCGCCAGAAGGTTCCCTCGGACCACGCGATAGCTCCGCTTGAACGAGTCGATTGCGGACGCACCGTCGATGACGATGGCCTGGCCGTAGAACTGGACGAAGAACGCCACGACGAGATACAGGAGTCCCGCAATGGCCGCCAAACCGATAAACGCCGTCCCGATAGAGCCGTGCGTCAGGAACGCCCCGAAGCCGGCCGCGACACCGACCGCACCGATGACGCCGTTGACGACGAGCAAGAGGACGTAGGCGATCAGCAACGAGAGATAGTTGGCCTTCCCGTCGGCGACGAAACGGGACAGCGAGCTACGGGTGGTCAGGGCCTCGTCGGCCATCCCGAACATGCCGCCCTGGATGAAGGGCGTCACGAGGAGGAAAACCGCGGAGATACCCAGCGAGTAGAACGTCGAGACGAGCGGATACGACGACTGCAACAGCAGCTGGGGGACTAGCAGCGCGAACACGATCAGTTGTGGGACCAACAGACCCGGAGCACGCTTGAGCGCACCCGGTGTCCGTCGGAGGGCTTGGAGGACTCCCATGGATGAGAAAACGAGGCCCGATGGTATAACCGCCGACGCTGGTTTTCTGACTCGGAAAATAAGTCACAGTGCCGTTGTTTCGAGAGCCGGAGAACGCCACCGACGAAGAAGGTGAACGGTCTCGACGTGAATTCCGTCAATGAGACGGCTCATTGGAGAGGTCACTCTCGGGGACGTTCCCGACCCCGCATCGGCGTCCGTGAGCATTCGCTATCGCCTACTGAGTAAGAGATACACTGGCCGTGAATCGTTCAGCTCGTTTCACGCCCCCGGGACCCCAGACTGTCCATCGTTGGGGCGGAAGAGGCGGCCGATTCGTCGGGCTAGAGTGCCGAGGGCGAATCCAAGGATTCCGATGGGGATACCCCAGAGTAGTGCGAGGAACAGCGCAGTTCCGAGCGTCTCGACGGCACCGACTGTCTCGAAGTGCATCGCCGTCGTGCCGAAAAGCCGATGAAGGTTACTCGGTGAGAAGTGCGCAATCGGCAGTCCGTATCTGGAGAGACCAATCCCGAAGATGGGGCCCATCACGAGAGCTATCGTCGGCACCAACCCCGAGTTTTTCGTCGAGAAGATTGTCGCGAGCGCCACGAGCGTACTCAACCCGAGGAGGGCGACAGCGGTGGGTCCAGTGGTGCTCCAGAGACCTGCAACCCACTGACTGAGACTGTGGGTGTCACCGATGACGGCGTGCTCGACGTGGCGATACCCATACGTACTCCAAATCAGGAGACCGACAACACTCGCGGTTATCGGTGCCGATAGAACTGCGATAAGCGAAGTCGTTCGGTGTCGTCCGACGGTTCCCGCCCAAATCCGTTCAACCGATGGATAGGTGGTTACGACTGCGCTGAACACGGCGTACAACACCGAAAGCGCGGCGACGAGATGTTTGAACGCAGCGACCATGTGGCTGCGTGCTGTTCGTTCAGATGGGTTTCTCGGAGGGTCGTCGTTGCGGGGGGACACGGCGGCAAAACGTGTTCAAAGAAGTAAAAATCTTATTCCGCTTCGGAGCCGGGGTCCGATACGTCGAACGAACAGGATTTTTGTGACGGCTTCGCGTCTCTCCAGTCATGCGGTGGTCCCCGCTTGCACGCAGCGAATACCGGACAGTGCTCACCTCCAAGGGGGCGTGGATACTCGCGCTCCTTGTCGTCCTCTGGGGGTTCCGACCGACATACGCCGGGTGGGACGCGGTCGGGCGAAACATCACTATCGGGTACGTCCAGATCGGCGTCGATCTGTTCCTCCCTATCGGTGCCCTCCTCCTGTCGTATCAGTCGCTCATCGATGAACGAACCACGGGCAGTATCAAGTTCCTCCTCGGGTTGCCGCTGACGCGGACGCAGATTCTCCTCGGGAAGACGGGTGGCCGGTTCGTGGGCGTCGGGACGGCGGCCGTCGCGGCGACGCTCGTTCTCGCCGCTATCGGCCTCATCGAACACGGCACGTTCGCGCTGCTTCCCTTCCTCGGGACGCTCGTCGCGACGCTGTTATTCGCCGGAGTGATGGTCGCAATCGGCGTCTTCGTCTCGACGGTCGCCCGGCGGACCGTGACCGCTGCGACGGGAGTGTTCGCGTACTTCCTCGCGACGGTGTTCTGGAGTCGGATCGTCACGTCGCTCTATACTGCCGTCACCGGCGTCCCGGTCGACCCATACGACGCGCCGGCGAGCGGACCGCTATTTCTCGCGCTCAGACTGACCCCCGACGGCGCGTACAACGTCCTGACGAACTGGTTTCTCGGCGTCGGCAACTCGACGGAGCTATTCCACATCGTCTACACCAAACTCGAACCGGGGGTTTCGGTGAACGCCTTCGTCGTCGAAGCGGCGTTCGACGGCGGTGTCCCGTGGTACCTCCATCCCGCATTGAGTCTGGTCGTCCTACTCGTCTGGGCGGTAGTGCCAGTGGCCCTCGCCCGACGTGCGTTCACCCGGGGTGACGCGCTATGAACTCGACAGAGCCCGCAATCGAACTCAAAACGGTGACCAAGAAGTACGGCGACGTTCGCGCCGTCGACAGCCTCGACCTCGTGGTCGAGCGCGGCGAAACGTACGGATTTCTCGGCCCGAACGGCGCTGGGAAATCGACGACGATCGGTCTGTTGCTCGATTATCTCCGACCGACTTCGGGAACGGTTCGCGTCCTCGGCCACGACCCACGACGCGATGTCGTGGCGGTTCACGACCGCGTAGGGGTGCTTCCGGACCGATTCGGCCTCTACGAGGACCGTTCCGCACGTCAGCACGTCGCCCTCGTCGCAGAGACGAAGCGGGCCGGCGACGACCCGGAGAACCGCCTCGAACGCGTCGGACTCGGTGATGCCGTCGACGACGAGGTGGGTGACTTCTCCAGTGGAATGGAACAACGGTTGGCGCTCGCGATGGCGCTCGTCGGCGACCCGGACCTGCTCATCTTGGACGAGCCGTTCAGCGGGGTCGACCCCCACGGCGTCCGACGCGTCCGGGAAATCGTCCGCGAGGAGAACGAGCGTGGTGCGACCGTCTTCTTCTCCAGTCACGTTCTCGGGCAGGTCGAACTCGTCTGTGACCGGATCGGCGTCCTCCACGGGGGACAGTTGGTCGCCGAGGGAACGCTCGACGACCTCCGAGCACGGACTGCATCACCCAACGACGCGACGATGGAAGACGTGTTCGTCGAACTCACCGACGCCCGTGCCGACGACGGAGGTGACCGGCGATGAAGCGTCGGACGTTCGTGACTGCGAGCACACTGTCGGTCGCCGGTCTCTCCGGGTGTCTGGGTGACACCGAGTATCGAATCGCCGACACGGCTGTGGAGACGCCTCTGGAAGGGCTCTCGCTGTCAGTGGACCTCGCGGTCGCTGACGCGACGATCGAACATCCTGCGGCGCTCACGCTCTCGCTGGAGAACACGGCCGACGACCCGATTCGAATCCGGAGCTACGGCGTCTGGCCGTTCGGTGTGCTCGCACTCGCACCCTCGCTGACGCCCGGCGAAGACACGTGGAAGACGACGCTGTTCTCCCCGTCGTACGAGGCTAGCACCCGCGTCGAAGTCGGTCGCGGCGGGTCGTCACTATCGCTTGACGGGACGCCGATAACCCGGCCGCTCGATGCCGGTGAGAGCGTCAGCAGGCGATACGAACTCCACGGCGACGACCTCTCGGGTTCGGGGACGCAATACGTCGTCGATCGGTTCGAGCGCAAAGCGTCACGATACGCGACGGGTGACGACTGGAACGCACTCGATTACCGGCTCCGTCTCAGTATCGACGAGAAGAGACGGTTTCCGTTCTAGCTGAGAGGGAGTCATAGCGCAGTTCGGCTTCGTCGGGTTCCTCGAAAGGGAAGTCACGTGAATATTCGAGGTATTTGTACAGATAGTACAATACTCTAGCTTCCGAGACCACATCACAATCAACCTATATTTTATAAATAAAACAACACTAGACGGCTCAGAGTGGTTCAGCAGTGAGCAGACAGATGATTCGTTCAAACTAGTACATCGCGAGTAGCTTGTATTGATATCGTCTGACCGTTATCAAGTTTAGTTAATCAGATTGCACTACATGTATGTTGGATATAGAACATATAGTAGCCGAAATATCTCAAAATGTGTTGTTATAGTACGTGCGCCCTCCTTCTGGATACCATCCCAACGTCGTGTGACCTCATTGGGCCTCGCAGAGTATATTGTAGAATTATAGCAATCACCGGAAGGGAAGAACTAGAATGACGGGAGGTTTCGAAGAGAATCGTTCTCGATGAGCGCAAACTCATTCACCGTTCGGCGGGTCGGCCTCCTGTCGAACCGCGAGGAGTGATAGACTGACAGACGAACCAGATATTACAAAGCTCCCTTTGTAACACACTGTGCCACGGAAGCACGACAGAGTAGCCCAGATTCGCTTTGCATACTATCCGAATGCGGAGGTAGCTCACGCACTGCGGATGAGATTGTGACCCCGGCTGCGTAGCATCTTACAGCGACGCTGGGCTTCCGTCCGGCCAGTCCGCTATCTCGCCCCGTGATGGGCCGAATCAGTCTATCCGCGGGTCCAACGACCCGATCGCGGTCACACGACCGAGCCGTTTGAAACCCGCTGGCGGTATCGACACCGAAGTGTTAGCCCACAGTGAACAATCTACATGACTAGTCCATCGTCGCGTTCGACGAACCACCGGTCGTGACCCGAACGATGGTCGAGTCGGTCTTGCCGACGCTATTGACGGCCGTGAGTCTGTACTCGTAGTCACTGCCCGAACTCACGCCGGCGTCGGTGTACTGGGTGTAAAACGAATTTTCCGCGATTTCGTCCGCGACGACCTCGAAATCACCGTCGGGTGGCCGCCGATGGAGCGTGTAACTCTCCGCGCCTCGCGCCTCGGTCCACGACAGTTCGACACTCGACGACGACTCGTCAGACACCGACAGTGAGGGTGCAGACGGGTCGTTCGGTCCCACAATCGAGTACTCCTGGAGTGCGAACGCCGTGCCGTTCTCGCGGGGCCGTTCGAGTGGTATCGACAGGACCCTCTCGTGTTCCCACCGATATCTATCGTGTTTTCGACCGTCCACTCCACAGAACGGGCCCTCGTGGAGACAGTAGAGCGTCCAGTCGGTCCACCCCGAGGATGCTGTCGCCAACCCCGGCGTAGAGTTGCCCGTCGACGACGGTGTACACGTGGAGCGCGTCGTTGTCGTCGAACAGCAAATCACCGTGGTTTAGCAAGAAGAGATTGTCGCCCGAACCGACGCGTCGATTCGCCCCGAGACCGGCGACCGCGTCGGAATTAGCTTCCGAGACGAGGCGGCCTACCTCTTCGACGTGCAGTCCGGGACGGCCCTCAAGACGAAGACGGACACCCTCAACGCCCCACAGACGCAGTTGTGACGCGCTTCCGCGTGTGTACACGCGAGGAATCAACACCCCAGTACACCGAAGTCGGCGGCGACAACCAGAAGTGGACGTTCAACGCGCCGTGACGGCGAACCAGCGTCCGGTCGGTGCCTCATCGGGGCACGGTCCGGCCGTTATTCTCTTCGGCGTTCGAGAACACGCCGGGCGAGAGCCGCGTTGGCGAGTGGTCCCGTGCCGACTCACTCGGACGCGAGTCCGACACCTCGGATGGATCCGTCGAGTACCGCGGTATCGAACGCGTCGACGGTGGACTCACCGAGCAGGAACCCGGTGGAATCGGGGACGGTCAACGTCACCGGGTCGCTCGTGAAGTTAAGCGCCCACGTATAGCCGTCGCGCTCCATCACGCGCACGCCGTCCGGGAATCGCTCAGTGTACTCGACGCCGGCGGCGTCCAGTAACTCTGTCACGAGTGCGTCGGCAAGGTCGTCCCCCGGCCAGCAGCCACAGTACGTCACGCTCCCGTCTCCGGCGGCGTTCCGCACGATTGCGGTGTTTCCGGCTGCTTCACCCGTCCGGTACTCGCCTCGTGGAACTCCGACTTCGGGGGCCAGCCACGAAGCCCACGTTCGGAACTCGTACGTCGCACCGTCGTAGGAGAGTCGCGTCTCGACGTGGTCGGGAAGCGTTTCGTGACGCGCCACCTGCGCGCCGGTGAGAGCGGTGAGTGGTCCCGGCGCGAGCGACTCGTGAAGCCGGTTGTACGGGTCTTTCTCCCCCGTTCGAGCACCGAGGAGGAGACAGCCACCCGAATCGACGTAGTCGGTCAGCGCGGTCGACAGTTCGTCGGCGACGAGATACAAAGTCGGTGCGACGACCGCGTCGTACCGTTCGAGAGTCGCTTCCGGCGAGACGATGTCGACCTGCACGCCGCGGGCGCGAAGCGCATCGTAGTACGTCCGTAAGTGGTTCCAGTAGTCCCAGTCGGGCGAGAGAGGTTGCGAACGCGTCGCCCACAGGCTCTCGTAGTCGTGGACGAGCGCGACTGACGCATCGACCGAATCCAAGTCGAACAGTTCGTCGGCGGCGGTCGATGCTTCGCGGTACCCGCGGTCCGGAGAGCCGTCCTGCCGCCGAAGCCCGGCGTGGTACTGTTCTTGCCCTTGACGACAGCGACGCCAGCGGAAGTAGACGACGGCGTCCGCGCCGTGGGCGACGGCGTGGTGAGCCCACAGGCGCATCGCCCCGTCGGCCGGTTGCGGCGACTGCGGCGGCCAGTTGATGTCTCCCGGCTGTTGCTCCATCACCCAGAACGGCTTTCCTTTCGCGCCGCGCTGGAGGTCGTGGTTCATGCTCACTTGGTCGGGGTTCCCCGCTCGTAATTCGTCGACTGTCGGCGTGTCCGGCTGTCGGTCCTGCACGAACCCCGTCGGATAGGAGTCCCACGAGAGGAAATCGAGGTCGGCGGCGAGGCGAAAGGCGTCGAGTGAAAAACCACCCATGAAGTTGTGCGTGACGAACCACTCGTCGTTTGCTTCGCGGATGAGGGCTGCGTGCAGGCGGTTGTACTCGGCCACGCTGTCGTTACTAAACCGTTCGTAGGCGAGTACCCGCGAAGGGTGGTTGGCGGCCGGTGTCGGTTTTGGGGGGTCGATGCTCTCGAAATCGTCGTACTGCTGGCTCCAAAACGTCGTTCCCCACGCGTCGTTGAGGTCGGCAACGCTCTCATAGCGATCGGCGAGCCATTCGCTAAATGCCTCGCCACAGTCCTCGCAGTAGCAGGTAACCGTCTCGTGACAGCCGAATTCGTTGTCAGTCTGCCACCCGGCGACGTGGGGGTTGTCGGCGTATCGGTCGGTCAGCACGCTAACGATGCGTTCGGTCTCGGAACGGTAGGTGGGTGAGTTGAAACAGGTGAACCGACGGCTCCCCCACTCACGCGGCGTACGGTCTTGCTCTCGCTGTCGAACGTCGGGATGTTCGTCGACGAGCCATTTCGGCGGCGTCGCTGTCGGCGTGCACAGAACCGCTTTCATACCGGACTTCCCGATGAGTTCGACGGTCTCGTCTAACCACGCGAAATCGAACGTCCCTCGCTCCGGTTCGATTCGTCGCCACGCGAACTCCCCCATTCGAACGTATTCGATTCCAGCCTCGGCCATCTGACTGATATCGGTCTCCCAGCGCTCTCGCGACCAGTGCTCCGGGAAATAGCAGACACCAACTGTCATACACAATGATCAACGTAGTGAGATATAGTTCTTTCCGGTGTCTGAGCACCGATTGATATCCACTACTCGGGTCCTCCCGTACGGGGGTGCCGTCACAAATTTCGGCCCCACCGCCCGCAGTTATGTACCACCGTGAGAGACAGTCGTGCGAACACATGAACGGCTTAACTGTCGGCGTGAACGCCTCCGCTATCGAACGCGAGACCCGGTCGCAAGCCGCCGAGGGGCGTCGATGACGGCTGAACTCGTCACGTTCGGCGAGACGATGATTCGGCTGAGCCCGCCGGCGGGCGAGCGAATCGAGACCGCCCGGTCCCTCGAATTCCGGACCGCCGGTGCGGAAAGCAACGTCGCGGTCGCCGCCTCCCGTCTCGGCTGCTCCGCCGCGTGGCTCTCGAAGCTTCCAGACTCGCCGCTCGGTCGACGCGTTACCACGGAACTCCGAACACACGGCGTCGAGCCGTACGTCCGCTGGGACGACGACGCTCGCCAAGGCGCGTACTACATCGAACAGGGGCGCGCGCCGCGTCCGACGAACGTGATATACGACCGCGCCGATGCGGCAGTCACGACCGCGCGACCGGACGAACTCGCTGTCGACATCGTGGAAGACGCGGCGGCGTTCTACACCAGCGGCATCACGCCGGCGCTCTCCGAGACGCTTCGGGAGACGACCGGCGAGCTTCTGCAAACGGCGACCGAAGCGGGGACGACGACCGCGTTCGACCTCAACTACCGGTCGAAGCTCTGGTCGCCGTCCGACGCACGCGACGCGTGCGAATCGCTCTTTCCAAAGGTCGACGTCCTCGTCGCCGCAGAACGAGACATCCGCGCTGTTCTGGAACTCGACGGCGACGCGCCGACACTCGCATCGGAGTTGGCCGGCGATTTCGATTTCGAGACGGTCGTGGTCACTCGCGGGGAAGACGGTGCACTCGCCCGACACGGCGGAACGGTGTACGAGCAACCGGTCTTCGAGACGGACACGGTCGATGCCATCGGGACCGGCGACGCCTTTGTCGGCGCGTTCCTGTCGCGGCTCATCGCGGACGAACCAGTCGAAACAGCGCTCGCCTACGGCGCGGCGACCGCCGCGCTCAAACGGACAGTTCACGGCGACCTCGCGGTCGTGACGCCTGACGAAGTCGAACGCGTCCTCCGCGGAGGCGACGCCGGAATCGACCGATAACGACCACTTTCGCTGAACGTTTCGGTTCGCCGCGCGGACCGCGCTGAGACGGGAGCCCCGAACTTCCGAGCGGTGGGTGTGCGTCAGTCGCGGCGTGCGCGTTCAACCGCTTCGACGAAGGAACGCGCGTTGGTCTCGATGGTCGCGAAATCGCCGCGCGAGACGGCGTCGTTGTCTACGATTGCGCTGCCGACACCGACGGCAGTCGCTCCGGCGTCGAAGAACTCGTCGACGGTATCGAGGGCCACGCCACCCGTCGGAACCGTCGGGATGTGTCCGAGCGGACCGCCTAGCGCGGAGACGAACTCGGGGCCGAGCGTTCCGGCCGGGAACACCTTCACCATCTCGGCACCGGCCTCGTAGGCGTTGACCGCCTCCGTCGGTGACGCGATGCCGACCATCGAAGGGGCACCGTACCTGTTACCGGTCCGGATGACCCCCTCGTCGAACGTCGGCGTGACCAAGTACTCCGCACCCGCGAGCAGCGCCGCGCGAGCTGTCTCGCCGTCGAGGACGGTTCCCGCGCCGATGGTGACCTCGTCCGCCGTGAACGACGCGGACACGTCGCGGAGCATGCCGAGGACGCCGTCCGTGTTCGCGGTTATCTCGACGGTCGAGACGCCGCCGCGCGTGAGCGCTTCGACGGTTTCGATCGCCGTGTCGGCGTCGGTTCCACGGATGATGGCGATGAGGCCGGTCTCCCGAATGCGGCGTGCTGGGTGGTGGCTCATACTAGCTCCTCTCGGACGAACGGTTTAAACGCGGTGGTCGCCCCGTCCCTCGATACCATCTCGACCCGTCGAGCCGACGGCTCAGTCGAGCGTGACCACACGGCCGGACTCGCCTGCGTCGTAGACGGCCTCGATGAGTCGCATATCGAGGACGCCGTGTTCGCCGTCGGGACCGATCGGTGCGTCGGTCAAGATGCGGTCTGCGGCGTAGTCGAACAACTCGGTCATCTGATTGACCTGCGGCGTGTCGAGCGTGACCGAAACGTCGTCGCGCGTCACTCGGATTTCGGTTTCCATGTGGAAGGCAGGCTCGACGAGAATCTCGCCGTTGGTCCCGACGATTCGGAGGCTCGTCGTCGCTTGGGCGTTTTGACTGGCGGTCGCGGCCAAGTACGTTCCGTCGTCGAACTCCACCATGAACGAGCTGTGCTCGTCGGGTACCTGGTCGAACGCGTCGTGAGAAGATTGCATGAACGCCTGCGCGGCAACCGGATCGGAATCGAGCAGGAACCGGCAGGTGTTGAGCGGATAGATGCCGATGTCCGTGACGGTCGCCCCCGGCCCCGCCAGTTCGGGGTCGAGCCGCCATTGATTCGGGTCGGAAATCAGTTCGAGCATCGCTTGCGAGTTCGTCCCGATCGCGTGGACCGGGTCGCCGATGACGCCGTCGCGAATCAACTTTCGCGCGCGTCGAATCGCGGGTTCGGTGTGCATGCGGTAGCCGACGATAAGCGGAACGCCCGCCTCGTCACACGCATCGACCATCTGCTGCCCGCGTTCACTACTGGCTTCGATCGGTTTCTCGCAGAGGACGGCCTTTCCCAACTCGGCGGCCGTTCGCGCATACGGGAGATGAAGCGCATTGGGCGAGCAGATGTACACCGCGTCGTAGGCGTCGGCGGCTTCGCCGGCGTGGAACTCGTCGTACGAGAGACCGTGTGTCGCCGTTTCGACGCCGGCCGCAACCCGTTTCGCTTTCTCCGAGGTACTGCTGACGGTGACGGTCGTCTCGCACAACTCGGACGCGCCGATAGCTGGAATCGCTTGGTCGACGGTCCACCACCCGAGCCCGATGACTGCGATGCGGACCGTCCCGTCGGAAACACGCTGCCAGTTACGGCGCTCGAAATCATCGAGGAACGCTTCTAACGACATACGAGTTGCACATCATGGACGAGTAGTTATAATATCGAGGGTTCGAAGGCGGGCACCGGCGTCACAGTCCGAGAGAAAGATTTTTTCGAGGGACACCCCAACGAATACGTATCGAACCCCATGAGTAAGATTACAGAGTATGAACTGTTCGAGGTGCCACCGCGATGGCTGTTTCTCAAGTTGGAGACGACCGACGGCGTCGTCGGCTGGGGCGAACCAGTCGTGGAGGGGCGCGCCCACAGCGTCAGGGCCGCCGTCGAGGAGCTGATGGACAACTACGTCCTTGGAACGGACCCCGCGGCAATAGAAGACCACTGGCAAGCGATGTACCGGGGCGGGTTCTATCGCGGCGGTCCGGTGTTGATGAGCGCGATTGCGGGTATCGACCAGGCGCTGTGGGATATCAAAGGGAAGCGCTTCGGAGCACCGGTCCACGAACTGCTCGGGGGGGCGACGCGAGACCGAATGCGCGTCTATCAGTGGATTGGCGGGGACCGCCCCTCAGAGGTCGCAGAACAGGCCGAACTGAAAGTCGAGGCGGGGCTGACCGCCGTGAAGATGAACGCCACGGCGGAACTCGAACGGATTGACACGCCCGCGTCGGTCCAAGCAGCGGTCAATCGACTCGAAGAGGTCAGGGAAGCCGTTGGCCCCGAAATCGACATCGGCGTCGACTTCCACGGGCGCGTCTCGAAGCCCATGGCGAAGCGGCTGGCGAAGGCGCTCGAACCGTACGAGCCGATGTTCATCGAAGAGCCCGTTCTCCCCGAACACAACGACGTGCTCCCGGAAATCGCACACCACACGACGATTCCGATTGCGACGGGCGAGCGAATGTACTCGCGCTGGGATTTCAAGCAGGTGTTCGAGAACGGCGCGGTCGATCTGGTTCAGCCAGACCTCAGCCACGCGGGTGGTATTACCGAAGTCAAAAAAATCGCAGCGATGGCCGAGGCGTACGACGTCGCACTCGCACCACACTGTCCGCTCGGGCCGATTGCGCTCGCCTCGTGCCTCCAAGTGGACACCTGTTCTCCCAACGCGCTCATCCAAGAACAGAGCCTCAACATCCACTACAACCAACGGAACGACGTGCTGGACTATCTCGAAGACAAGAGTGCGTTCGAGTACGAAGACGGCTACGTTGCGGTTCCTGACGAACCCGGGCTTGGAATACAGATGGACGAACAGTACATCCGAAAGCAGGCCGAGCGCCCGGTCAACTGGCACAACCCCGTGTGGCGTCACGAAGACGGCAGCGTCGCCGAGTGGTGACCGGCCGCCGCTGTCGTTCACTAACTGTTAACAACTTATTTGTACGTCGGTCGAGTGTCGGAGGGTATGCCCAGCGCAGACGACTACGGAATCAAGGCGACGATGACGAGCCATCGAATCCTCGAGACGGTACGGAGTCGCGACCGGCCGACGTTGACGGAGATTGCGCGGGCGCTCGACCTCTCGAAACCGGCGGTCCACAAGCACCTCGCGACGCTCGAAGCTATCGGCTACGTCATGCGACGTGATGGGGGGTACGAAATCGGACTCGAACTCGTGAGTTTCGGCGTCTACGCGAGGCGACGCCAGCGGATATACGAGGTCGCCCGGTCACGGGTGGTCGAACTGGCCAACACCATGCGAGAGCAGGTCTGTCTGGTCGTTCCGGGACAGGGTAGTGAGTGGAACTGCCTCTACATGTTCACGGCCGTGCCAGCGGATGTAGACACTCCGGACCAGGAGGGGGAGATACGACCATTGCACGCGACGGCGGCCGGGAAGGTACTCCTCGCCAATATGGACAAAGACGAGGTTGCGGAGTTTCTCGACCACGACTCGCTCTCCTCGGAGACTGCGAATACGATTACCGAACGCAACGAGTTGCAGTCCAAGCTCCAAGCGATTCGCGACCAAGGAGTCGCATACGACAGACAGGAGCAATCGGACGACTATCGCGGCGTCGCCGCACCGGTCCTCGACGACGACGGTCGCCCGTTGGGCGCAATCGAAGTCCTCGGCCCTCCTCCGCGAATGAGCGGAAAGCGTCTCGAAGAGGACACCGTCGGATTGGTCGTCAGCGGAGCGAAGGACGTGGAGAATAAACTCTCTATCGACTGATAAATTTTCTATTAGTTAACAACTCGGGTGCGAGAGATAGAGATACGGGTACGGAGACCCGAATAGATGCCTATGAAGTTCATGAGGGGCAACATAGTGGATAGATAGACCGGTCGTGGGTCGGAGAGTGTTTTCTAATGGTGAACAACGATGAACTATCTGTATATGTGGCTCTGTGGGGTGGTCGGTGGAAAAAGGCGAATGAGATTACACACATAGACATGTAATTAGACGTCGAGGATTCGAGGTCGAACTCGTGAACCGGGCAAGTGAGTTTGACAGGTCGTTCGAAGGAGTAGTATTTCGATTAATATACACATGTATCGGCACCACGCGCGCGGCGACTGGCTTACGGCTGTGGAACTGAGTGACACGCATGTGGTGAGCGTGGGATGCGTTTAGATGAACTTTCGCTCAACGTAGTCAAACATACCGACCAAGCAAAATCGAAGGGTAGCAGTCAACTAATTCCGTAATTCCCCCGAGAAATACATCGGTTGGGAGGTCGTGTTTCTCCGGGAGTCAGCAGAGAACCGGAGCAGTCTACGGTTCCATACAGTCCAAACGCTGCATCGTCAAGCAGCGGTTCACGCCAGATACTATTGATAATCTTAGACAATAATACACCGTGAAGACGTGTCAGCCTGTCCGGTACTGGCGGTCGACATCGACAGTGAAACCTCAATCACGAATATCGTTCAGGTATTCGGTCATGAAGGCTAATGCTCGACTAGCCGAAAAATACTCACAGTCAGATAGATAGTAATAACTGACAGTCTACAAGGGAAAGTCACAACTCGAACCCACCGACCGGTCGAGCAAGTCTTCGATACCAAGAAAGCAAGCGTCGCTCGTTAGTGGTTCGTTCTCAGAACCACGGGTTTCGGAGGTAGAATCGAAATATCAGCTTAGAAAATATCTAAGATATCTTACTTCCGAAGGTAGGTATGCGTCGAAATGTGTAAGTCGACGTATTAACCCCGAAACCCACATTTCGCGAACACAACCTCGACAAGGAGAAGGCTGGCAACCGCCCCCGCGAGACTCAGCGAAGGCCGTGGTCACTGCGAGGCCAAGCCAGCGTCAACAGAACGCTCAGCGGAGGCGAAACAGCCATGACCGTCGGTTTCGAACGGCGAACCTGAGCGTGACCCACGGAACGAAGCGGGCGGCCGAAGCGTACGACGCAGTCGAGAGTCACGAGGAGTTGATTCGGTGGTCTCGGGCGTACTGCACGCGCGCGGTCGCAGCGCACGGTTTCGACGTGATGCTCGGCCCCGTCTGCTGGGAAGTGTCCACGCGGGCGAAACGTCGCGCGGCCGCGGTGAAGACCCCGACCATCGAGAACGCCAGCGTCGGGAGGGCTATCGACTGGAGTGCACGGGCGAACGGGTTCGGGGAGTCGACGCCGCCCGAATGCACGATGTCGCTGTCGTGGCGGGCGTTCGAGTCGTTCGACCGCGAGGAGTGGTCCGCGACGCTCCGGCACGAACTCGTCCACGTCGAGCAGTTTCAGGCGTTCGGCGCGACCGACCACGGACCGGCGTTCAAACGCCGCGCCGAGGCGGTCGACGCCCCGGTTCGCGTCCGCCGGTTCGCGGAGCCGAAGTACACCCTCTCTTGCGAGGCCTGCGGCGCTGACGTTGCCTACCGCTACCGCGAGTGTAAACTGGTCCGCGAGTCGTCGGCCTATCGCTCCGCGTGTTGCGAAGCGCCGCTACACTGTCGAAAACGGCGGGAGTAGCAGGCGGGAGTCGCCCGCCCCGCGAGCGACTATCGGCTCGGCGGGTGCGCCCGCGCCTCCCGAATCGCCACGAAGGCGACCGCGAGGACGAACACGAGCGCCAAGAAGAACTCGACGCCGGGAACGGTCCCGGCGATAGCCCAAACGTACACGTCCTCCGCGCCGAGGATGACGAACAGCGCGACGAGAATCACCACGCCGGTTCGACCGATGCCGAGTCTCATACGTCGATTTTGCCACCGCGACAACATAAGCGTTGGAGGCGACTGTCGTCTCGTGAGAGACAGTGGTATTGCTGATTTCACGAATACTACGTGGCGATTGATGACAAGAGAGTTGTATTGTGGCAGGAAAACGAATATACAGGGACGATATAAATATTTGAGGAGGATATAAGAACATTCGAGTTAAAATAGTTCGAATCTAAGAAATGATTTTGTTAAGAATTGATGTTTATTCGAAATACTGCGTAGTCTGTGAGAAGCGAGAAGAGACTCGAAGCCGACGAAATCGGGAGGACACCACCGTTACCACGCGCTGCGAGAGGAGACTATTTACCGCGCGAGCGTGACCGGAAACCAGTATCGAACCCATGCGACACGTCCCAGGAACCTTCTCGATAGCGGCGCGCGACCCCGAGGCGAACGTCTACGGCGCGGCGGTGACGACCGGAACCGTCGCCGTCGGCGCGACCTGCCCCTACGTGAGCGCCGGCGGCGCGGCGGTCACGCAGTCGTACACGAAGCCCGAACACGGCCGCGACGCGGTCGCCCGCGCGGAAGCCGGCGAGCGCATCGACGACGCCTTCGAATCGCTCCTCGACGACGACGACCACGCCGCCTACCGACAAGTCCACGGCGTCGGCGCGGGCGGCGAGTTCGCCTTCACCGGCGGCGAGTGCGTCTCGTGGGCCGGCCACCGCGTCGGCGACGACTACACCGTTGCGGGCAATATGCTCGCCGGGGAGGGTGTCGTCAAGGCGACCGCCGAAGCCTACGAGGCCGCCGACGGCGACATGGCCGAGCGACTCGTCTCGGCGCTCGAAGCCGGCGAATCGGCGGGCGGCGACGACCGCGGCGAGTTGAGCGCCGCGCTGCTCGTCCACGCGCCGACGCCGGAGTTCTACCACAACCTCCGGGTCGACCTCTCCGACGAACCGGTGTCCGACCTGCGCGACCTGCTCGCGGAGGCGCGGCGCGCGAAAGCCCAGATTCGACGGGAGACGGACGCGCAGTTCGGTGACTACCCGGACGAGATTCTGGAGTTCGGCGTCAAGTACTGAGTCGACCGCGGCGCTAAAAAAAGTGACCGCGCGGGCGGCGTCAGTCCGAGTCGGCCGGGCTGGTCTCCGCGCGCTTCGACGGCGTGATAAACGAGTCGCGTTGGCTCATCTCCTCGTCGGAGAGGTGACAGGAGATGTAGTGGTCGCCGCCGTCGACGGCTTCGAGTTCCGGGAGGTCCTGCTCGCAGACGTCGCCGATTTTCTTCGGACAGCGCGTCTGGAACGGGCAGCCCGACGGCGGGTTGATGGGACTCGGGACGCTCCCCTCCAGCAGGATGCGGTCCGTCTCGCGGTCCGGGTTCGCGTGGGGGACCGCGGACAGGAGGCTCTCCGTGTAGGGGTGGAACGGCGGCGAGAACACCTGCTCGATGCGCCCGAACTCCGCGATTTTCCCGAGGTACATCACGGCCACGCGGTCGCAGATGTGCCGGATGACGCCGATGTTGTGCGAGATGAACAGGAACGAGATGTTCTCGTCTTCCTGAATCTCGTTCAGGAGGTTGAGAATCTGCGCCTGCACGCTCACGTCGAGCGCCGACACGGGCTCGTCGCAGACGATGAGCTTCGGTTCGACCGCGAGCGCGTGCGCGATGGCGACGCGCTGTTGTTGGCCGCCGGAGAACTCGTGGGGGTACTTGCTCGCGGCGGCCCGCGAGAGGCCGACGCGTTCGAGCAGGTCGCCCACGCGCTCGCGCTTTTCCTCGCCGGTGGCGATGCCGTGTTTCTCCATCGCGCGCCCGACGATTTGGCCGACGGTCTTCCGCGGGTTGAGCGAGCTCTGGGGGTCCTGGAATATCATCTGCATCTCGCGGCGCAGACTCCGAATCTCCGAGGAGCCGAGTTCGTGGAGCGGCTGGCCCTCGAAGTACACCTCGCCGTCGGTCGGTTCGAGGAGCCGGAGCGCGGTGCGAGCGACCGTGGACTTCCCGCAGCCGGACTCGCCGACGAGCCCGACGGTCTCGCCGGGGTAGACGTCGAAACTCACGTCGTCGACGGCCTTGACGTGCCGCCGTTCGACGGTCGGCAGGCCGCCGCCCTCCCACGAGAGGTGGACGTTGCCGAGGATTCCTTCGCCGGCGTCGAAGTACTTCTTCAGGTTCCGCACCTCGAACAGCGGCTCGCCGGTGCGGTCGATGTCGCGGCGACCGGCCCCGGCTTCGGGGACCGTGCTCTCCGAGAGGTCGAGGTCGTCGGCGTGGAGACACGCCGCGCGCGACGAGCCGTCGCCGACGGGGTCGAGCGACGGGTCGCCGCCGGTCCGACACGCCTCGGTGGCGTGCGGACACCGCGGCGCGAAGTTACAGCCGCTCGGGAGGTCCCCGAGGTCGGGCATCGCGCCGTCGAGCGTCGGCAGTTCGTCGTAGTCGGTGTCGACCTCCGGGATGGAGTCGATGAGCGAGCGGGTGTAGGGGTGTCGCGGGCGGTCGAACAGGTCGCCGAGTTCGGCCGTCTCCACGAGGTTCCCGGCGTACATGACGCCGACGTGGTCGCACGTCTGGGCGACGACGCCGAGGTTGTGGGTAATCATCAGCACGGCCGTCCCCTCGCGCTCCTGCATCTCGTTGAGCAGGTCGAGAATCTTCGCCTGCGTCGTCACGTCGAGCGCGGTGGTCGGCTCGTCGGCGATGATGAGGTCCGGCTCGCAGGAGAAGCCGATGGCGACGAGGACGCGCTGGCGCATCCCCCCGGAGAACTCGTGGGGGTAGTCGTCGATGCGCTCTTCGGCGTCGGGAATGCCGACATCGTCCATCGACTCGATGGCGAGCTGGCGTGCCTCCGACTTGGAGACGTCCTGATGGCGGCGAATCGTCTCCGTAATCTGCTCGCCGACGGTCATCACCGGGTTGAGCGACGACATCGGGTCCTGCGGAATCATCGCGATGCGGTTGCCGCGGATGTCGCGCATCTCGGCTTCCGTCTTCTGGAGGAGGTCTTCGCCGTCGAAGACGACCTGTCCGCCGGTGATTTCGCCGGGCGAGTCGATGAGTCGCATGAGCGACCGCGCCGTCACGGACTTGCCCGCGCCCGATTCACCGACGAGACCCATGGTCTCGCCGCGGTCGAGCGAGAACGACACCTCGTTGGAGGCGACGATGGGTCCGCCCTCGGTGTGGAACTCGGTTCTGAGTCCGCGCACGTCGAGCAGCGGGCCGTCGTCGGCCTCGGCGTCGGTCGCGGTACTGGGTGCGCTCATTCTATCGCCTCCACTTTGGGGTCGAGCACGTCACGCAGTCCGTCGCCGAGCATGTTGAACCCGACGACGGCGATGCCGATAGCCAGCGCGGGGAACAACAACATCCACGGCGCGGTCTCCATGAAGCCGCGACCGGTGTTGATCATCAGCCCCCACGACGGCCGCGGGGGTTGCGCGCCGAGGCCGAGGAACGACAGGCTCGCCTCCGCGAGGATGGCGAACGAGACGTTCAGCGACCCCTGCACCAGCATGGGAGCCATGCAGTTCGGGAACACCTCGCTGAAGACGATGCGCGAGTCGCTCTCGCCGCGGGCGATTGCGGCCTCGACGTACGCCTCGTTGCGTTCGGCCAGCGCCGCGCTCCGCGAGACGCGGGCGATGTACGGCGTGTAGACGAACGCGAGCGCGATGATGACGTTACTCAACTCCGGGCCGAGAACGACCAAGAGCGTGAGCGCGAGCAACACCGGCGGGAACGCCATCGCGGCGTCCATGACGCGCATCAGTATCTCGTCGGTTAGCCCGCCGGCGTAGCCGGCGACGACGCCGACGACCGCGCCGACCGCGAGCGCGCCGGAGATAGCGCCGAAGCCGACGTACAGCGAGATGCGACTTCCCATGACGACGCGGCTGAAGATATCGCGGCCGAGGTCGTCGGTGCCGAACGGGTGTTCGACCGACGGGGCCTGCGAGCGGTCTTCGATGTTCGTCGCGTCGATGGGGTACGGCGCGATAATCGGCGCGAAGATGGCGACGAGCACGAGCAGCACCACGATGGAGAAGCCGAGCATCGCCTTCGTGTTGCTCCGGAACTTCCGGACGAACCGGGCGATGCGGTCGCGCTGTGACTGCGTGACCGTGAAGCGACCGCGGTCGGTCTCCTGTTCGGTCGCCATCAGTCGTCACCTCCGTAGCGGATACGGGGGTCGAAGTACGCGTACAGCAGGTCTGCGGCGAAGTTCGAGAACATGTAGATGAGTGCGACCACGAGGATGCACCCCTGAATCAGGGGGATGTCGCGGCTCTGAATCGCGGTCAGCGTCAGCCGACCGATGCCGGGCCAGAAGAACACCTCTTCTAACACGACGACCCCGCCGAACGCGTAGCTGAACTGGAACGCGATGACCGTGATGACGGGGATGATTGCGTTCTTGAGCGCGTGGCGGAGGACGATGACTCGTTGGCTCATCCCCTTCGCACGCGCGAGATTGATGTACTCCTCGCTCAGCACCTCCAGCATCGACGACCGGGTCATCCGCATGATGTAGGCGGTGAGCGCGAAGCCCATCGCCCCCGCGGGGAGGACGAGTCGCGTGAGCGACCCGACGAGGTCCTCGCTCGGGGAGACGTACCCCCCGGTCGGAAAGAGGTTCAGCCAGACGGCGAACACCAGGATGAACACCAGCCCCCACAGGAAGATGGGCATCGAGATGCCGACGAAGGCGAACATCGAGGCGCTCACGTCGGGCGCTTCGTTCTGGTTGACGGCGGCGTAGACGCCGAGCGGCACCGACAGCACGACGGCGACGAGCGTCGCGGCGACCGCGAGCATCATCGACCGTGGAAGCCGCTCGGCGATGAGCTGTGCCACGGGCTCACCGAACCGGAGCGATTCGCCCATATTCCCCTGGAGGAGCCCGACGACCCAGTCGATGTACTGCACGTACAGCGGGCGGTTGAGTCCCAGTTGGGTTTGGAGCGCTTCGAGCGATTGTTCGGTCGCGTTGGGGCCCAAGATGAGCAGGGCCACGTCACCGGGCAGGATGTTGGTGACGGCGAAGGCGATGAGCGTGACGAAAAACAGCGTCACCGCCATGAACCCGACGCGCCGAACGACGTAGTTGTACATCGACATTGTGTGGAATCTCTGTTAGCGGTCGAGCCAGTTGTCTCCGAACTGGAGCGTCGACCCGTCGGGCGCGCCGATATCGCCTTTGTACTGCGAGGCGGCCCCGTAGAGACTCGGCTGCCACCACAGGAAGAGGTGGCCGGCGCGCTCCTCGTGGAGAATCTCCGTCGCCTGGTGGTAGAGGTCGGCGCGCTCCTGTTCGTCGTAGATGGTGCGCGCCTCCTCGACGAGCGCGTTGTAGTCCTCGTTCACCCAGTTGGTGAAGAAGAACGCCCCGTTGGGGTGCAGGAACTTGTAGAACGACACGTCGGGGTACCAGAGCGCGAGGTAGGAGCTCGTCGTCGCCTGGAAGTCGCGGTTGGAGTAGACGTCCGAGAGCCACGTGCTCCACGTAATCTGCTGGATTTCGAGGTTGATGCCGATCTCGGCGGCGTCGGCGGCGATGACCTCCGCGGCCTGCACCTGCGTCGGGTAGGACTGCGGAATCTTGAACGTCGCCGTGAAGCCGTCGGACATACCGGCGGCGTCGAGGTGCTCTTGGGCCTTGTCGAGGTCACGCGGGCGCGGCTCGATGTCCGGGTTGACCCACGGACTGCCGGGCGTCGCCGGGGACGCGGTGGTCTGGCCGGTGCCGTAGAGCGCCGCTTCAGCGACCTTCTCCTTGTCGATGGTGTAATCGAGCGCGAGGCGGGCGTCCTTGTTGTCGAACGGGGCCACGTCGCAGTTCAGGCCGAGGTAGACGAGCGATTTCGGGAACTGCTTCTCGAATCGAACGTCGGGTGCCTGCTCGACGCGGGAGACGTCCTTCGGCGCGATGCCGTTGACGAAGTCGTACTCGCCGGCGAGGAACGATTGGAGGCGGACGCTCGGGTCCGGCACCTCGCTTTTGACGATGGTGTCGATGAACGGGCCGTCCTCGTCGGACGCGCCCCAGTAGTCCTCGTTGCGCGACATCGTGAACGAGGTCTCGATTTCGCGGCTCTCGAACACGTACGGACCGGTCCCGATGGGTTCTTCGACCATGTCCTTCTCGGCGTTCTCGGCGGGCATGACCGACAGCTCCGCCGTCGCCATCTTGGCGAGGAACGGCGCGAAGGGTTCGGTGAGTTGGACTTCGAAGGTGTAGTCGTCGGGGGCGCGAAGCTCCTCGACGTAGTCGAAAAAGCCGGTGGCGAGGTAGTCGCCGTTCTGGACGCGCTCGTAGCTCGCCAGCACGTCCTCGGAGGTCATCTCCTTGCCGTTGTGGAAGGTGACGCCCTGCCGGAGGTTGAACGTCAGGAGCGTGTTGTCGTCGGACTGCTCCATCGACTCCGCGAGGTGCGGTTCGATGGAGTAGTCGTCCTGCAGCGCGACGACTTCCTCGTAGATGTTCTCAAGAACGCGCTTCGAGGCCGCGGAGGTGTCGATGTGCGGGTCGAGACCCTGCACCGGCACCGCGCCGCCCCACTGGAGCGTGCCGCCCTGCTTCCCGCCGCTCGCGGCGGTCGTCTCGGTGCTTTCGGTGTCGTCGCTTCCGCCCGAAGTGCCCGAATCTGCGGTCGTGCTGTCGTCTGAACCGCCGCCCGTACACCCGGCGAGTGCCGCCGCGCCGGTCGTCGCCGCCGCCCCGAGGAAAGTGCGGCGGTCGAACCGACTGCGACGCGTGCCGTCGCCGGTGCTGTCGGAGGAGTCGCTCCCCTTGCCATTCTCTTGCATACAGACCCTCAAATCCGCTACTGTGTGATAAAAATTGTGGTTGTGTGAGTACAATCATCATATCGAGACGAGAGAGGTGTAACACCAGATACCATTTCGAGCGCCGGACGAGAGGGAACTGTGGAATGACCAATTCCACCCGGTCACGTCCGTGATTACTCCCAGAACGTCAACCCACCACCCCACAGGCGACGGTCCAAATCGACGACCCGACGACGGCCCGCAGGTCGGTCGCGAGCGACCGAGCCGTGCCGACGGACGTCTTCGAGCGACATGGTAGGGGCAGAGTCCGAGAACCCACATCCAGCGTACCGTGCCTGCTGATTTCGGAGAGTGCGCGACTGGCCGGTACTGTCATGCATGTGACCGAATTCCAAACAATAAAATAGGGTGAGTCCCGAATCCGGGAACCATGCGAGTCAATCAGCAGCGACTCCGCAGCGACATCGAGTCGAACGCGGAGTTCGGGGCCGTCCCGACGGACGAGGGTCGGGGGCGGACGGTCCTGACCGGCAGCGAGGCGGACCGGCGGGCGAGAGAGTTCTTCTGCGAGCGCCTCCGGGACGCCGGTCTCTCCATCACCATCGACGAGGTCGGCAACATCGTCGGCCGATGGGAACCCGAGAGCGCGGACCCCGACGCGGCCCCCGTCGCCACGGGGAGCCACCTCGATTCGGTCCCCGAGGGCGGCATCTTCGACGGCCCGCTCGGCGTCTACGCGGGGCTGGAGAGCGTCCGCGCGATGCAGGACGCCGGCGTCGAGCCGGTCCGCCCCGTCGAGGTCGTCAACTTCACCGAGGAGGAGGGCCAGCGGTTCGGCGGCGGCCTCATCGGGTCGGCGGTCGCCGTCGGGGAACTGGGCGTCGCGGAGGCGCTCGATATCGAGGACGACGACGGGATTCCGCTCGGTGACGCCCTCGCGGACATCGGCTACCGGGGCGACGGGCGCGTCGACGCCGCCGACTGGGACGCGTGGATAGAGCTCCACATCGAGCAGTCAGAGCGCCTCGAAGACGCGGCGGTCCCGGCCGGCGTCGTCACGAGCATCGTCGGCCTCTCGCGCTGTGCCGTCGAAATCACGGGTGAGGCCGACCACGCGGGGTCGACGCTCATGGGCGACCGCTCGGACGCGCTCGCCGCCGCCAGCGAGTTCGTCCTCGACGTGGAGCGCGCGACGAACGAGCGCGGCGAGGTCTCGGAGACCGCGGTCGGAACCGTCGGCAAACTCGAAGTCTCGCCGAACGCGCCCAACGTCATCGCCGGGCAGGTCGACCTGACCGTCGACATCCGCGACGTGGCGTACGACTCCATCGAGTACGTCATCGACGAGGCGGAAGCGAGCCTCGACCGCATCGAGGCCGAGCGCCCGGTCGAAACCGCGCTCTCGCACCCGTGGGACCGCAAGCCCGTCGAGATGAGCGAGCGCTGCCGCGCCGCGCTCCACGACGCCGGGGCCGACGCCGACCTCGACACCCTCGACCTCCACTCCGGGGCGGGCCACGACACCATGCACGTCGCGGCCGTCACCGACGCCGCGCTGCTCTTTGCCCCCTCCCGCGACGGCATCTCGCACAACCCCCGCGAGTGGACCGACTGGGAGGACTGCGCCGACGCGACCCGCGTACTCGCCGGCGCGCTCGCCGACCTCGCGACCGAGTGACGAGACCGCCCGCTCGACGACTATCGTGTTCGTTTCCGTGCTCCGATGAACCACCGCGACTGGTGAGTCCGAGTCGGCTGACTCCCGCATCTCCGCGACGGCCGCGTCGTCGAAACCGCTCGCTCGGGCGAAACACGAATCATCAAGTAGAGCCGCTGAAGACCCGCTATTCTCACAGTTCGAGGCGAATCGAGTCACGTAACACACCGCATCGTTTGTGGAATGAGAACAGAACGAATTAGCGGTCGGATTCGCTGTTTCAGCCCGTTAGAAGACCGAATTCAGTTTCGTTGGCCCCGAAATAGCGCTACGTTGCGGTAATCCGTGCGTTTTATCGGTTCTCTCGAAAGTGAACGTTCGTCAAATACAAACATCTATGGCTCGGGAGCTTCGAACTGGACTATGGCAGACGAACACACGACCGGTTCGCCGCGGACCCTGAAGACGGTGTCTCGTGCGTTCGATGTCGTTCGTGCGCTCGAAGAGCTAGACGGCGCGCGAGTGACCGAGTTGGCAAACCATCTGGACCTCTCGAAGAGCGTCGTCTACAACTACTTGAGCACGCTGCGGGCCGAGAAGTTCGTCGTGAAGGAGGAAGACACCTACCGGCTGTCGCTGCAGTTCCTGCTCGTGGGCGAGTACGTCCGCTACCAGAACATCCTCTACCGAATCGGCAAGCCCGAAATCGAGGAGCTCGCGGAGAAGACCGGCGAGTACGCCCACTTAGCGACCGAACAGCACGGGCTGGGCGTCAACCTCTACAAGGTGAGCGGCGAGAAGGCCGTCGGGAGCGACTATCAGGTGAACAAGCTCCAGCGCGCCGACTACCTCCACTTCTCGGCGACCGGAAAGGCGATTCTCGCCCACCTTCCCAAAGAGCGCGTCGAGTGGATTATCGACCAGTACGGCCTGCCGGGGAAGACCGAGGCGACCATCACGACCCGCGAGGAACTCTTCGAGGAGTTGGAGACGATTCGCGACCGGGGCTACTCGCTCAACGACGAGGAGGAAATCAAGGGCCTGCAAGCCATCGGCGCGCCGGTAACGAACCGCCACGGACGCGTCCTCGGCTCCATCAGCGTCTCCGGGCCCGTCCGCCGGATGAAACAGCCCGAGTACCACGAACAACTCATCGAGAGCGTCGTCAACACCGCCAACGTCATCGAGGTCAACGTCAACATGGAGGAGTCCGACGACGACTTCCCGACGTTCAGTTAGTCGGTCGCGTCCTCGCCGGACATCACGCCGGAGTCGTCTTCACGTCGACACCTCCCGTCCGGTTCACAAACGGAGAACCGGCGGTCTCGACCGCGTCGCGGTCGAGTCGGGGACCCCGAAACGGGACGAGCGGTGGGCCGAGGACTCCCCCCGCTCTCAAATCTCGGCGCCGCGGTGTCGAAGCAGCACTCGGACCGTCGACGCCGTCCGTCAGCCGAGAGTGACGTTTTCGACCATCGGACGGTCAACACGCCCCCAAAAGTTGCGAGAGCGGAACATCGAGGAGTCCAAAGACAACAACTGATAGCCCGCAGTATTGACTATATAAGAACGCGAATAGATAATCAGTCGACGAATATTCGACGAGGCACGAGATTCCAGCTAGTCTCCGAAATCGTCACCGCAACCGAGACGCCTCACCGAAGGGCGGACGACGACTATCACCCCGACGGACGAGCCGAATTCTATTACGAGGCTATGTGTGTAATGCAAGTGCGGTCAAGCGACACAGTTCCGAACGTCGAAGTTCGAATGTCGTCCGCGCACGACCGGGCCGACCGAGTTCGTCGTCGATAGACGAACACTTCGTACCGACCGGACGAGTCGAGACGCGGAAGAGCAGTCGAACACGGTCTTCTGGTCGCGATGATATTGAATACTATAAACAACAGTGCGGTGCCAGATAGGGTTTATCCGTCGCCTGAATGTCCAACTGTCTCGAACGGTAACGGCGATACGAGCGGACCGGCCCAGTGACATATACTAAATATACTAAATAGAATTTCTATAAATTGTAAAATTTTTGAAATGTTCGAAATTTCCAATTTGTTCTCATCAATCAACCCTCTCCAGTGGATATGTTTTGTTGTCGCAATACTATAACGAGAGCGTCAGAGAGAGACGAGGTGTCCCCTCACGCCGGGTCGGCGTTGTCGACGGGGTCGCCGGGGGCGTCAAACTCGTCGGGCTCGTCGGGCTCGTCGGATTCGGTGTCGAGCGGTCGCCGGACCACGAGCACCGGACCGACCGTCTGTTCGGCGACGCGGTCGGACGTTTCACCGAACAGCCGGCCGCGGAGCGTGGGTTTCTCCTCACCCATCACGACCACGTCGTGGTCGTCAGCGGCTTCGATGAGCGCCTGAAGCGGGTTCTGGGCGACGACGACGACGCGCGAGATGTGTTCGCGGCAGACCCCGAGGGCGGCCAGTTCGCCCGCGACCTCGCTGAGCAGGTCTTCGCCGTCCGAGACCGCGGCGTCCTCTTCGGCGGCGTGGAACAGCGTGAGTTCGATATCCTCGTGTCTCCCGACGGCCGCGGCGACCTTGGTAATCGTTTCGAGGTTGATGTCCTCTTTTATCGGGACGATAACGCGGTCGATAATCGGGGCGGGGTTCGAGAGCAACACCGCGTCGCAGTCCGCCTCCGTGGCGATGCGCTCCATCGTCTGGTCGGCGTCGTGAGTGAACACGAGCCGCGTCTCGACGGTCGCACCGGCGGCTTCGAACACCGAGACGAGCTCGCCGAGCTCCTCGCGAGCCTTCGGTTCGAACTGCTCTCTGGCCTGTTCGGGGGCCGTCTGCTCGGGAATCTCGTGATACGCGAGGATGACGACCGTCGTCCCCGAGAGCAGGCGGGTCAGTTGGTCAGGAATCACCTGTCCTTCGAGCACCGCGACGGGGACGAGCACGCGAACGTCGTCGGAATTACGCATCTGAGCTCACCCCCTTGAGGCGCACGTCTCTGGCGTAGACGAAGTACCACGCCAGCGCCGCGAGCGCGACGACGACGCCGACCGCCTGCGAGAGCGGTTGCATGAACGCGACGAGGCTGAAGCTCGCGAGCGCCCCGAGCACCGGAACGACCGGGTAGCCGGGGACGCGAAACGACGGGTCGTACCACGCGGGGTTCGACCGACGGAGCGCGATGAGCGCCACGCAGATGAGCCCGTAGGTGACGAGGTGCAGGAACGACGCGACCTCTGCGAGCACCTCCGTCCGGCCGACGGCGACGAGGACGACCGTCGGCCCGCCGACGAGCGCGAGCGCGACGTGGGGCGTCCCGTACCGGAGGTTGATTCGCGCGAGTTGCGGCGGGACCAGCGCGTCGCGGCTGAGCGCGTAGAGCGCGCGCGACGAACTGAGAATCGAGGCGTTCGCGCTCGACACCGTCGCGAAGAGCCCGGCGATGAGGATGGCGACCGCGCCGGGGAAGCCGAGGTACGAGCGGGCGACCTCGACGATGGCCGTCTCGCCGAAGGTGGCGAGTCGAGCGCTCCCGAACGCGCCGGTCGAGACGAGAATCGTCACGACGTACAGCACCCCGACGACGACCACGGACCCGACCATCGCCAGCGGGAGGTTCCGGCCGGGTTTCGTTATCTCGCCCGCGACCGTCGCCACCTGCGCGAACCCGAGGTAGGAAGTGAACACGAGCGCCGCCGTGGTGAAGATGCTGAGCGTCCCGTAGGGCATGAACTCCTCGGGGACGGTCTGCCGGCCGAACAGCCCGAGCGTGTCGAGCGAGCCGTAGACGAGGAACACGAGGAGGATGCCGAGAAGCAGGCTCACGATGCCGTTCTGGAGCTTCGTCGCGTTCTCGGTCCCGAACATGCTGAGCGCCGTCAGGACGATGCCGAAGCCGACGCCGAGCGTCGCCACGAGCGGCAGGTCCGAGACCATCGACGCCGCGCCCAACTCCGCCAAGACGGCGATGGCGTACTGCGCGAAGCCGACGAGGTAGAACGCCGAGGCGAACACCAGCCCCAACCAGAGACCGATGCCGACGACCGCGCCGAACGCCGACCCCATCCCGCGGGAGATGAAGTAGTACGCGCCGCCGCTTTTCGGCATCGCCGTCGCCAACTCGGAGGTCGGAAGCGCGACCAACAGCGCGATGACCGCCCCGAGCGCGAACGAGAGCGCGGCCGCGGGGCCCGCCTGCCCGGCGGCGAGACCGGGGAAGACGAAGATACCCGCGCCGACCATGGTCCCGATACCGATTGCCAACCCGCCGCGGAGGCCGATTGTTCGCTCCAACTCGGTCCCGCTTTCGAGGACCGTCACCTCGTCGGCCGCGGCCCCGACATCGACCGCGGGGTCCGCGTCACCGACCGGTTCCCCGCCGTCGGGCGGGTCCGCCCCGAGCACCGAACCGCCGTCGTTTCCATCGGACATTGTAACGTCCTGTTATCACGGCTCCCCAATATATCTACTACCCATCATATTGAGGGCAGTCGGTCGGCCGGTGGGTGCGACACCGCCGGCGGTGCGTCGTCGCCCCCGACGAGAGAAAGGGTTAATCCGTCCGCGGCACGCCCTGCATACAGAACGATGGCGCACGGAACGCAACGCGGCGGACGGGTCGGGCGGGGTGAGCCGCGGTGAACTGGTCGCGGAAGTCGCTCGACGAGCTCGAAGCGTTCTACTGGGAGACGATAGCGCCGGCGATGGACCGCGACGGGATGGACCCGACGCGGGACGTGCCGACCTACGCGTGGCTGACCGAACGCGGCTGGTCGGGCATCGCCTACGCGCTCCGCGAGAAACACGACCTCACCCCGCGGGAGTTCTTCGTCGAGGTCGTCGGTCTCGGCGACGATGAGGCCGACGAGGGCTACGACTGGGGCGTCGACGACGACCGCACCGTCGAGGCGTTCGAGTCCTACCTCGGCATGCTCGAATCGCGGCGCGGCCTCGCGGACTCGACGCTGCCGACCCGCCGCACCCACCTCGCGCGGTTCGCCCGAATCTACCGCGACCGGTACGGGTCGGCGGACCTGCTTTCCCGGCTCGACGACCGCGACGCCGAGCCCGACGAGATAGACCGCTGTCTCGCGGTCCTCGACGAGTTCGACGCCGAGCTCGCCACCGACGGAACGAAGCTCAAATACCTCCAGACGGTCCGGTCGTTCTACGAGTACCTCGTGGACTTCCGGCGCGCGCGGTACAACCCCGTCGAGAACGCCGCAAAGCAGTTCCGCTGGGAGCAGGGCCAACCCGACAACCGCACGATGACGGCCGACCAAGTGAGCGACGTGTACGCCGCCGCCGACGACCTCGAAGACCGGCTTCTCGTCCTCGGACTCGCCGGGTGGGGGCTGCGACCGAACGAACTCGCGTCGCTCCGCGCCTCCCAGTTCGTCCTCTCCGGCGACGACCCCCACATCGCGTTCGACGAGCGCAAAAACGGGCCGGGAACCGTCGCGCTCCTCTACGGCGTCGACGCCGTCGCCGCGCGCATCGACGCGCTCGCCGCGGACGACGACTGGAACGGCGCGCTGTTTCCCTCCTCGCGGGCCGCCTCGGGACACATCGCCCGCGAGACGGTCAACCGCCGGTTCAAGCGCCTCGCCGACGAGGCCGGCGTGACCGTCGACGGCGAGGTTCCGACCGCGAAACTCTGTCGGCGCTTCTGGTACACGGCATATCAGGAAGCGGTCGACGAGATGCTCGCCCAGTTGGAGGGCGTCGCCGCCGACCAAGGGTCGAAAAGCGCCGGCGTCGTCATGTCGAACTACCTCTCCGAGGAGCGCCGCCGGTCGTTCCGCCGGCAGGCGATGCGCGAGACGCTGGCCGACGTGTTCGAGTCCGCCGGCGAGTCTGCGACCGTCGAGACGCAGATGCCGTGACTGTCGCGTCGGTCGCTGCGCAAGACACGAGGTGGGTCGGCGGCCGGGTAAATCATATGTCGCGATATACAACTATCTCGTGGTGGGAGTGGTATGCAGACCGACAGCGACGCGACCGCATTTCTGTACTGAAAAGCCGCCAGCGTTCGGAACGGACCGGCGGTTCGACGGAAACGCTCTGCTCAGTCCAGAGAGACGTTCTTCCCATCGAATCGCTGGCAGACTACGCACCCGTCGGACACTCGTCCACCCCCGATAATGATGGCTCACCGACGTTTTTGTTACACGACTAACTTTGTAAAGTATAGTGACTCTCGTTCCGGGGAGTAAGACACTTGCGAGCGTCGAAGAGTGTCCGGCGCACACGTCGTCAGGCGTGGGCGACGCTCTCGGCACCGCGCAGACGGTCACCTGTGGCCGTTCGGAATCTATCCCGCAATCTCCTCGGCGGCGAACGCCTCACGGAGTCGGTCTTCGTCCTCGGGCGAGAGGTTCGTCTCGATTATCTCGAACTCGTCGTCCGACAGTTCCGCCTTGATTCGGTCCATCTGCGCGCCGCGGGACAACAGGAACAGCGCGGAGGTTCCGGGTTCGACCGTGTTCGCGACCTCTTTGATGAACGAGTCGTCGACGCCGATGTCGGTGAACTTCCCGCTGAGCGCGCCCGTCACCGCTCCGACCGCCATCCCGAGCCACGGCATCCAGAAGATGACGCCGATGAGAAGCCCCCAGAACGACCCCCCGAGCGCGCCCACGCCGACGAGGCTCTGTGCCTGTTTGACCTTCACCTGCCCGTTCCCTTTTCGAACGGCGATGGCGGCGTCCTCTATCGTAATCAGTTCGCGCTTCTGGAGGTGGTACAGTTTCTCCCGCATGTTCTCCGCGCCGTCCATCGTATCGAACGCGAGTACGACTAGTGAACTCATCTCATCAACTCACTCACACGTAAGCGGGAAACCATAATAAACTGCGTTTACCGCGTCGCTGACTGTCTCGAAGCCGGTAATTCGTCGCGTTCGAAACAGTCAGCCGTCCCTCGAACGAGTGTTTCCCGCGAAGTTCGAGGGATGGCCACCCGACCCGTCACGACCTGCGGCTCTATACTCGTCGCCCGCCAACGCTCCGGTATGACTAGTCGGAACTCGTTCACGCCCGCGGAGTGGCGGGCGCTCGCACAGACGCCGGTCGAGGTGATGTTCGGCGTCGTCGTCGCCTCGAACGGCGGCCTGCGGGAGAGCTGAAGACGATTCGTCGGACTCTCCGACACACCGACGAGTTCGGCCCGGAGTCGGAGCTCGTCACCCACGTCGCCGGGTTCGTCCGGGTGAACGCCGACCGGGTGCGACGCGACGCGGAGACGCGAGATTTCACTCGCCCGGTGGCAATCGCTCGTGCGGGCGACCACTGCCGGGAAGCGACGGCAATCGTCCGAGCGCGGGCGACCCCGACGGAGCGAGACGAGTACGGACGGTTCGTTCGCTGGTGCGCCGAACGGGTCGCGGACGCCGGGGTCGAAGGCGGGATACTCCGACTGGGCGGCCGGCGGGTCAGCCCGGCCGAGCGGGCGTTCATCGACGCCATCGGGGAGACGCTCGCCGTTGCCGATACGCCGAGCGAGACAAGCGGGTGAGCTATCCTATCAAAGCACTCATATTATTTAGTGCTTCGTGACGTTGTATCCCGTATGCGACTCGTTCAGGTGCTGATACCCCGGGGGAGCCGAGAGAGCGTGCTGGAGTCGCTCGACGGACAGGGAGTCGACTACGCCGTCTTCGAGGAGGTCGGCCGGGGCGACTTCGAGGCGATGGTGCAGTTTCCGGTCCCGCCCAGCGGCGTCGAGACGGTGATGGAAAAGCTGACGAACGCGGGCGTCCGAGACGACAGCTACACCATCGTGCTCCCGACGGAGACAGTCGTCTCGCAGCGGCTCTCGGCTCTGAAAGAGCGCTTTCCCGGGCTCAGAATCTCCCGCGAGGAACTCCACGCCAGGGCGGAGGACCTCGCGCCGGCGAACTCGACGTTTTTCAGTTTCCTGATACTCAGCACGGTCATCGCCGCGACGGGACTGCTTCTCGACTCCGCGGCGACGATTATCGGCGCGATGGTCGTGGCCCCGCTGATGGGACCGGCGGTTTCGGCGTCCGTCGGGGCGATACTGGCCGACCAACGGATGGCGACTCGCGGCGTCGTCCTCCAGGTGACGGGCCTCGCGGCGGCCATCGCGACGGCCGCGGTGCTCGGAGTGGTGCTCCAGCAGACGATTCTCATTCCGCCGGGCGTCGATATTCAGGCGATACCGCAGGTCGCAGAGCGAACCAGTCCGAACGTCCTGTCGCTGTTTCTCGCGTTGGGGTCGGGCATCGCGGGAGCGATAAGCATCATGCGCGGGTCCGGGTCGACGCTCGTCGGCGTCGCCATCGCTGTCGCGCTCGTCCCGCCGGCGGCGACATCTGGGCTGGGTATCGCGTTCGGACTCCCCGCGGTCGCCGTCGCGGGCGCGGTGCTCGTCGTCGTCAACCTCCTCGCCATCAACCTCTCGGCGCTGATTCTGTTCTACCTGTCGGGGTTCAAACCGCTCGACGCCGACGAGCGGGAGGGCGTCAGAACGTCGGTCGCCACCCGAATCGCCGTCATCGGTGTGGGTATCGCCGTGCTCTCGCTCGTCCTCGCCGGGGTGACGTACGCGTCGTTCCAGACCGCGTCGTTCGAGCAACAGACGCAGGCCGAACTCCAGCGGCAGTTCGACGAGGCGGACATCGAGGGCGTCGAACTCGTCAGCGTCACGGTCGACTACCGGCCCATCGATTACCTCCTCGGGAACCAGCCGCGAGTCGACGTGCTGGTCGGGATTCCGCGGGACCTGCAAGCGCCGCCCGACCTCGCACAGCGGTTCGACGACCAACTGACCGCGGAGTTGGGCCGGGACGTGGTCGTCAGAGTCGGCTTCGTGGAAGCGCAGGTCTCCGACGAGGACGCCGAGCTACTCATCAACGGCGACGCGTTCGGGCTGTGGGAGTTCACCGACGTCGACGGCCTCGACAAGTTCGACGCGCTCGTCGACCGCTATCCGGAGCTGTTCGACCAGTTCGAAGCGACCGGCGAGCGAGTCCCCATCACGCTCATCCCCGGGAATCACGACTACGAACGCGTGGCGAAGGACGCACCGAACGAGGAGACGTGGTTCCAACGGCTCGTCACACCAGCGCCGGGGCGGGGAGACGATATTCCGTCCCGGACGGTCGTCCGACCGACCACCGAATCAAGCGGCGCGGCCGCAACTAACCCGAGTGGCGGTGACGCGACGACCGAGGCTCCGAGGCGTCCGGTGCGCAGAGAGGTTTATCGAACGGGACGTGGTATCGAGGACGATGGACTCTGACGCGAACGCGCACGTTCTCGACGAGGGGGTGGCGAGGACCGATTCGGCGAGCGGGCTGGCGTACTGGGGGCCGGCCGTGGCGGTGAGTCTCGCGATGTTCATCGGGGTCATCGACTCGACACTGATGAACGTCGCGATTCCGTCTATCGTCACCGACCTCGACACGACCGTCACGGTCGTCCAGGGCGCGATTTCGTTCTACGCGATGGTCATGGCGGCGCTGATTCTCCCCGGCGGCAAGCTGTCGTCGATGTACGGGGTTCGACGGCTGATGACCGCGACGCTCCTCGTGTACGGCGTCGGGACGACGCTGGCGGCGCTGAGTTGGAACGTCGTCGTGCTCTACGTGGGCTGGTCGGTCATCGAGGGGGCCGCCGCCGCCGTGTTGCTCCCGCTGACGTTCACCGTCCTCCTCGTCAGCTACGAGGGCGCGGACCGGGCGAAAGCTCTCGGCATCCTCGCCGGCGTGAACGCGGCGGGTGCCGCCTTCGGGCCGCTTTTGGGCGGCGCGGTCACGACGTTTGCGAGTTGGCGCTGGGGGTTCGGCATCGAGGTGCTAATCGTCCTCGTCGCGCTCGCGTTCGTCAGGTATCTTCCGGAGGCGTCCCTGAACGAGACGCCGACGAAACTGGACATCGGCGGCACGCTCCTCTCGGTGGCGGGGACGACCGCCCTCGTCGCCGGCGTCCTCTTGGCCGGGCGGTACGGCTGGCTAGCGGCCCGCCGACCGTTCGTCGTCGGCGGCGTGCAACTGGACTCGTTCGGCGCGTCTCCGACCGTCTGGCTCGTCGGCATCGGCGTCGGCGTCTTCGCGGCCTTCGTCCAGTACGAGCGCCGCGTCGAGCGCGAGGGCGGGTCGCCGCTCGTCCCGGTCCGCCTCCTGTCGAACGGGGCGTTCACCGCCGGCATCGCCACGAACGCCGTTCGGTCGCTGGTCCTCGCGGGGTTCATCTTCGTCGTCCCGGTCTTCCTCCAGACCGGGGCCGGGTACACGGCATTCGAGACCGGCGTCGCGATGCTCCCGTTCTCGGTTGCGACGTTCGTCGCGTCCGTCTTCACGACCGGCTGGCGGCGGTTCGTCGCGCCGAAACTGCTGGTTCAGGCCGGCGTCGTCCTCATGGGAATCGGCGTGCTCGCGCTCGCGTCGCAGACGGCGCTGGACGCGACAGTCGCACAGCTCGCCGTGCCGATGGCGCTCGTCGGCCTCGGGCTCGGCCTCGTGATGGCACAGCTCATCGATATGACGCTCTCGGCGGTCGACCAGCGGGACTCGGCGGCGGCGTCCGGGCTGTTGAACGCGACGATGATGCTCGGCTACTCGTTCGGGACCGCTATCGTGGGCACGTACCTGCTCAGGCGGTTCTACGACGGCGTCGTCGACGGCGTGTTGGCCGCCGCGGGCGCGAGCGTGTCAGCGAGCGAGCGAGGGGCGCTCGTCGTCGCGCTGGAAACCGCCGCCGAGACGGCGACCGAAGGGACCCAACGGGCGTTTCTCGCCGGCCTCACGCCGGCGCAACGGGAGCTACTGGCCGAGGTGTTCGACGCCGCGATAGTGCAGGCACAGCGGGCGACGCTGTTCCTCCTCGCCCTGTTCGCGTTGCTCGTGCTCCTCGTTTCGACGCTGCTACCGGACGAAGGGACCAGCGGCGACCCGTGAGCCGTGAGTACGGCGTCGCTCGCTGCCGTCGCTCTCATCGCTGTCGTCGTCGTGACCAACAGTGCGTCGAATGAGCAGACTGGCGGGAGAGACCGCCATTCGAGATATCCGTTCTGATAATATTACTTCAAGTAATATAGTATATATTTAGCAATATTGAACTCTGAATTTCTGAGAGATACCACCTTAAATACCGTATATAACCTTCTAAATCATAAATTTTAGAATTTGTGAAATGTTTACCAGATATAGTCGTGTTACATTCAAACATAACCATATTGATTCAGAGACACTTTTGAAATAGTTATATTTGAAGAGTTGTGTTTATTCGATAGTATTATATGATATTCCAGACAGCCTGTATCGCCTAATTATCGGACGTGAATCCGTATTTGGTAGTAGTATGATATTTGAGGGAATCAGGGGCCACAGCAGGACGGACAGAGAGGCGAACACTCGATGACGAGGGGGGTCGGGATAACGCGACAGCGGGTGAGTACAGTCGTGTTGGCGTTGGTAACGGTGATGTCGCTCGTCGCGTGGGTACCGGTCGGCGCGGCGCTGACGATATCTGACCCGCCGTCACCGACGGCGACGAACGAGTGAGCGCGTCGGCGAGCGCGAACCCGAAACCGTTCCGAGTCAGGACGAGAAGATAGTCCGAGAGAGAATCCGGCGTCAGCGCTTCTCGCGCGCGGCTTCGACCGACGCGAAGAAGCCGAAGTACGCGACGACGCCCGCACCCATACAGAGGTAGAACGCCCACTGCGGTCCGTCGAGAACGTCGAACAGGACCGAAACGACCGTCACCCACGCCAGGGCGAACAGCAGGTCGGTTAGCATGCCCGAGCGGTGTTCGCGCACGTGGGTTCGAATCGTCTCCGCGAGGCTCATCGGCGGTCCCCTCCGTCGGGAGTCGCGGGCGACGTGCTCGTCGTCGCGCGGGTGGTGGCCGTTCTCGCGTGGGTCGCGTCGTACATCGGTTACGCGTCCGCTTCTGCTTCCGTTTCCGCGTCCTTTTCGTGGACGTCGACGACGAGCACCGGGAGCCGCGTCCGCCGGAGGACGCGTTCGGTCACGCTCCCGAGGACGACCCGGGAGAGACCGGAGCGGCCGTGCGAGCCCATCACGACGAGGTCGATGTCGTTGTCCTCGACGAACTTCCTGATGGCTCGCGCCGGTTCGCCCGGGACGACGTGTTCGCGGACGGCCAGCCCGTGTTCGGCGGCGGCGTCGGCGACGTAGCCCGTGGCCGCGTCGGCCGCGTCCTTCACTTCGGGCATGTCGTCGAGGTGGCCCTGCCGGATGCGGTCGACCTGCTCCGTTCCCAGCGAGTAGCTTGTGGCGTCGACGTCGACGACGTACAGCGCGTGGACCGTCGCGCCGTACTTCGAGGCGAGGTCGACCGCCTGTTCGACGGCGTACTCCGCCGCGTCGCTTCCGTCAGTCGGAACGAGGATGTGTTCGTACATTGGTTAATCGTCCGCGGGGGACTGGCCCCCGTCGGCGCTCATGACGACGTCTTCTGCGGACTGTTGCTGGCCCATCGGTTCGGGGCTGTGACACTGCCGGACCATCTTCTTGATTCGCTCGGGCGGTTCGTCAGTCGCCATCGAGACGGCGATGGTGACGACGAACACGAGCGGCGTGCCGACCAGCGCCGCGCCGATGGCCGGCACGAACTCGGCGAAGAGGTCGCTGAAGTGGAAGATGAGGTCGTTGACCACGGCGGCGACCCAGAGCGTGAGGCCGACGCTCATGCCCGCGAGCGCGCCCTGACGGTTGGTGTTCTCCCACCAGAGACCGAGGAAGAACATCGGGAACAGCACGATGGCCGCAAGGGAGAACGCGAGCGCGACCAGTTCGCCGACGAGCGCCGGCGGGTCGAACGCGGTTACCGTCACGATGATGCCGAGCGCGACGATGGTCGCGCGACCGACGAACACCTGCTGACGCTGGGTCGCGTCGGGGTTGATGATGTTCGTGTAGATGTCGTGAGAGACGGCGGACGAGGCGGTGATGAACAGCCCCGCCGTCGTGGCGATGGCGGCGGCGATGCCGCCGGCGGCGACGAGGCCGACGAACCACGTCGGCAGGTTCGAAAGCTGCGCCGCGAGCACCACGATGAGGTCGCCCTCACCGCCGCTCATGCCGCCGTTGGCCGCGAACGTCGGGCCGTACTGGGAGGCGTCGTAGAGGTCGACGCCGAACGCCGCCAGCGCCGGGGCGCTCCAGTACAGGAGCAGGATGAAAAACAGCCCCCAGACGGTCGACTGCCGCGCCGTCTTCTCGTTTTCGACGGTGTAGAACCGCACCAACACGTGCGGGAGCCCGCAGGTGCCGAAGATGAGCGAGAACGCCGTGGCAATCCAGAGGTAGAACCCGGCGTTGACGAACGGCTCGGAGAACTCCGCGGATAGCTCGCCGATGAGTTGGCCGTATTCGATGTGCGGGAGGACCGTCGAGTAGCCGCCGGTGAAGCCGACGACGTAAACGGCCGTCAGGAACGCGATGATGAGGATGACGTACTGGACGGCCATGTTCTTCGTCGCGCCCATCATGCCGGAGATGGTCAGATAGCCCACCGTAATCGCCATCATCACGATGACCATCGTGACGTAGTCGGTCCCGAAGACGTACAACCCGACGAGACCCATCCCGCGGGCCTGCCCGACCGAGTAGACGAACCCGATGAGGATGGTCGTCAGCGCGCCGATTGCCCGCGCCGTGTCGGAGTTGAATCGGTCGCCGACGAAGTCGGGTGCGGTGTACTTCCCGAACCGGCGCATCTGCGCGGCCAGGAAGATGAGCAGGACGAAGTAGCCGGCCGTCCAGCCGATGATGAACGCGAGCCCGTAGAAGCCCGAGAGGGCGACGAGCCCCGCTAACCCGAGGTACGACGCCGCAGACATCCAGTTCGCGCCGATGGCCATCCCGTTTTCGATGTTGCCAATCGACCGGCCGGCGACCCACATCCCCTCCGTGTCGGCGACTTTGAACACGTAGCCGATGGCGAGAAACAGAGCCAACATCCCGACGACCATGATGGCCGGCACGAGTTTGAACGAGATGTTGAGCGCCTCGGGGAGCAGGTCTCCCGACTGGAGGAACACGCTCGCGGTCATTCGACGCGCCCTCCGTCGGCGACGGCGGCCTCGCTCTCACTCTTCGAGCGCGTCTGCGAGGCCGTGTGGTCGATGCCGTACCGCTCGTCGAGCTGGTCGCGCTTGCGCGAGTAGATGAACGCGAGCACGAGCGAACTCGTCGGTGACAACACGGCGACGAGGAAGTAGTGCAGCGGGAAGCCGATGACCGGGAGCTGTGCGGTCATCGTCGCCGGTGCGAAGTAGGTGAGCACCGGCGGTCCGAACGTGAGCAGCGCCCACGCGATAAAGCCGGTCCAGATTACTTTCAGGTGGTCTCGCATGAACGGGGTGCTCGGCTTCAGCAGGTTCACCTCCCGCGACAGGTAGTCTATCTCGTCGTGTCTCGGAGCCGTACTCCGGTCGGTGCTCGCGTCGTGTGAGTCAATCTCTGACTCGGTTGATTCGCGTGACATAGATTGGTTGGTCGTCTCGTAGTTACGCACGATACGCCCGCCGAGTGGGGATTCAGTCGCCCCGCGCGCGGACCTTCGCCGCGATTTCCTCGACGATGTCGGGGTTCCGCAGCGTCGAGGTGTTCCCCAGTTCCGCGCCGTTCGCCACGTCTTCGAGCAGGCGACGCATGATTTTGCCCGAGCGCGTCTTCGGCAGTTCGGGCGTGAACACGACCTGTTCGGGGCGGGCGATGGGGCCGATGGCGTCCTCGACGCCCTCGACGATGCGCGCGCGGAGGTCCTCGCCCTCCTCGTACCCGTCTTCGGTGATGACGTAGGCGTAGACGGCCTCGCCTTTCACCTCGTGGTTCCCGCCGACGACCGCCGCCTCCGCGACGCCCTCGACGCCGACGATGGCCGACTCGATTTCCATCGTCCCGAGGCGGTGGCCCGAGACGTTGATGACGTCGTCGACGCGGCCGAGCACGGTGATGTAGCCGTCGTCGTCGACTTTCGCACCGTCTTCGGGGAAGTAGACCCAGTCGTCGGGGTCGTCGCTGTCGGTGTCGGAGTACTCCGCCCAGTATTCGGAGATGTAGCGCTCGTCGTTGTCGTAGAGCGTCCGAAGCATCCCCGGCCACGGCTTGTTCACCGTGAGATAACCCGCCCGACCGGGTTCGACTTCGTCGCCGTCGGTGTCGACGATTTGGGCGTCGATGCCCGGCAGCGGCGGCCCGGCGGAGCCGGGTTTCATGTTCTTGACGCCCGGGAGCGTCGTTATCATCATCCCGCCGGTCTCGGTCTGCCACCACGTGTCTACCACCGGGCAGTCCTCGTTGCCGATGTGCTCGTAGTACCACTTCCACGCGCGCGGGTTGATGGGTTCCCCGACGGTCCCGAGCAGGCGGAGACTCGACAGGTCGCGCGATTCGGGGTACTTGCTGCCCCACTTCATGAACGCGCGAATCGCCGTCGGAGCCGTGTAGAAGATATCGACGGCGTACTTCTCGACGAGTTCCCACATCCGGTCGCGGTTCGGGAAGTCGGGCGTGCCCTCGTACATCACCGTCGTCGAACCGAGCGCGAGCGGCCCGTAGACGATGTAGGAGTGACCCGTAATCCAGCCGATGTCGGCCGAACACCAGTAGGTGTCTTCCGTCTCGATGTCGAGGACGGCGTGGGAGGTCCACGTCGCGTAGGAGAGATAGCCGCCGGTGGTGTGTTTGACCCCCTTCGGCTGCCCCGTCGTGCCCGACGTGTACATGAGGAACAGCATATCCTCGGCGTCGCGTTCGACCGGCGCGACGCGCTCGCCGCCCTGTTCGTCGAGAAGAGTATCCCAGTCGTGCTGGTTGCCCTTCAGGTCGTGGTCGAAGCCGTCGTCACCCAGTCGGTCGACGACGACCGTGGCATCGACGCCGTGGTCGACGCTGTCGAGTCCCTCGTTGGTTTTGTCGAGGTGGTCGAGCGGGTCGCCGCGGCGGTAGTAGCCGTCGCAGGTGACGAGGAAGCGGGAGTCCGCGGCGTTCATCCGCGTCGCCAGCGCCTCGGCGGAAAAGCCGGCGAAGACGACGTTGTGGGGCGCGCCGATGCGGGCGCACGCGAGCATGGCGATGGGGAGTTCGGGAACCATCGGCATGTAGAGCGTGACTACGTCGTCCTCCTCGACGCCGAGGTCGCGCAGGGCCGCCGCGAACTCGTTCACCTCGCGGTAGAGGTCCTGATACGTGTACGTCCGCGTCTCGCCGTGTTCGCCCTCCCACTTGATGGCGACGCGGTTCTTGTCCCCGTTTTCGACGTGGCGGTCCACGCAGTTGTAACAGGCGTTCAGTTCGCCGCCGGTGAACCACTCGTAGAACGGCGGATTCGAATCGTCCAGCACCTCGTCGTACTCCTCGTCCCAGTCGAGCATCTCGGCGGCCCGCTCCCAGCAGTCGGGCCAGTTCTCCTCGAACTCGTCGTAGATGTCGGGGTCCGAGACGTTCGCCTGCGCGACGAACTCCTCGGTGGGTTCGAACTCGTCTTGTTCTGCCAGCCGTGCCTCCAGTTCAGCGTCACCCTGTGCCATAGTACGTGCTAACGAGTCTCGACAAAGGGCATAAGTAGGATAACTAATTATCGAAAGTTAACACCACGAATATACATAATAGTCTGTGAGCACGTGTATAGGCTTCAGAGCCACAGATGAACGGTTCATACTATTGTCCATAAATTTTGGTAATCTATCAATCAATAACGGACGTTCGTGTGCTAATTCGTCGCACGCCTAAGGGTCTAGGGTCGAAGCGCGTTCGTCGGTGTCGTCGTCGAAGAACGCGGTCATGAGTTTCTGCTGTGCGGTTCGGAGGTGCTGGTGGAGCGTCGGTGACGAGATATCTATCGAATCAGCGAGGTCTTCGGCGGTACTGCCGCGGGGCCACTCGAAATAGCCGGCGAGGTAGGCCGCCCGCAGGACGGACTCTTGCTTGTCGGTGAGTCGCGCCACGAGCGATGCCCGGAAGTCGGCGGTGTTTCGCGTGGGCCGTTCGACCTCCTGTTTCGCGACGAGTTCGGTGGCGGGATACGCGTCGGTCAGGTCGGACAGCACGTCTCGCAGCGACGTTTCGTTCGAGAACTCGCCGACGAAACGGGCGACGCCGTCCTCCGCGACGAACCGCGAGACGGTGCCGTCGTAGGAGGTGAGCGTCGTAATCGTCGACCCCGCCGAGAGCGCGACTTCGAGGAGGGACTCCGTCCCTCGGTCGCGAATGAGGCGGATGTGCTCGACGGCGTCCGTCGTTTGCAACTCGTCGAACACCGCGTCCGTCGTCGCCTCCCGGACGGTGAGGAAACACAGCAACGACCGCTCTTCGATGGGGACGACGCCGCGGAGCCGAATCGAACAGCCGAGGGCCGCGGAGAGTCGAACGAGCACGTCCCGCTCGTCCGAGGATTCGAACTCCAGTTGGACGACCGTGTCTGCCAGCAGTAGCTTCCGACGCTCGGCGGCGGCGATTGCCTGTCCGACGTGGCGACCCAGCGTCACCAGTACGTCCGCCTCGACGTCGGGAACCGCTTGGCCGTCGAGCGCGACGTAGAGCGCTCCATAGGCGGTGTCGCCGTGCGCCAGCGGAACGACCGCAATCGGCACGGGTTCCGAGTTCGGGAGCGAGTCGGGACGCACCGTCTGTACGTCGCGGGTGTCGCACGCGCGTCGAGTGAAGTCGGTGCCGCGACCGGCGAGCGACCCCCGGACCGCTTCGAGCGACGTCTCGTCGAGACCGGCGGCGGTGCGCGACGTTCGCGCGTCGGTTTCGCCCGATTCAATCCAAGCGAAACGGTAGCGGTCTGAATCGATGAGCCGGTCACAGACGGCCTGTTCGACCTCGCTTCGGGTGTTCACCGCCGAGAGCGCCGACCCGACGCTTCGCGCGGCTTCGATGACCTGACGCGTTCGGTCGGGGTCGCCGCTGACGGCGCGCCCGTCGCTGTCGGCAGGGGCCGGCGAAAGCGCATCGAGCACCTCGTCTTCGCTCGGTTCACCGAGGAGCGGCGCGAGGCTCTCGATGCGGTCCCAGCCGCCGATTCGCATGACGACGCTCGGCGGGATGCCGTCGGCGAGCATCGTTCGGGCGAAGTGCCGTCGCAGGTCGCGAGTCGAAACCTCCGCCAGTTCCTCGCGGCCGGTCTCCTCGGCGGCGCGCGTGCCGACCGACGCCACGAGCATCTGGAGACGCCGCGGCGTGACCGGAAGCACTCGCTCCGTCTCGTCGATGCCGGTCGCCGTGACGTACTTCCGAACGTCGTGTTCGACCTCGCTCGGCAGATACGCCTCTCGTCCGTCGGTCGGGACGGCGACGAAGTAGAGCTCCGTTCCCCCGTGTCGCCGCTGAGTCACGTGTGCGGGTTCGAACCGGCTCATCTCGGCCGGCGTGAGGCCGACTTCCGCGCCGAGGCGGAGCACGAGGTCCTCGCGGTACGTCTCGGTCGCCCGGCGCAGTCGCTCGTACCCGCCCGCCGACAGCGGCGTCGGTTCGGAGTTTTCGTCCCGCATCCGTTTCGCAACACTGTCGATAAGCGAACTAAAGCTTCCGATGAGAGCACAGAACCGACATGGTGAAAGCGACAATCGGCGTGGAAGTCGCTCCCGAACGATAGTAACTGCGTTTCGCTTAGAGAGAACTGTCCGAAACGTCGTCAGCCGTCACGGACGATGGATTCGAGTTCACCGACGATTTCCGGGTTCTGGAGCGCGGACGTGTCGCCGAACTCCTCGCCGTTGGTGATGTTTTCGAGGAACCGGCGCATAATCTTCCCGGAGCGCGTCTTCGGGAGGTCGGGCGTGAAGACGACGGCGTCCGGCGTGGCAATCGGCCCGATGCGCTCGCGGACGTGTGCGGCGATGCGCTCGCGGAGGTCGTCGTCCCCGGAGACGCCCGTCTCCAGCGTGACGTAGGCGTGGATGCCGCCCGCCTCGGCGTCGTCGACGCTGACGACGGCGGCTTCGACGACGCCCGCGACGCCGACGATGGCCGACTCGATTTCCATCGTCCCGAGGCGGTGGCCCGAGACGTTGATGACGTCGTCGACGCGGCCGAGCACGGTGATGTAGCCGTCGTCGTCCACTTTCGCGCCGTCGCCGGTGAAGTAGTGCCAGCCGTCCACGTCGAGTTTCGCCGCCTCCTCGCCCCAGCGGTGGCCGTGTCGCAGGGCGAGCGGCATCCCGGGCCACGGGCGCGTGAGAACGAGATAGCCGGCCTCGTTCACGGGAACCTCCTCGCCGCGGCCGTCGACGACCCGCGCGCCGACGCCCGGGAGCGGCGGTCCGGCTGAGCCGGGTTTCATCTTCTCGACGCCCGGCAGAGTCGTAATCATCATCCCGCCGGTCTCGGTCTGCCACCAGGTATCGACGATGGGACAGTTCCCGTTGCCGATGTGTTCGTAGTACCAGTGCCACGCCCGCGGGTCGATTGGTTCGCCGACGGTTCCGAGCAGGCGGAGGCTCGACAGGTCCCGCGACGCCGGGAGCGACGTGTCCCACTTCATGAACGAGCGAATCGCCGTCGGGGCCGTGTAGAACACGTCGACGGCGTTCTCCTCGATGAGGTCCCAGATGCGGTCGCGCTCCGGGTAGTTCGGCGTCCCCTCGTACATGACCGCCGTCGCCCCGAGCGCCAGCGGCCCGTAGACGACGTACGAGTGGCCGCTAATCCAGCCGATGTTCGCCGTACACAGATACGTGTCCTCGGGGTCGAGGTCCAACACCGTCTGCGACGTCCACGCGACGTGGGCGAGGTAGCCGCCGGTGACGTGTTCGACCCGCTTCGGTTCGCCCGTGGTTCCCGACGTGTGGATGAGAAACAGCACGTCGTCGGCCGCCCGCTCGACCGGGGCGACCTCCGCGCCGGCGTGGGCGTCGACCAGTTCGTCGTAGGTGTGCTGTCCCGCGCCGAGGTGTTCGGTCTCTCCGAGGTGCTCGACGACCACCATCTCTTCGAGGTCGTGGGCGGCCTTGAGACGGGCGTCGTCGGCCTTGCTCTTCAGGAAGATGGCGCTCCCTCTCCGGTAGTAGCCGTCGCAAGTGACGAGGTACGCCGAATCCGCGCTCTCCAGTCGCGTCGCGAGTGCGTCGGCCGACAGCCCCGCGAAGACGACGTTGTGGGGCGCGCCGATGCGGGCGCACGCGAGCATGGCGATGGGGAGTTCCGGAATCATCGGCATGTAGAGCGTGACCACGTCGTCGGCCTCGACGCCCTGCGCGCGGAGCGCGGCCGCGAACTCGTTGACCTCGCGGTAGAGGTCCTGATACGTGTACGTCCGCGTCTCGCCGAGGTGGCTCTCCCACTTGATGGCGACGCGGTTTTTCGCCCCGGCTTCGACGTGGCGGTCCACGCAGTTGTAGCAGGCGTTCAGCGTCCCGCCGGCGAACCACTCGAACGGGGGTTCGTCGTCCGGAAGGACCGACTCGTAGGGGTCGAACCAGTCGAGCGTCGCCGCCGCTCGGGCCCAGCAGTCGGGCCAGTTCTCCTCGAACTCGTCGGAGACCGAATCGTCGGTGACGGTGGCCTGTTCGACGAACTGCGGCGACGGCGGAATCTCCTCGTCTTCGGCCATCCTCGTTTCGAAGTCCGGCCCACGACGGTTCGACATACAGGTGGTACGTCGGCCTCATCGCATTAAAACGTTCGTCGGGGTGGGCGACCCGGCGCGTCGAGCGCGTCCGCCAAGCTTCTTGTGTCAGCCAGTCCCATCCCACGTATGCCGACACCGTCCCCCTTTTCTCGACGCATCGGGAGCGAGCGCGTCGCGGGAACCCGCGAGTCCGTCATCCGGGAGATGACCCGCGAGGCGCACGAACACGACGCCATCAACCTCTCGCAGGGGATTCCCGACGAGGACGAGACCCCCGCGAGCGTGAAGGAAGCCGCCAAAGCCGCAATCGACACGTCGAGCCAGTACACCATCACGTGGGGGCTGCCGGAACTCCGCGAGGCGGTCTCGGAACGCTACGCCGACTGGAAGGGCGTCCGCTACGACCCCGAAACGGAGGTCACCGTCACCACGGGCACGAGCGAGGCCGTCGTCTCGACGCTCCTCGCGCTCTGCGACCCCGGCGACGGCGTCATCTACTTCGAGCCGACCTACGAGAGCTACATCCCCGCCGTCCAGTTCGCCGGCGGCGAGCCGATGCCGCTCGACATCACAGACGGCCTCGAACTCGACGCCGACGCGCTGTGGGACGCCGCCGAGGACGCGTCCATGCTGATTCTCAACCACCCGCACAACCCGACGGGAAACGTCTTTTCGCCCGCCGAACTCGAACTCGTCGCGGAGGTCGCCGCCGAGGAGGACCTTATCGTCGTCACCGACGAGATATACGAGCACATCGTCTACGCCGACGACTACGTCAGCCCCGTCGAAGTCGACGGCCTCGCCGGGCGGACCGTCGTCTGCACGGGGCTGTCGAAGACGTACTCCGTGACGGGGTGGCGCGTCGGGTTCGCGCTCGCGCCCGAACCGCTTTCGGCCGAGTTGCGGAAGGTCCACGACTACACGAGCATCTGCGCGCCGACGCCGTTCCAGCGGGCGGGCGTCGAGGCGCTGTCGCTCCCGGCGGACTACTACGACGACCTCTCGGACGCCTACGAGCGCCGCGGCGAACTGCTGTACGACGGCCTCCGGGAGGTCGGCCTCGACCCCGTGAAACCGGACGGCGCGTACTACATGCTGACGCGCTATCCGGGCGACGCCGACGACACCGAGTTCGCCCACAGACTCGTCCGCGAGGCCGGCGTCGCGGTCGTCCCCGGGAGCAGTTTCTACACCGAGGGCACCGCCGACTGGGTCCGGTTTACGTTCTCCCGAAACGAGGCGACCATCGAGGAGGCGCTGCGGCGGCTCGACGAGAACCGCTTTTGGTAGCTCGGCGGCGGTCCAGTAGCGGCCTAGTCGGCCAGTGGCCCGCCGTCAAGCGTCGTCCGACGACGCCGGCCCCGACTCCTGCGCCGAGTCCCCGGCGCGCTCGACGCCGCGAATCACGAACCGCGCGCCGGCGTCCGCAACGTCCTCGTAGCCGACCGACCAGCCGTGAGCGTCCGCGATGGTGCGGACGATGGCGAGGCCGAAGCCGGTGCCGTCGTCGGCCGTCGTGAAGCCGGATTCGAAGAGCTTCGGGCGGTCCGCCGGCGGCACGCCGGGACCGTCGTCCTCGACGAAAAAGCCGTCGCGGGTCGCGCCGACCGTGACGGTCACGCCGTCGCCGACGTGTTCGACCGCGTCACCAGACGCAGTCTGGTTGCCCGTGGAACCATGTTCCACGGCGTCGTCGGGAGAATCCCGACTGCCCGTCGAGCCGTGCTCGACGGCGTTTCGAAACAGGTTCTCGAACAGCTGGAGGAGCCGGGTCCGGTCGGCGGCGAACGACGCGCTCGCTTCGATATCGAGCGTCGCGGCCCCGGTTTCGACGTTCGTCCACGCTTCGGCCGCGACGGCGTCGAGCGAGACCGTCTCGTGTTCGTCGACCGTCCCGCCGCGGGCGAGCGCGAGCACGTCGGCGATGATTTCGCCCATGCGCTCGTGAGCCGCCTCGATTCGCTCGACGTGGTCCGGGTCGGGGCGGTCGGCCTCCTTCACCAGTTCGAGGTAGCCCTCCGCCACGTTCAGCGGGTTCCGCAGGTCGTGGGAGACGATGTTGGCGAACGTTTCGAGCTGTTGTTCGTGCTTCCGTCGGTCGGTCACGTCCTGGGCGTTGACGACGACGCCGCCGACGACGGGGTCGTCGAGGAGGTTCCGACACCGGACGCCGAAGACGCGCCACCCGCGAGTCGAACTGCGGAACCGGAGTTCGGCGGTGGCGTCCTCGTCGGGGCGCTCCAACGCCTCCCGAAACGTCTCGATGGCGGCGTCCTCGTCGTCGGGGTGGAGGAACCGCCGCAGCGACCGCACCTCGCTCGGGTCCTCGTCGGTCCCGAGCGTCTGGGCGGCCGAGTCGCTCAGATAGGTGACCGAGCCGTCGGCGTCGAGGACGAAGATGAGGTCGGAGGCGTTCTCCGTGAGCGCGCGGAACCACCGCTCGCGGACGCGGCGCTCGGTGATGTCGTGGAGGATGTGCAGGTGGCCGCGAACCGCGTCTCGACCGTCGGTCACGGCCGACCGGTCGACCTCGAAGTGCCGCGCCTCGCCGTTGTCGTCGACGACCCGCAGTTCCCCGCCGGATTCGAGCGCCTCGACGGTCTCCGGGTCGAACGCGTCGGCGACGGGCGAGCCGAGCGGCGGGTGTGAAACGTCGAACAGCGCCCTCGCCGCCGGGTTGCTGTCGGCCAGTCTGCCCTTCCGGTCGACGACGAGGACGGGGTCGGCCATCCGCTCGATGACGAGGTCGCGCGCGATGGGGCTGATGTCGAGGATGCGGTACCGCGAGAGCCCGACGGCGAGCAGCGACGACGTGGCGGCGAACGAGATAGCGATGGGGTTCGCGGGCGAAAACGGTATCAGGAGATAGACCGCGCCGACGACGGCAGGGATGAGGGTTGCGACGAACAGGACCAGCGCCTGCTTCCGGTATATCTGTCGGCTCCGGAGACAGTGGACGCCGAGGACGACGAGCGCGGCTCCGATGGCGACGTAGCTGTAAACCACGTCGACCCAGAACAGCGGCCCGGGAACGACCTCGGTCGCGGTGATTCCGCCGACGGTCGCAAACGACAGCGACTCCCACAGAAGCGCGTGGACGCCGAGGGCGTTCGTCGCCACACCCGCGATGGCAAACGCGGGCCACACGGCGAGCAGCGCGGCGGTCCGCCGCGAGACCCACCGCTCGTAGCCCGCGATTTCGAGGGCGAAAAGCAGGGTGAAAAACACCGACGACTCCGCGGGAATCGGCTCCAGCGCGAACCACAGAAGCCGGGTGAACGGCGAGTCAGCGAGGAGGAGAAACGCCTCGAAAAGCGACCAACAGCCGGCGCTGACCGTGAGGGCGATGAACCACCGACCGCTCGGTTCGTCTCGGTATCGCCACCCGTAGCTCGCGACGCCGGCGGATATCACGGCCGCGAGGAAGAGCGCACCCACGTACGGTGACAACGAGAAGGTCACTACTACGTCGGTAGCCGACTCGGCTACTTAGAGACACCGGCAGTCGGACGGCTGTGGGATTCTCTGACGGGGAGATTCGCGGTCCAAAGCCTCTTAACTGACCGGTTAGTAAGCCCGACAGAAGATGGACGCAGAGACCAGAGCCGAGATACTCGAAGCGACCAATCGGGCGCTCTGCGAACACGGGTACGCCGGCCTCACGGTACAGCGAATCGCGGACGAGGCGTCGGTGACGAGCGCCGCGATTCACTACCATTTCGACACGAAAGAGGAGCTTTTGAACGCGTTTCTCGACGACTTAATCGGGCGGTTCGAGTCGGAGCTGTCGTGTGAGTCGGCCGACCCGCGGACGCGACTGAATACGGTTCTCGATGCGGTGTTCAGCCCGAAGAACCCCGGAGCGGACGGCTTTCCCGTGGCGGTCATGGAACTGAAGGCCCAAGCGCCCTACCACGAACTGTTCCGCGAGCGCTTCCTCGACTTCGACGGCGTGATGCGGGAGGTCGTCGCAGACATCGTCCGCGACGGCGTCGACGGCGGAGAGTTCGACGAGACCGACCCCGAGAAGATTGCGCGGCTCATCACGACCATGAGCAACGGCGCGCACGCCCGCGTCGTCGCGCTCGACGAACACCCCGCAGAGACCCGACGAATCGTCGAGGACGCGCTGGAACTCCACCTCGGCTGGCGGCCGGACGCGAGGGCGGACGAATGAGTCTGTTCAAGGGGCAAGACGAGCTCAACCTCACCGAGGGCGGCATCGTCAAGCCGCTTCTCTACCTGTCGCTACCCATCGTCGTCACGAACCTCCTCCAGACGGCGTACAACCTCGCGGACACGTTCTGGCTCGGCCAGTACTCGACGGAGGCGCTGGCCGCCATCTCGTTCGCCTTCCCGATGGTGTTTCTCCTCATCTCGCTCGGGATGGGGCTGTCCGTCGCCGGAAGCGTCCTCGTCGCCCAGCACACCGGGGCCGAGGAGACGGACAAAGCCGAGTACGCGGCCTCACAGACCGTCACGTTCGCGTTCCTCGGCTCCGCGATGCTCGGCGCGTTCGGCTACCCGCTCGTCCGACCGTTCCTCGATTTCCTCGGGGCCTCGCCGGACGTGTTGCCGGGCGCGACGGCCTACATGCAGGTCATCGCGCTCGGCCTGCCGTTCATGTTCGGCTTCTTCGTGTTCATCTCGCTGATGCGCGGGGCGGGCGACACCATCACGCCGATGCTCGTGATGTTCGGGACCGTCGTCCTCAACGTCGTCCTCGACCCGTTTTTCATCAACGGATGGGCACTCGGGCCGGTACAGTTCCCCCGACTCGGGATTCAGGGCGCGGCCATCGCCACCGTCATCTCGCGAGTCCTCGCGATGGTCGTCGGCATCGCCATCATGGTGTCGGGGTCCAGAGGCATCCAAATCCACCTCACTGACATGCGACCCGACTTCCGATATCTGCGGAAGATTCTCCGCATCGGCATCCCCGCCAGTGTCGAGGGGACGGGTCGCGCGCTCTCTATCAACGCGCTTCTCATCGTCGTCGGGCTGTTTTCGACCTCCGTCGTCGCGGCGTTCGGTATCGGGACCCGCGTGTTCTCGGTCATCTTCCTCCCCGCTATCGCCGTCGCCCGCGGCGTCGAGACGATGTCCGGCCAGAACATCGGCGCGGGGAAGTACGACCGCGCGGAGCAGGCGAACTACGTCGCCGCCAAGGGGCTGTTTTTCGTCCTCGGCCTGCTCGGCGTCGCCATCTTCTTCGTTCCCGAACCCATCGTCTCGGTGTTCACCACCAACGCCGAGGTGCTCGACGTGGGCGCGGAGTTCCTGCGATACGTCTCGCTGTCGTTCGGCTTCATCGGCATCATGCGGGCGTTCACCGGCGGCTTCCGGGGCGCGGGCAAGACCCTCATCGCCGCGGTGATATCGGTCGTCACGCTCGCCGGCATCCGGCTTCCGGTCGCCTTCGTCGCGTCGCAGGGGCTCCTGCCGACCGACGTCTGGTTCCTCGGGAGCACCGACGTTCGGGGCATCTGGATCGCCTTTTTCGTCTCGAACGTCGTGGGCGCGGCCATCGCGTGGCTCTGGTTCCGCCGGGGGACCTGGCGCGAGGGCGACGTCCGCGGGACGCCGGCCGGCGGCGAGTTGGAGAACGACGACGTGGAGCTATCGAGCGGGATGGACTGAAAGGCGGGTCGCTGTCGCGGACCCGCCGGGTATCGACCACCGAGAACCGGGCGACCACGGCCGCAAATCGGGTCGGCGGGCGAACACCACCGTGTCCGGAGTAAATCGAAGCTCCAGTTGTCGTCGGAGATAACGGGAGGCGACGAACTGTCGACCGGTGACCGCGAACGACCCGTTCGAAGGTGTGTGCCGCAGCAGAGACGATACTATCTGTGTCGCGTTGTTACCGATAGCTCTATCATGTTCGCGTCTCAAATTTGAGAGGGCAGAGTCGAGGCGGCCGTGACGGCTCGCGAGACTCCCCCAGCGGGCCAGCGCCGGCACGGTCGGTTCCGGCGGAGGGAAGCGTTGATAACGACCGCTCGAATAGGGGCGAGTGAATGCCCGCAGACTCTTTAGAGACGTTACTGGACAATCCGGCGATGCGGGAGGCGGTCTCGGTCGTCGTCGAACGGTCGAAACGGGGGACCGAAGAACTCCGCTGGTGCGACGTGAACGACGCGCTGTCGAGCGGTCAGTGGGGCCGCCTCATCGAGCGCGGCGTCCTGACCGACGCTGCCGCCGGCGGCTTCGTCCTGTCCGACCCGGGCCGAATCGCCTCGAAACTGCAATCGCGCGACCCCGGCGTCGAGGGCGGGAGCGACGACGCCGACTCGTCGTGGTCTCGGTGGGACAGACTCGGCGCGCTCGGCGTCGTCGTCCTGTTCGCCGGCTACTGGAACGCCGGCGTTCGAAACGCGGTCGCCGGCATCGACAACGTCGTACTCGGGGCGCTGGCGCACTCGATACCGTTCTACGCCGTGGTCATCGTCCTCGCCGCGGCGACCGGCCTCTACTCGACCGTGATGCAGGACCGACTGAAGGACACGGAACTCCTCGAACGCCACCAAGCCCGGATGGACGACCTGAAGTCGCGCCGGGAGGCGGCGAAAGAGCGCGGCGACGACGACGCGCTCGAACGCATCGAGGCGGAGCAGATGGAGGCGATGGGCGACCAGTGGAGCGTCATGAAAGCGCAGTTCAAGCCGATGGTCTGGATAATGCTCGTCACCATCCCGGCGTTTCTCTGGATGCGCTGGAAGGTCCGCGGCGGCCACGTCGCCGCCGACTCCGCGCACGTGATTCTCCCGCTCGTCGGCCGGGTGGGCTGGCAGGACGCCGTCTTCGGCCCCATGCCCGCGTGGATTGTCTGGTACTTCCTCTGTTCGTTCGCCGCCAGACAGCTCTGTCAGAAGTTCCTCGGTATCGACCCCTCCGGGACCGTTCGCTCGGACTCGGAGTCCACGACCTCGTCCTGAGCGACGCGAACTGCCCCTCGAAACTCGCATCGAGGGAGTTGTGACAACCCCTGAGTGATTTTCAAATCGGTTCGTATAAACCGACGCCGCGACGAGAGTTCGACATGGACCGCGAGGAATCCGAGCGGCGAGAGTCGAGCGGCTCGCCCGCGACGACGCCCGAACTCGTCGAAAGCGAAATCGAGGCGCTCGTCGAGTACGTCGAAAACGGTCGGGCACGCGGAGCGCCGAGCGGACGCCGCAACAGGGGCGAGAACCGCGACGGCGACGGGGACGGTGGAGGCGGAGACGGGGGCGAAGGCGAAGGCGACGACCCCGGCGACCGAAACGGCGACGCGCTCGACCGTGAGGCGGCGATAGAGCGCTTCCGCGGGCCGGACGAGGTGCTCACGCGAGTCGTGCCGCACGCGGGCTACCTCGAAATCCACAAGCGCGCGCCGTGCGCCGAGGGCTGTCCGTCGTGCCCGCACGGGCCGGCCGTCTACCACGTCCGGTGGGAGCGCCACCCCGGCGGAGAGGACCGGCTCCATTGGATTCTCATCGGCCCCGAGGTCGGCGCGAACTGAGTTTCCGTCGCCGGCTCCGGGGTCGGCTCAGCTGTCGCCCGCCGCGGTTGAGCGCCACCCGCGAGTCGGACTGCACCCGCGCACCAGTGCACCAGCGCTCGCAGGGGAGACGCATCGCTCGCGTTGTGGAGCATTCGAGTCACTCTTGCGCGGGAAGGCGTGTCTGTGTCGCGTCGAACAGCCGGGCGACGAGCGGCCGCGAAGCGGGTCAGGGGGTGGCCACGCGCGAGCGCGACGTGCGTCGTGACGACGCAGCCGCCCGCGACGACGCCGACCCACATCAGGAGGTGACCCGCGCCGGGGTCGAACGACACGCCGACGAGCCACGGTCCGACGAAGGTGCACGCGGACTTCGTGGCGTCGGAGAGGCCGCCACGCGCCGCGAGCGTAACGGGCCGGGACAGGCGACGCCCAACAGGAGGGCGCTGACGACGGCGTCGGCGTCGTCCGCCGGGGCCGCGGAACACGACGGCCGCGACGGCGAGCGCCGCCGCCGACGCGAGGTCGGCGCCGAGCGTCGTTCGCGCGAGCGAGCGTTCGACCGGCAATCGCGGCTGCGGACTCGTCATGGCTGTCGACCGCGCACCCGCCGACGCGATGCCGAAACAAGGGGGAGTGCGCCGGATGGGGTGTCGCGTGTCGAAGCGGTCAACGGTGGCGACACCGGGCAGGCTAAACCACCGAAGGGGCTGTCAGATCGAAGACGACGGATAGCAGTTGGCCGCTTCGTGGCCGTGAAACACGGCAATCGGTGGTTTGGCGTGGACGCTTATAGTCTTTTTCAAGGACTAATCTTTCGGAACAGCCGACAACCACTTAGTGATTGCCAAACCGAAAACGACACCGCGGCTGCCCGACCACACCACACCGATGAACCGCGCTTCCGTCGCCCGTTTCACTCGTCTCGTCACCGCAGTCGGGGCCGCCTTCGTCCTCGCCGGACTCGCCGTGCAGGTCACGACGCTTCGACTCGGAGTTCCGCACTTCCAGTGGGGGCTCCGAGCCGCGAGCGACGCCGAGGTGCTGGGCGTCGGCCTCTGGTGGGTCGCCGTCGCCACCCGCCTCGTCGGGCCGCGGCGCACCCAACGACGTGTCGGCCGGGAACGCGACCCGACGCGGCAGGCGGTCTACGTCACTCGCGGGCTGCTCGACGCGCTGTTGGACCGGGCCGCGAGGGCCGAACCGAGCCGCGAATCGCTGTCGCTCGGCACGACCGCCGCGGGCGAGTTAGACGGGGCGGAGTCGCTCGACGCGACCCGACCGGTGTTCAGCCATTTCGTCCACCCGAGCGCCGGCGCGGCGGTCCGGGGCGTCTTCGGCGTCGACCTCTCGACCGCGCCGGGGCGGACGCCGGGGCAGTTCGTCTCGCACCCGTGGGGACCGCTGGCGGCGACGAAGCGCGACACGCTCCGCGAGGTCGTCCTCGTCGCGGTCCCGCCGTGGGACGACGACTGCGTGGCCGCGTTCGACCGTGCGGGGCGGCGGCGTCCGCTCCGCGTCGTCGACGCCGAGCCGTGCGAGTCGTTCGACGAGGCGATTTCGGCGGCCGGTCCCGCGGCGTCTCCGCCGACCTCCTCGGCGGCGGACGGATAGTCACCGCATCGATACAGTTATACACGACGGCTGGCCACGACTGACTGAACCGCCGATTCGCGAGCACAGCGACGGCGTCCGGTGTGGCCCCCGTGCGGCCCCCCGTTCTGACGCCGCTCGCGTAGTGACGACGCCGGTCGGCGCGACAGACCATGCAATCGCCAACAGCCACTCGCAATCGACCATGAGTTGGAAAGACACCGCAGCGCCAGTGCTGAGTCGGATGCCCGCCGTGGCCCGCCCGGAGGGTCACGTCCCGTTCCGCCGAAAGCTCGGCTGGACCGCCGGGATTCTCGTCCTGTACTTCTTCCTGACGAACGTCACGCTGTTCGGCGTCGGGACCGGGAGCCAGGACGTCTTCGGACAGTTCCGCTCCATCCTCGGCGGGGGACAGGGAACCGTCCTCCAGTTGGGTATCGGTCCCATCGTCACCGCGAGCATCGTCCTCCAACTGCTGCAAGGCGGGGACTTGCTCGGCCTCGACACGGACGACCCGGGCGACCAAATCCTCTATCAGGGCCTCCAGAAACTGCTCGTCTTCGGGATGATTGCCCTCCAAGGCCTCCCCATCGTCTTCGCCGGGGGCTACCTCCCGGCCGACCCCGCGGTCGCGAGCGCTCTCGGCGTCGGCGCGGTCGGCGTGAAGTGGCTCATCTTCGCGCAGATATTCGCCGGCGGCGCGCTCGTGTTGTTCATGGACGAGGTCGTCAGCAAGTGGGGCGTCGGCTCCGGCGTCGGCCTGTTCATCATCGCCGGCGTCAGCCAGCGTCTCGTCGGCGGCCTCTTTGCCGACCCCGCCATCGGCGCGTCGACGACCGGCATCGTCTCCGAGTGGGCCCACGTCCTCGCCGGAACCGAGACGGTCCCGTCGCTCGCGACGGCGAGCGGGGTACAGGCGCTCCTGTTCGGCGTGGGGGGCGTCGTCCCGCTCGTCACGACGCTGCTCATCTTCGGTATCGTCGTCTACGCCGAGAGCGTCCGCGTCGAAATTCCGCTCTCGCACGCCCGCGTCAAGGGCGCTCGCGGTCGCTTCCCGGTGAAGCTCATCTACGCGAGCGTCCTGCCGATGATTTTCGTCCGCGCTCTGCAAGCGAACGTCCAGTTCGTCGGGCGCATCCTCAACAGCCAGTGGGCCGGCATGCCCGCGTGGCTCGGTCAGTACACGAGCGGGCAGGTCACCGGCGGCCTGTTCTACTACCTGAACCCGATTCACGCGCCCAGCCAGTGGATGTGGTGGCTCGGGTCGGCGTCCCAGGAGCCGTGGCAGATTCTCGTCCGCGTCGCCATCGACCTGACGCTGATGCTCGTCGGCGGGGCTATCTTCTCCATCTTCTGGGTCGAGACCGCCGACATGGGCCCGGAAGCGACCGCGCGGCAGATTCAGAACTCCGGGATGCAGATTCCCGGCTTCCGCCGCAACCCGCAGGTGATAGAGCGGGTCATGGAGCGGTACATCCCGCAGGTGACGGTCGTCGGCGGCGTCCTCGTCGGCCTGCTCGCCGTCATGGCGAACATGCTCGGCACCATCGGCGGCGTCTCGGGGACCTCGCTCCTCCTCACGGTCTCCATCACGTACAAGCTGTACGAGGAAATCGCGGAGGAACAGCTCATGGAGATGCACCCGATGATGCGGACGATGTTCGGCGGGTAGCGCGCCGGAACGCACCCGGTCGAAAAACACCCGCATGCTGCGGGTGAGAACCCGGCGACGGCGGCTCGAACGCGGCCCGTCGCCCATCGGGCTTTTTCTATCCGGCCTTCGAGGGTTCACCTGATGGCCGACACGCAATCGACCGCGGGGAGCGGCGACGCTCCCCCTGAGGAGTCGGTGGAAACGGAGCTCTCGCGCGACATGAGTCTCGCCGACATCACGTTCATCGGCGTCGGCGCGATGATTGGCGCGGGCGTCTTCGCGCTGACCGGGTTCGCGGCTGGGCTGGCCGGCCCGGCGCTCACGGTGGCGTTCGTACTCAACGGGCTGGTGGCGATGTTCACCGCCGTCTCCTACGCCGAACTCGGGGCGGCGTTCCCCGAGGCGGGCGGCGGCTACCTCTGGGTGAAAGAGGCGCTGGCCGACCCCAACGGCTTCTACGCCGGGTGGATGAGCTGGTTCGCCCACGCCGTCGCGTGCGCGCTCTACGCCGTGACGTTCGGCGTCTTCCTCACCGAGTTCTTCGTGGTGTTCGCCGGCCTGCCGGACGGGTTCGTCCTGTTCGGACTCGTCGACCGCCTGCTCGTCGAGAAACTGCTCGCGGTCGTGATGGTGCTCGCGTTCGCCTACATCAACTACCGCGGGGCCGAGGAGACGGGGAAGGCGGGCGTCGTCGTCACGACCATCAAGATTCTCATCCTCGGCGTCTTCGTGGCCTTCGGCATCCTCGCGACGGTGCGCGAGCCGAACTGGACGGCGACGTTCCTCGATAGTCCGTCGTTCGCGCCCAACGGCCTCGTCGGCGTCATCGGCGCGATGGGCTTCACGTACATCGCCTTCGAGGGCTACGAGATAATCGTCCAGTCGGGCGAGGAGGTCGTCGACCCCGGCACCAACGTCCCGAAGGCGGTGTTCTACTCGATGGCAATCGTGGTCCCCATCTACGTCCTCGTCGCCTTCGCGGCCATCGGCGGCATCGACGTGACCGCCGAGCTCGCGGGGCGCGCGGGGCTCACGACCGCCGCGCCGACGTGGCAGGTCCTCGGGAACCTCGGTGAACTCGGCATCATCGAGGCCGCCGGACAGTTCGTCCCGTACGGCGTCCCGCTCCTCCTGTTCGCCGGGCTCGCGGCGACGATGAGCGCGCTCAACGCGACCATCTACTCCTCGTCGCGGGTGTCGTTCGCCATGGGCCGCGACCGCGTCCTTCCGGGCTTCTTCGGGCGCATCCACGACGACAAGCGGACGCCCCACTGGGCAATCGGGCTCTCGGCGGTCCTCATCGGGCTCATGGCCGTGTTGCTCCCCATCGAGAGCGTCGCGGCCGCCGCCGACATCATGTTCATCTTCCTTTTCATCCAGGTGAACTGGACCGTCGTCAAGATGCGGGCGACCCACCCCGACCTCCCGCGGACGTACGAGATACCGTACATGCCGTGGCCCCCGCTCGTCGGCATCGTCCTCCAGTTCATCCTGACGCCGTTTTTGCTCCTCGAACTCGGGCTGACGCCGGGACTCGGCGCGGGCTCCGAGGGCTTCGTCGCGCTCGTGACCACGGCCGTCTGGATGGCGCTCGGACTCGTCGTGTACTACGGCTACTCCGAGGGCAAGGAGGCCGAAAAGCTCGAAGCAGAGACCCCGACCGTCGTGACCGAGCGCGCCCCCGAGCGGCGCGAGTCGCAGGTGCTCGTCCCGATTGCCAACCCGGAGAACGCGGCGCAGTTGATGCGGACCGCCATCGACGTGGCGCGCGACCGCGACGCCGAGATTCTCGTGATGAGCGCCGTCGAAGTGCCGTCGCAGACGCCGATTTCGGAGGGGCGGCGGTTCGTCGACGAGAAGCGCGAGACCATCGCCGCCGTGATGGAGCTGGCGACCGACGCCGGCGTACCCGTCGGCGGGACCGTCAGACTGGGCCACGACGCCGGAACGGCCATCCTCAACACAATCGAGGAACACGACAGCGACGCGGTGTTGATGGGCTGGCGCGGCCGGGGTCGCCGCCGCGACTACATCCTCGGGAGCAACGTCGACGAGGTCGTGACCAAGGCCCCCTGCGACGTGCTCGTCGAGCGCATCGGCCCGACGGACGGCGAGGTGGATTCGATTCTCCTGCCGACCGCGGGCGGCCCGCACGCCGAACTCGCCGCCGAGGTGTGCCGCGCCATCGCGCGGACCAACGACGCCACGGTGCACGTCATGAACGTCGTCGCGGCCGACGCCGGCGAGCGCGACCGCGAGGACGCCCAGCGCCGGGTGAATTCGACGGCCGCGGCGCTCGGTGACGACGAGTTGGTGACGACCTCGGTCCGCGAGGGCGACGACGTGGCGGCGACCATCGTCGCCGCGACCGAGGCGTTCGACCTGACGGTCATCGGGGCGACCAGAGAGGGCCTGCTCCAACAGCTCGTCTTCGGCGCGATTCCGGAGACGGTCGGCCGCGACGCCGCGAGCACGGTCATCATGGCGAAGCGCGACCTCGGCATCATCTCGTGGGTGACGCGGTGGTTCAAGCGCCGCCGCGACGACGACCACGTCCCGAACAGTGGCGGCGAGTGAGCGGCCTCACTCACGCCACGGAAGCAGTCGCGCCGAGAGCGCGAACAGCGCGACGGTGAAGCCACAGAGGACAGCGAGGTCAAAGACGGCGGTCAGGAGTTCGCCGCCGGCGACCGCGGCGCGAACGCCGCGCGCGAAGTAGGTGAGCGGGAGCGCGTCGATAACCGGGCGGAGCGCCGCTGGGAGTCTGGACGCGGGGACGAACGTGTCCGCGAGGAGGACCATCGGGATGCCGACGGCGTTGCTGGCGGCGATGACGCCGTCTTCGGAGTCCGCGAGCGAGCCGACGAGGGAGCCGAGCCCGCAGAACAGGGCGATGCCGACGACGAGAAAGGCGACGACCAGCGCGTCGCCGCCGAGCGAGGGGGCCGCGCCGAGGTCGCCGACGGCGGCGAGGACGCCGACGAGCAGGACGCCCGCGAGGCCGATGAGCGCGACGTTCACGGCCGCGTGCGCGGAGAGCCACTCCAGACGCGAAAGCGGCGTCGTCGCCAGCTTCTCGAAGCGGCGGGACGCCCGGTTTCGCGCGACGGTGCTTCCGACCCGCGACAGTGGCGTCAACACGACGACGACGCCGAGATACGCGGGCAGATAGTAGGTGTCCGAGCGGGAGAACAGACCGCCGGTCGCGCCGGTCTTGACGAGGACGCCGAAGATGAGGACGATGAAGACGGGAAAGAAGAACGTGAAGAAGACGGCCGTCCGCCGCCGGAGAAACGCGCGCGTCTCGGCGACGGCCTCCGCGCGGACCCGGCGGGTCGCCCCGGCGAGAGCGCGCGACCGACCGCCGTCGCCCGTCTGTTTCGTCTCGGCCGCCGGGGACGCCTCGTCCGTTCCGCCCGCCTCCGTCGCGCTCATCGCGTCACCCCCGCGTCGCCAGCGACGCCCGCCGGACCGGCGCTCGCGATGCAGTCGTGGCCGCGCTCGCTGGCGAGGTTGAGATACACGTCCTCCAGCGTCGGGTGGACGAGACTCACTTCCTCGTAGGCGATATCGGCCGCGTCGAGATGGTCGAGCATCGCGGTCAGGTCATCGGGACCGGCGTCGAAAAAGCGGTACTCGTAGTCGCCGTACCGGCGGCCGTCGAGGGGCGTCGCGTCGAGGTCGAGCGCGCGCGGGCACTCGGTCCGGACCGCGAGTCGGGTCTCGCCGCCGAAGCGCTCGACGAGGTCCCGGGGCGGACCGACGCGGACGAGTTCGCCGTCGGTGAGAAGCCCGACGCGGTCGGCGAGGCGCTCGGCTTCGGCCATGTAGTGCGTCGTGAGCACGACGGCGGTCCCGTCGTCGGCCAGCGAGTCGACGAGGTCCCACACGTCGCGGCGACCAGCGGGGTCGATGCCGGTGGTCGGCTCGTCCAGAAACAGGAGTTCGGGGTCGTTGACGAGCGCCGCGCCGACGCAGACGCGGCGCTGTTGACCCCCCGAGAGGTCGGTGTAGGCCGTCGCCGCGTCCTCGTCGTCGAGGCCGACTCGGTCGAGCACCTCGTCGACCGGTCGCGGGTCGGGGTAGAGCCCGGCGTAGTAGGAGACGAGTTCGCGGCCCGTGAGTCGCCGGTGGGGTGAGAACTCCTGGGGGAGCACGCTCAGCCGCGAGCGGTCGACCGCGGTCGGGGACTCACCGAACACCCGAATCGAGCCCTCGGTCGGGGTTCGCGTCCCCGTCAGCAGACCGATGAGCGTCGATTTCCCGGCTCCGTTCGGACCGATGAGCCCGAACACCTCCCCGTTGCGAACGTCGAGCGACACGTCCCGAACCGCGACAGTGTCGCCGTACTGTTTCCGCACGGCCGTCGCCGTGACCGCCGGGCGCGTCGACTCGGCGGCCGCGTGTCTGGACATACTCGTGTTCGAGTCGATGTTGACAACTGCTTAGTCCTTGTCAAATAGGCCGGGTACGTGTCGGTGACACAACTATATCAACCGTCGGGACGACCGTACCGTAGACAATGCCAAACCGGCGACACCGGCGGACGGCCCCGACGCACCGCGAGTTGCTCTCGGTGACCGACGAGTTAGCGCTCGCGCGGAAGGGAGAACGCATCCTCGAACGCCGACGCGACAGTCTCGTCTTCGTCCTCCTCGACCTCTTGGACCGGTGGACGGAACTGCGCCGCGAGACCGACGAGGCGTTCCGCGAGGCGACGGACCTCCACGTCTGGGGCGCAGAGCGGGAGGGCGAAATCGCGCTTCGCACGCTCTCGGAGGCGCGGAGTTCTCACACGGAGCTCATCATCTCCGAGACGAAGCTCGTCGGGCTGACCGTCCCGTTCTTTCTGAGCACGTCGGCGCGGCGGTCGCTCGACGGGCGAGGGTACGGCGTCCTCGGTACGAGCGCGCTCGACGACGAACTCGTCGGCTCCTACGAGTCGGTCGTGGAGGACGTCGTCAGGCTGGCGGAGATGCGGGCGGTTCTCCTGCGCCTCCTCGCGGAGATTCGGCGGCTCCGGCTCCGCGTCAACTACCTCACCCAGCGGCTCATCCCGGAGTTGGAGGTGGAAAAACGGTATATCCGCCGATACCTCGACGAGCGCGAACAGGAAGAGCGCTTCCGACAGTTCCGGACCAAACAGCGCAACGAACGACGGCAAGCGGAGCGACGGGAAGCGGAACGGCGGAAAGCAGAACAGCAAGAAAACGAGCGACGGGAAGCCGAGCAACAAGAAAACGAGCGGGGGGTGGAGACGCGACGAGCCGACGGCGGCGACCGCGACTGAGACGAGGTCACCCGCCAAGCGTAGTCTTATTACCGTCGCGCCACCAGTTCCGTGCAACGAGACAATGTGCAAGGTCGACGTGGCAATCGAACGGTACGGACTCGCCGCGCCGACCGGCAGGTACGACTCCGTCGACGACTATCTGCTGGCGCGGTGGACCGGGGCCGACGGCGGCGAAAGCGAGGGGTACAAGTCGCTCACGACGTGGTTCAACAAGCGACTGCTCGCGCGCGTCTACGAGCGGAACGGTCGCGACGTGACCGACGTGCGCCTCGACGCGGAGTACGAGGCCCTCGTCGGTGACGACGAACTCGACTACGGCGACGTGGCCGCGGACCTCGCCACCGACGACATCGACGCCGACGAGGTGACGGGCGCGATGGCGTCGTGGAGCACGATGCGACGCCACCTCAACGACTGCCTCGACGGCGAGAAACCGACCGTCGAGGCGTCCTCGGACTGGGAGCGAAACAGCGTCGACATCGCGCGCGAGACGGTCGTAGAGAAGGCCGAATCGGCGCTCGCGTCGCTGGGGAAGAAAGGGCGACTCGCCGGGGCCGAGGACGCCGGCGTCGACGTGCAGGTGAAGGTGTCCTGCGCGGAGTGCCCGACGCGGGTCCCGCTCGAAGACGCGCTCGACCGCGGGTTCGTCTGTCAGGAGCACCACGCCGGTGCCGACGAGATGGCCGAGGAGGCCGTCCGCGAGACCGGCGTCGCGCCCGACGGCGGGGCCGACTCGGGCGGGCGGCTCCGGGCAGTGCTCCCCATCGGCGCGCTCTCCAGCGCCGGCCTCGCGCTCAGCGAGTACACCGGGACGGCGCTCGAACTCGTCGCGGCCGCCGGAATGGCATGAGCTGGTACCTCGACGTGGAGCACGTCGCCGGGATTCGACGCGGGAGCGCGACGCTCGAACCGGGGTTGAACGCCGTCCGCGCGAGCAACTGGCAGGGGAAATCGAGCTTTCTCGCCGCGATAGCGACCGTCCTCGGGACGGCGTCGCCGCTGACCGAAGGCGCGACCGAGGGGCGCGTCTCGCTTTCGACCGACGACGGGGAGTACGCGGTCGAGTTGACCCGAGACGGGAGGAACGTCCGGACGACCGGCGAGCCGTATCTGTCCGCCGAGGCCGACCGCGTCTGCGCCGACCTGTTCGCGTTCCTCGGCGAGGAAAACGAGATTCGGCGGGCCGTCCGCGAGGGAGACGACCTCGAACCCCTCCTCACGCGACCGCTCGATTTCGAGGATATCGACGCGAACATCGCCGAGGCGCGCCGCGAGCGCGACCGCGTGGACGAGGCGCTCTCGGAGGCCGAAGACGCGGCCGACCGCCTGCCGACGCTGGCCGGGCGGGTGTCGGAACTCGAAGCCGAGGTCGAGGAGTTAGAGGCGAAGCGCGCGGCGGCCGACGCCGCCGGCGGAGACGAGACGCGCGAGGCGCTCAGCGACGCCCGCGCGGAGCGCTCCCGCGTCCAGAGCCGCATCGACCGACTCGAATCGACCGCCGAGCGGGTCCGAGAACAACTCGACGCGCGCGAGGAGGAACTCGACGGACTCGACGTGGAAGACGACGAGGAACTGGCGCGCGAACTCGACGCGGCGAAGCGGGAACTCGACCGGCAGGAACGCGATATCGAGCTTCTTCGGGGCGTCTACGACGCGAACCGCCGCGTCGTGGCCGAAGACCGGACCGAACTGCTGACCGACGTGACCCACGGCGTCGTCGACGACGAACTCGCGTGTTGGGTCTGCGGTGCCGAGACGGACGCCTCGTCGGTGACCGAGCGACTCGACGACCTCGCCGAGCGTATCGAACGCCGAACCACGGCGGCCGAAGCCAGCCGAGAGCGCGTCGAGGAACTCACCGAGCGCGTCGAGTCGCGCGAGAAGCGACGCCGACGCGAACGGGAACTTCAGACCGAACTCCGAGAGCTCCGCGAGCGCCGGTCGGACCTCGAACGCCGCCTCGACGACGCGCGCGAACGCGACGCCGAACTCGCCGAGCGTATCGACGACCTCCGCGAGCAAATCGAATCAGATTCCGAACATGTGACCGATATCGAAAGCGAACTGAAGTACGCGAACGCGCGTCTCGACGACGCGAAGTCGGAACTCGAATCGGCTGAATCGGAGGCCGAAAAGCTCGAATCACTGCGTTCACAGCGACAGTCGCTGACCGAGGAGATAACCCGTCTCCGGCGGCGAAAACAAGAGATAAAGAAAGAGACACGAGACGCGTTCGACGACGCGATTCGCGAAATCGTCCCGCTGTTCGAGACGGGGTTCGAGAGCGCGCGGTTGACGAGCGAGTTCGACCTCGTCGTCGCCCGCGACGGCCGCGAGGCGTCGCTGGGCGCGCTCAGCGAGGGCGAGGTCGAACTCCTCGGGCTGGCGACGGCGCTCGCGGGGTACCAGGCGTTCGACGTGGCCGAGCGCGTGCCGGTCATGCTCGTGGACCGCCTCGGCGGCATCGCCGACGAGAACCTCGGTCGGCTGACCGAGTATCTCTCCGGGACGGCGACGTATCTCGTGATGACGGCGTATCCAGAGCACAGCGCCGTCGAGGGGAACGATATCGACCCCTCGGAGTGGTCTGTCGTCTCGGACTCGGCCGCCGCACGGGGAGCCGAATAAAGCCCGCGACGGGTCAGCGGTCGTATTCGGAACCCGTGTGTCTCACTCCAGCGTGAGCGAAAAGCCCCACGCCGCCTCCTGTCTCCCGCCGTCGGACCCCGAGAGCCCGCCAGTAGCGAAGTCGGCCTCGAAGCGGAACTCCCCGACCGGGAGACAACTCGCTTCTTCGCCCTCGGACTGGGCGACGCCGTAGAGGTCCACCAGTGCCGACTGTGATTCGCCGGGGTCAAGCGAGAGAATCCGATACTCCTCGGTCACGGCGATGTTGTCTTCGAGCCGCCAACAGCCCGCCTCGACGGGGTACTCACCGCCCGCGGGGAGGAAGATGAGGTCGTTCGTCGTGTCCGAGACGTACTGGAAGAAGACCGTTCTTCCCTCACCGACCTCGACGACCTCGTCGCCGGTGTTCGTCAGCGTGATGCGGACCTGCGGCGGGTGCTCGTCGGTCGCGAGGTCCTCCGTTATCTCGATGTCGTGTTCGACGGGCACGTCGGGCGCGTCGTCGACGCTGACCAGTGAGATGCCGGGACCGCCGGACGGGCGGGTGCCGCCGGCTCCGTCGTCGGTGCCGTTTCCGTCCGGAAGGTCGTCCGTCGTGTCCGTCGGCTCGTCGGTCGTGAGGTCGTCAGTCGGCGTGTCCGTCCGTTCGTCGTCAGTCGGCGCGCCGTCGTCCGACCCGCCGTTGCCGACACAGCCGGCGAGGAGGCCAAACGAGAGGAGGGCGGTCGAACCGAGGACGGTGCGTCGTGTCAGGGACATACCCAGTAGTCGTCGCGGACGGGAATAACCCTACGCGAGAGTCAAATCGCGATTTGAGTCACGGGGCGGCGTCGCGGTGGCGGCGGTAGTGCTCCCACTCCGCGTCGGTGCCGTAGTGGACGACCAAGTCGGTCGCGGTCTGCTCGGCGACACCGGACGCCCGCGTGAGCGCGGCGGTGTTCCGTTCGAGCACCGCGGCCGCGACGGCGTCCGCGCTCCCGAAGTGGTCGAAGAGCGCCCGCGAGACGCGGTCGCCGGCGTTCGGGACCGGCGCGCAGGCCGTCCGGATGCGCGCCCGCTCGGCCCGGTCGTCCACGCGCTCGACCCACGTCTGCGTCCACGCGGCGACCGCCCCGCGCTCGGCGTCGGACGCCGGCGGGTCGAACTCTCGGACCGAGTCGTCGACGACGCCACCGAACCGGGCCGAGACGGAGAGACCGCCGGGGTGCGGGAGGACGTGGACGCCCGGCGAGTCGCCGGAGTCGACACCGACGAGCACCGCGGGGACGGCCTTCTCGAAGCGGAGCGCGAAGTTCGCCGGCCGCGGCTCGCCGGGCGGGTAGATGACCCACTCGTCGCTCGGCAGTTCGACGCGCTCCGGAAGCCAGCCGAGCGCGTCGCTCTCGGCCGGGGTGGCGTCGTCAGTCGCCGGGTCTGTGTCGCGTGTCACGTCGGTCCCTCGGTCCGGGGCGTCGGCAATCGACGCCTCGACGTTCGTCGGGTTGAGGGTCCGACGGAGAACTGATAAGACACGCGGTTGTGACTGACGCGCGACGCGGAGTGTCGCTCCCGACGACAGCTCACGACCCGACCCAGACCGCGATTACTCACACCCGGTCGCTCAAGTATGTCGAGCACGAACGCGTCTCTATGCCCGTCGTAGAAGTCAATCTCCCGGACGAACTGCTCGTCGAGTTCGAACAGCTCGTCGACGAAGAGTTCATCAGCGAAGAACAGGCCGTCGAGGAACTCCTCTCGATGGGAATGGACGCCTACGGTGCCCCCGTCGACGACGAGGACGGCGTCCAGTCCGACTTCGTCCAGAGCGCCCAGAACAACCTCTTCGACACCGCCGGCGACCCCGGCGGCCTCGACGACGACGTGCTCTGAGGCGGCGGTCAGCCCGCGCCATCTGAGTCGTCGCCTCGCGCGGCACCGCGCCGAACTGCTAACTGTTCTTTGTCTTTCGGTCGAGAGCGACTGCCTCGCCACCTCGGTCGGTTCGTCCCGGGGCGACAGTTTCGCCAGTCCCCCGGTATGCTGTGGATAACCGACCCGAAACCGTCGGATTGCTCGACTTTCACGAATCGAATCCGGTTCGTCGCGTCCGAATCCACAGTTCGGTCGCAGGTGCGGCGCTCGCGCAGCGGCGCGATCCGACCCCGTCGCGGACGGCCGCCCGCGTTCCGACCACCGAGTCGACCGGGGCGAATCGGCTCCCGTCTCCCACCCCGAATCCGTTAGCCGACCCATACTAATTCCGTCACCGCGCGACGGTTCAGGCATGTCCAAACGCGCGCACGCCCGGGAATCGGTACTCGTTCCATCGGGCAACTACACCTGCGTCCGGTCGCTCGGCGAGCGGGGCGTCCACACGGTCATGGCCTCCGAACACGACGACACGCCGGCGGCCTCGTCTCGCTTCTGCGACGAACTCGTCCGCATCCCCGCGCCGAAAGACGACCTCGTGGCCTACAAAGACGCCCTCGTCGGCATCGCCGCCCGGCCGGACGTGAAGACCGTCATCCCGACGCGGCCGGAAGACGGCTACGTCTTCTCGAAGTACCGCGACGAGTTCGAGCAGTACGTGGACCTCGTCGTCCCCGACTTCGAGACGCTCCGCCGGGTCCACGACCGAAAGCTCCTCTACGAGGCCGCCGTCGAGGCCGGCGTCCCCATGCCGCGGACCCGCCTGTTCAGCGAGGTCGCGGCGTTCGACGAGCCCTCGATTATCAAGCCGCGGTACAACGTCGTCGCCGGCGAGTACGTCGAGGGCTACGACCCCCACGAGTACGACATCGTCAAGAGCGTCCGCCACGTCCGGCCCGGCGACCGACCCGACGCCGACGAGATATACGCCGAGATGAAACACGACCCCATCGTACAGGACTACGTCCCGGCCGAGGACAAGTACATGTTCGCGGCGCTGTACGACCACGGCGAGCCACTCGCAACGTTCCAGCACCTCCAGATTCGCGGGAACTCCTACACCGGCGGCGGCGGCGTCTACCGGACCTCGGTGTACGACCCCGAACTCGAATCCGTCGCGCGAAAGCTCCTCGGCCACATCGACTGGCACGGCCTCGCGTGCATCGAGTACCTCAAGGACGCCGAGACGGGCGAGTTCAAACTCATCGAAATCAACCCCCGGATGTGGCAGTCGCTCCCCTCGACCGTCCGCGCCGGGGCCGACTTCCCGTACTACTACTGGTTGCAGGCGACCGGGCAGAAACACCGCATCGAACCGGGCTACGAACTCGGCGTCGGCACCCACTACCTCTGGGGCGAACTCGGCTACGTGATGAGCGTCCGCCGCGACGACTCGCCGCTCGTCGAGCGCCCGTCGTTCGTCAAGACCGTCTGGGAGGTCGCCGCCTCAATCTACCGCGAACCGAGATTCGACCTCGCGCGCCTCGACGACCCGGTCCCCTTCGCCCGCTACGTGCACCACGCGCTGTTCAACCGGGGCGGCGACGAAGCCGACGAGGAATCGACCGCCGACCACGACCGCGGGGGCGACGAATCGGAAGAGCCGAGGACCGGTATCACGCTGACGCCGGGACTCAACTTCAGAGGTCGCTGAGTCGGCCGGGCGTCGTGGCGTCGCCGCTCGCCGTGGCGCTGTGGAACGCCGCGGAGCGCGGTTAGCGGTCGGACCTCGTCAGGAGCGCGCCTTCGCACGCTCGTGATACCATCCGCCGAACGCGCCGAGCGGAACGACCAACCAACCGGCAGCGATAACGGCGAAAACCACGCTCACTGGTAGCAGGAGCGCGGTGAAGACGACGGCCTCCCGTAGAACCATCTCACCGCGGGTGACGTTCGAGACGCCGGCGAGGAACGCAGGCCCGAACCCGCCCGTGACAAGACTTCCGAGTGCAGTCAGCCCGCCGAAAAGCGCACCGTAGCGTTGGCGGTCGTCGTCGGGTCGCAACCGTCGCCAGAGTAGCGTGCCCACGATAAACGAGGTCGGTATCGCTACCGGGACGGCCAGCAGTCCGAGGCCGAAGACGAACCCGAGCGTCCCGTTCATCGCGCCGACGAGGGTCAGCAGCCCCGCAGCACCGAACCAGAGGGTGATTGCCAACAGCCCGGTGGCAGCCATCGCTATCCCGCCGCCGATGTCGTTTCGTCCGGCGTACGGGAGCCGTCCGGGACCGTACCGATGACAGAGCCGAACCATAGGTCGAACTGCGTCGCGCGTCCGGATAAATGGTAGTTTAGACACAGTTGTCGGTTTGCAGCGGAACCGAGCCGGAGTTGCTCTGTCGGCGCTCCCCGTGGCGCTGTTAAACCGACCGGTACCCCGGTTCGATGCGGTCGACGAGTCCGTCGAAATCCGTGTCGAAACTCAACACGGCGTCGATGCCACGCGACTCACACAGCGAGGCGATGGTCGCATCGGTGAAACTGAGGTCGTGGTCCTCGTATCGACGGAGCGTCTCCAGCGACGCCCGGACGTCGTCCGGTTCGACGTGAATCATCCGGAACACGTTCGGGAACGGCTCCTCACCGAGAATGCGACCGGCGACGGTGTCCGCCGCCTCGAACGAATCCGTTCGGGCGCGCGTGAGCGTCACCGTCTCGTCGAGAACGTAGTCGTTCGTGTACGGCTGTCCGAACTCCCCGTCGAACAGGTCGTCGAACGCGCTGACGGCTTGGTCGTGCCGGTCGGCATCCGTATCGTGGTGCGCGAAGAACACGCCGGTGTCGACGAAGACGCTCATCCGTACAGCACGTCGTCGATGTCTTCTTCCGTCGTCGTGACGCCGGACGAAACCATCCCGTCGTGGAACCGCTCGCGCTCGGATGCCGAAAGCGGGACGCGCTCCTCGCGGAACGAGTCGATGAGGTCCGCCTTGGACTCGACGGCGTTCTCGACGAGCCGCGCCAAGACCTCCTGCTGCGTCACTCGCGTCCCGGTTTTCAGCCGAATCTCGGCCTGTAACCGTTCGAGACGGGATTTCGTCTCGTCGTCCATCTTCACCGACGTGGCCATGCTCGCCGGTAGAACATACTACTGGGTAAGGTTTGCTACTGTGCTGACCAGTGTGGGACGGACCGGGCCACATGCGATAGCCAGTATCCAGCGCGTTCACGGCCGGCAGCCGACAACTGAGGACGCAGGCAGTGCCTTCTCAGCGCCCGACGCTCACTCGTCGCGGAACGCGCAGGTCGCGGTGTAGGTCACGTCGTCGAGCGCGAGTTCGACGCCGCGGGTCCGCGTCGGCGGGCCGCTGACGTTGATGCTGGAGTTCTGGATAGCACAGTCAGACGCGCGGTTGACGAGCACGCCGCCGACCCGGCCGTTCGGCAGGTAGATACAGCTATCGACGATGCGGGAGCCGTTTCGGTTCTCGTCGACGACGACCGCAGAGCCGTAGGGCTGGCTCTCGCACGCCCCCGAGATGGTGATGTTTTCGAGGACCATCCCCCACGGCTCTCGCGCGATGTCGGTGTCAACCGGGCCCGCGTAGATGGTCTGGACGCCGGTGTCGTTGACGATGCGGCAGTTACGCATCGTGAAGCCGCCGTGGCTCCCGTAGGTCGGGACGGTGATGATACCCGGCGAGGACGGACTCGACCGATAGACGAAGTCGCAGTCCTCGATGAGGACGCCCGTGTAACCGTGGCCCGTCGAGTCGATGCGGAGCCCTTCGGGGCTGTCGAGTCGGTCCCCTTCGCGGGCGTGTTCGTTGAGGTTATCGGCGTCAACGATGACGGTCGCGCCCTTAATCCACGAGGTCTTGGTCGGATGGTCGCCCGCGGAGATGCGCATGTTGGTGTTGTCGTTGTTCTTGAACAGGCCGCCTTCGACGCGGAGGACGCCGCGGGTGTGGGTCGCGCGGAACGACGACGACCCGCGCTGTTCGATGTGGCAGTCTATCATTTTGACCTCGCCGACCGACCGCTCTGTGATGCGAATCCCGGCGACGCCGTTCGGGTAGCCGGGGAGCGCCGCGCCCTCGCGCATGTAGACGCGCCGGATGACGTTGACGCCCTCGACGGAGGTGCAGTCGAACAACAATAGTTGGTCGCGCGCGTGGCTGTCGGTGGGGGTGCGGCCGAGCCACTCGACGTCCTCGATGAGCGCGCCGTCGTCGTTGGCGAGCCAGATGTCGGCGCTCGTGGTGTCGTCGTCGGTCTGCTGGATGGAGAAGTTCTTCAGGACGTGGTCCGTCCCGCTCGTGATGCGGAGCATCCGGAACCGCTCGCCGGGGTCCGCCGGCGGGAAGACGAACTGGACGTCCGTGTGCGAGTCGCCGAGGCCGACGAGTTGGAAGTTCGAGACGCCGCGGTCCCAGTCGTGCTCGCGGGTGATGAGGTAGTCGCCCGGCGGGAACTCGATGGCCGTGTCTTCACCGTACGTCTCGTCGAGGATGTCATCGACCGGCTCTTGGCCCGTCGGGTCCATCCCGAGGTCGTCAACCGCGTTGAGAACGGTGAGTTCCGGTTCCGGCGTGGGCGTCTCCTCGGTCGGTATCGGCGTCTCGGTCGGCGTCTCCTCGTCCGGCGTGTTACAGCCGGCGAGCGCGGCCCCGACGCCGACCGCGCCGAGCGTCCGCAGATAGGTTCTGCGCTTCACCGGCGGAGAACCTCCGTGCGCTCGCGGCGTTCCGGGCGACTATCCGGCGTCCGTGCAGCGGCGTCGAGTCGTCTCGAAGGGCGAGATGAAAGCGGGAGAGAGAGGGACCAACATCGGTTGCACATGTTTCCCGTCAGTTGGACGGGGAAGGTGATTGGTAAACGGTGTGTAACCGCGGCTGACGGCGCGAGGGGCGCGGAATCAAGGCTCGTCGGTGGCGGCGAATCCGGTGAAGGAGACGCACGAAAACACGGGACAGAACCGGCGTCGCCGCAGTGTTCGACGCGTTCAGTCCGGTGCGACCGAGATTACGAGTCGCATTACTATCCACTCGTGGCGACAGTTATCCGTATGAATCTGTCACGGCGTTCATACCTCGGACTGGGCGCCGCCGTGCTCAGCGGCTGTGTCGCGAGGGGTGGAGAACCGGCCGGAACGCCCGAGGCGACCGCGACCAGCGTGCCGCCAGTTCCGACCCCACGCTTCAGCTACGACGACCCGAGCGTCGACGCGCCGGGGGACCCGCTTGCGGTCGCGTTCAACAGCCGCGAGCGGTTCAGAGACGCCGGATGGCTCGTCGACGACTTCGAGGACGAGCGCCGGTGGGAGACGTTCGCGGGGCGGTTCGCCGTCGAGGAGGACGTCGTCTACTGCGGGTCTCAGTCGCTCCGGCTCGAGGCGACGCCGGCCGACGAACGGGTGTGGATTTACCGGACGTTCGACGGCGGTATCGACCTCTCCGGGGCGGACCTCTCGCTGGCGGTCAACCTCGAAACGCCCGACACCGAGGGCATCACGGTTCGCCTCGCCGCGCCCGACTACGACAACACGCTGCTTCTCGGCCGGCACATCTGGCGGGCGGGCTGGCAGCGCCTCGACCTCGGGCCGCGGCGCGTCACCGGGTCGCCGGACCTGACGGACGTCACCGAGATAAGCATCCAACTGTACACCGGCGGCGGCACGGCGGCGCGGTTCTACGTCGACTCGCTCCGGGCCAAACCCCGGGCCGACGCGGGTAAGGTGATGATTACGTTCGACGACAACACCCGGAGCCAGTACGACACGGCGTACCCGATACTGGAGTCCCACGGCTTTCCCGGCGTCGTCGGCGTCATCCCGTGGACCGTGGGGTCGAGCCACCGCATCCCCCGGGACGGGATGGACGAGATGGTCGACGCCGGTTGGGACATGGTGAGCCACCCCCAGCGGTCGGACTCGTTCCGCGACCTCTCGCCGGTCGACCAGCGCGCGAGCATCAGGGAGTCGAAGGCGTGGCTCGTCGAAAACGGGTTCGAGCGCGGGGCCGACTTCATCATCTGGCCGTACGGCCGGTACGACGAGTCGGCGCTCGACGCCGCGAGCGACTACCACTACCTCGGTTTCGTGACGGTCGGCGGGCCGACCGGCGCGATATCCGACCCGCAAATCGTCGGCCGGACCGACGGCGACGACGTGAAGAAGGCGAAGCAGGCGCTCGATTTCGCCGCCCAGTACGACCAACTCGCGGTGCTCATGTACCACGACGTGACCGGGAAGGGGCGCTCCGTCAGCCCGGCGGCGTTCGCCGAGACGATGGACTACGTGGACGAACTCGGGCTGGACGTGGTCACGGCGTCGAGCTACTGGGAGTCGGTCCGAGACGCCGTCTGACGCGGCGACTCGCTCGGAACGGAACCCCGCCCGGCACGCCGGCCCTGCGGGCGACATACCGATTTTCATGACAGTCTCGAATAACTTGATTCGAAGGTGGTCAGTCACGTTTCAAAGAACGTTGACACCCGCACAAACCGTCTGAAACGCCTGAAATTCGCGTTTACGTACGTGTTGCTGACGACTAACAAAGACCCGAACCGCCCAATCTGCGGGTCGAAGTATCGATGTTCCTACGCACTCTCCAGCTCGATTCGTCGCCGCGGGGACGACGCCCCCGACGCGGTGGGCCGGCGGCCGCGCGGCGTTCACCACAGCGGACCCACGCGAGGGACGATGTATCGCGGTAACGCCGTGGGCGTCGTCGTCCCCGCGTACGACGAGGCGCGGTTCGTCGGCGGCGTCATCGACACGCTCCCCGCGTTCGTCGACCGCGCCTACGTCGTCGACGACCGCTCGACCGACGGGACGTGGGAGGTGATTCGGCGGCACGCCGCGCGCGCGAACGAACGGGAGGCCGCGCCCGTCGTCGCCGCGGCCGACGGCGGCGCGCCTCTCGACCGGCGCGTCGTCCCGATTCGACACGCGGTCAACCGCGGGCGCGGCGCGGCCGTCAAGACCGGCTACGAGCGCGCGCTCGCCGACGGCATGGACGTTATCGTCGTGATGGACGGCGACGGCCAGATGGACCCGGACATCATGCCCGCCATCATCGACCCCGTCGTCGACGGGGACGCCGACTACGCCGTCGGTGACCGGCTCGCGGCTCGGGACACCCGCCGGGGGATGCCCCCGTGGCGGCTGTTCGGCAACCTCCTGTTGTCCGGGCTGACCCGCATCGCCAGCGGCTACTGGCACATCCGCGACCCGCAGAACGGCTACACGGCCGTCTCGGCGGACGCGCTCTCGGAGTTGGAGTTCGACCGGCTGTACGACCAGTACGGCTTCCTGAACGACCTGCTCGTGAACCTGAACGTCGCGGGAAAACGCGTCGCGACCGTGCCGATGCGCGCCCGCTACGGCGACGAGGAAAGCGGCATCAGGTACTCGACGTTCGTCCCCGGACTGTCGTTCCTCCTGCTCAGAGACTTCCTCTGGCGGCTCCGGGTTCGGTACCTCGACGGCGGCGTTCACCCGGTGGCGGTCCTCTACGCGCTCGGCGTCGTGGGCGTCCTCGCCGGCGTGCTCCGACTGGTCGGCGGCGTCGCGTCGAAGGACCGCGACGGTGCGGGGCGAGCGACCCTCGCCGGGGTCATCGGGGGGGTTGCGTCCCTGGGCGGCGCGATGCTCCTCGACAGCCGCGCGAACGAACCGCTTCGAATCGCGGCGGCACCGTCCGCGTCGTTCGAGCGGGACGAGCCGAGCGACTCGCAGTCGTCTCGCGTCGGCGGCGACGACGAGAGCGACCGACGAGGAGACAGCGAGAGCGAGACCGACGGTGTCGCAGACCGCGAGGTAATCGGGGGTTAGTCACCTCGTACCGCCGAAATCGGAGGCGTGAGGCGCTCAATAACAACAGCCTAGTCGCGTCATCTATCCAGTAATGGGGTCCACATCACACAGCAAAGGACGGTTAAACCGGGCGCTCGGCGAACTCTCGCTGGACGTGCCCTTCGCGCTGGTCATCGTCGTTGCGAGTAGCCTCGTCGCGGCGCTCGGCGTCGTTCCGACCGTCCAAGCCCTCGTCGGGCTCCCCGTACTGCTGTTTCTCCCCGGATACGCGCTGTTGCTCGCGCTGTTCCCCGCCGGGTCGTCGGACGCGCCCACCGAGGGACCGTCGTTCGGTCGGTTCGAGTGGCAGCCCAACCTCAGCCTCGCGGAGCGCCTCGCGCTCGCCTTCGGAATGAGCGTCGCGCTGCTGCCGGTCGTCGGGCTGACGCTCCTCTGGACCGGCGTCGGGTTGGACACCGCGCCCGTCCTCCTCGCTCTGGCGGCGGTCATCGTCGTCGGTCTCGCGGTCGGTGAAGCCCGGCGGCAGCGACTCCCCGAAGCAGAGCGGTTCCGCGTTCCGATTCGCCGCTGGTACGCCGACGTGGTTCGGTCGTTCGACCAGCCCTCGCGGGTGGACTCGCTTCTGAACGTCGCGCTCGCTTTCGCGGTCATCGTGGCCGGCGCGAGTCTGGGCTACGCGCTCGTCGCGCCGGGGACGGGCGAGTCGTATTCGAGCCTGTCGCTTCTCACGCAGGACGCCGGGGGCGAGTTCGTCGCCGCCGACTACCCCGAAGCGCTGACGGTCGGCGAGCAGACCTCCCTGTTCGTCTCCGTCGAGAACGTCGAGGGCGAGGCGACGAGCTACACGCTCGTGGCCGAACTCCAGCGAGTCGAGCGAGCGAACGGCGAGGTGACGGTCGTCGAGCGGCAAGTCCTCGGGTCGCGGACGGAGACCGTCGAAGACGGCGAGACGTGGCGGACCCGCCACAACTTCGCCCCGGCGCTGACCGGCGAGGACCTCCGGCTCACCTACTTCCTGTACGAGGGCGACGCGCCGGCGGAGCCGAGCACCGAGACGGCGTACCGCTCGGCGTACGTCTGGGTCACCGTGACCGAAGAGCCGACCGCCGGCGGCGCGGACGACGCGGGCGACGACGCGTAACGCGAGCTCGCCCGCGGCGCGTCGGCCCCGGCGAAGCTGGCGGTCGTTCGGTCGTCGAGTAGAGCATCGAAAAAACCGCGTCGGAATGCGAACGTGGGTGCCTCTGTCGTCTGCGGCGTCACCGCGCGAGCGGCGCGCCGCGCGTAGTTTCTGTGTCCGTGCTGTGCCGTCGTGTCGTTTTCCTGCGTCGCCTCAGCCGTCGTTGTCTTCGAACGTCAGCGCCGCGTCGCCGGCCAGGTTCATCTTCGTGATGTCGCCCGAGAACCGGAAGGCGTCGATACCGTCCGTGACCGACCCCTTCGCCTTGCCGTTGGTGAGGCTGTCGTCGCTCTCCGTCGGCCCGACGAGCGGGTCGTTCAGGATGTCGCCGGAGACCATGAAGTCGTACGTCGTCTCCGTGCCGTCGCCCTCGACGACGAGGGTGTTCGGCAGGGAGAACACGGCGGGGTCGACCCGCGTGCCGTTGACGTAGACCTCGGCCTCGCCTTCGAGGAACGACAGCGACGTAATCGTACCCGTGAAGGCGTACACGTCCTGGACGCCCTCGGTGGTCACCCAGCCCGTCGCGGAGCTTTCGGACACGTCGTCCCACTGTTCGATGGTGTCGCCAGAGGCTTCGAGCGTGCCGCTGACGGTGACCTCGTACTGCGTCTCGGCACCGGTGCCGACGAGGCGCAGTTCGTTCTGACTGTCGGTGGTGTCGTCGGTCGAATCCGTCGACCCGTCCGTGCCCGAGTCGGTCGAACCGTCAGTGCCCGAGTCCGTCACGGCGTCCGTGACGGTACTCTCGGTCACCTGCTCGCCGTCGACGTAAATCTCGGCCTCGCCCTCGACGAAGCCGAAGGAGGTGACGCTTCCAGCGAAGTTGAACGTGTCCTCGACGCCCGCGGTCGTAATCCACCCGCTGGCGGAGGTGCCGTCGATGGTGTCCCACTGTTCGATGGTGTCGCCCGAGGCTTCGAGCGCGTCGCTGACGGTGAACTCGTACTGGGTCTGCGTGCCCGTACCGACGAGGCGCAGTTCGTGCGAGAGGTCGGGGGAATCGGTCGTGGAGTCGTCGGTCGAATCCGTCGACCCGTCCGTGTTCGAATCGGTGGAGTCGTCCGTCGTCGCGCCCGTGACGGTACTCTCGGACACCTGCTCGCCGTTGACGTAAATCTCGGACTCGCCTTCGAGGAACGAAAACGAGTCGATGTCGCCGGAGAACGTGTAGGCGTCCTCGACGCCGTCGGTCGTAATCCAGCCGGTCGCGGTGCCGCTTTCGATGTCGTCCCACTCCTCGATGGTGTCGCCCGACGCCTGGAGCGAGTCCGTCACCGTGAACTCGTACTGGGTCGTCGTGCCCGTGCCGACGAGTCGAATCTCGTTCGGGAGGGGCTCGGCCGTGCTGTCGTCCGTCGTCGAATCCGTCGAGTCGTCCGTCGTCGACGAGTCGCCGCCGGTACTGCCATCGGCGCTCGGGAGCGGACAGGAATCGCCGCTCGTGATGTTGCTCGTGTCCACGTCGGCCCCGCTGAACACCGTCGCCTGCCCGGAGACGTTGATGTTCGAGTCCACGATTTCGCAGTTCGTGGCGTCGTTGACGAGGACGCCGTCCACGTCGCCGTTCGGGAAGTGGATACAGCTGTTCTGGACGGTCGAGCCGTTGCGGTCGTTGTCGATGCAGACCGCCGCGCCGGCGGGCTGAGACCGCGTGCTGCCCGTGATGGAGACGTTTTCGAGGTTCACGCCCCACGGTTTGTCCGCGGTGTCGGTGTCGACGGAGTCGGCGTGAATCGTCTGGACCGACGTGTCGTTCTGGATGCGGCAGGTGCGCAGGGTGAAGCCGCCGTGGCCGGCCCACGTCGGCGACGAGACGATGCCGCGCGAGGTGGGGCAAGACTTGAAGATGAAGTCGCAGTCCTCGATGAGAACGCCCGCGTACCCGTTGCCGGTGGAGTCGATGCGGAGCCCCTCGGGGCTGTCGAGGCTGTCGCCGTCGTGGGCGTGCTCGTTGAGGTTGTCCGCGTCCATGATGACGGTCGCGCCCTTGATCCACGAGGTCTTTTCGGGGTGGTCGCCCGCGGAGATGCGCATGTTGGTGTTGTCGTTGTTCTTGAACAGGCCGCCCTCGACGCGGAGGACGCCGCGGGTGTGGGTCGCGCGGAACGACGACGACCCGCGCTGTTCGATGTGGCAGTCCACGAGGCGAATTTCGCCGACAGAGCCGCCCTGCACGCGGATGCCCGCGACGCCGTCGGGGTAGCCCGGAAGCTCGGCACCCTCGCGCATGTAGACGCGGCGGGCGACGTTGACGCCGTCGACGGAGGAACAATCGTACGCGAGGAGCTGGCGGCGAGCGTTGTTGTCGGTGGGGGTGCGGCCGAGCCACTCGACGTCTTCGATGAGGCCGCCGTCGTCGTTTATCATCCAGATGTCCGCCGTGGTGGTGTCGTCGTCGGTCTGCTGGATGGAGAAGTTCTTCAGGACGTGGTGGTCCCCGCTCGTGATTTCGAGGAACCGGTACTTCTCGCCGTTGTTGCCCGACGGGAAGACGAACTGCACGTCCTTGTGAGAGCTACCGGTGCCGACCATCCCGAAGCGTGAGACGTCGTCGTTCCAGTACTGCGTCTCGGTGGCGAGATACTCACCCGGAGGGAATTCGATGAGCGTCCCGCTCTCGTACGCGGAATCGAGTTGGTCGTCTATCGGTTCGTTTCCGTTGGGGTCCATTCCAAGGTCGTCCACCGCGTTGACGACGCGGTCCCATTGGATACCGAAGCGCTCCTCTGGTCCAGACGCAGCCGACGCGACGCCGGCAGAGAGGGCAGTCGATGCGGCCATCGCACCGAGTTTGAGGTAGTTCCGCCTGTTGAGTTGCGATTCGAGGATGGAGTCCGAATCCGCGGCGGATTCGTCGTCGTCTCCATCGGTTAGTCGTACCATATCTCAGGAAAGCCCTCGTTAAGGTGATAATCATTATTGCAGGGTATAATCTGATTAGCTACGATTACTTGCGGGATTGCTTCGGATGGAGGCCAGTTAGTTACCAGTTGTATATCAAAGACACACCTTATATTCATCCAGATAAGAATCAACTAAATACTAATATCGCGGCGATTTGAGCCCGTGAAACAACCGCTTAATCGGGACAATACGGGGCGAATCGGTAGCCTGTGTCGAGTCCGCTTTGGCCCGTGAAACGTCTCTACCCGTCGGATAATCAATCTATGAACTGGTAATTACGCTCCCACCGAACCTTGCGAGGGCGTTCGTTTCACCGCACCCACATTTTCTGACTGTGTTCTGATAGGTTTGATTCACGTCGAAGCTTCAGCTAGCAATGAGAGTCAGTCGAATCGACCACTCGCCGGGGCGTCAAATCGGCCGAACGCCTCCCTCACTTCGACATCACGGAGACGAGTTCCCGGAGGTTCTGTTTGACCCGCCAGTCGAAGAGCGTCATGAGCGACGCGGCGCTGACGACGTAGGCGACGACGCCGATGGCGACGAGGAGCGCGAACTCGACGAGCGGCGACCCGACGCGGTTCTGCGCCGCGAGGACCGCCAGCGCCATCGCGCCGCTGGCCGCGACGGGATACGAAAGCTCCCGGAGGAACCGTCGGTAGGTCGTGTCGAGGGTGCGTTTCATCTCGCGCGCGTAGAGGGGGACCATCGGGAACGCGAGGATGCCCGTGACCGCGAGGGCGGTCCCCTCGATGCCGTAGGCGCTCGTCGCGGGAACGATGGCGACGGCGAGCAGGGCGACCCTGAGGAAGCCGAGTTTGGTCTGTACGTCGGGGCGGCCGACGGCGCGCCAGACGGGGTTGAACGTCGCGAAGAGCGTCCGAAAGAGCCCGTAGGCGACGAGAATCTGCATGGCGAGCACCATCGGCAGCCAGTCCGCACCGAGGAACGCGCCGACGAAGGCGGGCGCGACGAGGTAGATGCCGACCGACATCGGCAGGGCGACGAACGCCGTGAGTCGGAAGGTGCTGAAGAACGCCTCGCGGAGGGCGCGCTGGTCCTCTTGGAGCTTCGAGTACGTCGAGAACATCACGCTGGAGACGACGACGGCGATTTCGGTCGCCGGCGCGTTGGAGATGCGGTAGGCGAGCTGGTAGTAACCGAGCGAGGTCGCGGTCAGGAGCCAGCCGACGACCGCGTCGTCGCCCTGCCCGTAGAGGAACTCGACGATGGACGACCCCGTGACCCACTTCCCGTAGCCGATGAGCTCGGCGGCGTACGCGCGGTTCAGCGCGGGACGCGGGCGGTAGGGGTGCAGGAAGTAGGTCGCGACCGACCGGACGCCCGCGTCCGCGAGGTAGCCGAAGATGAGCGCCCAGACCGTCGGGCTGACCGCGGCGTAACCGAGCGCGACCACGACGTAGGCGGTCGTGCCGCTGACCCGGTAGGCGAACTCCTTGTGAAACGCGAGGTCCTTCTTGAAGTAGACCATCGCGGGGTTCCGCAGCGCGAGGAAAATCGGGACCAGCGCGATGGCGCGGATGAGGTCCCGCGCCGCGGGTTCGCCGAACAGCGAGGCGAGCGACGGCGCGGCGAGGTAGAGAATCGAACTCATCAGCAGGCCGCGGAGGAGTTCGAGCGTGAACGTCGTGTTCAGGTAGTCGTCCACGTCGTCGTCGACGCGCTGGATGAGCGCGGCGTCGATGCCGAGGTTCGTCAGGCTCAGAAGCGCCGAGATGGTGAGCAGCGCGATGCCCATCAGCCCGATGGCCTCGGGGCCGAGCAGTCGCGCGAGGACGATGAACATCACGACCTTCAGCACCCGGTCGAGGACGTTCATCGCCGACACCCACATCCCGCTTTTTACCGTCCGCTCTGCGAGGTCGCCGTCGTCGTCGCCGGGAACGAACCGGCGGCGAATCGTCCGGACGACCGAGCGTATCCTATCTCTCATCGAAGGCACCTCTCGGGCCGCCGCTTCGACGACGACCCGGCGTATTCACGAACGGTAACACTCGGCTACACATCGGCTCACGAGGCGATTAATTATTGACTCGCTACTGGACTCCGCGGGGGCCGGGGCTCCCGCGGCCGCGGGAATTAGGCGCTGTTTGACGGGACGACGGACCCGACGGCCCGACGGCGAGTGACGGCGACCGAGGGAATCGAGATGGTGGGCGACCGGACGACAACGCCCACGGACGCCGACGAGTGTGGGGGCTCCCGGAGTCGAAGCGGAAGTCGAAAGTCGCGGAGTTTTAGGCCACGCGAAAAATGATAAGAATCAGATTATAGAAGGTTCGTGTCGCCTAAAACTGCGCTGTAAGCCCTATATCCCCCGAATTTAGGCACCCCTAATAGACCAGATTTATTACAAATAAAGCCGTACGTTCACCTGTAATATGAGCGCGCAATCACTCGAGCGACGAACCCGGAACTACCTGAGCAACAACGTCCCGCAGATTCAGGAACACGGCGGGCACTTCGAAATCGAAGACGTGGACGACGAGACGGGCGAGGTCACCATCGCAATCGGCGGGGCGTGCTCCGGATGCGGCATCGCGCCGATGACGATGAAGGCCATCAAACAGCGCATCGCCACCGAGGTCGACGACGTCTCCGAAGTGACCGTGCGACAGGCCAGCGGCCCGCGGGCCGCCGTGATGCCGTCGAAGACCGACGAGATGGACCAGATGGAGGAGTACGAGGACTACAACCCGCCGTTCTGAGCCGGTGGGGCGTCGACACCTCCCCTCGTTTTTCTGACCCGCGGGTCGAAGCGGGCGAGCAACCGAACGGAAGAGACAGCGGCGGCACCGGCCGGAGCGGCGAAATCGACGGCAGCAGCTACGGCGGCGAAAAACGAAAACTCGGACTCGGTGTCGCTACCCGGACACGTAGTAGAGGTCGGCCGCGCCGTTCGACATGACGCGGTTCACGTTCGGCTGATTCTGGACCGCGGTGAGGTTCGCCGCGGAGTAGCGGAGTTCGCGGTACGCGACCACCTCGCGGTCGTGATCGGTCTTCGAGACCATCAGATATCGCGGGCCGTCGTAGTAGCTCGGCAGGTCGGTGAGTGCCTCGTCCGGCGTCGTGAAACCGAGCGCCGGCGTGGGGCTGTCGGGGAGCGCATCGACGAAGCGGTCGGGGTTCCCGCGGATGCCCACGTACCGAATATCCTCGTCCGACATCCCGAACGCGGTGTCGTACGCTCCGATCTGCTGGGCGGGGACGTGGTTCGACGGCAGGTAGATGTACGGCGACGGGAACATCACCATGAGCGTGAGCCCGATGACGAGCGCCGACGCGACGGGCGCGCCCGTCCTGACCGCCGCCCCGTACTTCGACCAGTACTCCGTCCCCGAGAGCCACTCGAAGGCGTAGAACAGCCCGACGCTCCCGACGACGGTCGAGAGAATCATCGCGAAGCCGACGTGTCGGAAGAAGAAGTTCGTCTCCGAGATGACGCCGAGGAGGTGCGCGAAGAAGTACGGCACCAACACGACGAGGCCGAACGTCAGCGTCCGCAGGACCGACCGGCCCTGAGCCGACAGCCGCGAGAACCGCCCGAACAGGACGCCGAGGAAGACACCGAGAGTCATCAGGGCGTACACCGCGTTCACGAGGAACAGCTTCACGAACACATCGAAGATACCGCCGCCGACGGCCGTGACGGAGCCGGTGCGCTGGGAGATGGCCGTCCCGGCCTCGGAACTTCCCGAGAGGATGCCGAGCACCCCTTCGACGAACAGGCCGCCGGTCGAAAAGCCGACCGTGTACTGCGTCAGCCAGTAGACGAACGCCGCGGCGAAGACGAGCGTCAGGCCGTACACCGGACGCTGTTCAGCGACGGCGTCCGGGGTCCGCCAGCGCTGGACGAGCTGGATGCCCGCGGCGACGGCGAACAACACGAGATAGTTGACGGCGACTTGCAGATGGTACGACACCAGCGCGACCGTCCCGACCGCGAACAGGACGGAGACGGGCGTGACGTGGCCGCGCCACCGGCTCTCGACGGCGTCGGTCCCGGAGAACTGGTGTTTGAAGAAGAGGTACAGAAGCACCAAGCCGAGGAACGACGCCATCGAGTACGGGAAGAACATGAGCTTGAAGCCGTTGAGGTTCACCGGCAGGAACAACAGCGCCGAGAACACGGCGACGAGGACCGCCCGGCGGTCGGAAACGACGAGCGAGACCAGAAGCGGGACGAACACGAGGTAGACGGCCGAGACGAAAAACACCACCAGCATCATCGCGGTAGTGAGTTCGACGCCGAGGGCGGCGCTGACCATCCCCGCCGAGACGTGGCCGCTCGGGTAGACGATGTCCAGCGGCGTCAGCGTCTCGGAGACGAGCGACTTCGCCCAGCCGAGGTGCGTCAGCGAGTCGTTGAACCCGTAGAAGTGGTACGCTCGGACGAGCGGGAGGGCGGAGACCGCGGCTATCGCGAGCGCCGCCAGCGCCACCCCGCCGGCCGCGAACCGACTGTTCGGGGCGCGAACGACGACGACCAGCGCGGTCAACACCGCCACCGCCACGCCGACCCAGAACGCCGCCGGCGTCGACTGGTAGATTGAAACTTCGTACGCGCGCGCCGGCGACGCGCGAGCGACGAGGATACCGACGGCTATCGCGAGAAATCCGACGAGGAGGAGCGTTCTCGTGAGCCGCGAATCACGTTGCGTCATCCCGTGAGAGAACGCGAGTCGCGTAGTTTGTTATTGAGCGTGTAATCGACTCAGGCGGCGTTATAGGCGTTCTTCCCGGTGTTTTCATCGGGCGTCGCGCGCCGAACGAGCGAACGCCGAGGGTCCGGCCGGCACAGAGGCCCCATGAAGCCGGGCTACCGTTCGGTTCGGCGGCGTTCGACACCGCCACGCGGCCGTATAGGTGCGTGATAACAAAACCCGACGCACGCGGATATCGGGCAACGATGTCACTCACAGCAGTCACGCCGCAGACCGCCGAGCGAACCGAACGCGAGGGCCGTCGATGACCGGCTTCGTCGGCGGCGCGCTCGACGCGGCGACGCTCGACGCCTGCGCGGCCGAACTCCACCACGAAGACTGGTACGAGTCGGCGGCGCGGTCGACCGGCCGCTTCGGCGTCTCGGTGCTCCACCACGGCGCGAGAGACCCCGAGGGCTGTACCGTCTGGGAAGACGGCCCGCGCGTGGGAGCGATATACGGCGCGGTGACGAACCTCGACGAACTCGAACTCGACGTAGACGGGCTGTTCGCCCGACTGTTCGAGGACCCACACGCCCTGCTGCCCGAACTCGACGGCTCGTTCCTCGTCGTCGCCGTCGACGGCGACGCGGAGCGCGTCGTGCTCGCCAGCGACAAACTCGGGACGCGACAGTGTTTCTACGTCGCGGGCGAGCCGTTCGCCTTCGGGACCGAAGTCGGCGCGCTGACGACCCTCCTCGACGACCCGCAGGTCGACGAACGCGCCATCAGCGACCTCCTCATGATTGGGCACGTCTGGGGCGACAAGACGCTCGTGCAGGGCGTGAAGTTCCTCCCCTCGGGGACCGTCCTCGACTACCGGGCCGACGCGGGGCCCGAGCTCGACTCCTACTGGCACCACACGTTCGAACAGAGCCCCGACGACTCCTACCTCGACGACCTCACCGAGGCCTACCGCGAGGTCATCGCCGACATGGCCGACACGATAGACGGCGATATCGGCCTGTGGCTCTCCGGCGGCCTCGACAGTCGCTCGATGGCCGGGGAGCTCAGCCGCTACCACGACCTCACGACCTACACCTACGACTCGAACCCCGCGAACGGGAGCAATCTCGAACTCGCCGCGAAGGTTTCTGCGGTGCTCGGCCTCGAAAACCGGCGCGTGCCGGTCGAGTCCGACGCCCTCGTCGACTCGCTCGACAAATCGGTCCAACTGACCAGCGGGATGGTCGGTCTCTCCACGTTCGTCAACCTCGCGAACGTGTTCAACATCGAGGACATGCCCGACGTGCTCATCGAGGGCTGCGGACAGGGCGGGATGATGGGCGACGGCATCGGCCGGGCCGCCGTCGAGGGGAGCAAGTCGCCCGAGGCGGCGCTCTACCGCGCGAAACACCGCATCGACGTGGACGACGCCCGCCGGCTCCTGCGGACGGAGTTCGACCCGATGACGACCTACCGCGAGGAGGTTCGCAAGAGCGACCAGCCGGACCTCTTCAGCACCGCGATGGACTGCTACTACCGCAACTACTTCCCGCGGTGCGACTTCGCCAGCAACCCCATCGCCGAGAGCCAGGCCGGCACCCGAGTCCCGTTCAGCGACACCGAGTTCCTCCGGGCCGTGACGCGGATGCCGCTGTCGCACCGCGTCGGCTCGATTCCACTCACCAACGGGAAGATTCCCGCCGGAACGGCCTACCCGAAGGTCGAACTGGTCCGCCGCCTCGACAGCCGACTCGCGGCCATCCCCTACGAACGGACGAAAGTGCCGCCGGCGCGCCCGATGTGGCAACACGCCGCCGGCTTCGTCGTCGGCACCTCCGTCGACCGCATCCGCGAGCGCCTCGTCGGCGACGTCCACACCTACGGCGGCCGCTCCACTATCGGCGACTGGTACCGGACGAACCGCGCGCTCCGCGAGCGCATCGACGACCTGCTCGACTCGGCGTGCGAGCGCCCGTACTTCGACGCCGACGAGATTCGCCGCCTCCAGCGCGAGGAACTCACGGGCGAGGCCGAACACATGAGCGCCATCTCCGGCATCATCACCGGCGAGCTCTGGGTCCGCAAATACATCGACCGCGAAGGTCGCGGCGTCGAGGAAGGTCCCGTCGGTGCGGCGGAAGCCGAAGACGCGCCGCAACCGGCCGACTGAGTTACTCGAACCACTCGATGGACTGTCCAGTCGTGTGGAACTGCGGTTCGTTTCCGTCGACCCCCCGGGGAAGCGAGGACTACTGAGGGTCGACGGAAACGTTCTTTTGAATTCGGTTCGTACGCGACGTTACGCCCGTGATTTCGGGACGGTTTCAGACGAACCCTTGTGGGATTGAAGCGTGGAAGACAGCACCCCGTGGGCACCGGGCTTCCGGTTTCAGACGAACCCTTGTGGGATTGAAGCGGGAGGTGTGGGGCGAATGAACCCAGAGCACGACTCCGGTTTCAGACGAACCCTTGTGGGATTGAAGCGAGGGTTGCCACCGAATTATCTGATATCGTCAAATGTTTCAGACGAACCCTTGTGGGATTGAAGCTCTCACCGAGCCACTCCTCGGCCACGGAGTCGAGCGGTTTCAGACGAACCCTTGTGGGATTGAAGCGCCTTGTACCAAACGTCGCCCGAAGTTGTCTGAAATGTTTCAGAC
>NZ_SPSA01000002.1:287180-320584 GCF_014530665.1 Haloferax sp. AS1
GGTGGGGTCTGGGTCGGCCCGGCAACCAGCAAAAAAAAGAGGGCTGCCTCGCGCCGTTAGGCGTCCCACCAGGCGTCACGCTCGGGGAACATCACGGTCGTCCACCCCGTCAGCGCAATCGAGACACGCCCGTCGTACCAGTTCCGCGCCGCTCCGTGAATCCGCACGCGTTCGCCCTCGCGAATCCACGGCACGTCCGAGGCCTTCCAACTCGTCAGCTTCACCTGCCCGCTTTCGTCTTCGAGGAGCCCCGCTTGACTACAACTATCAAAGACCGCATCAAGCGCTCGATGGACGAACGCCAGTCGAGGAGGTTACTAACTAGACAGTGCCCATTTTAGGGCACTGTCTAGATAGCTGCTCGAACTATCGCTTGTCGAGGTATTGATGAGGAGCGTTGAAAATATCGGTCGTATGGGAACCAGTGCTGCTCGAATGACCGATGCGTTTCTTGTTGGGCTCGATCTTCGGGAACACCTCCGGTTCGGCAAGTCACTACTTGAAGCGTTCGAAGAACTTAAAATTCGGGTTAAGACGCTTGAACACGGCTATCCTGAGTGGCACCCATCATCGTATCCGTTTCACGGAATACTCAAACTCTTCTTCTACCGCGAAATCACTGGAAACAGCTATCGAAAACTCTCCGGCCATCACGAACTCGCCTCTGCGGTTGGCCTCGACCGCATTCCAGATATGTCGGTCTTATCGAGGACGTGGCGTAACCGCTTCGACGACGCCACTCGTGAGTTTGTCAAGCGGGGCGCACACCTGCTCGTCAAAAATATCAACGACTTTGGCCCGGCTGTTGCCGAAGTACGTCCTAAGCACGAAGTCACCGATTCCGAAGAGTGTGGCTCGGAGAAGCCTGAAAATGGAGAAGAACAGAGAATCACGTTCGACGACAAGGAGATCTTTCGTACGACTCGTCTTGCTCGTGAGCATTGCTTCAATCCATTTGACTCTGGCAGAGCAGAGAACTCGTCGTATGATGATTCTCGATTCTTCGAGTTACAGACGTTCATGGGAATGGTTGGCTGCGGGACTGCACAAGGTGCAGCTCGCTTTCAGTACCGACGTGGCAAAGAATATGGCCCACACGGTGACACCCACCTTCGGGCAGTCAAGCAATTCAATGGTGAGTCATTCCTCGATGGGTTCAACATCGCTACCGACCGGCTACTCTCAGTAATCGAGTCTGAAGTCTCGTTTCGGCGGCCAGTAACTGTCGCACTTGACATTACCACAGTGCCCTACTTTGGTGATGTCGAAGGAATGTCGATGGTCAGCGGGACGAAAGACGGTGATGGACGTGCGTTCAAGTTTGCCACCCTCTCGATTGTCGGCCAAAATGTCCCACTCGTATTGGCTGTCGAACCGGTTCGAGAGAGTTCAGCGTGGGATGACAATCCGCCGAATCGAATGCATCGGATTGTCCGGCGATTAGTTCGCCAAGCAAAGGAGCATGTCCCTATCGAGATGGTACTGTGTGACCGCGAATTCGACTCGATGAGAGTGTTTCAGACGCTCTCAAATCTTAACGTGGGGTACCTGATTCCTAAACGGACTACGAGCTCAGAGCATAAAGCGATTGAGCAGATGGAGCAAGACGACCAAGAGGTCGCCGTTGAGTCAGCGTCTGTCCACGTCGAACAGGGTTCACACGCGATGCAGTTTCTTTACGTTCCCTCGACGAAGTCGGATGGGACGACCGTCTTTGCGACGAATGCTCATGTTCAGCCGGAAGGGGCTGAAGCGTTCTGTCGTCGATACAGTAGTCGATGGCAAATCGAGAATGAGTACAAATCAATCAAACACGATTTCTTAGCGAAGACTTCCTCGAAGGACTACCGCGTTCGGTTGTTCTACTTCGTGTTCGCAGTTCTCTTGTACAATATCTGGCGGCTCACTGACTTTCTGTTGAAAGCTGCTGCTGACGGTGAGATGGACTACGCACCGATTGTAACCGCTGGAGAATGCGTTGAATTGGTCTCTTCGGCGCTGCTTCCGCCGGACTAGGTGAACGAACACTGGGCTTGCCCCTCGTGAGCGGTGGCACTATTTCTGGGAGAGATAATTGGATACGTTCCTGACAATCACAGAGGGTTAACCGATTTTGGCAGATTTCCTAGCTCACTTTCTCCGTAATCTAGACTAATTCAGTGGCGAATCAACGCTAAAACTGCACATCCTCTGAAACTGTGGCCCCCGACCACAGTCTCGGAAGATGGATTCGAAACTGGCCACCTCTGGCCGAATTGTACATCGCAAGATCGCACTCACACTGCTAAACCCGACTCCTCACAACTAGAAGGGGAAAGTGAAGGATTCAGCCAGCAAACGCTAGTCGGAGCCTGACTATTAATTCATACGGCTGGCGAGTTTCGGCGAGCAGATCACTCTATAATCTAGTATAGTACGAACGTAATCTTCTGAATAAAGGCACACAATAGATCCATCTTCCGAGACTGTGGAAGTTGACACAGATCCTGCGTGTACATACTGGTGTCCCCTCGAGCCGTTCTGTTTTGATGTGCGAGTCACAGTTGATGCTCCCACAATTTGCACAGTACGTGTACGATTTTGCTGTTTCTTTCTCACAGTGGACGCAGCGATGGATTTCGTCTTCGATCGCGACTCGGGAGGGCCCCGCAGCGTAGTACGAGTACGGATAGGTGTACTGCTGGAGTTGCAGTGTCTGTCGAACCCGTGGGACGTAGAGCGGTGAAATCGCCTGGATAGAGATGTCTGACTGCTTCGGTTCACACGTCTTCTCGTAGGTGACATTGTTGCCACCTGTGTAGCTGACAGTCGTCGTGTGATGTTGCTGGAGACGAGAGACTGCCCACTCTTTGTAGTCGGTTTCTGTCTGCCCGTAGCGAGTGACGTCGACGTCGTCGAACATCGTGCTGAAGCGGTTGGAATCGAGTTCGACTGCTTGCTGGCCGTTGTTCGCGATGAGGTCTGCGAGTCTACTGTCTGCGACGCTGGGTTCTCCTCGCGTCGCATGGACGACGAAGCGGTTTGATTCGTTGACGCGATGGATGACACCGACTGAGGTTTCGAAGACAGCGTCTATTCGTGCACTAATGGTGAGATAGGGCTGGAAATCAACGAGCTTGTGTGGTTCTGGGAGTGCGTCTGCGTCGAGATTTTGGATGTCACGGGCTGCTTCACGTACTGGTGCATCAACGCCGCTTGCTGGATCGAACGGTCGGAGCGTTTCGTCACAGAGAATCTCGATACGACCGTTGTAGAGATCCAAGCCGACTTCGTCGGCGATGTCTCTCAGGTCGGTTCCGTCGATGAGCTCGATTGGATATGGATCGCCGTTCTGTCTAAGGCGAGTAGCGTACTCTTCAGCGGGTGCAGAAAATTGCCCTGTCGTGACGACGATACCACGCTTTGGGCCGTCGTAGTCGTACGTCGCGATGGCTGAGTGGAGTTTCTGGACGACAGGCCGTCCGACAGAGCCTGTGTGTTTGCACTCGACGACAACTCCACGGCGTGTCTCGTCGACGACCTCCTCCATGAGGATATCTCGTCCTTCGTCGGCGGTTTTGCGTGCCTGATGGACGTTTTCGTACCCGAGATTCCGAAAAACATCCTCCATCAGGTCTTCAAATTCGAATCCGGAGAAATCGTCTAAGAGTGGCATGAGAATTTCACTTGACAACCAGACGTACTGTAACTATTAATTAATTGCCTCCCTGTCACTAGGTGCTGTAACGCCCGTCAATGTGTAAGCGGTGAGCCGTCTACTCCCCCCTCGACAGAGTTCAAGCCAGGTGTCTTTCTGTGACACACTCCATAACTTGTCTCAGTCCGACGGAATTCTATTGTGACGATACACCATGGATTTAGACATGGAACCGAGCGATGGACGTTCAGAGGCGCTTTCTGCCCTCAGAGAGGCAGTCCGTTCTGACTCGGATATTAAATTCGTGGTCACACTCGGCTCACAGATTACGGGCGGGGCGACGATGGCGTCTGATCTCGACATCGCAGTCAAGTTTGCGGACAGTCTTTCTGCTCGTGACCGATTTGAGAAGTAGTGTTTCCTATCGGGTGATCTTCAGTGGGAGGATGCGCCGTTCGTTGATGTCTCGGATATTGAGACGCTCCCACTAGCTGTTGCACATGATGCAGTCCGCGGCTCGTTCGTCTGCGGTGATGAGCAGGTGTTCGAACAGTTCAAGACAGAGACTGAAGCACAGTTCGCCGAACAGCGGGACGACCTTCGGCGTCAGCGGCGCGCGGTAATCGACCGCATTGCGGAGGAGGGACTCCGTGGCTGACGAGCGAGCTGTCTCAATTTGGATGTACCTGTATTAACCTACTGCATCGAATATGAGGCACGTGGTGAAGTCGTGATGCGACTTGAATTCAGAACGGCCTCGAACCTTAGGTTTCGATGCATCTCTCTCGTCGAACGACTATCTCTTATGGATTAGTTCCGGTCTCGCACGTGCAAACGCCGCCTACTCTTATCTGGTTGGTGACGTGTTTGTGGACACTCTTGGCAAGTTGTTGCATCGCTTCTGCTTGTCGCTGCGTTGGGCGACGTCCGCCGTAGTAACTGTCAGTTCGATTAGTATCGTACAAGTGCCGAAGGTCGCGTGTTGTGTCCCGAGACAGAAGCCCTAGATCAGATGCACGATCGTAGCAGGTGGTATGGTCGTGGAAGTCATTGAGCTCGCTCGTTCCTTCGGCTAATGCAAACGCTTCGATAGACCGTTCGGTTGCACCGAAACACAACTCAATCGTCGCAGTGTAGAACCCTTGATCAGCGATTTGATCAACAGCTGCAAGCAATCGGCAGGCCTTCGTGAGCTGTGTTTTCCAATCGTCGTCCGGGTCGATCCCGTCTTCGCGTGCTGGGACACCAAACCCCTCCTCGTTGAACGCGTCAGTTGCCGCGTTGAGTGCGTCGGTTATGGCTCGTGGATCGGATCCTTCACTCATCGAGCTCACCGTGGAAGACCATCTTTCGGACTGTTTCAAACTTCTCGGAGTCGTAGACAACAAGCCCACCACGAAGTACCTCTCGCAGTTCCTCAGTATAGTTCGGAATCGCAGGCAAGGACTCGACGTCGATATCGTATGCGTACCGGCCTGTTTCGAATTGCCGCTCTTCGAGATCCTGTCGTACACGGTTTGCCGTTCGCTGGTTCGCCATTCGATCTTCCTCAACGAGTACCCATAGGTCAATATCACTTAGCCGATCTGCGTTTCCTCGTGCGACACTCCCGTAGAGGAGGATGCCAATGACACCGTCGAGATTCTCGACTAATTCGTTGGTTGCAGTGCGGACAGGTGGCTGGAATTCTGATTGGGGGATCTGAAGAAACAAGTCGTCCGGTCGTGACAACCGGGCTCGGTTGACGTGTACAAGCCGCGTGTTTCCTTCACGGCGGTCGATTACAAGGTTGTTTGCAGTCAATACGTCCACCGCCTTGGAAATACTTGGCTGGGAGTAATCTACAGCGTCAGCTAATTCAGTGATAGAAAACGAGTCAGCGTGATAACGTGATAAAAATAGAAGCACTTCGTGGACTGCTTGGCTTTTGAATAAATTCGCGTCTTGTGCTGGAATATCGAGTGATATACTTGTCCCCTCTCTATGGGGAGTATTCGTGCTACTTTGCATACTAAAGAGTAAGCTCGTCCACTTACTTATACTTTATATAAAAAACAGGGTATCTGTTCAAGTAGTATGCTTAGTTGAACTTGTCCGGGTAGCCTCGCTTAGGTGGAAAAGTGATAGTATGTGTTCTGGCGACTAATTCGAAGGGCTCTGGTGAATCACTAGACGGCGTCGGTTTCGACCGTTAGAACTTGGAAGATGAAGCGGGAAACCGTCGATGCCTATGTCGAAAATCTCCCGCTTCACGAGCAAAGCCGTCACGTTAGCTAAAAACGCTGTTGGTGGCCGAGGCGAAGTCGCCGCCCCCGAAGGGGGTGGCGGCTTCGCCGACTACGCCCTCGTGTCGCTGCACTGTCTGCGGGTTTACCTCGATGAATCGTACCGCAACGCACTCGATCTGCTGAGCGAGATGCCGCATATTTGTGGGGAGATTGGCCTCGAAGAGGGCAATCTCCCTGATCACTCGACGCTGGTTAAGGCGTTTGATAGGTTTGAGATGAAGGTCTGGCGAGTGCTGCTCCGACTCTCGCCGGAGCTGCACGACCTCTCGGGTCACGCTGCCATCGACGCCACGTTTTTCGACCGCGAAAACGCTAGCAAGCACTACTGCCGCCGGACGGATTATCGCGTTCAAACACTGAAAGCGACCGCTCTCGTCGACACAGAAACTCAAGCGATTCTCGACGTTCACTGTACGACCGAGAAAACGCACGACACGCAGCTCGGCTGGCAGGTCGCCTGCCGAAACGCAGGCGACCTGCACAGCCTCGCCGCTGACAAAGGCTACGACTGGATGGATTTACGCGAGAAGCTGCGAGAAGAGGACGTGAGACCGCTGATTAAACATCGCATCTTCCGGCCCATCGACCACGCGCATAACGCGCGGGTCGATGGACCTCGCTACCGCCAACGATCGATGTGTGAGACCGTCTTCTCGTCGATCAAGCGCACGCACGGCGACGCCGTGCGAGCGCGAACGTGGTACCGAGAATTTCGTGAACTCGTCGTAAAATGTGTCGTTCACAACATCAAGCGTGCTGCAAAACAGTGAAATCAACCGCTGTATGGCGATTCACCAGAGCCATTCGAAGATAATCCACGATTAAAGGACTATCAACGCGGTTGTCTGCGAAGGGCTACAGCGTAAGCGCGTTGTACTCCTCATCGGGGAAGACTTCGTGCTGACCTGGCTGCTGCGCCTGAGGAACAGATTCGCTGGTGGATGAGCTGGATAAGGTCTCAAAGAGTCCCATACGCATCGTCCGAAGGGCACCCATAAGAACTTCCTGCCGCGATTTCAGTGAACTCCCCACCACACAGTAGCTGCTCACCGGATAAAGCGCGGGGTATTATATCCTGTCAGCAGCGAATAGTACACAATGGGTCGGTTCATCAATTCGTTTGAGATCGACGTGCCGCCGGTGACTGCGGATCTCTATGATATTGATCCCCAACCCAACGACAATTACCCCCTCCTCAATGCCCACGCCACGATTCTCGAGAAGAACATTGGAGGAAGGGCACGTTGGTATAACCAAGGGGATCGACACTATATCGCTGTAATCGGGGCCGAGCGAGATTATGCGACAATTCGATCTGCAGAGGGAGCAGAATTAGAATTTGCTCACGAAGCAGAGCTCGACTTCTCCGAGTGGAGCGATTTCAAGGTCCTGCAGGAAGCGCTCATCGAGGAACTGAAACAGGACCTCGAAGCGGGCGGTTACTGGTACGACTCGACGAAGAATACCTTCTATCGAGAGGATCGTGAGACGCAAATCGAGGGATATGATATCTATCCCGGCGTCGAAGTGCGAATTAGTTACCACGATCGACCCCTCATCACCTTGGATCCGACGCTTGGAGCGATTGGATCACGCACGCTAGCCGACTACCTGAACGACGATAACTGGGGCATCAACCGGGTCAACGAGGAACTCGTCGGACGGACGTTCATTTACCAAACCTCTGATCGAACTTCCTGTACTGTGACGGGGGTTTTCGAGAATACAACCGTTTCTGAAGTTCCACCAGGCCGGTTTGACAACGAGACACTGAATGAAATTGAGGACCGACACGGTCGGGAAGTTGCAGACAAAGTCGACCCCTCTGAGCCCACCGTTAAAATCCGGTACGGGAACAGTGATTGGTATCCTGCTGCTCCGTCGTTGCTCTTGTTTGCACCGTCTGAAGATCGCCCGGACGACATCAGCCAACAGGCGACGTTCTCACCTCAGGAGCGATGGGAGAAAGTCGAAGCATTCCGCGAGCAGATCGGAAACATCAGTATCGGCACCATCCAGACCGATATTAGCCAATCGCCAGTGCGTGATGGGATTAGCGCATACGGATATCCTGTATTGACTTTCGGCGACGACCCCTCAACAGAGATGGGCATCGGACGGCCGAACATTAGCTTCGGCGGCAGCCCCCTCACTCAGGAATATTGGAACCCAGCGAAGCAGGGATATCTCGAGGAGGTCGGTCCTCGGCGCACGTTTGATCAAAATTTCAATGTAGCAGTCCTCTTCCCAGAGGGTGCGGAAGACGACGCTCTCAGTGCCTATCAAAAAGTTCGAGAATACGTCGAAGACCACCTTGGACTCATCCTCTCGGATCCACCAGGAAGAGTCAACTACGAAGACCCGCACGAGGTCAAAGATTGGCAGCAGTCCTTGGATAATATCGACGCCGGGTTTGGCTACATCCCCCAGCACGACGAAGAGGTCTACCACAAACTGATCGAGATACTGGATGGGAAGCCGCTGCAATCGTTGACAGCAACGAATCTACGTAGCGCTCAGCGGTCGGGGCACGAGGGAGATGTAATTGCGAATACGGCAGTCGGGTTGGGGGTGAAGCTGGGCGTCATCCCGTTCAGCATTGAGAACCAACTCGACACAGACGCCTACCTCGGACTCAGTGTGACGGGTCGGGACCGGACGGTAGCCAGTGGAGTCATTGTGTCGGGAACCGACAATCAGATTCTCTACCAAACGGAGCAGCCGAACCCGACCGGTCGGAGTACCGTGACGAATCAGGGCTTAGCGAAGCAGATTCTGATTCGAGCTGTCCAAGGAGCAGTCACAAATCCCCACTCTGAATTCGAGCAACTGAATTCCCTGACGATTCACCGAAATGGCTACCTCGGCGACGAGGAGATCGCTGGACTCCGTGAGGGGGTCGAATATCTGAAATCGAATGGGTTCGTGACGGACTCCTTCGAGTGGATAGGCGTCGACGTCCAGCATTCTCCAACCTATCGTATCTACGACGATGATGGAATGCCGGATATGGGTTCGTATGCGCAGCTTGACGACGAAACCGTCCTGCTACTCACCACAGACGCTCCGCGATTGGAACAGGGTACACCCCAGCCGATCCTCTGTAAGATAGCTGTTCAGGAGGGTGATTTCGACATCTACTCAGTCGGACGCGACGCGTTCTACCTCTCTGAACTGAATTGGGGCTCACCCTCGAAGGGGATCAAAGATCCGCTGACCGTGTATCTCACGCGGAGAATGAACCGCCGACTCAGTCACGACCGCGTCTCACGCCTTTCCTATCCTCCGTTCTAGGGAGAATAGGTTTCCATCCAGTATTGATTCGCTGCTAATCGATGCGCCCGCTCTGGACGCTCCTCAGGGGATACACCATCTGAGATGTCGTCAACGAGTGCCTCGATATCGTGATTAATCGCTGCCGGAACTTCCTGGGTGATGAAGGTCCGAAGGTCGCCGTAGTCGTAGGTTTCGTAGATTCGTGGCCGACTGTGTTCAAGGGCATCGAGATGGCGCTCGAATGCGATGCAATCATCACGAATTCCGTCCATTAGTTCTGGGAAGACATCTTCAGAAAGGTCCATCACGAGATCGAATCGAAGTGCGGGTGGTGGATGAAGGTCTCTATCGGCATCTTTCTCGATATAATACGGATTTGAGTGGTGGAGGTGCCTAGCAAGCGAGGAGAGATAGGCCGGCCCGAAGGTCAACACACCACAGGCATCACAGAACAGTTCCTCGAACCAGGTCCGCCACGAGCGTGCGAAATGAGCCTCATCATCAATCTCATGACGAGTTCGTCGTTGGACATCTCTCACGGCATTATAGAAGTCCGTCTTTAGTTCGTCCTGCCGGTCCAAGACTGCGTGCGCTAGTTCGTGAGCGACAATTGGGTCATAGAACTCCGGGTCACTCTGAGTTCGGGGGAGAATAAGGACGTAGATTTGGCTCAAGTCACCGGTAGCAGGGATATTCTGATCGAGGGGATCGATTGCAAATCCATCCCAGATTACCGGGAGGATTGTAATATCCAGTCCTAAGGCCTTCTCGAGTTCCGACGAGAGAGATGACGCGTGGTCAAGCCGACTAGACGTAGTCGAGTTGCGTTGATACTGATGTAGATCCAGGTAGACAAGTTCTATCTCCAGTACCTGGAGTTCCGAAGCAACGGCATCGATAGCTCGCAGGTACTCCTCGTACAGTTCGTGAGTCGCTTCAGCGTCTGGTTCCTGATCGTATGCTCGTTCGTAGAGCAGACGAGTTTCCTCGATATTATCGAAGCTGTCCTCAACGGAGCTGTAAATTGAACTCGTCGCAGGAATCGTCGTGTCCAAGGTATCCAGAACCTCGCGTGCAGCCTCGAACTTGCCCCGAAGAAACGCGATCTGGGCCTCAGCGAGTTCCGTCGGCAAGAGTCCCCCGCATACGGTTGATACTGTCTTGAGAAGTGCGACTCGCGGTCTCCGAGATTCGCTTTAATTGTTGACGGACAGCGTCGAGTTCTTCTTGATAAGTGAGAGTCTCTTCGGCGGTTTCCATGACTCTAATCAGGTCGTCGAAATCGCCGACTAGTCGTGAGCTAGCTGTAATCGCGTTTGTCTGGATCTGCTCCGCAATCGCTAACTCATACGGATCGGCGTCAGGATCCTCATCAAGCGCGTCACGAATTCGTTCAAGTAGATGTCGGCCCGACTCGAGCTTTGCTTGCAGATCCTCCTCATTCTGCTCAAGATCGATACCGTCACGCTTCGCTTTGAGGATAGAGATGGCTACGAGCGCCTCGTCCGCACGCTCGCCGAACCGCCGGTTGGCTTCGTACCGGCGTTTCGCTCGCCATCGAGTCATAGACTAGTATGTGTGTACGCCTTATCGAGTGATATAAGTTTTCGCTTTAAATTTCGGATGTTTAGAACTGAAATTGGATATAGGGGCACTCCTGCGCGGGAATAGAGCCCAAGAGCACGTAACTTCCTCAGTAGCCGCTTGGACTTTCCGGGACTGCCGTGCCGGCGGACTGAGTTAACTCCCCGAGCCGTGTGTCTAGGTCATCACCGAGAATATCCAGGGACAGCATATCGTGGGTCGTAGTCCGGTACTCATCAGCGTCCGCAAAGTACAACGTCGTGTGAACCGTCCTAGAGTCGTCATTCTGGTGGAGAGCAGCAGCATACACCTCAAGTTGTGGCCAGTACTTCTCTGCGAGGTTGTCGACTGACCGTTGAGAGGTATCGTTCGTCTTGTAATCGATGACGTGGTAGCTGTCGGGGGTAACTAGGAGCAGATCGATATTCCCTACGATTCGACCAGCCTCCAGCCGGGCTACGACCGAGAGTTCCTCATGGGCCGTTGTCGGCGACTCAGTGTCGACGATACGATCACGGAACTGCAGGCAGCGATCGGTATACTCTTCGATCCGGTCCAAATCCCCATCGGTCACCGTGTCATCCAAAACAGAACCCAGTCGGGACGCAATCGGACGCCACCGATCTCGATCGGGTCGTAGTTCACAGAGTTTGTGGACGACTGTTCCCAGATGGTTGGCCTGTAGACCATCTGTGTCGAGACTCACAGCATCCTCTTCAAGTTCGTCGGTGTAGACGGCTGTATCATCGGGAGAAAGTGCCTTCGCGAAGTTTGTCGCTGTAATCGATATTGGGGGAGTGGATGCCTTTGGATCAGGAATATCGATCTGGGGATATTCACGCTCAGTCGATGCTGACGCGCCCCAGTCTTGGACAGGGGCTGTTGGGATTCGAACTGTGTATTCACTACCACGGAGGGTGGTCGTATGCGCTGCCCCCACGGAGAGTGGGCCCAAGATATGCCCTGCATCTCCATCCTCGTCTTCTACGAGAATCGGTTGGAGCCAGTCACGCCAGTACCTAGCATCCGCAGCGTCATTCGCGTTCTGTAATCCGAAGCCACCCTCCTCATCAGCGTCAATAGAGTGAACGCCGCTGAACAGGAGGTGGTCTCGGGCCCGCGTCGCTGAAACATAGAGGAGACGCTTCAATTCGGCTCGTTCTTGCATCCGGACCTCGTCCTGAAGCCGCGTCCGGGCAAGCGTGTTCTGGTGCTCGTAGGGGTCGTCAGCTGACGGAGCTTTCAGACCAAGTACCGGTTCTGAACCACCGTCCGCGACATCGAGTTCGTCGAGATAGACTTTCCCGTAGTCGTCGACGTCCCCTTGGAAGTTGAACTCGGTGCCCACCTCGGGTATGGCTACGATAGGGAACTCAAGGCCCTTCGCGGAGTGGATGGTCCGAATCTGGACACCATCGGCATCCTCAGGGATTGTTGCCTCGTCGGCGTGAGATTCGATCTCCTTCCGGCGTTCGATTCGCGTGAGAAGTTCCGAGACTGTCTTGACACCACCTTCTTCCCAGGCGCGGAGCTGTTCGCGGAATTTGTTGATGTTCACTGCCGCCTGTCGCGGCCGTTCGTCGGCTCCAACACTGGCGATATACCCTGAATCGGCGATGATTTGGGAGAGGAGCGTTCCCCACGGCACCGTCGTGTCGGCCGAGACCTCGTCGTTGACGGCGGCGAGTTGTCGCCAGTCGCTCAAGAGACGTGCTGCGTCCTCAAGGTCGTCTTCAGTCGTCTGGAGCGCGGTCCAAAGCGATTGATCCTCGGAGTGTAGTCTGGCGAGGTCCTCGTCGGGGAAGCCAAACAGAGGCGACCGAAGGACACCGTACAGTGCGATGTCGTCATCCGGGTTCTCGAAGAACGTGAGCAGATTGGTCAGAGCTGTGATCTCAGGGGCGTCCCAGAACCCGGTTCCCGACACCACAGTATACGGAATCTCATATGCATCCAGTGCTCGTTCGTGCTCCTTGAGACGGGTGCGAGCGCGCAACAGGATGGTGATGTCCTCCGGTTTCGCAGATCGAAGACACTCCTCGTCTTCATCGTATATCTCGGGGGGATCGTCCAGCAACGAGGTGAGGCGACTGGCGAGCGCGTGCGCCTCACGCTCACCATGGCCAGCGAATCGAGGTGTTTGAGTTAGGTAGTCGTCACCGTGGAGTTCCGGGATATCCTCGTCGGGGACGAGAAGGTACTCGACCGTGCCGGTGACCTCGCGCCCCTCCCGGCGTTCATCCGTAAGCGCCTGCGGCTCAGCTTCGTAGTCGCGGTATTCGTCATCCATCGGCTCGAACACTTGATCGAAGAGCGCGTTCAGGAATTCCCGCGTCTCCTCGATCGTCCGGAAGTTCCCCCTGAGCTGTTTGGTTGTCTCGACGTCGTCGGGGTTAGCCGCAGCGAGATCCGCACGAGCCGAACCGAAGGTGGTCACGTCAGCGCCCCGGAATCGATAGATGCTCTGTTTCTCGTCCCCAACCAGGAAGACGTTCTGGGCGTCAAAGTTGTCAGTATCTCCGGCAGTGACGAGTTTGATGAGTTCCCACTGAAGCAGGTCGGTGTCCTGCATCTCGTCAACCATTACGTAGTCGAACTGTGACTGAACCTGCTCGCACACGCGGTCGTCCGCGTTCAGGAACTCAATGCAGGTCTGGATAAGGTCGTGATAGTCGAGGGTATTCTGATCCGATTTCGTCTGTGTGTACTCCTCCAGAACGGTGCAGTAGAGCCGAGCGAGGCTAAGGACGTAGTGACTACTGTTCCACTCAGTATCGAGACCGCCGATGAACTCCTTCTCCTCAGGTTCGAGCCCTTCTAGAAGCGCATCCGCAGCTGCATCTAATTGCTCCTGCTCGTCCTCACGACCACTCCAACTCGACTTTGATCCCCGGTACCAGTGACGCCGGCTATATCTGCTACCACTACCTGTCGTCAGTCGGTCACAAATTACGTCGAAGGCTCGTTGCCATTCCCTGCCTTCCGCCTCGCCGGTGTGAATCCCGGTTTCACGTGCAATAGTGGAGACGGTCTCCAGAAAATCCATCCCATTATCACTGGGGTCAATGTCGAATCCGCGGCCGTGGAGGTCGCAAATGGTGTGCAAAGCATTCTGTACTGACGGGTCGCTGAGGTGAGCTTCAGCAGTCTCCTGATCCGTTGGATAGAATGTAGCCCAGACGTGGTTCAAATACTCGTCCACAGACGCACCTTCCCAGCGAGTCGCCCATTCGGTACTCATCGGACGGCTATCAAGTAGACCGACGAGGACCTGTTCGAGTGAATCCCGATTCCAGAGACGGGCGAGACGACGGATGTCCTCGTTCGTCTCCCAACGAGCGTCGATGGTCTCTCTGACCACCTCCCGCATCAACACCTTGGCATCAGCCTCATCTAGTGTGTCGAACTCAGGTCGTACGGGAGCCTCAACAACGTACTCGCGGAGCAATCGCGAACAGAATCCATGGATGGTGTGGATGTAGCCGTTTTCCAGGTCGTCCTTGATGTTGCGCCACCGATCGTAGTCGTACTCGTCTGATTCGGGGGCTTCACTGAGACGCTCAGCTACCTCCTCTCGGATACGCTCCTGCATCTCATTCGCGGCATCGTTCGTAAATGTGATCGTCGCGATGTTCTTGGGTCCGATGTCGGACTCGGACTCCAGCATTTCAAGATAACGGAGGGTCAGCGTCGTCGTCTTTCCAGTCCCTGCCCCCGCGGTGATTGCGATATTATGATCGAGTTCCAGAGCCTCCTCCTGTTCTGTGGTTGGGGAGAGCCCTCCCTGATCTTCGTCGTCCGAAGTCGTCGGCGTGTCGTCGGTTCCGGTCATTCGTCTTCACCCCCGAGCGTGTCGAGGAACGACCCATCTCGCGCCCGCTGTGGGACGTAGCCCGGCGCGCCGGACCGATCCATCTCTTGGATGATCTCTTGGCGTTGGTGGTGACGAACATCACAGATATCCCGATAGTCGCAGTACCGACAGCCGGCCTCCTTCGGTGAAAGCGTGGTCGTCTGGAACGCCCCGTTCTCAATGCCGTCAGCTATCTCGCCAACACGCGTGGGGACAGTTTCAGTGAGAAACCGCTCATAGTCCTCGTCAGTTCCATCGTTCCGTTCGATGTAGTACCGGAGACTCCACTTCCGAGTGACCTCGGTCGGTGGTTCTGTTACGTAGAATTGGCCGTCCACAGTTCCAAGTGTGTCCCCGTGTTGTGCTGCCAGTTCGGCCCGGGTCGCAAGTGTATAGAGCGGGAGTTGGAATTCGATACCATCGATTGTCTGGATGGTTTCTGGATCGCTCGTTTTGTAGTCGTGAACCAATCCCTCGATGGTCCCATTTTCCTGTTCGCGAAGGCTCACTCGGTCGATGAATCCGCCGACGGAGATTTCTCTGCCCCCGGGTTTCGTCACCGTGATCTCTCCCTCTTCTGAATCGGCGAAGTCCATCGGCACCTCGAACCATGCCGGGACATCATCATTGTCGTCATACTCGGCATCGAGGAATCGGACGAAGAGCCCCCGGTCGATGCCCTGATGAGGTCTTCCATCGCCGAAGTACTCGTTCACGTCAGGCGTCACGAGCCCAGCGAGGAGTTGTTCCAGCCATCGTTCGTAGAACACGTCGTCGAAGTCAATATCAGACTCAGCAAGACTGTCTCGCGTCTGTTCCAGCAGCCGTTCCTCCAGGAATCCACGGTCATACTCAGTGAGGTGAACCGGGTCGCCCTGATCATCCTGCAGACCGCGATAGAACTTCTCGAAGATATCGTGGACAAGGCTCCCAAGATCTACTTTCTGAGGCTCAAGGTGGAACTCCTCCGGCGCTTCGATGCCCAGTATTCGGTTCATATAGTAGGCATAGCCACACTGGGCGTAGTCTTTCAGCTGCGTCGGGCTGTACGGACCACGCTCCCCATGGAGTTCCGCAACCAACTCAGAATCGAGCTGTGCATCGTGATGGGATAATTCGGCGTTGGCTCGACTTTCAGCGCATCTCGCACCTGCCACGATGCGCTCTGCTTGTTGTCGAGAGAACGCTCCAGAGTCAGAAGCGTGTCTAACCGCTTCCTCCCGAGACTCCCGCTCTCGGTGGTGGCGAAGGGCTCGCTGGACGTCTTCGGAGACGCCGTTTCCTAGCTCATCAGGTGACGGCTCAAGACCGGTTACACGAGCGAGTTCATCGAGAATCGACGACTCCAGTAGGTCGTCATCATCAAACGATGTCTCGGGTGTCGTAATGTAGACGCTCTCCGCGCCAGAGAGTAAAGTCGCAAACTGGTAGCGGGCCTCTGCTCGGTTATCGGTGAGAGAAATTTCGGGGATGTCGTCAAACATCCGCTCAAAAAAGAGCGGGCGATCCTGTTCGACCGGGAAGTCCTGTTCGGTCAACCCGACGAAATACAGGTGCGAATAGGACTGCATATAGGCGTCGCGTGGGCCGACAATCTCGACAACATCCTTTGTGGGTTGACTCGGTGGGGGGACACGCACCTTCTCAAGCGCATCGTACACTTCCTCGATGGGATCGTCCATTCCAAAGCGCTCAGCCACGAATTCGACGGCGTCGAGCACTTTCTCGACCCGATTGAACGATGCAACCTCCATTCGAGCGTCGAATGACGTTGCACCTGCTGCGATAGTGTCGACGTTTTCCGGAAGTTCGACTGTCTCGAAGACAGTTCGCACGGCTGCAACGACATCGTCCGCCCCCGCGGCCTCGGCATCAGTGGCGGCCTGGAAGAGGTGATCCAGAGCCTCAGCAGTTCCATCGTTGAGTTCCTTGAGAAGTCGGTCAGTATCGACCGTCGGAAGCCGGCGGGCGAGGTCTGCTATAGCAGACCGATCTACATCGTCAGTATCCTTCCCGATAGTCACGAGCGGGTTCGTCGCGAGGCGCGCAATTGTATCTGTCCGCGGGTCGTCGACACAGAGGTCAGCCAGATCGAGCATCGCCCGACCAGCGTACGTCTGATACAACAGTTTGTTCGCAAACCCAACTGACTCGATTCCGGCGGCCTCGAAGACATCGGCCACCTGCTCCTGATACGAAATCAATCCCGGAATTACGACCAAGATGTCGTCAGGGTCTGCACCGTCAGAAAGCTGTTTCCGAATTCGTCGCGCAACTTGTCTTACCTCTCGGTCTGGCGTTGGAGCGCTGTACCAGTGGAGTTGATCGTGGGATGTCATATCCTCATCGACACCCGGGATCGGGGTATAGAGCTTGCCAGCAGCGTCAGTAAGTTGACTCGTCGAGTCAGGAGAGATAGTGGACGGCGAGCCGGCAATCTCCCGATACACACCTATCACATCGGTCGTGATCTGGTTCGCTCCATCAGTTGGGGTCTCCGTGTCGACCAGTGGAAGCGAGATACAAACAGGGAACGCCGTAGCTAACTGCTGGAGAAAGGCCATCTCGTGTTTGGAAAGGTCGTAGAACCCAGAGATCACGACGACATCGACATGAGGGAATATCTCCGCCAGGGAAGCATCGCTATCAAGGACCGCCCGATATGCCTCACTCAGGGTGTACACTTCATCCCCGACGCCGTCTCGTCGGAGCTCGTAGAAGACCTCATACACACTCACAACCAGGTTAGCTGTCTCAGCGGACAGGTCGGAATCCTCGACAAGGGTGCGAACGGCTTCAGGGGAGTGGTAGCCCTCTCCCTCAAGTTCCGTGATGAGGTCGGTGAAGTGATCCTGATAGAGATGCACATCGTCCAATAGACCACGGTCAGCGACGTCACGAAGCGCCCGGTCGATTAACCGGCGTCGAGTCAGGGCATCCAGAAGGGAACTCGGGTCGGCGACCCGCTCGTAGCACTCACCGATGACAGTATTGAAATCGGTTACACGAAGACGGAGGGGCTGGAAATCTTCAGCCCACTCGTCGGCGATTTCATCCTTTCGGTGGTCGTTGTTCTCTAAATAGAGGATACTACCGGGTTGGTCATCTGCTTGCGTATCAACCCGTTCAAAAACCTCAGATTGGAGTGCGTCGAAGGAAGGACTGGTGAGAAAATCACAGCCATTAGCCATGCTACAAACAAACTAATCCGCGTGACATAATACTGTCCCAGAAGGGGACAGTTCTTCAGGGCGAACCAGTATCCAATGCTTCAATACATGCCTCTATCGTTTCATATGCGTCGAGGACGGTGGCTACAGTCCGTCCCTCCATCAGCCCCTGCCCGGTGTTCTCGATGAGGAGGTTCGAATGTGCTACCGCGTTCCGGACGTCAGTGACATCTGAGATGTCACGTTCAGCGACATCACCGTTCGAGAATCCGCACGCCCGCCAGCAAGGTTCGACGGCTGCGATAATTTTCGCGAGCGTCGAAAACTGGGCATAGTGGATTTCCTCTAACGCGATGTTGGCGGATTCCGCTTGCTGGTATCGTCGCTCGATATCCCTGATTTCGTCCCGATAAAGATCGATCTCACTATTATCCTTCCAGTCTGGCGCTTCAGCGGTGATCAGATCTCGGAGACTCTCTTCAAGAAGCGACAGCCGATCGTAGAGGTGAATATAGGCTGGTGAGGTGTTCAAATCTGCTCGAGTGAGGACACCCGTCACTTGGTTGCGGCCACCGAGAAAGTAGAATCCCTCGTCATAGAGGGCCGAAAGTGAGCTCCCGAAATCAGCATCCGTGGAGATTATTTCTTCGAGCGTAATGGGGTTGCGATGTTCGAAGACTGACGCACTGTCAGGAACATCTAAAAGATCCTCTATCGCGACGAACCCCACAGGCTGTTCACCCTCGACGACAGGTGAGACATCGTAGCCGTTCTCAGACAGCCACTCACGTCCCTGCTCTACAGACCACTCAGCCGGTATCGTGTCAACAGATTTTGTCGCAAGATCCCCCGCTGTACACTGGTACAGGTCCCGATCCATTGTGTCGAAAGAGTGTGAGTTGAGACCCGATTATAGTATCCCCACAAGAAATAAGTATCAAGCATTATTTTAGTGATATGGATGAGTGTTGAGCATTTTTACACTGCAGGCGGGTACGTTGAACACGGAGATGCTTCCAACCTCTTCCCTGTGGAGTCGCTGTCCGGGGAAATCTACCAGTATAGGGATGCAGAAGTCAGGCTACAGTCAGTAGAGAGTAAGAAGGTTCTCGTCGTTTCACCTACCGGTCTTGCAAGCAGCTACTTCCTCACACAGCATCCACTGACAGCCATCGAAGTCGGATCCCTCTCAGACGCTGAATACTCCTCAATAGCCGAGGTCACAGATATTGATCTCTCTCGATTTGAACTCATTCAAATTGGACGCAATCCCTCGAATCTCCAGAACAAGAGTCTCACAGAATTCGAATAAGCCGATTTGCCGTTTTGGCAGCAACGCCAGTAACAAATGGCTACCGCAGATGAGCCACTCAGGTTCGAACTTTTAAGGTGGTGTGAAAACCACGTCTTGTCATACGATGAGTACACAAAAGGAAGAGGTGACTTCGCTCTTCGAGGCTTGTCAGCCTCGCTCCGACGTTATCGACGGGACGTTGGAGGAGGAGCAATTCGCCGCAAACCTCGCGACCGTCGCTCACGAGCCCGATGAAGCCGCCCCTGTGTATCGGGACGCTGCGGAATTTTTTGATACAACGTATCCGACAGAAGGATTGACTACCCTCCTGAGCAATCTCTCCGGACGTTTTCTAGCTGCGGCAGACCGGGAAACCCACGGATACAAGAGCAGCATCCTCTGTCTCGATACGACCTTCGGCGGCGGGAAAACGCACGACCTAATTGCCTCGTACCATCTCGCGAACAGCCCGACTGAAATTGGGAACCTCTCCAAGTTCGTCGACAAGGACGAACTGGCAAGCGAGTATCTGGATGCTGTTTCAGATGGACTCGAAGCAAATTCAGCCATCTTCGTTGGTGGGCATGTCGACGCCCGGAGTGCCCGGAGTAGTCGGACTGACCCGAACGCCCCGGACACGAACACGATGTGGGGTGAGATCGCGTACCAACTATTCGGGGTCGACGGCTACCGTGTGATCGAGGACTACGACCGCGACCGGCAGGCCCCCGGTCAGAATACTCTGAAAGACCTCCTCGAACAGAGTGACCAGCCTTCGGTGGTCCTCATCGACGAGATCGCCGAGTATCTTGAGGACGCGTCGACGCTCGAGGTCGGCGGGGCAACGCTGGCCAGTCAGACCGTCTCCTTCATGAAATCGCTGCTGGAGACGGCAGCCCAGGTCGACACGCTCACGGTTATCTACAGTATTGCGGACTCGGCATTCAAAGAGGAGGCCGAGGAGGTTCGCCGTCTAGTTGATGAGCTGGACGCCGTCGTTCAGCGCCAGCAGAAGGTGATCACTCCTACTGGAGAAACCGAAGTCGGAGCTGTTCTCCAGCACCGGCTGTTCGATGAAATCGACACTGGAACCGCAGCTTCGGTGGCTGAACAGTACTTCCACTTCTACGACGACGCGCCGCGCCAGTTCCCGCAGGAGGTCAGCGAGGATAGTTATCGCTCGAAGCTCGAACGGGAGTACCCGTTCCACCCCACCGTCATTGAGACACTCACCGAGAAGATCGACACGATCCCAGACTTCCAGCGGACCCGTGGAGCACTGAAATTGCTCGGCCGAGCGATCCACTATCTCTGGAATCACCAGCCCGGCGAGTACGACCGGCACTTCCTCCGACTCTATGATCTCACGCCAGGGGATGATGCTCCGGATGGGAGCATCCGGGCGACACTCAACGAATCACTGTTCGAATTTGTCGACCTGAGCGCTGCGGTGACCGCCGACATCTACACGCGTGACGAGACCGCGCACGCGCAACTCGAGGACCAGAAGTGGACGGAGAAGGGAATTCCCGCGCTTGGAACCCACATCACGACGACGGTTCTCTGGAACAGCCTCGCATTCGGTGAGCAGGCGTCAGGTATCGCTCGGCGTGGGCTCAACGAGGCGGTGGGACATCCCGACGTCTCCTTCGACCACTACGATAACGCACTGAAGAACCTCGGCGGCGACGATATGAACGTCGCCTGTTACTACCTCTACGACGAGGATCAGATCCGGTTCAAGGCCGAACCAAACCTGATTCGGATCATCGACCAGCGGATTCAGAACACCTCCGAGGAGCAAGCCCGAAGCCGGTTCGAAGCACGGCTGGACCGTGAGGTTGGGAGTGGGGGCTTCAATATCGAGATGTTCCCCGAAGAGCCAGCGGACGTATCGGACGCCGGCTCCACCCCCACGCTCTCGATTATGCATATGCTCACGGCACCGGTGCAAACCGAACGAGGGCAGGAAACAGAAGTTCCGGATAAGATTCAGGAGCTGTACGAGAAGACGGCCGCGAAACACGGGGGCACGATTCAGAGCCGTTCCTACAAGAACTACGTCCTCTTCTTGGCACCTGATTCACAACTTCTCCAGAACGCTATCGACCAGGCTACGCGGCTTGAAGCCATCGAGGACCTCCGAGATGACTCTCAGCAGACAGCGGACCTTTCCGATGAGCAGCTGCAGGAGCTCCGTGACAGGGAGGACGAAGCACGAGGACTCCTTGGTGAAAGCGTTCGGAACGTCTATCGCCACTTGTTCTACGTCGAGGACGACGGGCTGACGCACGTCACCATCACGTCCGTCGACGCTGGCGGTGGGACGAAGCTCGTCGACGCGGTCCGGACCACGCTCGATGACATGAACCGGATCATCCGAGACGACGACCAGCCCAAAGGGAAGGTCTGGTTCGAGCAGAAGCTCTGGCAGAGTCAAAAGCGGCGGATGACGACGGCAGATCTGGAAGCACAGTTCGCCCGGAAGCCGGGGCTGCCCTTCCTCTTAAGTACGAAACCGCTGCGAAAGACTATCGCACGAATGGTTTCGGATCACGAGTACGCATACTGGGACAGTGAAACGGAGACCGCGTACTGGAACGCGCAGTCCCAGCCCGACAATTGGCAGCATGACGCGCCGCTTCCGGATTCACCGGATGTTACGACCTCGATCACGGACTCGCAGGTCAAGATCGGCGACGAATACGAACTCTTCGCGAGTATCGAGGACCTCCTGGATCAGCACGCCGACGAGATTCGGCCGCCGGAGCTGACGGAATGTGCAAACTGTGGCAAGGACCTCCCTCCTCAGAGCGTTCACAAACTCTGTGAGGTGTGTCGGAACAAGCCCGCTGAGTGTGACAAATGTGGAGACCAGGTCGAAGGCAAAACGAAAGCCGACGAACCCGTCCTCTGTGAGGACTGCAAGACGGGTCCCGGTGGCACCTGGAACAAATCCACCGGGTCGATGAGTGCGAAGCGAGCCTTCAGCGAGATCCGGGGTCACGCTATGTCGCAAGCCAGCGGTGACGCGACGCCGGGGATCGACTCACTCATCGTCCAGATCGAAGGCGACCAGCCGTTCAAGCACGGGTCCTTCGTCGCCCAGCGGTCGCCCGTGAAATCTCGAGGCGAGTCCATCACGGTGGACCTTGACTACAAGAGTCGTGCCGATATGGGCAACGGTGAAGCAACCTTCAACGCCAACTTCACCGGACCCCTCGACGCCTTCACGACGCTGAATCAGAGTCCTGAGGGCTTCAGCGACCGGACAGGCGGGAATCAGAAGGTCAAGCTGAGCTTTAAGTTCCAGATGGACGAACCCGAGGCTATCGACGGCGACGAAGACGATGTGCTCGCCCAGCTCGGTGACGAACTCGACGGGACGAACATCACCGTCAGAGCGCAGGCCGGCGGACCGACGAGCATCGATGGTGACGACTCATGAGCATTCAACGAGACGAGGAACGGGCACAGTCCTTCGCCCTAGGAAGTAGCATCTATGGTGGTCGTCCTACGTTCGCCCTCGTGCGCGACGAGACGGGGAACGAAGTGACGGTCACGCTCTACGAGTTGCTTCCGACCGAACAGGCTGACGCACGGAAGCGACGGCTAGAACGGCGCCGTCAACAGTCGTCGAAAACGTATCCGTTCCACGAAGTGATCGATGAAGACGTCGAGGGTTCAGAAGATTGGACATGGGACGACTGGGTCGCGATGAAGATTCGGCGACTCTCAGGTGCCCGTCTCCGGTGTCTGCTGCAACTCTTCGATGAAGCCCTTAGAGACACCGACATCGATCCATCGTTGATTACCGGGACAGGATCCGCAACCGTCCTAATCCCCGAGGAGCCGGGGGTTAGGCTCTCACTCGGATTCATCGGAATCAAACCACTACAGCGAGTCGATCGGATGCGAGCGCTCACCCGTGGCGTTGCACGGATGAGTCTTGAAGAGTGCTACTATTGGCACGCCAAGTGTCGTTCACCAAATAGCCCTAGCGGCGAGAAAGCCCTTCGAACACTATTAACACATCATAAGTAACCATGACTGAGGAAAATAGAAACCGACCCCGTCTAAAGATCCAAGACCCACTTCCAATCAGAGCCGTCGGTATTGAAAACGAACGCGAGCGAAAAAATTACTCAGATCTCCCACCACAGAATTACATTCATAACTGGTGGGCCAGGCGACCAACTCCAGCCTCTCGACTAGCCATCCTAGCTTCAGTTCTGCCGGATTCCGTCGACGATGACACTCTACTACGGTGGATGGAAATAAACCCAGATAATAAATCGCCTGAAGATACCGTAGCAGAGCACGTTAGAAAGAAAAAGGAGATGAAGAGTGAATGGTCTGGGAGGGTTTACGACTTATACGGATATAGGAAGTCGTACAAGAGAGTACCACAAGGCGAAGAAAGAAATCGCCTTCACAAGACTGTGAGAACAGCTTGGGGCGGTGAACTACCTACGGTGATGGACTCCACGGCAGGTGGAGGTTCCATTCCGTTTGAGAGTCTAAGGTACGGTTTTCCAACAATAGCAAACGAGCTAAATCCAGTAGCCTCAGTCATTCTAAAAGCGGTACTGGAACATCCGAGAATCCAAACGGATCTCTCTGATGACATCCAAAAGTGGGGAGAGCGAATTAACGAGATTGCAAGAGAAAACCTAGAGGAATATTATCCCAGCAATCCAGGAGAAAGAGTCCTCGAGACAATCTGGGCACACCGGATCACCTGTCCAGACTGTGGATTCGACCTACCGCTTGCTGGCAATTGGTGGTTAGATAAGGATACAAACCCAGTCAGAGGAACAGCAATCCGTCCAATAGTCGATGAAGAGGAACTTAGTGCTGATTTCGAGATAGTGCGTATTCCGGAGGATGTAGAAACATCGGAATTCAACCCGACTAGTGGGACAATCTCACATGGAAAAGCGACCTGCTTGAATTGCGATGTGGTGATTGATGGAGAAGAAATCAACTCAAAACTTCAGTCAGACGACTTCGATTATCAAAGTCTGGCAGTAAGACGCGAGCAACGGGGAAAGCGTGGGTTCCGAGTAACGAATAAAGAAGAAAAAACGGCGATCTCTAAAGCAGTAAACCGGGTCGAAAATGACCCAGACCTATCTACGTTCCTTGCGACTGAAATTCCTGAAGGGGAGAAGACTTCGGAACCGAGACGCCGTGGAATTTTCGAGTGGCGAGATATGTTTTCACCCCGTCAGCTGCTTGCTCACCACACATACTGGCAGGCCTTCGAGGAATGCAAGCCTGAAATTCGATCCACTTACTCTGACGAGGAGGCCGAAGCAATCCTCACATTCTTAGCTATCGGCTCTGACAAGGCACTCGACTATAATAGTAGGATGTCCGCTTGGGATGCCTCCCGACCAAAAATCGGTCACACCTTCGCGGGATCTGACTTTGCGTTTGCGTGGGATTTCGCAGAAAGTCACCTCATCACGGAGGATCACGGATATCAATGGGTCTTAGACTCAATAGTGGAAGTATACGAAGAACTTAAAGAACTGTCCGGGGAAGCAAATACACCTCTTCAAATTTTCCAAGGCGACGCAGCCAACCTATCAATTGACGATGAATCCGTTGATGCTGTTGTACTGGATCCACCCTACTACAGTAGTATCATGTACGCAGAATTATCCGATTTCTTTTATGTGTGGTTGAAAAAATATCTAGGAGACCTCTATCCAACTTGGTTCCTAGATGAAGTTACAGACAAGGAGACAGAGGCGGTCGCCAATCCATCACTGTTCGAAGGGATAGCTGGAGAGGGGACCTCAAAGAAGGAACTCGCCCGGCAAAAGTATGAGCGTAGGATGACAGAGATGTTTGCGGAGATCCATCGTACCTTGGCAGATGATGGAGTCTTCACAATGATGTTTACTCATAAGGAAACTGAAGCGTGGGACACCCTGACTACTGGACTTATTGAGGCAGGGTTTACCATCTCTGCAACCCACCCGATCAGCACTGAAACCCCTGATCGAGTTCAACAACAGGGCCGGAATTCAGCAGAAAGTACGATACTACTGACAAGTGAAAAGAGAGACGAACGAGATGAGTCTGCTAGTTTATGGGATGATATAAGAAAGGAGACAAAAGATGCAGCTGTTGAGCGGGTGCGCTCATTAGAAGAACGAGATGTAGACTTTACAAAAGTGGACCTGATCTTAGCTTCGTTCGGGCCCACTCTACAAGTATTTACAGAAAATTATCCTGTCGTGAATTCACAGGGCGAAGAAGTCCGGCCAGAGGCTGCCTTAGATGAAGCTCGAAAAGCCGTTCTGGATTACCTAACCGAGAAATATCTTAATAAGGAAGTTCAGGACGTTGACCAAGATACCCGATGGTATCTTCTTTCCTGGTTCGTCTTCGGGGCCAAAAAATTCCCATTCGACGAAGCAAATAGACTCGCTATCGGAGTAGGTACAAACATCTCTACTCTGAAGGACGAGAGACGAATGTGGAGGAAGAGCCAAGATAACATCATTCTCAGACCTCACGGAGACCGCGTACAGAGCATTAACAAAGATCCAGATGCTCGGTCTGGACGCAAGCCGGTAAATCCGGATTCATTATCCTTCTCCACGGCTTTGGATAAGGTCCATGCAGCGATGCATATCTATGACGCTCGTGGAGCTACTGAGGCTTGGAACTGGATGAATGATAGAAACTGTAATTCCGATCCTGCATTTAAAGCTACTTTGGAAGCGTTACTACGTGTTCTACCACAAGATCACGGGGACTGGGAATTAGCACGAGACCTCGCTGCAGGAGACACAGGAGATCTTCTTGATCTTGATCTCGACGCAGAGATCTTCAATAATCGCGAAGAAGATGAAGAGCATCAAGGACGTCTGAAAGATTTCTAAGTTCCTAATCTTCTTGCCAAGCTGAAGGAGGAGATTCCTCTTTCTGGCGTGCTACCTCATCCGGCCAACGGTTCCGAATCACATTTAGAATTCGCCTCTCCCGTTCGTCGATCGTCACTTCGTTCCACTCCATGTTCTCGAAGATTTCGTTGAGCATCCGGAACTTGGACTCATCCAAGGCGGCTTTCTTTTTCTCGAAGGGGTCGTTCTGATTGCCGGCGTTATCCTCGATGGTCATCAACGCAAGATTGCCCAGCCGGTCGCTGTTCTCGTTGATAGTCTCGTGGAGGTGCTCGGGGAACTCGTCCGAGACGGTCTGTGGCCAGACGTGCTCGATCGTGAAGCGGTCATCCTCGTTGTCGACGACCTTCTGGACCTCGAAGGGGATGTTCTCTCGTTCGCGTTCCAGCGAGAGCTCGTACGCATACAGCAGGTACCGAAGCTCGTTCTTCCGGTTGGAATCGCTGTAGTAGGAATAGACGTCAGCCTCGTAGAGCGTGTCCATCAGGGTATCGTCGTCGCAGTAGTTGTGGACGTGGTCAGCCAGCTTGTCGATGACATCGTCGACGGAACTTGGACTGATGTCGTCTGCCTGCTTGCCAGGGTCGTTGTAGTAGAGCTGACGCGCCAGTGGATAGGCTCTCGTTCGTCCCGTATCTGCGGCCTTCTGCTCGATCAGATACGTTCTGACGATGAACGTCTCGATCTTCTCGAGGAGGCGGACAAACTCCGGTTCGGAGATGTGATCGCGGGTGTACTGGTCGTAGGCAGTGATGAGGAGCGGGTAGAAATTCCCAAGGCGACCAACGGCATAGAGGTTCTCCAGCCGCGTCTCGATCCGATTGCTGTTGATTCCATCCAGCGTGACCAGTTCTCGAAGCCGCTGGAAGGACCGTTTCAGGTCGTTCGTATACTCGATGATCTCCTCGGGGAGTTCACCGTTGTCCATCGCGAACGCCTTCTTGACGTACTCAAGATGGTTCTGGTAGTACCGCTTGTCGTAGCTCGTCGTCCAGTTCGGGTCCCAGAGGATGAAGTGGTAACGTTGAATCTGGTCTTCGTCGAGTCCACTACCGACATCGGTATCGGTGATCTGCTCGATGTTTGAGTAGATCTCGCCGAAGTTCTCTTGGACGATGTTGATGAGCCCCTCAGTTCGTTGTTCTTCCTCGCCGTTCCCGTCGCGAGGCCCATCGTCAGTGACCAGCGCCAGCCGGTGCATCAGGTAGCTCTTCGTGATTTCGAGGTCGGTAAGCCCCTTCCCGCGGTCGTTGACTGTCTGGAAAATGCGCGCCGCTTCAGCACGGGATTCAACGACATACGCGAGGAGATCGAGGTTCTGAATCGTCGAGTAGAGGTCAGTGTGGAATTCTACCGGGTCGTCGTAGTCGGTGTGCTCTGGAGGTGCGTCCTCCAACTTCTCGCGGAAGAACGACTTCGTATCCGCGAGTCGGCGTTTCGAGGGGGTGTCGAGCGTGTACTCCGCTTCGGGGTTCGAGCTTTGCGTCGATTTTTCGGTATCGATGACGTCCTCGAGGATGTATTTCTTGAAGAATTTCGCATCGTCGTCTTCCTGGAGGCGAAGCCGCTGCTGGTCTGAGGCTACGAGATAATTGTCCAAGATGTCGACCGCGTACTCCTCTCTCCCGTGAGCATCGAACTGTTCCTGTAGTTCGAAGAGCATGATCAAGAGTGTCGTCAGTCGCTGCTGCCCGTCGATGATACCAACCTCATCGTACAGACCGCTATCTGACTCGTCCGAGTCTTCGATGAGGAATGTGCCGATGTAGTGTGTTTTGTCGAGGGACTCGAGAAGATCCTCCCAGAGTTCGCGACGTTGCTTTTTGTCCCACGAGTAGTTCCGTTGGTATTTCGGGACATAGAACAGGTCACGGCCCGGAACGAGGTTCTTGAAGGGTTTCTTTCCAGTTTGCATGATAAACACCACCGAGCGGTCGCGCAAAAATTCTGTGCTGCGTTATTCAAATGTACCTACTCTTTATGTTCTGGAGCAGGCATACGTCAATATCAGATGGCTATGTCTCTCCGTGACTACGAGTGGCAGTCTATCTACGAAAGTCAGCCAAGCGAAGACGCGTCTCATCTTATCAAGGAGTTCTACGTTCCCGCCCTTGAGCGTAGCGTCGAGTACAATCGGATTGCGGGCTACTTCGACAGTGGATCACTTGCTGCAGCAGCGAATGGAATCGAGGCACTCGTTGCAAACGACGGCCGGATGCGTCTGATCGTCGGCGCACAGCTACAACCGAAGGATCGACCTGTGCTGGAGGCACTCGCCGACGATCTCGATGAGAACCTGACGGACCTGGACGATGAAACACTAGACCAGCAACTTCAGCTGCTCGCCTGGCTCCTTCGCGAGGACCGTCTCGAACTGAAGATTGCAGTCCCAAGCCGAGGGGAGTGGGGCATCTTCCACCCCAAAGTAGGCATATTCCGAGATGAAGACGGGAATAGAACCTCGTTCGAGGGGAGCATCAACGAGACGGCTGGCGGCTGGACGCGGAATTACGAACGGTTCAAAGTCCACCGATCGTGGGACGACGGCCAAGCACCCTACGTCGAAGGCGACCGAAAGTCGTTCAAGCAACTGTGGAAGGACGACCACGACTACGTCGACGTCTACGATCTGCCGGAAGCGTTGAAGGAGGAACTCATCGACTGGAAGGCCCCAGACAACGATGTCGAGGTATCACAGATCGTCGAGAGAATACGAGAGCCCGAAGCACCGACCGACGGTGACAAGGGGCGAATTCTAGCCGATGGGGCACAGGCCCCTGGCAGCCTCCAGCTCGCCGAGGAAGCAAGCACAATCGACCCGTGGCCACATCAGCGGGTCGTCTCCGATACGGCGGTCAATACGTATCCCAACTCCTACCTCCTCTGCGACGAGGTCGGGCTCGGGAAAACTATCGAGGTCGGCCTGACGCTCTCCCGACTCGGACTGACAGGCGAACTCGAGAACTCGCTCGTTCTCACACCCGCCAGTCTCGCCGTGCAGTGGCAAGAAGAGCTCTGGGAGAAGTTCAATATCAACGCCTACCGGTACGACCGTGGGAGTGACTACGATTACGCCTTCATCGATTCCGTCGGACAAGAGCATCCAGTCCCGGGGGCCGGTGACCTGGACATCGATGCGGACCGGCGAGACGAGGCGTGGACGAACAGCCCGATGTGGCGGTTCGCACATACTCGGAAGGACGATCCGACACCGACAGTCATCATCATGTCCTGGCACACAGCACGTCTCACAGGCCGGTGGGAGCAGGTCGCTCCCGCAGATGAGGGGACAGTCCGCACGAGGGACGACATCCCAGCGAGCTGCCGGGGACGCAACGTGGACGGTCGAGAAGGTGTCTGGGACGCAGTCGTCGTCGACGAGTCACACAATGCTCGTCATGGGAGCAACTTCTACAATCTGCTCGAACGATTACGCGATCACACTCACTGCTACTACTTGCTCACCGCGACGCCGATGCAGCTTCACCACCGCGAGCTATACGATCTCCTGACACTCCTCGATATCCCCGAGGCATGGGACAACCGCGATCAATTCGTCGAGTTCTTCGAGACTCGCCAGGCGCTGTCAACCGTTATCGAAGGAGGGGCAGATCTCTCGTCTCGCTCGACATCTAGTGAACCGTCGCAGGCAACCCTCGATGGAACCTTCCAGGATCGCTTTGATTCCTCGATTGAGTACGCGGACGTCGTCCTCGAAGGGATCGTCGACGAACTCGGATTAGAAGACCAAGGCCGAGGCGTCGCGAAGCAGCGATTGCTTCAAGCGTGTAACCTGGCACGAGGGTATGGACAACAGTACGACGACTACCGACGAAAAGTAGACACCGCGATCGATGAGCAAATCGACCCGTTCGGGGCGGATGAGGATACCAAGCTCAAGCGGCTCCTGTATCCGGAATCAGTGCTGAACGAGGAGATGATTATCTCCTCACGAAGTGATCGCCTCGACGCACTTGACGAGCTCAGTGAGGACGGTTGGGACGTTCTCCAAGACGTGTTCACATGGGCAACGCCGATAGATGCGTGCATCCACCGAAATACCCGGGATACGCTCAGGAAATACCGTAAAGCAGGGCTACTCGAGGCGACGGTCCCGACCCGAAAACCCGAACGTCGACGGATCGAACTTTACGATCAGACCCGCCGGGTGTACGACCGGATCGACGACTACACACGGACCTTCTACAAGAAGGCCCAGCAGTCGACGGAGACGGAAGCGCGAGCAATCGGGTTCGTGATGACCACATATCGCCAGCGACTCACCAGCAGTGTCTACGCCATTTCCCAAAGCCTCTCGTCGCGACTTGAGAAGCTCCGAACCCAGCGGAAGGTGCTCGAACGACGGAAGCGTATCCGGGACGAACAGGATGAGGACCGCCAGGCTGCACTCGATGCGTTGAGCGATTTCGACGAAGAAGAGATCGCTGAGATGGAAGACGCCGGCGAGGACGTGTTGAACGTGGATCTCACCGAGCTGGCTCCGAGTCTTACGGACGAGGGTATCAATCTCCTTAAGGAGGAGATCGAGGAGCTTGAGTCGTTCATTCAGGAGGTCAAGCAGGTTGACGATGACCCGAAGATGGATCAGTTGTACGAGGACCTCGACATGCTCGACCGGAAAGGGCGGAGCCGAATTATCGTCTTCACACAGTACAAAGACACGATGCACTTCGTCCGTCGGGAGCTTCGCTGGAAGTACGGCGAAAATATCGCCTGCTATTCGGGTGACGGGGGTGAGATGTACGACGAGGATGAGGACACTTGGCGGAACGTCGGAAAAGAACGAGTTAAGCGAGAATTTTCCGACAACGACGGCGAAGTCGATATTCTCGTGTGTACGGACTCCGCGAGTGAGGGGCTCAACCTCCAGGAATGCGGTGCGATGATTAACTACGACCTCCCCTGGAATCCGATGCGCGTGGAGCAGCGGATTGGTCGTATCGACCGCATCGGCCAAGAATACGACGACGTGTACATCCTCAACTACAGCTACGAGGACACCGTCGAATCAGATATCTACGACCGACTGGACGACCGCATCGGCCTGTTCGAGTACGTCGTCGGCGATATGCAACCGATTCTGTCCAGTGTCGGGTCGAAGATTCGGGAGGCAACGATGGTAAAGGGGGCAAAAGCCGACAGCGATGAATACGAGGAACTCGAGCGGGACATCGAACGAGATATCGAGAAACAGCAGGGAGATGACGATCCAGTCGAACTCAAAGATTCACTCGCAGAAATCGACAGCGACCGCCCCTTGCGTGAACAGGTCATCCAAGAAGCGCGCTTAGATGCCTGGGAAACCTACTCTCACCCTGATCTCGGGAGAGTCGGGAACCCGGATGAAAACCGAGACCCGGTCTACACCGTAGATGCGATTAAAGGGGTTTTCTTGGAGAACGAGACCCTCAACGAAGCAGGGGTCTATTTCGATTCACTGTCGCAATTAGATATCGAGTTCGACCTCAGCGAACCGGAGGACACGGAGTCCATTTATTGTCTCCAGCATTCGGGTGATGCACCCGCCACAGCGGAGGAAAACGAAGATACACTCGCTGCAAGTATCGCAAATCAGCATGGGGGAATCGGTGTCACTTTCGACCCCGAGACGGCGGACGAGTACCCCTCACTCAGGTTCCTCGCCCCAGGAAGCCCCTTGTTCAACTGGGTAGCGGCGACGCTCATCGAAACGTCGGATCGGCTGAATCTCGCCCAATCCGCTTGTGCAACGAATATTGACGGCGAAATTGTGAAAACCGACGAGAAGCCGTGGGTTGTTACCGGATGGTCCGAAGAAGATGACCCCGAGACTTCCCTCCTTCACCTGGCTGACGATGGCTCAGTCGATGAACGCCTGGAGACAGTAGAGTTCCTCGATAAGTGGGCACAGGAGTTCGTTGAGAATCGTACTCGCTCGGGCTCGTAGGTCGGGAAATTAGAGTACATTCGCAATCCGCTCGGGGGATGCAACCGTGATTGATCCCTCCAGAGTACCCTGGTCTTCATGTGTTTCTACCCACTCAACGGCAGTTTCGATCTCGTCTTCAGGAACGACGAGAACACGTTTGAAGCCCGACGTTCGGTAGTCCTGAAGCTGCTCCAGCGCGTGACTCCCGTTTTCGGCGATCGCCTTCATCGTCTCGACCTCGACGATCAAATTCGCACTCGTTGAGTCAATCGAGATGAGATCGGGTTCGCCGTTGACACCGTCGATAACACCCTGGGGACTCGTCGATTCGGCTCCGGCAGGATCGATATGGGAGACGTAGAGATGCGCGTCGTCACTCGTCGACTCCTTGACTGCCGAAAACGTCTTACGGAGAGTATCGTTGTGGTCGCTCTCCCGTCCGAACAGCCACCCACCTATTGTCGCACCGACGACTGCACCAGCGGGACCGCCAGCTGCTGCCCCAAGGGCACCGCCAATGGCCCCACCGCCGAGCTGATTCTTACTCTTATCGTCCATACATCTAACACATCGCTGTAGTTTCAAAAAGGCACGCTAACCAGGGTGAAAGTAAAGGATACAACGGGTCTGGGTTTGGCTGGAACAGCTGTTTCGATGAAGCGAGGATAGACTATCGAACAACTGGATTATCGGTTAAATCCTCCTCTTCCTCGCGAACCTCTAAGCGAATTACGGAGTATCGAGTACAGTCCAACACAGCCCAGAGTCGCGAGTATACCACCACCGAAAACATAGATTACAGAGGAGATCTGGGAGGCGGATCCGAAGATCGGAACGGAGGGAGGAATCAGTGATAGACCAATCCCTGCTGTCATGAAGAAGAAGCCGCTAATGAGCGCCAAAATGGCGAATACGATCCCGACCAATGCTTCGGGAAATTCCATCTATTCGATCCAGCCTCAAGCAGCACCAAAGAGGGTTCTGATGGCTAGCCACGGTAACTCGGCACAAAGCCTATTAAAAACGGCACACCGAACTGTACGGCACTGTCTAGTTAAGCCAGTTTGAGAAGCGAGCAGGTCGTTGAGTTAATTTGGGATGAAGCTCGCAGACCTGGTCAGCGAGTGCTTTGCGGCGGATTTAAAAGAAACTTGGATGCATGAGTGGACGCGACGTTCACGAGAGCTTTGCTCTCGTGCAACCCATCAGAACGCGAAGCGTTCTGAGGACGCCCGTCAGGGCGTTCGCCGTCCGCTCGCGCTGCCAACATTCAAACGTAGCAGTGTCTAAACTCTCTTTGAGCAGGTTTGAGAGTAGCATAGATCACTAACTCTTCGACCTGCTCGTTCCTTATCTAGACAGTGCCAACTGTACGGCACTGTCTAGTTAGTGACCTCCTCAACCGGTGTTCGCCCATCGAGCGCTTGATGTGGTCTCTGAAAATTGTAGT
>NZ_SPSA01000002.1:320684-320933 GCF_014530665.1 Haloferax sp. AS1
ACTTCGTCCGTGTCACCGGTCGAGCTTCAATCCCACAAGGGTTCGTCTGAAACCCTCGGACTTCGACCGGCTTCTCGGTGACTCGCTCGGTGCTTCAATCCCACAAGGGTTCGTCTGAAACGGGCGTGCTCGACGCCGTCTATCTTCGTCGGACGCTTCAATCCCACAAGGGTTCGTCTGAAACCCCGGTCGCGGGTGTCGATCTCTTTGACGAGTGCTTTGCTTCAATCCCACAAGGGTTCGTCTGAA
>NZ_SPSA01000002.1:321033-418438 GCF_014530665.1 Haloferax sp. AS1
TGCTTCAATCCCACAAGGGTTCGTCTGAAACAACTCTCGTAAACGTTGCCGTCGGTCCCGTGGACCTCGCTTCAATCCCACAAGGGTTCGTCTGAAACGACGAGCGATTCTGCTCGGTCGTTGACCAACGAGTGCTTCAATCCCACAAGGGTTCGTCTGAAACAAGCAACCCGGCAAGCACGCGAGACGCCGGAGGATGCTTCAATCCCACAAGGGTTCGTCTGAAACTCTCCGTCTCCTATACGGACGACTCAAAACCAGATGGCTTCAATCGAGCAGGTCTGCGAGCTCCATCCCAAACACACTCAACGACCTGCTCGTTCCTCAAACTGGCTTAACTAGACAGTGCCGCTCTGTTGAAATCCTTAGAAAGTGACAGATTCTGATCCGGTTGCGGTCAGTACAGGAGGTTTACTGACCAATGTGTGAAACCACTAGTTCCATATCAAGACAGTTGTGTGCGATCCTTCACCAGTTAGGGTCTAAACACCTCTTCAAACAGTATCGCGTTTGACTCAGTATGAACAATCGTGATTTCGAGTTTATCCGCGTTTGGGCCTGTCCTATCGGGTTGGCTTCGGAAGTCGGCTTCACCGACATTTATTTCGAATTGAATCGTTTCACCGACATCCCAGACGTTGTCATCAGTCGGATAATCTTCTATAATCACTTGGTTCGGGTCCGCGGGACCGGCATCTCCGTACCCCTTACTAATCAACCCATTATCGTTTTGTAAGTTTTCTTCGTCAATATCACTACCATCTGCCGGTAGATTGATGAGCCGTTCCTTAGTATCCACGTCAGGACCGGACGCTCTAACGATTATCTCGATGTTTTCAACCCTTACGCTGTCGCCAGCAACGTGGGTCACCCGCACTTCTTGATCGTCCGCTCCCGGAATAAAATCGCCACTCGTTTGCGCAACTGTCGGAGCTGGTTCATTGAGATCTTCTGTAATGCTAAGAACGGCAGCAGAAACGGTTGCACTGAGAATAACGACAACTGCAACCATCAAAACAACTGCAATGACTGAAGAAACAGCACGACGCTGCTGAGTCATGAATTCAACTATATTCTATCAACATAAGTAAGTTCGCAGATAGCTTTTGAACATACATATCGTATCTCGCTTAATGATCGGAAATCCCTTTGAGTTGGCAGATTCCTCGACGGTCGGTGAGCAGGTGTACTAATCAGATAGTCCACTATAGGCCAAGCTGAAAGAAAGGCACACATCAAATCCATCCTCCGAGGTTGTGAACTTCACTCTCCCGACTTTGGTATAGCACTATACAGTTTATTGAGGTGGATTTGTTAACTCACACGGGTTGAGAGGGGTGAAATCAGCCGATTCGGGGTGAGGACAACAACATATGATTAGTTGAATAATCACGACCACTTTGAAGTACCCCGCCGCCGTCGGTGAAGCACGAATGCTGCAACCGCCTCACGACGGCGCATCCCCCAGGGTAGAGGCACCGAGACCGGGCCCGCAGGACGGTGGAGGGCCGGTGGATGCCTGATCGAGCGCTTTCGACGCCGCTCGACGACAGCTTCGAGCGCTACCTCCAGGACAAAGGGAAAGGCCGTGGTGGCGACGGCGGGAACTATCGACGCAACGCAGCCCGCGAACTCGATCGGTTCGCTGAGTGGGCCGCCGGCGACCGCGGCGCCGACGACTGGACCGGGATCGTCCCCGACGACGTCGACCGCGAGCCGACCTTCGACGATCTCGACGAACGCGTGTTCAGGGAGTACGCCCGACATCTCGGTGGAGATCGGGGGCTTAAGCAGAACACGGTACAAACCTATTACCGCTATATCTCTGCCTGGTGTGGGTGGTGTGTCAACGAAGGGTATCTCGAGGCGCATTATGCGCAGCGGGCCAGTGCGATGGCACCGCTGCCGGAGGACGACGGCCGCAAACCCGGTGACCAGCAGGCTTGGACGTCGGAACAGCGCCACGCCCTCACCCGCCACGTCGACGAACGGGCCCGCGACGCCGTCGAGGCGTACACGACCCTTCCAGAGGATACTGACCCCCTCGACAAGCAGCGAGCGCGCTACGCGGCGCTGAAAGCCGCTCGTGACCGAGCGCTGGTGTTCGTCCTCGCGTACACCGCCGTTCGGGTCGGAGAACTCCTCCGCGATCCGAACGACCCGCGCCGGCGCGGCGTCCGCTGGGAGGACCTCTCCCTCGACGACGGCAGTATGGACGTCTACCGGAAGAAACAGCAGTGGGACGCCGCCAGTCTCCCCGACCCGGTGATCTCACCGCTGCGGAGCTACCGCCAGCTGATGGATCCGCCGACGGAGCGCTGGCCGGTGTTTCCGACGTTCGACCAACGGACGCTCGCAGAGCTCGTCCGGGAAGAGCTAGCCGACCGAGGGGAACGCCCAGAAGCAATTGGTGAACGCCGTGAGGAGTATGCCCGAGACCTCCTGCTGGCGCTCGACGAGGATATTCGACCGCCGTCGATTACGACGGACGGAGCACGGTCGATTCTCCAACGGCTATCGGAGACCGCAGAGATCGATATCGACCATCCGAAACACGATTATCTTGCTCCGTACGGTGGTCGACGCGGGATGGGGGAAGTACTTGTCCGCGCGTTTGGGTACACGGTGGCGGCCCGGTATCTCGATAACTCCGAAGAGATGGTTCGTGAACGATACTCTCACATTGAGGCCGGAGAACTTGGAGATGTGGCGACGGAGGCACTCAACGAAGTTGACTCGATTTCTGTACATCGGCGCGATACGTTCCGGTGAGGCGGCCGGCGTCGATCCTCGGCCGCACTCTACCCGTGAGTCGCGCGCGACGTCTCATGGGAGCAGGTGACCGCGAAGGACCCAGACGCCCACCGCGATCCAGAAGCCGGACACGTGGACCGCGGCACCGGCGAGGGCGACGATGATGTCGAGGCTCGGGGTCGCGTAGCCGTACAGTTCCGCGCCGGTGACACACGCAGCGAATCCGAGGAGCGTCGGTATCCGGTAGTCGTTTCTGAGCGGTCGGACGCGCCACCAGACCCCGAGCGACGTCACGCCGACCGCGATGATAGTGTACGTCAGCCCGATCGACACCGCCTGTCCCGTGACGGAGCGTACCCCAGAGCGATAGGCGAAGAGTCCGACACCGGAGAGAACGACGGAGAACAGCGCAGCGAGATGCAGCACGCGCGTCCGTACTTGGCCGCCACCCGGCAGCGAGCGCTGTTGGAACGCGTGGACGACTCTCCGGTAGAAGTGTGCGGCCGCCGCGCCCTCCGTGGCATGGAAGAGTAGGTAGAGGTACGCGGCGTAGAGGTCGTACGACCCCCTGAGTACGGCGATTGAGGTGAACCAGTAACCCGCACTGAGGAGCGTCCCGCCGACCAACAACGCTCGCCTGCTCGTTACCTGTCGGAGCGCCCTCGCGACGCCACCGGCGAGGAGGACGCCGAGTCCGATCACCATCAATCGGACCGGGAACGCGCCGGGCTCGGGTGCCAGAAACCAGTCGAGTACGAGCCCGATCACGGTGAGTCCCACACGATTTCGCGGAAGAGGTTGAAGCAGACGGCCAGTGGGAGCAACGTGGCGAGGGCCGTCCCGAACAGCCGGGTCCAGCGGAGGTACGTGCCCGACCAGCCGTACCAGACCATAGCGCCGAGAGCGAGGACGACGAGCGTGCTGGCTCGCGCGCTCAGCCCGACGGACCGAGAGAGGCGGTCGCTGAACACGATCCCGACACCGACGAACAGACAGAAGATGCCGTATCGGAGAAGGGTGGCGCTGCTCCCGTCGAACAGCGCCTCAATCATGGTCGCGCGGTTTGGAACCGGCAGTGAGCGCGTTCGCCGTAGCGTCGTCGGCTTGCGCCGCTGTCGCGTGTCGGGAAGCGGACATCTATTCCTCGCGCCGGATCGACGTCGATCCGCTGTCGGTCGGTTCAGAGGTCGCGCCGCTATCGGTCGTTCCAGAAGTCACTCCGCTGTCGGTCGATCCGGTGGTCGAACGGTCGTTCGACGCCGCTTCCGTCGCCTCAATATTTTCGATGTCGCCCTCGATGGGGTTCTCGGCGGAACACCACGGGCAGACGACGGGGTTCGTGTTCCCGTCCCAACATGCGATGTTGTCGCAGTCCGCACAGACGAACAGGCCGGTGTTCGAACAGTGTGGACAACCCTCGTACTCCGGCGGAAACTCGAACTGGCCGGACACCTGTGCGGTGCCGGACGACCCGCCTCTTCCGTCGCCGCCCGTCGGTTTCGACGTGCTCGTGGCCGCCCACGCGTTGCCCCGCCGCTCGAATCGGATCGTAAACGGGCCTTCCGAGTACATACACCGCGCCGAGGCGCGGACGACGCCCGAGGAGGCGTCGCCCGCGTCAGTCTGGCCGGTCCCCTCGTCGCTGATCTCTTCGACGATGTCCGCGGCCGCGTCGATGAGTCCCATCGTGTAGCTCATCCGTACAATCGCATTTAGAAGTTACTCCGGCTTGGACGTCGGATCGGCGAGCGAGAGGCAGGTCAGCGGAGAGAATCCGAGGAAGACGAGGGATTTTGCGGCGTCACTCCCCGGAGCCCCTTCTGTCGCGGTAGGTCTCGCGATAGGCGCGCGAGCCGCGGATCTCGTCCAGTCGTCGGACGGTCTCCACGGAGATCCGCTCCGTTCGCTGCCGGAGCCGCTCGCGGAGTTCGTCGCTGACGGGTCCGTCGAGTCGTTCACACGCCTCCTCGAAGGCCACCTCGCTCAGTCGGCGCGTCACCGCGTCGATCTCCTCGTCATCGACGTGATTCACGTCGACGTTCCGGGCAACCCCGGCATCGGTACCCCGTTCGTCTCCACCGGTCACGAGCCCGCTCACCCGATCAATAAATCGGCCGCCCTCTGCTTCGCCCTCGTCGACGAGGCCGACGCTCGGGTCGACGGCGTCCGCGAGCGTCTCGGCGGCGCGCCGCTGAACGACGGCTTCGAACGTGGCGAGGGTCGTCCAGTAGTCGTCGACGAACGCCGTCCACAGGTCCCAGTAGAACCCGACCTTGGACTCGTCGAGGCCGGTTGCCCGCTTCGCGTCGAAGTGGTCGCGGAACGCCTCTGGTGGCATCCCGAACTCGTCTCTGTCTGTCGCCTGCTTGAACGTCGGACGGAGGTACTCGCTGTGTCTCTCGATCAACTCGTTCAGCTCCTCCTCGTAGGTCGGGAGGTCCTCCCAGGTTAGCGTCCCATCCGCCGCGGCCGCCCGAATGGCCTCGACGAGCTCCGAGACGTCGTACGGCTCCCCTGATTCGCCGCCGACGACGTCGAAGTGATAGGGGTCGCCCTCGTCGTCCACTCGCGAGACGAACCGAACGTTCGAGAGCGTTCCGTCGACCAGTCGCGCCATCCTGTCGACGCCGTCGATAGACACCGTGACCGGATCGGTCCCGCGGCGATACCGTTCCCAGAACTGCGCGACAAATTCGACGTCGTCGTCGGAGATCGCGTCGGTCCGCTCCGTGGGCGGCGCGTTCGGGTCCTCGTCCGGACTCCCCACGTCGCTAGTCTCGTCGGACTCGACGGAGCCCGCGGCCGCGTCGGCGGAGGGAGCGTCCGGGGTGCCGTCGTTCCCGCGCCCGCGTTCCTCCGCCGCACGGTTCGGGACCGCGTCGTCGGGGCCTCCCTCGCCGGCGCGGTCGGTTGCGTTGGCGTCCGGATCCGACTCGCCGAGGCGGTCACGGTCCGACCTGGACGTCTCCGTTCGGCTCGTTTCGGACTCCGCGTGCGGATCCACTCCCGAACCGCCGGCGGTGGCTCCCGGGCCGTCGCCGTCGACCCGGACCGATACGGTGACGGTCGGTTCGACCGACTGCTGTTTCTCCGTGATCCGCTGGCTCCGTTCGAACAACTCGTTCGCCAGATCGTTGACCGAGACGTCGCGGAGGTTATCGAGCGGCGTCGCGTACAGGTCGAAGAAGCACTCCCCCGACCTGACCGAGTTCCACTCGACGAGCCGCCCGAAGACGAACGTGCGGTCGTCGATCGCGTCGAAGAAGTACCCCTCCTTGCGATACAGCGCCATGTCCGCGCCATCGACGAGGTCGACGATCGCCTGTTCCGCGGCGTCGCTTCGCCCAAGTTTCGTCCCCGCGTGATGCCCCTGAAAGTCGTACAGTCCGTGGCGGAACTCGATGTCCTGGTACATAATTCGTTACGTGGTGTTCTTGAGCCAGCGACCGACGTTCTCAAACCCCTTGAGGACGACTTTCCCCTGTGAGTGTTCGATCTCGTCTTTGTTCCCCTCGGGAACGGAGACGCCGAACAGGTCCATGCTCTTGTCTCGCGCCTCGCTGACGAGTTCGAGGACGTCGTCGCCTTTGTTCCCCGGGACCTGTTTGTCGATCTCCCGGACCAGGTCATCGTCGAAGTACCGCGTGTTGATGCTCCCGCGTCCGAGGAGACTGATCGTGTAGTCGTCGGGGTCGTAATCCAGCATATCCGTCGCGGTGAACAGCAGCAGCCCCGTCTTGTCGTCGTCGTCAGCCAGCCGCAACAGCCCGGCGTCGATGATGCCGTCGATGTCGTCGCGGAACATCTTCTTGTAGAGGTTATAGAGGAATATGACCCGGTCGCTCCGGAGGTAGTGGTAGAGGTACGCCCACTCCCACTCCTCGGTGTTTATCGCCTTCGTGTCGTCGTTTATCCGCTCTCTGATGGCCCCGCGCTGCGGAGTGATACCGGTCGATTGGTACTTCTCTTGGACCTCGTCCTCGTCGTAGTTCCCGTTTCGGAGCCGCTGTACCGCGGCCTCCTGTGCCTCTCCGGGGATGTCCATCGCCGCAACGGTGATCGTCTTCGCCATCGACTGGGCGGCGTTGAGGTTGAACTCGACGATGTAGGTGTCGCGGCGGTCGGTCTGTGCGGGGTACCGGTAGGAACCCCGCATGCGTTCGACGATCTCGTCTTCGAACTCCGCCTCGTCGCCGTAGGTCACGCTGTAGTTCCCGACGAGGTCGTCTGTCGAGACCACGTTGCTGATCACGTCGCGCCAGGAGTTCGATCCGACGGCGCTTGACCGCTGCGACTGTTTGATCTTGATCGCCATGGCACCGAGGAGGGTCGACTTCCCACCGCGCTGGCCCGCCATCAACATCACCTCGTCGGGGTTCTCGCTCACAGTCCCCACCCCTGCGAACCCGCGGTACCAGACGTCGCCTTCCGGTACTCCGTCCGGAGGGCGTTCAGGAGAAGTCCGACCATGGCCGTCGTAAACACGGGCGGTAATATGAATAGGAGGTCGCCGGTCTCCAGGTACGCTCGGCCCATTATCCAGACCGTGTAGGCGTACATCTCGACGATGAGGAAGGCGACGGCTCCGAGGAAGTGGGTGCTCTGTCCCGTGAAGAATCGGAAGTAGGCGACGCTCCCGAACAGGACGGTCGCGCCGATCATCCCGTTGAGGAGGACCCGAACCGGCGAGACCATCACGGTGATAGAGACGGCGAGAAAGAAGAATATCGCCGTCGCGCGTCCCTGTGGTGTGTCAGCCTGGAGAAAGAGGACGGGCATTGTCCCGATGAGCACGTGCGCGATGGAGTAGTGTAACTCGATGAGATCGGCGGAGAAGGTCGTGGGAAGCATACCGCGGTACAGCGTCGTACTCGCGCCGATGAGGACGCCGAAGACGACGATGAGCCCCACGTTGATCAACTCGTCTTTGTTCATACAGTTCCGTTGTAACCTCTGAACATAATTGCTTTGCCACGTCTCTCGGTCGGCGACTTCGAAAGACACACTCTCAACAATAAAAATACGAAACATCGCGGTCGACCACGTGCTCGCAACCCGGTAGTTAAAATAGACGTTCCCCGGAGACCGTCGGTGTCCCGACCTGTCGGACGGATCAGGTGTCAGCACCCCGCCACGACGGCGCCGTCAGCGGTCTTCGTCGCGCGCTCTCGAATCGGGAGTATCCTCTTCGGTCGGAGCCTCGTCCGCGGGGGTCCGTTCGGCCGACGACTCACCGCGTGGACGTCCCTCGGTCGATCTCGATTCGGCCGTGGTATCCGGCGGGTCGTCGGTAGCCGCTTCGGCGTCGCCGGTGGTCGATTCGGCATCGTCGGTAGCCTCCCTCTCCTGCTCGGCGGTACCCGTATCGGATTCGTCGGCGGTCGCTTCGGGGTCCTCCGCTGACTGCTCGTTAGTCGTCTCCGGCTCGCCCTTGCTGATGATGACGTCGGCCGTCTGTTCGACGAAGTCGCCGATGCGGTATCCGGGCTTACGGACCTCCAACACCGTATCGTCGGGCTGTTCTGAGGGACGCGTGTCCCAGACGGTGTGTTCCTCGAGGTCTTTCTCGTCGCCGGGCTCTGGCGTTATCGGCTCAACGCCGAGTCGTCGCATGCCGGAAGTGAACTCCTTGAGGAGGTTCTCGACGTCGGACGGGTCGAGGGTGGCGTCCGCCTGGGCCGTGTGCCAGAGGTTGTACCGGACGCTCATGATCCGCCCCAGAATCGATCGCGGCGAGAGGTCGTTGATCGGGTCGCCGTAGGTTTCGGCGCGGGTCGCGAGCGCCGCGTCGTCCGCGACGGACGTATCGAAGTCCGACAGGTCCGCCTTGAGGCGCGTGAGCCGCGGCGCCGTTTCCGTCGGCGGATCGAGCGAGAGTGTCGCGTCGCCGTCCGTCGGGAACGACGGAGTGACCTCAATGCCGCCCGCCTCCTCGGAGCGGACCGTTACGGCCAGCGTGACGCGCCCCTCGCCGGCCTGACGCGGGGGGATCCCGGCGATCTCGTAGGAACTCTCCGCCGCGACCTCGCCGGAGCCGCGGTGTCTGCTCGCCACGGTCACTCTGCCTCGCGTCTGATCGTCCCGCGTCGTCTTCAGGGTCACCTCCCGGGAACTGCCGACGGGGACGGAGCCCGGCACGACGGTTTCGAAGGTCGTCCCCTCCTCGGTCGGAACGAGCAAGCCGATATCCCTATCGAGGGTGTCCGACCGAACCGGCGACTCGCCGGCCTCCCGGAGTTGATTCGCTAGCAGCGCCGCTCCCCGCACCGAGACCGTCTCGCGCCCGCCGAGCCGAGGCTCGCTCAGCGGTCGGTCGAGGAAACCCGAGACCGCGTTCGATATCGGCACCGGATCGACGCCCAGTCCGGCGACTACCACCTTATCGACGTCCGACCGTCCGACATCGGTCGCGTCGAAGAGTTCCCTGAGGCGACCGATGACCGCCTTCTCGACCGGTTCGATCGCTTCGTACGCGTCGGACATGTCCACGTCGACGTCGACTCCGAGGGTTCGGCCGTCGTCGCTCGTGAGCCCGGGCACCTCGTCGGCCGCGATCGACCCGTCGGTGTCGTTCGTGACGGATTCGAGCGCGTCGCCGGCCGCCTCGCGGAGGTGTTCGATCGAGCGCTCGTCGTAGGTCACCCGTCGGTTCTCCGCGCTGGCGGTCCGCTCGATGGCCCACTCCGCGAGCGCCTCGTCCATGGCGTCGCGGCCGATTCCCGGCTCACTGACCCGCGAGACCACGCGGTAGGTCGCCTCATCGGGATCGATTCGGACCAGCGCCGCGTCGAACCAGTGGGAGCCGATGTCGACGACGACGAGGAGCTGCGGCTCCGAGACGGCCGGGAACTCCGCGGCGGCGACGGCGACCGGGGCCCTGACGACGGCCCCGACGTCGATCCCGGTCGCCTCGAGCGCTCGTGACACGGTCTCGCGGTCCTCGCGGTCGTAGACCCCCGGGACCGAGACCACGGCGTTGGGCGGCAGTCCCTCGTCGGTGGGTTCGGCGCCCAGCGCCTCCAGCGAAGTCGGCGCGCTCTCTCGCCACCCGTCGACCAGGTCAGCGAACAGCGATTCCACCTCGAGTTCGAGCCGGGCGGTGTCGCCCGAGAGGTACTCCGGTCGTCCGTCTCCGTACTGCGGGAGGACGGGGATTCGCCGGTTCGGCTCTGGCTCGAAGCCGGGCGGGCGGGCGCGGACGCCGTCCTCGGTCGTGTGTAGCTCCGGGGGCGAGCGCGGCTCGCCGGTCGGTCCCGCGAGCAGCTCCGCTTCCCGCCCGTCGCTGAGCGCGCCGGCGATACCCGTCGCTCGAAAGTCGATCCCGAGTCCGATGGGAGTGGAGTTCGTGTCTGTCATGGAAACCGGTTGCGTGCGGGAAACGGCCCCCGCGCGGTCGGTGGAGTCTGACCGTCAGTCTCTCGTGACCGTGTCGGCATGCTTCTCTTCGCTCCGCTCGATTTGGTCTTCGATCTCCGCCTCGGTGAGGCCGATCTCCAGCGTCGTCTCGGCCGTCCGCCCGGTGTCGAGGTTCGTCGCCTCGGCGTGGAGTTTCCCCTCCTCGTCGACGGTGAACGTCACTTCGAACTCGGGGTCAGAGCCCTCGTCGAGGTTCTTGAGTTCGAACTCGCCGAGCTTGTCGTTCTCCTCGGCGAGCGCCTTCCCGCCCTCCAGGATCTCGATGGTGATCTTCGGCGACTGCTTGTCGACCTTGCGGAACCCGCGTTTCGACTCGGAGGCCTCGACCGAGGTCTGCTCGGAGAGGATCATCTCGAACGTCTCCTTGTCGCTGTCGGGATCGACCGTTTTCAGTCCGATGTCCCGCGGGAGGACGATCTTGCCGCTGGTGTTGCCGTCGCCGCCTTCTTCTCCCCCGTCACCGCCGCCCTGGGGCTCGAGTTCCGTCTGGAGGGCGGCACCCTCAGCGACGACGTAGTCTTGGTCGACTCCCTTCGACGGTTCCATGTCGAAGTAGTCCTCAACGCGCTCCTGAACCTTGGGGATCCGGGTCGATCCCCCGACCAGCAGCAGTTCGTCCACGTCGTCTTTGGTGGCGTCGACCTTCTCGTGGTCGAACAGGGCGTCGACGTAGTCGAACGTCTCGTCGACGAGGTGTTCGGTCATCCCGTCGAACTCGTCCCGGGTGAGGTCGACGTTGAACGAGTCTCCTGGGCCGACCATGATTGAGACGGAACCGGAGTCCGTCTGTGAGAGGTCGTGTTTCAGCTTGGTCAATTTCTCGTAGATGTCCGCCTTCAGCGCGCTGTTGTCCTCCGGATCGGGGTGTCCGGCGTCGATCATCTCGCCCCGCACGTGGTCGTACAGTTCGTCGTCGAAGTCCTCGCCACCGAGCCGCTGACCGCCCTTGACGCCCTCGACCTCGAACCCGCCGTCGGGCGTCACGTTCATCAGCGTCGCGTCGAACGTCCCGCCGCCCATGTCGTAGACGAAGACGGTTCCGGCGTCCGTATCACCGATCCCGTAGCGGAGACACGCGCTGGTCGGCTCGTTGAGTAACTCGACGTTCTCCTCATCGAACCCGGCGATCTTGGCCGCGTTGACGGTCGCGTTCCGTTCCTTCGGTCCGAAGTACGCCGGGACGGTGACGACAATGTCCTCGACCGACTCGCCCGTCGCCTCCTCGGCGTCCTCGACGAGCTTCTTGAGAATCTCCGCCGATATCGCCTCGGGCCCCCACTCCTCGCCGTCGATGCCGACGGTCCAGTCCTCGTCGCCCATGTGTCGCTTGACGCGCTGGACCGTCCGGTCCGGCGCCGACATCCGGTTGTTTTTCGCGGTGGTGCCGACGATGACGCCGCCGTCGTCCGGGAACTGAACGACGGACGGCGTCTTGCGGTCACCGCGCTCGTTCTCGAGGATCTCGGGATCGCCGTTCTCGTCGAGTCTGGCGACAACGCTGTTCGTCGTGCCGAGGTCTACGCCGATTTGCATGAGTCGGTCTGATATATTTTCTAACCCACAATAATATTTAGGTGAAAATTTCGCTGTCTGATAGCGACTGAAACCCCGTTACGGCGTCACCCGGATTGTCTCGCTGTCGTAGCGGTCGAACTGGTCGTTGTCGGGTCGCGCGTACACCTCGATGAACTGGGGGCTGTCGACGTCGAACTCGAAGGTGACCTCGCCGTGTCGGTCCGTCTCCTTGCGCTGGTCGCGCTCGTCTTTGGCGTAGACGGTCGTGTCGGCGAGCCCATTCCCGAGCTCGTCGACGACGCGGAACGTGACGGGGTCGCCCGAGGAGACCGACCGCGGGGCGTTGACGCTCTCCAGGAACAGCTCCTTCGTCCGCTGTTTGACCTCCACGTGCTCCGTGTGGCTCTCGTAGCTCGCCCGTTCGTCCGGTGGCTTCGACGCCGTGAGTCGCTTCCGGCCCTGCGCGTTGAACGTCACCGTCGCTTCGCCGTCGCCGTCCGTCTCGTCCGAGGTTCCGTCCTCGGCCTCGACGATGGCGCCCTCGACGGGGCCACCGCCGACCGAGACCACCGTCGCGACGACGTCGTCGCCCGCCTCGATGTCGCGGCCGTCCGCGGTCGAGTCGTACTCCGAGATGCGGAGCTGCTCCGTCGTTCGCTCGACGTCGACGGAACACGATCCCTGTCCGTATATCGTCTGCTCGGTGTCCGGCTTCGAGGCGACGACGGTCGTCTTCCCGAAGGAGTCGAACGTCAGCCGCGCGACGCCGTCACCGTCTGTCTCCGCGACGGTGCCGTCGAACGACCGGACGGTCGCGTACTGGACGCCGCCCCCGTCCGCGGTGACCTCGAAGCGGACGGACTCGCCGACGACGGGCGAATCGAGCGGCCGTAGCTCCAGGTCGCTCGTCCGCTTCGTCACCTCGACCTCGGTGCGGGCGTCGGTGAAGGTGAGCCCGCCGGTGTCTCCCTTCGAGGCCGTGACGGTCCGCGTTCCGGGTGTGACGTCATCGAACGACAGCGTCGCCTCACCGGAGCCATCTGTCGTGCCGCCGGCCGAGCCGACCGAGACGTTCACTCCCCGGACCGGCGACCCGTCCTCGTCAACGACTTTGAACGTCCCGCGCGCGTCGACGGAGAGCCGCGTCGGCGACTGGTCGAACCGCAGGTCGACCTGCCGCTGTTTGACCGAGACGGTCGCCTCGGCGTTCGAGAACTCCGTCGACGACGACGGTGGCTTCGACGCCTCGACGGTGAGCTGCCCGACGCGGTCGGCCGTCAGCGTCGCCTCGCCGCTGCCGTCGGTCGACGTCGAGGAACCGGCGTCGGTCGTGACCGTCACGTCCCGCTGCGGATTGCCGTTCGAGTCGACGACCCGGACCGCGAACTCCTCGCCGACCTCGACCGCGTCGGGGCAGGCGTCGAACGAGAGCGAGTCGCGCTGCCGCTGGACCTCGACCTCGACCTCGCCGTCCTTGTACTCGTGGTCAGGCTCCGGGTGCTGGTTCTTGCTCGCGACGATCGTGAAGGTGTCCGCGTCGTTGAAGCGGACGGTCTCGGTGCCGTCGTCGTCGGTCTTCGCGACCCGGCGGTTGTCGCGCTTGCGCTGTAGTCCCACGCCGGAAACGCCGTCGTCCGTGTGATCGGTGACCCTGATCGTCACCTCCCCGCCGACAGATATCGTGTCCGGCGTCGCGGAGACGAGGAGTGGAACGACCGTCGTGTCGCCCACCTCGACGGGGCTGGGGCGCTGTTGGATCTCCTCGAACGCCTCGTTGATCGCCGTCCGGGCGTCGTGGTCGCCGTCGTACTTGTCCAGCAGGCTCCGGGCGCGCTGCTCGACCTCGTCCTCGGTCGCGCCGCGCGAGAGCCCCAGCACGTCGTACGGGTCGTTGGCGTTCAGGTCCTCCCCGGCCATCGATATGACTGTTCGGCGAGAGGTGGAATACCTTTTCGGTCGGATCAACTCGCTGCGGCGATCCGCTGGACTCCGCCTCGGATGCGTCGCCAGTTCTCTCGGAGGAAGGGGGTTGATCGCAGTTCACGTCGGGGAAACAACTATTGAAATCGACACAGATGGACCCGATATGGGTCACCGACTGTCCTACACCCTTTCTCGCGAGGAGCTCCCAAGAGACGGCGGTGAGACCGCCTGCCAGCTTCAGATCCACCCGGACGACACGGGGCGCGGCGAGCTGCCCCTCCACGTCGTCTTCTGCGTCGATTCGAGCTACTCCATGCGCGGGGGAGACATCGAGGCCGCCAAGCAGGGCGTCGAGTCGGCGGTGGAACACCTCTCGTCGGACGACCAGTTCGGCGTCGTCGAGTTCGACGACGACGCCTCCATCGTCGCGAATCCGGTGGCGGGCAACCGGTACGGCCGCGTGCGATCGTCCGTCGAGGGTATCGAGGCCGACGGCAACACGAACATCATGGACGGCCTCGAAAAGTCGCGGCAGCTCCTCGATAAGATGCGCGGGGGCGGCGGGTTCCTCTCCAGCGGCTCGACCGACGCGGTCGAGTGGATCCTGCTCATCAGCGACGGCCAGCCGAACCGGACCAACGAGTCGGCGTTCAAGCGCGCGCTCGACGGGCTCACGACGACGAAGGCCGAGAAACACGGTGCCGCGGCCGGAGACCTGAGCGATCAGGGCATCACGGTTCACACCGCCGGCGTCGGCAGCGGCTACGACCCGGCCGTCAACGAGGCGATCAGCGACGCCTCCGGCGGGACGATGGAGCACAAGAACTCTGGACGCGGGATCGGGGACTTCTTCGAGGGACAGATCCGCGACGCCCGGAGCGTCGTCGCGACGAACCCGACGCTCACGCTCCGACCGGCCAACGGCGCGTCCGTCGACAACGTGATGCAGGAGCTTCCGACGAAGATCAAGGACCCGAACGTCGAGCGGCGGGGCGGGGAGCTCGTCGTCGACGTCCCCGACCTGAACGTCGACGACCCGCCGCAGTTCAGCTTCGACATCGACGTGCCTTCGGAGGCGAACCCGGTCGCCCACGCCGAGCTCGACGTCGACGGCGACACCGCAACCGCCGCCATCGAGGTCGGATTCGCCTCTGCCGCGCTCGTCAAGGACGAGGTCAACGAGGACGTCCTGGAGAACCGGGACGCCATCACCCGCTACGAGGACCGCAAGGACTCCATGTCGGCCGAACAGCGCGCACAGGAGAAGTCGTCCGGGATCACGCGAGAGTAGTTTGGCGTCCGTCCGAGGACGCTCCGAGAGAAGTCCTCACAGGGCCGCGAGTTCCGTTCTGACGCCGCTGAGAGATGCGAAATACCCCACGGCCAGCACGACGAACGGGACCACGAGCACGGGGTTGCCCGACGCGTAGACGGAGACGCCGACGAAGATGACGCCGAAGACGAACAGCACCGTCGCGATCAGCGCCGCGAGGTGAAACAGCGCGCGCCGGGCGGAGACGTTGACACGGCCCGCAAACACGCCGCCGCCGCCCGCGACGACGGCGGCGACGGTGAACGGGAGCACCGATCCGAGAGCGAACCTCGTGGCGACGACGCCGACGACACTCGCGACGCTCCACGTGAGCAGGAATGCGACGACGAGTCGCCCCTGTGCCGTTTCGCTGTAGACGGCTAACGCGGCGAGCAGTCCGACGAAAGCGAAGAAGAGCAGCACTTGGAGCTGGATGTACGACCCGGAGAGCGGAACCGTCGGTAGCTCTTGGAACAGCAGGACTAGGAGTCCCCCGGCGAACACGCCCGTCGCTGCCGCGACCGCGAGGTTGCTGAGTTCGCTTACGTGCATTTACACGAACGTCGGTACATCGGTAGAAAAACGTTCACCACAGCTGATCGATCCACCGGCGCACCCGTCCCCGGTACGGAACGGCGCCGAGGTACAGCGCCGCGGCCAGCGCGACGTGGACGAGCCCAGTGGGAACCAATGCTGATTTCGGCATCGGATCAATACGGTCGCTAAAAAGGTCGTTATCTGTATCGTAATCATATGGATCGGTTCCGGCGTCGCGTTCATACGCAGTCGTGATTCCGTCGCCGTCCGGATCATGGAAAACGAGTAACTCCTGCGTCGTCTCTCGAGTTACACCTCCACTATCTTCTACACGGAGTGTGATCTCATGATGGCCGTCATTCGAATACGAGACGGTGATCTGGTTTCCCGATTGCTCGAAGTCACCATCGCCGTCGACATCCCAACTATACGAGACGATATCGCATTGCGATTCTACTGAATCGACAGTTAGCTGGGTTTCTTCACTCCGATTTGGACGGGGATTGGAGATTGTGAAGGATGCATCGAGCGATGAACTGTCTTCCCCTGCCGATTCAACCTCAAATGTTGTTGTTGATCCAGAAGAAATCAGTCGATCTTCGAAGAAGCCCGGTCTGACTGCCCTCACTGTGATTGCCACGGGTCCATCTGGATTATTGAGATCTGACGCCGACAATTCAAGCCTCTCGTTTAATTCCCAGCCGCTTACTGACTCGAATTGGTGAATCTGGTTTTGACTCTCGGCACCAGTCTCAGCGAAAACCAAGACGTTCGTATCCCCATCCGCAGGCTGTTCAATTCCAAGCACGACAGACATATCCACTACCACGGAACGGGATGCTCCGTCACAATCTCGATCAACCTGATCACTGATAGTTACTTCATTATCCGCTGGTAATGGGTTTCCCCCACAGCCAGCAAGTACAATCATAAAGGACACGATGGCAAGTACCTGCCAACGATTCGAGACTGCAGAACTCATTCAGGGTGATTCAGTACTAATTAGTCGGATATCAAGAAACTTGTCCCCTACATAAGTAGTATTCAGATACACTGATGATGGAACAGTATTGGACAAATACTACGAGTGAAAACTTGACAACCGAGATATAATGGACTACCTCATCTCCGATCTTCACCTTGACCACGACAACATCATCAATTACTGTGACCGACCGTTCAACTCAGTCGAGGAGATGAACGAGACGCTGGTCGAACACTGGAATTCCATTATCGACTCAAATGACGAAGTGCTGTACGGTGGCGATTTGACTATTCGTACGTCAGCTGCGGCTCTGCTGGACTGGCTCAACGAACTCAACGGCGAGATTGTCTTTCTGCTGGGCAACCACGATGGCACTGTACTAGAAGAACTGGACCGGGTCCAGTTCGTTGAAGAGTTTCGGTTTGAGCACCGCGGAGTTCCGTTCTATGCCATCCACGACCCAGCAGACGGCCCCTCGAACTGGAATGGGTGGCTGCTTCACGGCCACCACCACAACAACTGGCCGGACCAATTCCCTTTCGTCGACCACGATAGCCGACGTGTCAATTTCTCGGTCGAGCTACTCGACTACCGCCCGTTAGCGACCGACAGGTTGGTCGACTATCTGGCCTGCGGCGAACGATTCCCGGATCGAACCACCGCTGAGAACGCCCTGCAGGCAGATGACTGAATCTAAACCCATCTGTCGTGTCGAGGGCCCTACCGTTGACTTACTGGTCATCTCCGATCTACACCTCCGGGCGACAGGAGCGCAATATCCGGTTGTAGACCTCCCGGTCGAAACACACGACCTCGTGCTGTCTCTGGGTGACGTGGTCGACGAGAACCGCGAGCATGCCAAGTCCGTGTCGGCCGGCGAAGCCTACGAAAAACGGGGCCGGGCATTCCTCGAGCGTCTCGATGAGCAGGGAGTTCCAGTACTCGCGGTACCCGGGAACCACGACCCCGTCGACTGCACCCAGCGGCTGAGTGAGGGGCTCACGAATGTCCACTCACTTCACGGCATTACTCGAAACGTGGTCGTCGGGACAGAATGGTCGCTCACCATCGCCGGATGGGGCTGCGAGCAGTTCGACTTCACACCAGCCCTGCTGTCTCCTGACTACCCAGACATCCCAGTCGAAGACGAGGCACGGACGCCAGATGCCGTCGCAAGCACTCTTCTCCGTGCGGCGGGGGAATACTTCGCCGGCGACCTGTCCGAAAGGCTCTGGTGAATCACTAGACGGCGGTGGGTTCGTTCGTTAATTCAAAGGAGTTGAAGCGGAAGACTGTCGATGCCTATGTCGAAAATCTCCCGCTTCACGAGCAAAGCGGTCACGTTGGCTAAAAATGTTGTTGGTGACCGAGGCGAAGTCGCCGCCCCCGAAGGGGGTGGCGGCTTCGCCGACTACGCCCTTGTATCGCTGCACTGTCTGCGGATTTACCTCGGTGAGTCGTACCGCAACGCACTCGATCTGCTGAGCGAAATGCCGCATATTCTCGCCGAGATCGGCCTCGAAGAGGGCGATCTCCCAGATCACTCGACGCTCGTTAAGGCATTTGATAGGTTTCAGATGAAGGTCTGGCGAGTGCTGCTGCGCCTGTCGGCGCAACTGCACGACCTCTCGGGTCACGCCGCCATTGATGCCACGTTTTTCGACCGCGAAAACGCTAGCAAGCACTACTGCCGCCGCACGAATTACCGCGTTCAGACACTCAAAGCGACGGCTCTCGTCGATACTCAAACCCAAGCTGTTCTCGACGTTCATTGTACGACCGAGAAAACTCACGACACACAACTCGGCTGGCAGGTCGCCTCCCGCAACGCAGGCGACCTGCACAGCCTCGCCGCCGACAAAGGCTACGACTGGATGCAGTTACGCGAAAAACTACGCGAAGAAGGCGTGAGACCGCTGATTAAACATCGCATCTTCCGACCCATCGACCACGCGCATAACGCGCGGGTCGATGGGCCTCGATACCGTCAAATATCGATGTGTGAGACCGTCTTCTCGTCGATCAAGCGCACGCACGGCGACGCCGTGCGAGCGCGAACGTGGTTCCGTGAATTCCGTGAACTCGTCTTGAAATGTGTCGTTCATAACATCAAGCGTGCCGCAACATAGCCAAATCAACCGCAGTATGGCGATTCACCAGAGCCCAATGAACAGGAATAAATACAGGACACCAGTTAAGATGACCGCCCCTGCTGCAGTCGGACGCGCGTAAGGCTCCTTCTGTAGACGCGAGAACATAAGTCCACCTTGGACTACCCACGCAATGGCGATGAGGATGAACAAGCCAGAGACGAGTGCGGGCTGTTCGTAGAACAGTTGCGCCGCATAGAAAATGACCTGAATCGAGGCATACACATCGAAGAACCCCCCGAGACCCGGAACCCAACGCAATGATGTACTTCCTCCTAGTGACGATATCGCCTGTAGCATTGAGATGATGACGGGGACCCCTGCAAGAGCCCATCCCACTCGAGGCTTACTATGATGAATACGAGTCACATAGAATCGGATACACTAGTGTATTATTAAATTTGTGTGACAAACGACTATCTGAGAATCCTTCAACAGAGGCCTGGAGAAGCACTGCTGAAGTTACTGAATCCACTCGGTCACACACTATCAAACAGAGCGTGTACATGTCCATAGAGCAGATGATTGCTCAGAGTGACCGTCTCTTACCACAACCATCATCTGTCTCAAATAATGCAGACGAGTCGAGTGATTTCAACAGACATGGTTGTATTGTTTGAGATCTATAATAAATTCAACTAATACCGGATGATAGATTGTAGTCATCACCTGATTATCTTGAGGTGATATGCCCACCCCCCAAATGGAAGAAGAAATTGCAACAGTACTGGCTACGATGGCGAATGATAGTTTTTCCGGTGTTATGCCGACGAGCGATTGTTGCACAAGTAGGACTGAGATATTGTTGATTGCTCTGAGGATATCTTGGGCATTCACATACAACTTGACTAAATCCGTCAGGTACGATCCAGAGATTATGGCAAGGAGCGCGACAATGGAGTGGGAGGTTCCAGGACGTCTTGGCATCATGCTCAATTAGTATTAGGTTGACAAAAATCTGTCCTGGTAAACAGTTTGATCAAACTGCAGTGTCTTTGTTTGACCTGTGAAAAAATATGTCAACCCCCACGTGAACATGCATTCTCGACTGTAGTCGCCGGAACCGCCTCAAGTCTGTCTTGCTTCTGGAGTCAGTAAACAGCTTTCTCGAGCCACAAGTTCTGGTGTCGGAGGTGGTTGACAGTTTTGTTTGTAGAGAGTTACGGGACTAAAGAACACTAAATCAGGCTGATAGTACTAATTGCAGTCGGAACTACCTCTGTGACGGCTCATCTATTCACCAAGGCTAGCGTAAACGTTCGAGAGAGACTACGGTTGATGATAGCATCCGGATGAAGATATTGTCGGGGAATCGAGATTTGAATTGGTCGAATCGTATAAAATGATGTGAACATTGATCATCTCAATTTTTAGAACGTGCTTAGTGCGTGTAATATATACCAACGGTATTCAGTTACAACATGCATGTTAAAAATTCAATAGCATAGACACATAACAAAAATAGCGCTGTAAGTGACAACCAGGTAGAGCGATGCTACAGGGGGGTCTATCGACCACAACGGTAAGTCATCGTCAGAACCGAACAACAGCAGACGCCCCTCGAAGGTGACTCTGGTATCCTCCAAGAATACGATGTCGCCGTTGTATTCGGTCGAGGCCTGCTCACGAAGCGAGTGCCGAAAGGCAGCAACGACGTAGCGAAGCACACGGCCCGGATAGGAGGGGGCGTCACCGACCCCGCCGCGGTCGACAGGTTCGATGTCGGTTGAGCGTGTTCGACGGTGACGCCATCCCGCGATTATCGGGTCGACAGCAGGGTCTGAAGCCTCTCAAGGCTCGCGCTGTGAGACGGTCCGTGACTACTTCGTACTCTACGACGTCAAGGTAACGCTGTGGCAGAACGCCTGGTCGGGGAACACTCACGAGTCGTGGTTCCTGTACTCAAGCTTACCTTGTCACACACCCTATACGATCGGATGAACACTATTGCGCGACTCGTTCCCGAACTCGATCCATTCCAGCGTAACACGGCAGACATCCTTGAGTTCGTCGTTCACGAGCAGTTCGACCAAGCTATCGAACAGTGTGAGCAGCTCACGGCCGTCTGTCTCGTGATGAGCCAGTATTGCACCGGGGACCGCAGAGAACAGTGGCTGGTCCACGCTTCGGAGTTCCAGGCTGTCGGAGCGTTCCTCACGGAACTCGTCGCGTCCGGCGAATCGATCCATCCGGATCCTCTGATCAAAACGCTCCTTGATTCCGAACCGTTTCAGCGCACCCTATTTCCGGGTGAGTAACTACGAAGGCGAGTCAATCGCCCAGCGTGGCGAACTTCACACCCAGTTCATCTTCGACCACGCGCCGGATGCACGCCGTGACGTCCGTCTGTGAGGGGTCGGCGTTCAATCGAGCGCCTGCTGCTCCGTCGTGACCACCGCCACCGCCGCCGTACGCCTCGCCGAGGGTGGGGAGCAACTCGGAACCGAGACTGAGTCGAGCGGCGAACGCATCGGAGCAGCGTCCGACAACACGGACGTGGTCTCCCTGATCTGACCAGACCAGCGCGCAGTCGACGCCTGCGCCGCGGAGCGCGTGTGCAGCAGCGGTCTCGAAGCTACCGACGTGCGTGACCCCGACGGCTACGTCCCGGGCCTGATAGAACCGGGCACGTGCGGTGGCCTTGAGTTGGGCCGCCCGTTCGCCCGGTTGTGGCTTCGGGTCGAACAGTTCTGCAATATCTGCCTCTCTCCCCCCGATGTGGGGCAGGAGTTCACAGACGTCGCGGATTTGTGCAGGTCCAGCAGCCTGCAGGAAGCCCGTGTCGTCGAGGACACCCACGACGAGCGGGTAGGCGACAGCCGGTGTGAGTGTCCACTCGGACTGTTGAACGAGTTCGTAGACGAGTTCCGCTGTCGACTTCGCCGTCTCGTCGATGCTACTCCCCGGGATCGCCCACGGCTACGTGCAGCACCTCGAAACCGCTGGGTTAGTGAAGAAGACCCATGAGCAGTGACCGTGCGAATACGACGCCGAATCGATCACACTCGCCTTCTCGACGGGCGGCGAAACCCAAACAATCACACCGGCACTTATCCCTGCTGTTGCCTGCCGTGATCAGGATGGAGACACTGACGTCTACATCCAGCGACATGGTCTCGGCGGGCTTGCTATCGCTCTTGAGTACGCCTACGAGTACGTCGAAGCACGGTTAACCATCGGAGCGCCCCGGGAACTTGGCCTTTCACCGTTTGAAGCCGAGATTATTCTCAATGTGATGCAACCGGAGGCCACGAGTACGACGACACAGCTGTATGATAACGGTCTTTCCCGTCGACGGTCCACGCTGTGTTTCTACCGCCGTTTCTTTCCAGTACTGTTGATTCGTAGTCCTTCGACCGACGACGCACGCACCAAACTCAACCAACTCTATTCTGGTTTAGGATGTGGTTACTAACACTCCACGCCATCGTCAATGGTTTATAATAAGTACTATATTACAAAGACGATGCAGGTACTTGTCTGCGCGGAGGGATTTGGGTTCGGTCCTGTCTCAAAGGCAACCTCTGTGACGAAAGAGTTGCTGAACTTGATCCCTGACAGTGAGGCCTATTTTTTAGGGCGGAATATAGCTCATAAATTCGCATCGATCAACCAGGACCTCTATACCGAGGTGTACGATTACGACGAACACGCCGTTACGGAGCTCCTCACAGAGTTGGATATCGATGTCTTGCTCAGCGGGATGGAGCCACAGACGGTTCTAGAAGCCACCTCTCACTCCGACCCACCGCTCGTCGGGTTCATCGATAGTTTATTCTGGTTTTGGGATGTCTCTACCGACGATTCATTCGAGGAGACCCTTGCGACAGTCGACAGCGATTCAATCGACCCAGAATCGTTCGACCATCAGGAGTTGGAGCTGCTCGCACACGCTGTCGCGGATAGATCCTACGTGCAAGGGTTCCCCTCCGAGCGCTCCGACTCTCTCCGCAAGGAGTTATTCGAACCGCTCCAGGTCGTTGGACCGATCGTTGACGATCGGCACGAAGGCGACGGGCCACCCAGACTCATCGTTTCGCTGTGTGGGCAACTCAACCCGGCTGTGTCCGTAGACGACGCCGTGTTGTACGCTGAGATAGTGCTCGAACAGTTCCGGGACACACTCGAAACGTTTGCTGACCGTGGCATCCAACCGCTTGTCCTCGGGAACGAGGAGGTCCTTGACCGAGTCGAAACTCAGTACGAAACCACCTTTCTCGAACACGACCAGTATTTGAAAGTGCTTGATTCGGCGGCACTCTTACTGTGTCCGGCATCGCTTACGTCAACCTACGAAGCCGTGGTTTACGACATCCCCGTCGTGTTCCTCCCTGAACAGAACGACAGTCACTGGCATAACTACCGAGGACTGAACGACGGGATCAACGGTAGATCGTTCGACGGTGCGATACTCGGGGAACAACTGCCACAAGTGCGCAATCTTGACGAGCAGGACATCAGTACGATATATGACGTTCTCCAAACGTACAGAGCAGGAGATACGGACATCACCCCGGTCGTCGACGACGTATTCACCCGGACCGACCGATGTCTTCGAGACCTCCTCGACGGGTCGAAACGGCAGGAACTGGCTGCTCAACAGCAAAGTGCCATCGAAACACAACTCTCATCGAAGAACGGTGCCCGTGAAGTCGCAGAGGACCTGATCCATTGTCTCAATCGACCAGTTATTGATTGATCGCGTCAAACGATCGCTTGTCAAGCAGAACATCACATCTCTGCCCGTTGAGACGCTCGGCGAGTGACTCATTGGTTCTTTGTGGTCAGACCCTCTGAAGTGGCGAGATGCTCGCCAAGTTGCCGCACCTGTTGTTTGTAGAAATTCGCGATCGCGTGACAGTCGGCTGATCCGTCGCCGTGTTTGACTGTGTAGACGATGACGACCTCGCTTCTGTTTCTGGTTCCCACGACGATCCCGCCGTACCGGTCCGCTTTCAGAGTCAACAGAAGGGCCCGTATTCGCGCCTGGAGGGCTCCGAATATACCACGTAGTTCACTGTCGCCTTTCGACTGTGAAGCTACCTATGTTTGGATTGGCGTCAAGGAATGAATCGACGAGGGGGTTGATCTTGATGACGTCGAACTCTATGTTCTTGTCGACGCTTCCTGAACTCAGCAAGATACGTCCGTAGATTCTTTCAGCACCGAGCGCATCCACTACGAGAGTACAGAAGAATAGCTATTAAAATGGAACAGTTAATTGAGATAGCCTAGATCCTGTAACTCTCGTTCTGTTTCTTCGGAGAGCTCCGTTTCATCAGGTGTTTCTGAAAAGGGCTGCCCATACGTACTCATCCACTTTTCAAGATGGTCACAATAGTCTGAATATATTTCAGGAACGCTTTCAGAAATGTCCTCATTCTCATATGGAAGTTTGTAGAACCTATCTCGTTCGGGCCAGTCGACCAGTTTATACTCCGATCCTGTTACTGAAGTCATCTTTGCCTGCGGATCAAACCATACTTTTGATTTAGGATGGTTATCTCTTAGCTCTTCGTAGCTGTCTGGATTGTATAACTGACTGATTGCATATTCCCGATCCTGACGTCTCAGATCGTACCCCTGGAATTGTGAAACATCGGCATTGACTGTTGATAATATCGTCTGCATTATATCTATATGTTGCACAATGGATTCCGAACACTCTCCGATCTCCGGAAGCCCAGAAACGATAAGTGGAACATGAATCGCAGCATCATGTAATGCGTACCGGTGACCTATCAAGCCCTGCTCACCTAAATGAACACCATGGTCAGAAGTAATTACGACGATCGCATCTTCCGATTCCTGTTTTATAAAATCGAACAACTCAGAAATGTTCCTATCCATATGTTTTATAATCGAATCATACATCGATAAAATCAGATTTATCTCTGAATTTGGTTGATAGGAGTCCTCGTCCCACAGATCGTACATGATCTCATAATAGTTTTCGTACTGCTTTGTCGCGGCTTCATATGCCTCAGCAGGTGTATCTGTGAATTCGTTTTCTAGAGACTTCGGTGGATAAAACGGATCATGAGTGTCAAAATAATGTATATATGAAAAAACGGGCTTGTTATTTCCAAACGCTTCTTTCAGCTCTCTTTTTGCAATCTCAGTTCTAAAGTAGGCCATATGCTCACTGTGGTCCGATATATCGAGTGATACTCCTGGACCTTGCGTACGCAACTTTGTTAAATATTTGAGTAGGATCTGGGGATTCTTGTACAAATTCTCCTTATTCGGCTGTACGAATTTGTCGAACCTCTCGTCTATTCCGATTCCTGGTCCAGCCCACCCATTCGAAACGCCGAGTGTATAATACCCTTCATCTCCGAGTAGATCGGGTACGGTCAACATTTCTGAGGGTACCTGCCCAGGAGAACCACTCCCCATTCCGAGCCCGTGACAAGATGGATAGAGACCCGTTAGCATAGAAGGGACTGAGGCGAACGTTTTGATGTGGGTAGAGTAGCATCTGGGAAAGTTGACTACATCCGAATTAGAGACGATAGACTCTAAATTGGGTGTAGTTTCCCGACTGTAGTCATTGATAGATGTATGATCCTCTCGAACCATATCCATCGTAATCCAAATTATATCCGGATGATTTCCCATGGATGGGACGTGGTGTTCGGAGTATTTAAAATCGGGTAGCACCTGGTTGCTATAATCTCTGACTTTGATGTCTGTCGTCTCTAACCCGACAAAGAAACCGTCAATAAAAGTTACTTATCTGATAATACTGTTGGTTATGTGTTACTATCTCATCACTACACTGCAGGTCAGAAAGCGGATTCAGTTTCGGGTACTAACCGTTAACACCCTCCGAAGGCTAGTTCTTCAGGAGCTTTATTATCCGAGCATGGAACAGTTGTAGTCGAACACGCTAGTGCGGCTTCAGCCGTGAAAGGCTATATTCACAGTATGCAACGCTTCCCGACTGATTCTAGCAATTCAGAACTGAAGCGACACTAGATCGAGTATACGTTCAAGTGATAAGAATGAACGAGACCATGCTTTCTCACTGCTGAGTTTTCGCTTCTTTAGATACGCTTGGATACTGTCTCGGCAACTATCATGCGAGTTTGAAATTACTTGCTGACGTGAAAATAAAGCTTATATGTTTTCAGTTGTTCGCTCGCCTAAGAACGATTAGAATGGCTCAGTTAGTTTTTTCAGATGTTGATGGTGTTCTCACAGACTCAAAAATCAACGTTGGTCAAAATGGAGAAGTATTCAAATCATTTGATGTGAAGGACGGGTATGGAATTGTTCAGTGGAGGGAAAAAGACGGTCACGAGTTCGTAATTATCACTTCACGGGAATCGCAGGCCGTTGATCATCGCGCTGCAGAGCTCGGTGTAGAGGAGGTCCACCAAGGTGTCTCTGATAAAAAAGGGAAAGTTGAGGCAATTGCGTCTCGCCTTGGATTCGATCTTGAGGATACTGTCTATATTGGCGACGATATAACAGACTTAGAGGCGATGAATGCTGTCGGGACAGGTTGTTGCCCAGCCAACGCCGCACCAGTAGTCAAAAGCGAGTGTTCCTACATTAGCCAGTATAGCGGGGGGGAGGGAGCCGTTCGAGACATCTTGAAGCATGTAGAAACCACGACGCAGACGGTTCTTGGCGTTATTCCCGCTCGCTATGGATCCACTAGACTTCCTGGTAAACCACTGGTTGAGATCGCCGGGAAACCAATGATCCAACACGTTTACGAGCGTGCCAGTAACGCAACGTCACTTGATGATCTCATCGTGGCTACAGACGATGAACGCATCGTTGAGGCCGTTGAGGACGTCGGCGGGACCGTAATGATGACCGACCCGGATCACCCAACTGGAACAGATCGAGTTGCAGAAGTCGCAGAGAAAGTCGGTGCAGACTATACGATCAATATCCAGGGAGACGAGCCGCTAATCGACCCGCACGTCATCAACGGTATCGTGAACGCTCTACGTGATAATCCTCCCAAAGTCGCTACGCCAATCTCTCCCATCGAGAATGAGGAACTTCTAAATGACGAGAATACAGTGAAGGTCGTGGTTGATGCAAAGGATAGAGCACTCTACTTTTCACGGTCGAAAATCCCGTCTGGCGGAGACACAGGCGCAACATATAAACACATTGGCCTGTACGGATTCGAGACAGAACTGCTACTCAATTATATCGAGATGGAATCCACGCTCGAATCTTCCGAAGACTTAGAGCAACTTCGTCTGCTCGAAAATGGGCACGAGATACAAACCGTAGAAACCGACTACGACTCCAAAGAGGTCAACATGGAAAGTGATATTCCAATAGTTGAGAAGGAAATAACCCAAGGACGGAATGATGGAACTCAGTGATACTATATCGGCCTCAAACGAGGACTCATTCTTTTTGATCGCTGGACCGTGTGTGATTGAATCAGAGGAGCAAGTCCTGAAAACGGCACAAGAACTGAAAGCCGTTACCGAGCGCCATGAGATCGATCTGATCTTCAAGAGTTCATTTGACAAAGCAAACCGCTCGTCGATCAGTTCATACCGTGGTCCGGGAATGGAACGAGGACTCGAAATACTGCAGCGCGTCAAAGACGATTATGACCTTCCTGTCATAACCGACTTTCATGTTCCCGAACAGGCCAGTCCGGTTTCAGATGTCGTTGACCTTCTGCAAGTGCCTGCGTTCCTCTCGCGGCAGACCGATATGCTCACCGCTGCCGGGGAGACAGGACTTCCAATCCACGTTAAGAAAGGGCAGTTTCTCGCAGCGGATACTATGGACAATGTCATCAATAAAATTGAGTCAACGGGAAATGACCGAGTCATGATCTGCGAACGTGGCACGACGTTTGGGTACAACAACTTGGTCGTCGATATGCGAAATCTCGACATTATGAAAGAGTTCGGCAAGCCCGTCGTATTCGACACAACACACTCTGTTCAACGACCTGGGGCGCGAGGTGAGGCTAGCGGTGGTGACCGGCGATTTGCGCCGACGCTGGCTCGGTCCGCACTCGGGGCTGGGGTGGCCGGTATTTTTGCTGAGGTCCATCCTGACCCACCATCGGCTAAATGCGACGCAGCGACACAGCTCCCCCTAGATGAGTTCGAACCGCACCTTGAGTGTTGGAAGGCCATCGATGAAACGGTGAAGCATGACTAGTGAACAGACAGAGATGGATCAAACTGCTGTTAGCGATATCGTTCAGCGTACTTTGTCGATTCAAAAGAATTCACTTGCAGTACTACAAGATAGTCAGACCGTCGATGAGATCACGCGAGTGGCGAACGTGATTGACGAGGAAGATGGTCGAGTTATTTTCACTGGCATTGGTAAATCGGGGGATGTTGGAAAGAAGATTTCATCGACATTCAACAGCATCGGGATCTCGTCACATACTATCCACCCTGTCGAGGCTCTCCACGGCGACTTAGGTGCGCTATCCGATAACGATGTTGTCGTCCTCATTTCGAATAGCGGTAACACCGATGAGATGGTTGAGTTGCTTCAATTCCTCGACTCATTTGACGCGATAACAATCGCAATAACGTCCGATCCAAGCTCAAAATTAGGCCAGCAAACGGACTATCATATCAATACAAGAGTGGAAGAGGAAGGTGCTATCGTGGATTTGGTTCCGATGACTAGTGCGACTGTTACGATGGTCATTGGAGACTGCATCGCTAACGCGTTAATGGCAAGCCAAGAGTTCGGGAAACACGAGTACAGTCAATTTCATCCTGGGGGAACCATTGGAAAGCGTCTCTTGCTTACTATAGAGGATCTCATGTATGAACAGATACCTCAAACACATCCCTCAGATACATTAGCTCAAGCCGCTGTCAAGGTGAGTGAAGGGGGAAAAGGGATTGCTGTCGTCCAGAATGATGAAAATCATGTGCAGGGTATATTAACTGATGGAGATATACGCCGCTTGATCGAGGCTGGAGCTGATTTGCATGATGTTACGGCTAAAGACGTGATGACTATTGATCCGGTCACAGCGTCCGCTGACACTCCTGCCATACGTGCGCTTGAAATGATTGAAGAGTATAATATCACGCAACTTGTTGTAACAGATTCTAAAAACGAATTTTTGGGTATAGTGCACATCCATGATATTATGAAGGAAGGATTAGCCAAACAATGACTAATAACATCCTCTTCATATCGGACACTTCAGACGGACAAAACTGGGGTTGTTTTGCGACTAGTAAAATTTTAAGGAGATTAATAAATAATTCAGCAACTATTGAAGACACAATATTTTTAGAAAATCTGTACTATCAGGAAATGAATTTGAAGCTTCCTTCTGTTCCGGACATTCAATACGTTTTGAGAGAATGGGCAAAGGTCCCCGATAGCGAGGGGAATGTACTTGATCGACTTTATTATCATGGTGCAAAACCGTTGATGGATATTTTTGATTTCTTACCGATGACTGCCGCACAATTTGATGTGAAAGCCGATAAGTTTGCCAACTCTGACCTTGCTAATAGATTCTTTGGGAGTATAGAGAACGTTGATGATGTGGTTATTAACGGCGAAGGGAGTATTCACGGGCCCGGGAGGAAAGCCAAGATGCTATTATTCCTAGCGTACCTAGCAAAAAATAGGTACGATACTGACACTCACATAATCAACCATACACTTCAGATGAATGACCCTGCTCTTCAACAGATGGTTGAACTGGTTTATCCCACATTAGATACACTTATCTTCCGGGAACCACTTTCAATGGATCACTATCTGTCGAAGGTGAAAGAGGGCAACGTGGTTCAAGGCGCAGATGCAGCATGGTGTTTTGATAAGATACTACCAGCGGAGAAATTGAACGAGATTTATAACTGTGGTGGGATTAGCATCTGGTACCCTAGAAACGAGCCAAATCGAGTGCTTGATTTCACTCGTCCCTACATCACCGTTGGAGGAGGATCGGGATTCGGTCGACACGACACTAATGCTGTCGCTGCCAATTTCATCGACGTCATTCAGTCAATTGAATATGAGACTTCCGACGTTGGGATCATACTTACCGCGGCAGCCCATTCAGATGAAGAGTTTATGCTTAAGGTTTCAGAAGAAACTGGGCACCCCTTGGTCAAACTCAACAACACCTCAAAAATTGCCGCGTCAATTATCGGGAACTCTGAGGTTTATCTCGGTGGCCGATGGCATCCAAGCATCTTTGCGCTTTTGGGAGGAACCCCACTGGTAAACTTCAACGGTAATACTTTCAAGATCCAAGCTATTAAAGAACAATTTGACTTGGAACATCCAATATACCGCTGTGAAGAAATGAAATCACGCGTGGATGAGATAACAGCCTCTGTTTCTCGGAGACTTGGTTGCAATGGAGAAGATAATACACCCACCGAGAAGGAAATCAAAGAGATGCGCAGTCTGGTGAAAATGAATGTTGACGCTATTTTTGAATGATCTTCTCGGATATGCCACAAGGAGATAGTGAACTACTCAGCTCAGGTTGACGTGCTCACTGAAGGAAGGGGCCCATAGCGCTTATAAACAGTCAACTGTCATGAATAAAAAGCCCACTCCAGCAAACGGAGCGCCTCGTACACCGAGTGTACAACGTCCTTAGTGTAGCATCAACCGTTGTCTCGCTAGTTCGCCTCGATCGGGATCGGGTAAAGCTGGCGTAGCTTGATCCGAGCGTCATCAGTAGTGAACTGCCAGTCAATCGGACGATTGGTTGCATTGCCCGCTTTTGCCACGCAGCGATCTCCGCTCGGAGTGTCGCTGCGTGATAGCTTCGCCGATCGAGACACTATCGTTTGAGAACACCAATCTCGATTTCAGCCATGTTCAGCCAGCTCCCACGCTTCGGAGTGTAGTGGAACTCGAAGCGATCGAGGTAGGCTTGTGCCTGATCTGGCGGGAAGAACTGATAGAAGCCAGCCGGCTTGTGCGTATTGAGCTGATCCACCACAACCCGGATGCAGTCCGCATCCGGGTAGTGTACGTCTGCGAGTTCGACCATCCGATCGACCCACTCTGTCGTGCGTCTCTTCTCGGTGATTTCGACGGTTACCCATCCGGTCAACGGCTCAGTGGAGATGTGGAGTCGGTGTTTCCCGTTGCGTTCGTACCGGTGATCGACACGAGCGACCGCTCCCGGTCGCCCCGGGAGCGGGTCGCGTTTGTGTCCACGCAGTGCCTTGCTGGACTCGTCAAAACAGATGACCGGGCGATTTCGTCGTATGGTTCGTGATAGAGGTCGAGGACATCCTCCATGTGGTAACGAAGTCAGCGTCCTGTTCAGGCGGTATCTCCCAATACCCGGAGAGATGCGGTTTCAGGCGTCTTTTTAACCGCTGTCGGACGGTTTCGTGAGAGATCGACTCGAAGTCGATCTCGTCGAGAGTGACGAGTTCGTCGGCAAGGAGGTGGAGCGTCCAGCGTGAGTGGCCCTCTGGCGGTTCGCTGCACGCGAGTTTGATGAGGTGGGCTTCCGCGTTCCCATCGAGTTTGCGGTCATACTGGCGGTCGGGCTTGCGGCGATGAATCGCCGCGAGTCCTCGTTCGCAGTAGTTTTTGCGTGCGTTGTAGGGTGTGCCAATCGAGCAGCCGAGGTGCTCACAGATCTCCGCATCTGTGAGCCCCTCGTCGGCTTTCAGGAGGATGCGTGCGCGTGTGATATCCTCGGCTTTGCGTTCACCGGTCTAAATGAACCACTCCAGCGCCCTCCGCTCCTCATCAGAGAGATCAACGATGTGTGTCTTTCGTCCCATTCAGAGAGACACGCGCTCAGAGAGCTTAAGCTAGCGAGTCTAAGCCTGAAGCTACACTTAGCTAGTCTCACGAAATTGAATGAGTTATTCCATCGGACCCTCTATAGATATTAGTTGCCAGGTTTATATTTCCTGCATACTGATGAATTCTTCATTCACAACGGAGACAGCAATGTTGTCACCGGTAGAACCCCGCCTAAATATGCCAGCAGAACTCTGTTGCATTTCGATTTTCAATATACTTCAATTGGGCCTTGTTTAGACGGTTAGACTCGGTCTGTCTGAGGGTTGTTCCACTAGTATCGTCAAGCTAGAAATTTCGGAGAAGTACCAATTTACTAGAAGCTGAAGCGGGACGGATTGGGTGTGCAAACCAAGACAGCCCGCTTCGCAGAGACGATTGTATCGCTCGCCAAAAAAGCCGTCGCTGGTGAGCCAGCTCCGGCATACCGACCCGGAAAAAAGGGGTATGCCGATTGGGTAATTCTCGCCATTCAAGGGTTCAAAGAGTATCTCAACCACAACTACCGGAAGCTGATGGATGTGTTGCGAGAAATGCCGAGAGTTGCAGAACCACTCGATTTAACGGTTGAGACGCTTCCTCACTTCTCCACGATCTGTGCGCGGAAGCAAGAGATTCCGATGAAGCGGTGGCGAGCGATGCTCAACGCATCGGTTGAAATGTACGATCTCGGTGATGTTCAAGCGATCGACGCAACCGGAATGGATCGTGTCCAAGCTAGCCAGCACTACGCGAAACGAACAGACTACACGTTTGAAGCGGTGAAGACCACGCTGCTCATCGATTGTGAAACGAGTGCGATACTAGACATACACTGTTCGATGAAACAACCGCACGATACACAGGTCGGCTGGCAGGTGCTGGTGCGGAATCTTGAGAAGCTGACGGCTGTGGCAGCGGATATAGGATACGACTGGGAAGCACTTCGGACGAAATTACGTTCTGAAAGTATCACACCGCTGATTCCGGTTTTCGGGGTTGGGCGAGGAATTTGTTGATCTACGATCGGGCGTACAACCAGCGTTCAAACGCTGAATCAGTGTTTTTCGGATTGCGGCAGCGGTACGGTGAGACGCTGTGGGCGAGAACGTGGTTCGGTCAGTTCCGAGAACTTATCATGAAATCGGCGGTGCGAAACATCGAACGCGCAATCGAGGGGTCAACCCGCTGATTTCAGGCGTCTAAACAACGCCCTTCAATTGTGTATGGGGTGTGGACTAACCGACATAATATTGTGTCGATTTTACATGTAACCTAGATGTTTCAGTTGCTCTTCCAACTCCTTATTGGATACATCTAGGCTTTCTTTTGTAGAGTGCCGATCGGACGGGCTCTTTTTATTATTCAATATGCCAATTTCATCATCGTTAACGGAAAGCCAGGGAATTTTCCTCACAATTGTTGAATCCTCTTCATGTAAATAATATCCTTTCTCACCCAGGTGTTCTCCGTGGTCCGCAGTCACAACTACCGGGCAGTCAACACGGTAGACAATTCGAACAACTTCTTCCATCACGTAATGTAAGTTACTTCGGTAAGCTCTTTCCAATTCTTTATCAATAACTTCGCCAGATCTTATCTTGTCAAGAACAACTTGTGTCGGGCGTTTTTTATCCAACCTGAGTAAGTCCTGAATATCATCTACTCCTTCATAAGAGGGCACCTCGTCGGAAGACCAAGCTTCTATTGTCTCATCACCAATATAAGGAACATGTGGTTGCGCGTAATGGACAACAATACGCGTGGGCCTCTCAGCATTTGCGTGTCGTAAAGCTTCATCTGTCACTTCTTCTGGCGGAGTCGTTCCCAATGAGGGATCCCATTCGTGATCCCACATATGCACAATATTTTGTATATGATTACCAGGACGAAATTTCTTATTCCGGAGGTCAAAATAAAAATCCGAGAAAACCGGGATGCTACTGATATACGTCAAGTCATAACTTTTTGTCCAAGTTCGCTCACAGTATTGTGCAGTCCACCTACCCGATGCCCATACTCGGTCCAGTTCGCCGGTTAGATAGTCTTCGTAGATCTCGCTGAACACATCGTATCGACAGGCGTCTAGAATAACTAACACAAACTCCTCATGATCTATAAAATTGTGAATTAGGGGCATCTGACACTCTATCGTATTTCTTCGTCGATGTGCCTCTAAGCGGGATATTTGAGTGAGAGACTGGTCACTCATATATAGATAGCTTGGCACCTTCTTGGGCGAACGCAATCGTTTTTTGATCCATTGTATGGCATTCATATCATTAACCCATGATACGTCGTATGATTCACTATATTTTTTACGATCAAATAATTTCTGCAATTTCTCGTTGTATATTCTCTATGGAATTTGACTTGAAGAACCAATCGGCCTCCACATCTGTGGACACTCGCTGTCTAAGATACTCATTCAATCCATCTGAGTTGGCAAATACTTCTATTCCCTCAACCTCGTACCACGGATGCGTTTCTGCATCAAAGTCTTCATAAATGAATGTGTTTAAATTAAACTTGAGTCCTTCATATAACGCAGTTGATTCGGTTCCAACTTGAGCCCAGCAGTCACTCATTACGTCGTAGAGAGCTCTCTCACCCGAATCGATATGGATGCTTTGTGATTCCAACCACGGATAGAACGACTTCCAGTCAGTCCGTTCCTTAGGGTGTAGCCTATAGATAATTTCCCAATCGGTGGTTTTAGCTACTTCTACCGCTATCTTGCTCAGCTCTTCACCGCAATCGGGTTGCGAAATAAAGAGTATCCCATTCCCAGCCTCTTGGGAGGAGAAATCTTTTGAGACAAATTCTAAGAATGGCCAACCAACAACTCGAATGTCGTCGATTGGAAAGTCGGGCTTGTCACACCAGTATTCGCCCCAAGAAAGATAGACATCTGGAAAACACACCTCTCCTTCGATTGGGGTATCATACGAGATCGAATGAGAGTGATTGAAATCAACTCCATGTTGTAATTCAACAACTGGAATTCCGACCTCTTGGGATACTTCGATGAGTGTTGATTTCGATGGATTATAACGGATAAACACTATCTCTGGATCAATCCGCTCCAGGAGTAGTTCGTAAAGGGGTTTCGTATATTTTCTCTGAGTGAGTTCGTTCGCAACGCGCCCAACTAGATTTATATCTATATTAAATATCTCCTCAATTTTGTCTTCAAGTAACACAATATCATTCTCCCCATCATCCTGGAACGTTATGTTAGGCCCTATTATTTGAGATATATCTGAAATAAATTGAATCTGGTCAGTAGCCGTCGTATCCTGAGTCCATATATTATCATCACATTCATTTCGTATTCCTGATTTATTTTCAAGACTTGTATATGAATATTCCATGTCGTCAGCAAGAGGATCAACTAACACATCCCAATAGGATCCATTAATAAACTCGCGACGGGATGTGGTCGCAGCTGCAAATAATATATCTCGATCACCAGTAAAGAGTGGACTATCTATTAATGAGCGGAGTGAGTTGACCCCCTGCGTAACTCTATCCGCAATTATATCTAGATTTTTTCTTTGTGGGTCAAAATCGTACCTGTTAGTTGACCATATCCCTGTCTTTTCTAATACTTCTGAAAACACTTGACAGCGAATCCGATCCCAATAATACACACCATTATACGATTTAGAAAACGCCGAGTTAGCTGTTTCAAAAGTAGTAAATCGATCAAAAGCTTGTTTTTTGTTCATGTTGGAGCGTATACTAAATCGCATCTCTAAGTCTTTTCGAATCGTCAGTGGTGTTACTCACTAGCAATCCCTCACACTCCTTGTTCCTTTCCCCGAGTATACGGCTTTCCCACAGCGAGAAAGCTGCTAGGAAGTCGTCACGCAGGTAGCTGGTGAACAAAGTCTAAACGGCCATTCGTCTTTAGCTAAGTAGAAAACCGCGTGACAGTAGTCGGTAGATTGATGACATCGTCACCCGAGGCCAAATATTGAAGCACCACAACCAGTCCCATTCCGGTATACGCTGTTCGGAAGGGTGAGTACAGAGTTGAGCGGTGGTTTTCGAAATCTACCGAATACAGACATTTTTAGTAATTCCAGACGAGGTATGTGTTATGGAACAATCCGGAGTTCTGTACTATCTTAACTTCTTTCCAAAGCTCTCTGAGAGTTTCATTCTGAACGAAATCATCGAACTCTCCAATCGAGGATATAATATTGCAGTCTTCGCATTGAACAACCCTGGAGAAAACATTACTCACGAGGAATACCAAGATATCGACGTTCCCATCTACTACGCAGACGCCTCTTTCATGGATTCCCCACATTTTTCTTACACGGATTTCCCACAACTACTTTCAAAGGAACCTGTCCAGATGATCCTAAACAATGTGTCAAATGGATTTTTTAAGCATTTCTCGCCGAAACGGGTCGGCGACAACTTGCTCCTAGGCAAACAATGTACTCAGTTCATCGAATCACTCGATTTCGACGTAGATGTCGTTAATGCCCACTTTGCGAGCCCTACCAGAATCGGAGCGATGCTCGCTGCTCGAAATCACGATATACCGTGTACGGTTACCGCCCATGCGTTCGAGATATACAGCTCTCCGAATGTCCCCCAGATAAGGTACATCTGCGACAGTATGGATCACGTGATTGTTCCGTCTGAATACAATCGAGACTATCTCCTAGAAGCGATCGGAATTGAGAACGAGATAACAGTTGTTCCGGCAACGACGCAGATTGAGAAGTTTGATCCTTCAGCGAAAACCGTCGAGAACCGACTGTTAACTGTTGCTCGGTTAGTTGAAAAGAAGGGGTACCCCTACGGTATTGAGGCGGTGAATAATCTCGTTGAGCAGGGATACGATGTCGAATATCATATCGTTGGTAAGGGGAATATGAAGAATCAATTACAGCAACAGGTGGAACAATATGAGATAAAAGAACATGTTAAATTTTTGGGTCACGTCACAGACGAACGACTCAAAAAAGAACTGAGTGAAGCGTCCGTCTTCGTACTACCCTCCGTTATTGCTGAAGATGGTGATCGGGACGCAATGCCGGTTGTTCTCAAGGAAGCGATGGCATCAGAAACTGCGTGTGTCTCGACGACAGTCTCTGCCATTCCAGAACTCATCACAAACGGTCTCGATGGACTTCTAGTACCGCAAAAAGAACCGGAAGAGCTGGCATCCGCGATACAAGAACTCCTCGACAATCCCGAAAAGAGAAAGAAAATAGCAGAGAACGGGAGCGAAACTGTCTATAATAGGTTTGATATCTCTGACTCTGTAGATACACTAACCGATGTATTCGAGTTACTGCAGACGAGCTAAACATAAACTGGGTACGATCCTATCCAGTGATACATTTTCCAGAGAGCTCGTCCCTAATGTGGCACTGTGTCGTTCAGCACCGTCACCGAAGTTTTCACCGTCGAGTGCTTGATTTGGCCGATGCTCGTTGTCATACCGCTGGAATCGTTACAGTATTTAACCTCTTCTGGATCCGGACAGCCGTAATCCCGAATCAGTCGAGCAATTTCTCGGAGGTTGACGCTACAACTGGCGACTGGCCGATCCTCGAGATGAATCTCGCATCTCCGCTGAGAGATCACCATTTCCGCGCTGCTGGATGAGCGTGTCAATCTCGTCGGTGATGCTGAGACAAGGCTGGTGTTCGTTCACTTGTTCGAATCGTCTCGTGACGTTCCCGAGCGATTCCCACTTTCAACGGATCGCCCGTCTGTTTTGGGGTCGGAGGGATTCCGACGATGACGTCACCACTCCAGAGATCGAAATCCAGAATATCGTCTCAAGTGGCGACTTCGGCCACACGCTCAATCTGTGTGCGATCGCAATCGGGCTGGGCCTCGAACACGTTGAATACGAACCGGAACAGTTCCCGGGCCTCGTCTACCGGCTTGATGATCCGGACGTCGTCGCGCTCCTCTTTGGCAGCGGGATATACTCCAGACCTCGTTTTGTGTGTCACTCGATTCAGGTAGGTAATGCCCTGTTCGGTTGCTCATCGATGCCGACCTCGTAAACCATTGCCCGTGACCTCGTAGACTGGAAATTCGACGGCGACCGATACGCCTACGATATCGACGTCGAGGCCGTCCAGGCGATCCCGACTCACACCGACGACATCCGGGAGATCGTCGTTTCGAGCATTCCAGTCTACAAGACGAGTGACTTCGAAACCGTCGAAAACCTCCTCTTAGAGGAGAGAACTACCGATGAGTAACGGCTCGGATCCGTCTGCTGTGCTCGGAGCACTCGATCGCGCACAGGATGCCTTCGAGATGGATGGACGGGGTCGCCCAGCGTTCGAAGACGGGATCAGTGCGACGAAGACTGGAAGACACAGCTGACGAAAGCGTGTCGCCTCCTCGAAGTCGTCGACACCCTCCAGTCCCAAGACGGGTACTACACGGCCGTCATCGAGGTCTGTTTCGGTGCGATCGAACGGTCGATCGAGGCGTACGCGGTCGCGATGACGAACGATACGCTCCAGAACCTTCAGGGTCACCAGTTTAGCTACGAACGAGCCCACGAGATCGGGCTGTTTGAGCGGGAGACTGCCGAGGCGATGAGGGACCTCTACAGTGAGAACCGGACAGAGAGTTATTACGGTGGTGGACGTCCAACCCAAGAACAGGCGGACACAATGACTGATCTCGCTAACGCCGTCCATGGGTTCACAGTAAGCCAGATTCGGGAAGGCGGCGTCTGTCCGTGTGACTGACTACGTTCGACACATCAAGAAAGCACTATGAACCGGAATACACCGACGGAACGGACGCCGTTGACCGCACTCTCGGCGTCGTTCGATCGCTACCTCCAGGACAAGGGCAAGGGTCGCGACGGCGAGGGCGGGAACTATCGCCGCAACGCCGCCCGCGAACTCGAACGGTTCGCCGAATGGGCCGCTGGCGACCGCGGCGACGAGGAGTGGACTGGGATCACTCCCGAAGACGTCGACCGCGAGCCGACCTTCGAGGACCTCGACGAGCGAGTCTTCCGGGAGTACGCCCGGCACCTTTCTGGTGACCGCGGACTCAAGCAGAACACGGTCCAGACCTACTACGCGTACATCTCGGCGTGGTGTGGCTGGTGTGTCAACGAGGGGTATCTCGAAGCACACTACGCTCAGCGGGCGAGTGCGATGGCGCCGCTCCCCGAAGACGACGGGCGGAAGCCGGGTGATCAGCAGGCCTGGACGTCTGAACAGCGCCACGCCCTCACCCGCCACGTCGACGAACGGGCCCGCGACGCCGTCGAGGCGTACACGACACTTCCGGAGTGACCCCCTCGACAAGCAGCGAGGACGCTACGCGGCGCTGAAGGCGGCTCGTGACCGGTCTCTGGTATTCGTCCTCGCATACACAGCTGTCCGCGTCGGCGAACTCCTCCGCGATCCGAACGACCCGCGCCGGCGCGGCGTCCGCTGGGAGGACCTCTCCCTCGACGACGGCAGTATGGACGTCTACCGGAAGAAACAGCAGTGGGACGCCGCGAGTCTCCCCGATCCAGTGATTTCTCCGCTCCGGAGCTACCGCCAGCTGATGGACCCACCGACGGAGCGCTGGCCCGTGTTTCCGACGTTCGACCAACGGACGCTCGCAGAACTCGTCGAGGAAGAGCTAGCCGAACGAGGAGAACGCCCAGAAGTAATCACTGAGCGCCGTGCAGAGTACGCTCGCGACCTGCTGCTGGCGCTCGATGAGGACATTCGGCCGCCGTCGATTACGACGGACGGCGCACGGTCGATTCTCCAACGGCTCTCGGAGACCGCAGAGATCGATATCAACCATCCGAAACACGATTATCTTGCTCCGCACGGTGGTCGACGCGGGATGGGGGAGGTACTCGTCCGCGCGTTTGGGTACACCGTGGCTGCCCGGTGCCTGGACAATTCAGAGGAGATGGTTCGAGAGCGGTACTCACATATTGAGGCCGGGGAACTGGGGGATGTTGCGACGGAAGCACTCAACGAGATTGATTCTCTGACACCGTAGATGTAGCTAATGCTGAGTGGACCTCATCAGTTGTCGCTTGAGTGAACATAGTCAAAATTTGAATACCTCGGCTAATGAAGCGAAAAACTCCGTCCTATTTTCCCCTTCCGCTCTTCGGAAGCAGATTGTTGGTCGGGTAGTGCTGGCGCTGTGAAAGCGTAGCGGGCAAGGGTGACGCGGCAGCGTCACCCGAATGCAATGTTCCCGTTCGAACTGCTAAGCTCGGAGGCGAGCGCCGCGAACCTGCTGGTGCAGGTTCGCTGGCGCGAGGGCCTCTGTTGCCCGCGCTGCCGGTCTGAGTCCGTGATCAAACACGGCAGCTATCGAGAGTATCAGCGGTATCTCTGTAAGGATTGCGACCGCACGTTCAACGACAAGACCGGCACGATCTTCGCGCACGCGAAGATCGGCCTCGACAAGCTCTTGTTCGCGTTCTACGCGTTCCTCCGGTTCAACACGAGCATCCGCCAGTTAGACGCTGAACTCGACGTTTCGTATCGCTCGCTTCGCCGGCGCGTCGAGCAGTTCGCCAGAACGCTCGACGCGCCAGCCATCTCTCTCGTTGGCCCGGTCGAAATCGACGAGTTCTACGTCTCTGCCGGGAGGAAAGGCCGCGAGCGCGACCGAGAGTCGCGCTCGCGTGCCCTCTCGAAATGCGGACGAGAAACATATGAGGGTGACAAACCGCCAGTATTCACGCTCGTCGATCGCGGCACCGGTCAGCGATACGTCGTGCCAGCGAAATCCGCCGACGAAGCGACCGTGCGACTCCTGCTCGACAACCACGAGAAGGAGTCGCTGACCGTCTATACTGACGGATTTCGAGCCTACGATCCACTCGACGATGACGAGAGCTTCCACCGAGAATCAGTAATCCACGGTGACGGCGAGTACGTCGATGGAGACGCGCACGTGAACACGTGCGAGAGCCACGCGTCGCGCCCGCGACGCGTGGCTCTCGCCGCATCGAGGCGTCTCAAAGGACAAACTGACAGCGTATCTCAGACCGTTCCAGCTTCGACGACGAATCCTCCGCAAACCGGGTCGGGAGGCACTGAAAGAGATCGTCCGAGCAGTTCTCTGACTCACCAACAATGTACTTCACAAGAGCGTTGGTCCGTTTCCACGTCCGACTATTTTCTTCAACCGTTTCTGGAGGGAGGTCGGAGTCGTCGAGACTCGTCATGGTCCAGATTTAACCACCCCCAACAATGAACATACTGATGGACTGTACGATTTTGAAAGTCGGTCCGCCTGTAACTGCCTTCATGACGCACACGCGTTCACTAAATAACCAGAAGTTGATTAATTGTAGTAGTATTTCAAGTATTAGGTTCCATTGGTCGGATTCTTGTGGAGAGTTGGAATCTAATTTTGTTTTCAAGAGACACCCTCACTTTTCCACCTAAGCGAGACTATCAAGGCAATCTACTCGTTTGTACTGTAAACGTGAGGTTTCAATCAGCCTTCCCAGAATGCACGCTGCCTGGCTTCAATCTCGACAAGAGCCATTGAGAGGACATCGCGCCAATCGCTGGGATGCGGTGAATCATCTCCAGGTGTCGGTGCATCTGGACCGGGATGGATGTGGTCGCGAGCGTTGTGCTCCGACGGGTGCCGGTCCCACCGATGATCGAACGTCCCCTCAACGTGATCCTCGTGGTAATGGAGCGAGAAGTCCCCGTTCTCGAACCAGACAATCTCTACTCGAGCATTTTGAACACTCGGGGGGTAAAACCGCGTATCGTACACACAGACCAGCCGCTCAGGGGCGAATTCAGGTCGGTCGACTATCTGCGTGAACCGCTCGTCGGTAGCAAATCTATCTCGAATGACGTCCAACCGGTCAAAATCAACTGGGGCACCTGAAACTGAATGGGACCCACTACTCTCATCCCACCCTGTCATACCGCCGTTCGCTGATCAGCAGCGTCACCCGACTCGGTTGCTAGTGCCCGTTCGAGGAGCTCAACCCGGTGGCGAGCGGTCTTCCACGCAGAAACGGCCTCCCAAACATCCTCTATCGATTGATCAGTAGTCGATGCGTGCTTTGAGAGAGAGACCGCTTCCGGCGACGCGACATCGAACTCCTCGGACAACTCCTCTGCCCGTGCTGCTTCGTCTTTCAAGAAGTTAAGGAGCTCCGCCGTTGAGTATTCATCTTGGAGCATCTGGACCCGCCGCCAGTTCAAGTATGACTGGTTGCGTACGTACGTGGCCGGCGACTCGGTAACCTGCTTCACAATACCCATCTGTCCGAACCACTCAAGGTACTCTCTCGCAGCGTCAACGCCGTGGCCTGCGAGGTCAGCAACTTCGCTGGCGGTCGCTGGAGTGCTGAGCCCAAGCACAGCGTCAAAGAAGTCGTCTCGCGTCCGCTCCCCACGGACAAGCTCCTTTGGCGAGGTCAGCGCATCGAAATCTGGCGCTTTAGTTCGCTCCTCGGCATTGGCCTGGAGTTCAGAGCGCGGTTCATCCATACTCACACTACGTGAGTAACAGGAATAAATCTTGCTAGCACGGATTATTCCGTTTGCATGATTCGGAGGCTGTATTAACCAACAGACCGGCTAGATACGCCCAGTTGTTGGTTAACATAGTTGTCGATGTCTCAGATCTGGTGTAGTGCTTTATTACAAGTACATCGAAAATGAGACATCTGGACGTTGAGATTGAGTAGCGTTAGCTCGCCACTCAGGACAGGATCTCGCCGCAGGAAGTAGGTTTGGGCCACGAACCATTTGGCACACTCAACGCGACGACTGACGTGTTCATCGAGGTCGAGATTGAAGGCCCTCTCCCCCCGTCATCGATGTGTAAATCGAACATCTCCTGCAGTTCTCAACTGGAACTCTCCCAGACATATCGCACCCCTCATCACCGATGTGTGAAAGTCGATTTCTGCAACAAAGAGCAGGGGTCACTCTGGTCGAACGACGTCATCACACGAGTAGCATTCCGCGAACACGCCGGTTGTACCGTCTGCTTCTTCAAACTCAATCAGCGATTGATGCGGTGCAAGTTCGTCACCGCAGTCAGGACACCGGCCAAGTATCGTTGAATCAGTCGTCATGGGGGAGTTGTGGAGACGTGTGTGACACAGATTGTCTCCAGTAGTAGCTACGTGGTGTCACAGCAAAGATGTTTGGCCAAGAGTATTATTCAGTTCATACAATCATGAATTGTGTTCATTAACTTTGTTCACTAAATCTCAAGATTACTCCGCAGACCGCTGCAATAATGGATGAGCATAGCCTCACCCAGCCATGGCGTTCGTTGTGTTTGTTCATCAGATGTATTCAGCCTGTTTGTTCATTGTGTACATTCATTGCTGAACACAACGAATGAATGTCCCTGTTGAACACAATGAGTGCATGCACAGAAGATTCAAGGTGATGGTTCATCATGAACACAGTATGCTCACATATTCGACCTACAGCGAGGCAGGCGGGGTCGGGAAGACGACCACCGCAGCAAACCTGGCGGTTGCGCACGCTCGGGCAGGGTTGAAACCGCTCGTCGTTCCACTTGACCCACAAGACGGCGATCTTTCACGTCTCTTCGGGGTTGACGACCAGCGGACGGATTCAGTCGATAACATTGTCCGGCATATGATTCGACGCCCCAACGGCGACTTTGAGGATCTCATTCGGACCGTCGAAGGTGTCGACATCGTTCCGGAGCACAATATGCTCTCAGATTTAGCCGATTTTCTCCAGCGAGAGAAAGACCAGGCAGAGGCCATGGGCGAAGCATTCGGGATGCACGCACAGTTACTCCGTGTGCTCCGCGAGGCCGGCGTCCCAGAGGAGTATGATGTACTGATCTGTGACCCACCAGCAACTGAAGGGCCACACCTCTACAACGCGATTCACGCGACGCGGTCGCTTGTCATCCCCGTCGAACCAAGCGCAAAGGGCCGTGCAGCAGTTGAAGGGCTTGAGGCTCTCGTCGCCGGGTTTGAAGACCAACTCGAGATTGACGTTGGTGTGCTCGCCGCCGTGCCAACCGGATTCAAAAACACACGTGATCAACGGCAGGTACTAGCTGAAATCGACTATCCGATCCCAGAGATCATCAGCGAGCGTGCCTCCCTGATGGAGGGGTGCTGGATGGAGCAATGTTCGGCGTTCAAATACGTCCGTGAACATCGTGATCGTCGCCGTGACTACGAAATTGAAACGCTTGCTCAGTTCGACCGCATCGCGAGACATCTCGAAGAACAGGTTGGTATCGAAGCGCCAAACCCCCCGGAACCGGGTGACGTCGATCACGAGGTGGTGACGGTATGACTGGCATGAAGAAAGGAGCTGGTGAAGATCCGTTTGCAGATGACTCGTCGACTGACTCGACGACCGATACAGAGACTCAGACGAAGGAAACAGAGCCTGAACAGGCCGAAGAAACGAATTCGAAACAGGCCGAGGGCGAAGACACCCAAGAGTCTCGCCAGCAGATCCAGATTCCATACAAATTCCGCCGCGATGGCGTCCAAGACGGTCGTGACCGCGTCCCGCTGTTCTTACAGAAGGAGACAAAAGTCGCAGAGCGAGACGCCCTCCGGGAGTTCGAAGACCGGTTCGAAGAAAACGTCTCACTCACCGACCTCCGTGAAGCGCTCATGAAGGTCGGCCTGCAGCACCTCGATGAAACAGAAGAGTGCCTCGAAGAGTGGGGCTACGGGATGACGTTCGACTAGCCAAGAAACGGCGCTTACAGCAGTATAGGTGCGAAAATCGACAGTTGGCAGTCGGTCACGGTCCGAAACTTGGACTCCGCTGGGTGGTTTGTTGACCAAGAGAACGAGCGTCGCTTCCCTGGTAGCCCATTCTAAGGACCAAGGAGTTCGAAGGTAGCGCAATAATAGTAGATTTCTTACATTCTCAATTACCTCATTGTCCCGCAGAGACAACGAGGATTAGCAATTTGTCGGCCCAAACGGAGAGCAAGTAATAAACCATATTCCGCTATATCCAATCTATTGGTCGGGCGGGCAAGTTTCAGAAGGTGAAGTGTTGTATGCTCCCGATTCAACTCAAGAGTACAATCGTGAGCGTCTTCGGCCACTACGAGGCTTCGTTCGAGATGCTGATCAAGTGTGGAGCGGTGGATACGACGGCCACATCAAACGCACCCAGCGTCTGCCCGCCGGATACAACAGCCCCCATTGGCACATCTAGTTCGAACTGACGACTGGTGAAGTTCGTCACCCATGTCAGGCCGTCTCGTTCGTTGAATCGAACTCCGTCCGGAAGTCGGGAAGTGTGCTTGATTCCGCCGCGAGACAGCAGCTCAGCAACGAGTTCGTCAAGCAGTTCTGACCCCGGCCAGACACCACAGTACGTTACTGAGCCGTCGCCACGGTTCCTCCGGGTGACTGCCGGACGTCCAGCTCCCGGACCGGAAGTGTGCGTCGCTACGACGGTCGTCTGTGGATCGGGGTCGAGCCACTCCGCCCAGATTGTGGCAGCGTACTCATCGCCATCAACTTCCACGGCGAGTGGGACATCTTCCGGGTAACTCTCGTGTTGGTCGACGACGAGACCGGTGAGGTCCGCGAGTGGCCCCGGTGCAAGCGTCTCGTGTAGCTGATTGGCCGGCGTCTTCACGCCAGAGCGCGCCCCCACGAGTAACTGACCACCCTGCTCGACGAATTGAGTAAGGTGGTCCGCAAGTTCGGTATCGACGAGGTGAAGCCCCGGTGCGACGACGGCCTCGTAGTCGTCTAGTGGGGCGTCCGGGTGAACGACGTCAACCTGCACGCCACGGGCTCTGAGTACACGGTAGTAACATCGGAGATGCTCCCAATAGTCGAATTCGGGAGCGTGAGGTTGTACACCGATAGCCCACCAATTGTCGTAGTCATGGAGAAGCGCAACAGAAGCGTCAACGTGGTCAACATCAACTGTGGTGAGTTCTTCGGCTGCAGCCTTCGCCTCGTTGTAGCCGCGGTCCGGCGATCCATCTTGCTTCATGAGCCCAGCGTGGTACTGTTCTTGACCCTCTAGACATCGGCGCCAGCGGAAGTACAGAACGGCGTCGGCACCGTGGCCGACTGCATGGTGTGCCCAGAGTCGCATCGCACCGTCACCCGGTTGTGGGCAGGAGGGTGGCCAGTTGACGTCACCGGGTTGTTGCTCCATCACCCAGAACGGAGCATCATTCGTCGCCCGGCAGAGGTCGTGGTTCAGGCCAACTTGATCTGGGTCGCCCGCTCGGAGTTCATCCATCGATGGGTCGGCGGCCCGGCGGTCCTGAACGAAGCCTGTCGGATACGAGTCCCACGAAACCAAATCCAAATCGTTACTGACCTTGTGCATGTCGAGCGTCTCGAAATCCCCCATGAAGTTGTGCGTCACGAACCAGTCACCATGCTCGCGAATGAGATCGGCATGGATACGGTTGTATTCGATGACGCTATCGGTCGCAAAGCGGTAGTAATCCAAGAGGCGAGAGGGGTGGTGGTCTGCCGGTGTCGGCCGCGGGGGGTCGACAGCTTCGAAAGAGGCGTACTGTTGGCTCCAGAACGTCGTCCCCCACTGCTCGTTCAGGTCGCCGACGTCGTCGTACTTCGCTGCGAGCCACTCGGAAAAGGCGGCCGAACAGTCCTCGCAGTAACAGCGAACGGTCCCGTGACAGCCGAACTCGTTGTCGGTCTGCCAGCCGACGACGGCCGGATGGTCTGCGTAGTGGGCTGCCATCTCCGAAACGATGCGGCGCGTCTCCTCTCGGTATCGGGGCGAGTTGAAACAGTAGTGGCGACGCGAGCCGAAGTGCCGAGGCGTCCCGTCGGGGTCGGCCTGCAGAATCTCCGGGTGTTCGTCGACGAGCCACTTCGGCGGCGTTGCCGTTGGTGTACAGAGGACGACGTTCAGGCCGTGATCAGCTAGTATATCGACCGCCTCGTCAAGCCACGAGAAATCGAGGCCCCCAAGTGTCGGCTCGATGACGCCCCACGAAAACTCAGCCAGACGGACGTATTCGATGCCCGCCTCGGCCATTTGCCGTGCGTCAGATTCCCACTGTTCGCGTGGCCAATGTTCTGGAAAGTAGCAAACACCAATTGACATTGTCTATGATAAGAGATATCGCACCACAATAAAAATCCTCGGTCGGCTAGACCTCGCTCGTTGCCGGCCCGAGGTGTGGAGATACGGCCTATCTAATCCCCGCTATTCTGTATTATTCAGCTTCTCTCATGCTTCACCCCTGAAGCACGATCTCGGCAAGTGTCGCTGTACGTGGGCACCCAACGGATCCATCACTACTGTCCGATAGAATTGAATACTAGTGGTTTGAGTGATTGCGCAGACCGCAACACTAGACCGGCCTACGGAGAGAGTTCGGTGGACTGAGCACGTCAGTCAACCGGGAATCTCTACACGCAAGACTGGTCGATAGTCGCAAGTATTGTTGAGAGAGGTAGTGCTGTGTGTAACAGCACAGTATGATTTGTTGCTTCCTCAGGGAAGCACTGCCGCCGGCCAAGCGTTGCAGTTCCGCTGGGAGTCCACTACAACACTCAGAGGATGCGAACGCTTGGTCAGCATCAACCATTTGTACGACTGGATTTCTTTCTTGAGTCCAAGTGGTGCCACCATCACAAGAAGTTATACTGGTCCACCCGGAGTCGTAGATGTACCTATGAGTGAAGTCTCGGTTCACCAGCGTATCATCGATCCTGGAATCATCGCGATCGTGCGTGGCATCGATTCAGCTGTCGCACCCGACATCGTTCGTGCTATCGCAGCCGGTGGCGTCAACGCGATCGAGATTACAGCCAATACACCGGGCGCGGTGGACATGATTCGAGAGGTCTCCAACAGCGTCGAGGATGTTGCCATCGGTGCGGGGACGGTTCTCGACCCGGAGACTGCACGGGCCGTCCAACTCGCCGGTGCTGAGTTCGTCGTCACCCCGACGGTGAACACGGACGTCATCGAGACCTGCAACCGGTACGACACGCCTATTGCGACGGGCGTGATGACGCCAACCGAGGCGCTCACCGCGACTGAGGCCGGCGCAGACTTCTGTAAACTATTCCCTGCGTCAGCTGTCGGCCCCAAACAAATAAGTGCGATAAACGGGCCACTCCCGCAAGTCCCGCTGATACCGACGGGTGGCGTCTCGACCGACAACGCGGCAGCGTTCTTCGAAGCCGGCGCGGTTGCCCTCGGCGTCGGCAGTTCCATCGTCGACGGTGAGGCCATCGCCGCGGGCGACTTTAGTACGCTGACCGACGCAGCCAGCGAGTTCGTCGCAATCGCCGAGGAGTACCGATGACACCCGACCTCGTCACCTTCGGCGAGACGATGCTTCGGCTGAGTCCACCTGCGGGCGAACGGTTGGAAACTGCGACGGAACTCGACTTCCGAACGGCGGGGGCAGAGAGCAACGTTGCCATTGCGGCGGCACGACTCGGCACCGACGCCTGCTGGCTCTCAAAGCTCCCGGACTCGGCGCTTGGCCGCCGCGTGACGAACGAAATCCAAACCCACGGTGTTGACCCCCGAGTTGCGTGGAGTACGTCGTTACGCCAAGGAACATACTATATCGAGCAGGGAGCAGCACCTCGACCGACAACGGTCATCTACGACCGGGCCGACGCAGCCGTCACCACCGCCGAGTCGGACGAACTCGATCGGGACGCGATTCGTAACGCCAACGTGTTCTACACGAGCGGTATCACTCCCGCACTCTCGGAGACGCTCGAAGCGACGACGGCCGAACTACTCGCTGACGCACAGTCGGCGGGAACGACGACCGCGTTCGACCTCAACTACCGGGGAAAGCTCTGGTCGCCGGCTGAAGCGAAGGCAACGTGTGAGTCATTCTTTTCTGACGTCGATATTCTTGTCGCGGCCGAGCGCGACATCCGCCACGTCCTCGACCGCGAAGGCGACGCTCGAGCACTCGCCGGAGGGCTAGTAGACGACTTCGATTTCGAGACAGTAATCGTCACTCGTGGTGATGAGGGTGCGCTTGCCCTCAACGACGGAACGGTGTACGACCAACCGGCGTTCGAGACGGAGACGGTGGACGCGATTGGCACCGGTGATGCGTTCGTCGGCGCATACCTCTCACGACACATTGCCGGCGACACCGTCGGCGACGCGCTCTGCTACGCCGCGGCGACTGCCGCACTCAAACGAACCATCGAAGGCGACCTCGCAGTCGTGACGCCGGCAGAAGTCGAACGGGTGGTAGAAAACAGAGGAGGCGGTATCGCGCGGTAGGTCAGTTGGGGCGCAGTGACCGCTAGTAACGCTCTTTGTATTCGAGGTAGGTGTGATCCTGCATGACTGCAGTCCGACCGCCGTCAACGAGTAGACTGGTCCCAGTCACAAACGACGCCTCATCGCTGGTCAGAAAGGCCACTGTCGCGGCAACGTCCTCGGGGACGCCGATTCGACCGACTGGGTGGATTGCCTCAACACGCTCACGGTCGTCTGCGCTCAACTCCGCTTGCGTGCGTTCGACCTCGACCCATCCCGGATTGACGGTGTTGACGGTGATTCCGAGAGGACCGAGTTCGAGCGCAAGTGCACGCGTCATCCCGTTGATACCCGCCTTGACAGCATTGTAGGGGAACAGCCCAGGCATCGTCAAGAAGGCATGGTTCGAGGACATGTTGACGATAGAACCCCCGGAAGGCATGTGTTCGGCCGCGTGTTTGGCGCACAGCCAGAACGAACGGAAATCAGTCTCGACGACGAACTCCCAGTCGTCCATCGTCGCCTCGGACGCAGTCGTCTCCGTCTGGACGCCGGCGTTGTTAACAAGCACGTCGAGACGTCCGTAGCGGTCCACAGTCTCTTCGACCAGCGCCTCGATGGCCGCGGGGTCTCGCATGTCGGCCTCAATGAACGTCACTTCGCCACCGACCTCTCGGATAGTATTGACTGTCTCTTGGCCATCGGTGGCCGAACGGCCGTTGACGACGACGGTTGCACCCTCGCGGGCGAGGCGCTTTGCGACGCCCGCACCGATACCTTTCGTCGACCCCGTTACGATGGCGACCCGCCCCTCGTGTCGTTGTGAGTCTACCATTCGGCAACACTCCCATCGTCGTGTCGCCAGACCGGATTGTGCCAATCGACGTCAATTTCGGCGCGCTCACGAACGTAGTCGATGTCGATGTCGACGCCGAGACCTGGACCGTCTGGGAGGTCAACGTAGCCATCATCGTAGTCGAAGACCGAGGGATCTTCGAGGTAGTCTAGTACGTCGTTGCTCTCGTTGTAGTGGATGTCGAGGCTCTGCTCTTGAATGAGCGCGTTTGGTGCGACGGCGTCTACTTGGAGACATGAGGCGAGCGCAAGCGGACCGAGTGGGCAGTGTGGTGCCATCGCCACATCGTACGCCTCAGCCATTGCTGCGATCTTCTTCACTTCGGTGATGCCGCCAGCGTGTGAGAGGTCTGGCTGGATGACATCGACCGACTGGTCTTCGAAGACATGTTTGTAGTCCCACCGTGAATACATTCGTTCGCCGGTTGCGATGGGTGTCGATGTCTGCGCCGCAATATCCGGGAGTGCGTCGTTGTGCTCAGGGAGAACTGGTTCCTCGATGAAGAATGGCTCGTGCGGTTCGAGCGCCTTCGCCAGTCGCTTGGCCATCGGCTTCGTGACTCGCCCGTGGAAGTCGACGCCAATGTCGACCTCGGGACCGACCGCCTCTCGGACGGTTCGGAGACGGTCGACAGCGTCCGCGACAGCGCTTGGGTTGTCCACTCGTCGAATCTCCGGCGTCGCGTTCATCTTGAGCGCCGTGAACCCAGCGTCAACCTTCTCTGCGGCAGCTTCGCCGACGGCAGCGGGGCGGTCGCCACCGACCCATTGGTAGACACGAACGCGGTCCCGAACCGGGCCACCAAGGAGCTCGTAAACTGGTGCATCGAACTGTTTGCCCTTGATGTCCCATAACGCCTGGTCGATACCGGCGATTGCGGACATCAAGATTGGACCACCGCGATAGAAGCCACCGCGGTACATCGTTTGCCAGTGGTCTTCGATTCGACTCGGATCTTCGCCGAGGAGGTACGTTTCCATGAGCTCCTCAACGGCGGCCCGAACGGAGTGTGACCGGCCTTCGACGACTGGTTCTCCCCAGCCGACGATGCCATCGCTCGTCTCAATACGGAGGAATAACCACCGTGGCGGTACCTCGAACAGCTCGTAGTTAGTGATTCGTGTCATGGTGTGTATCTTAGAATATCAGTATGTCTGTGCCTCGTTCCTCGAAAGGGGTGGTGAAAACAGGATTACATCCCTTTCATCCCACCGCTGGCAAGCCCCTCGACGATGTAGCTCTGGACGAAGGCGAACAGGACGACTACAGGGACGATAGTAATCGTCGCTGCCGTCAACAGTAGTTCCCACGCGACCGTGTTCTGCGACTGGAACAGTTGGAGACCGAACGGAAGCGTTCGCGTCGCGGCTGTCTGCGACAGGATCGAGACGAGTAGGTAGTCGTTCCACGAGAGAATAAACGTGTAGAACCCCGCAACAGCGATGCCGGGCAACGACAGCGGGACGATGATACGCCAGAGAATGTCCAAGCGCGAACAGCCGTCCATCTTCGCTGCCTCGTCGAGCGATGTCGGGATATCATCGAAGTACCCTTTCAACAGCCACGTGCCTAGCGGAATCCCACCGACAGAATGCGCGATAACGATGCCGAGATACGAGTCGATGAGATTCAGCGAGAACATCAACAGGAAAAACGGGATGAGGATGAGCACGAGCGGGAGCATCTGCGTCGCGAGGAACGACAGCAGAATCGACTGCCGGCCGGGGAACTCAAATCTACTCAGTGAGTATGCCGCTAGCGTCCCGACAACGAGCGTGAGGGTAGTCGTCGAAACCGCGATGACGACTGAGTTGACGAAGTACCCCTGGAACGCCCCCGTCTGCAGAACAGTGAGGTAGTTCTCGACGGTGAGGTCACCGAGCGACGGGATGAGTTGTGGCGAGTAGAGGAACTCCTGGGATGTGAACGTCACGAGCAGCATGTACCCCACCGGAAGCAGGAGGAAGGCGAAGTACAGGCTGAGGACAGCGTACACTCCGACGAGACGACGCGGCGACATGTCGTCGGATAGCCACGCGTCGAAGCGCTGAATCAGCGAACGGTCCGAAGACGAGTGTGTGGATGAGTCAGTTGCCATTGGTCTGTTCGGTTAGTCGCGAGCCTCCAGTCTCACGTACACGACGGTGAAGGCCATCATGATGATGAGCATCACGAGTGCCATGCTCGCCCCGTATCCGAGGGCGTACTGTTCGAACGCCTGCTTGTAGATGTACGTCGACATCACCTCTGTGTTCCCGAGCGGCCCGCCGCCGGTCGAGAGATAGACGATGTCGAAGTTGTTGAACGTGAAGATGACGTGCAGCACGATCATAATCATCGACACGTACGATATCTGTGGGAGGGTGATGTATCGGAAGGCCTGCAACGGTCCTGCACCGTCAAGTCGGGCAGCCTCGTACTGGGTCTCCGGAATCGACTTCATCGCGGCCATGAGTGCAATGGCGTAGAACGGAACGTTACGCCACACGTGCATCACGACGATAAGCGGGAATGCGACACCGGGACGGCCGAACCAGTACGTCGTCTCCAACCCCAACTTCGCGAGGACGATGTTGGCCGGGCCGAAATCGGGTTGGACGAGAAATCGGAAGATGATAACCATCACGATGCCGGGAAGCACCCAGGTAATCATCGATGCGCTACGGAAGAAGCCAGCTCCAGGCACTTTCTCTTTGAGTGCCAGCGCTAATCCCAACCCGAGGAGGTACTGTAGCGAGACGGCGACGGCCGTCAGCAGAACCGTGTGCCAGAGCGCCGACTTGAACGTCGCGTCCGACAGCATCTGACCGAAGTTGCTGAGTCCGACGAACGTCATCTGCTCGGGGTTCAAAAGTGACACTTCGAAGAACGCCAGTTGGATTCCTCGAAGCGTCGGGTAGACGATGATGGCGCCGAGCATAATCACAGCCGGGAGTACCATCGCATAGCCCAACCAGGTGTCCGAGACGAACCGCTTGAACTCCGCTACGTACGGCGAGAGTGGACTAGACGAGATGTCTTGTGTGGCCATGGTGTTCTACAGTTCGCTTTCGAGTGCGGTCAGTTCCTCGTGGAGTTTCGTACCGGCCTTGTACGGGTCAGTCTTGCCGTAGGAAACCTCCTGCATAAGGCGGTAGAACGGCTCTCGGACGGGGCCCCATCCAACTTTCGCGAGTGCGCGACCAGTCTTGAACACGTCGACGAACGGTTCCCAGTTCTCGTTGTCGATGGTTGATTCCACCTCGTCGTGGACGGGTGTCATCGCGTTTCCGGGAGAGTCCTCACCCATCGCGTTCATCGTGTCTGGACTGGCGAACGTGGCGATTGCATCCCACGCGGCGTCCTTCTGGTCGCTGTGTGAGTTCATCATTATCGGTTTGACTTCGAGGAACGTCCCCTTCGAACCACCGTCACCGTAGGGGAGGTGGCCGACGCCGGTGTTCTCGTTGAGGAGCGTGGCCGTCGCATCGGTATCGTTGATGTTGGTCCCAGTCGTCCAGCCACGGAGCCACGTCCCACACTCGATAAAGGCGAACTGCCCGTTGAGGTACCCGGGGTCGTTGACCTGCCACCCGGTCCCAAGTTGGTCCGGGTTACCGAGTGGTTCGTCGGCCGCCCACACTTGGTAGTACCAGTTGTCGAAAATTTGGCCGAGCGTGTCGGCGTCGATATTCAACGCCCACGCGTCCCCCTCGGGAACGTAGAGCTGGTCCGTATGTTGATAGACGTGCGACATCCACTCTTGGAACGCTCGGACGCTGCCGTCTTTCGTACAGTTGTGGTAGGCCTGGATGCCGTCGACTTCCTTGTTGATGAGCCGACCGATTTCCTGAAACTCCTGAGCGGTCTCCGGCGGCTCCTGGCCCAACTCTTCGAGAACGTCCATCCGGTAGATGAGTGCACGGCCGTTGCCCGTGTACGGAAGCCCGTAGAGCTTCCCTTGGTACCGCATCGCGTCGAGCGCAGAGTCGACGAAGCCGTCGAAGTAATCGAGTTCTTCGACACGATCGTCAAGTGGTTCGAGATGTCCCGCCTTGATATACTCCGTCAGGTGAGCAAGGACACCCTCGATGACATCGGGATCGCCGGTCCGAGCACCCGTGAGAAACTTTTGTCGGAGATCCTCGTATGAGAACCGCCCGATAGTCAACGGTGCGTCGCCCCGAGCGTTGTAGTTCTCTTTGAACGTGTCCTTCCAGATGGGAGGTGAGTCGTCGTTGGGGAAGGTGTACTCCCAGAAGAGCACCTCATCCCCGCTTGCATCACCGCTACTGTTACTCTGGTCGGTAGCGGTGTCCCCATCGCCTCCGCCGAGTTGCCTGTCGCCTCCACTATTACCGCCACCCGTACACCCCGCGAGTGCGACGCCTGCGCCAACACCGAGGCCCTTCACGAGTGAACGCCTGCTCAAACTAGATGAGTTACTCTCTGTCATGGGATGAACCCTACAGCACACATTAGACCACCATTATTTATAATTTACTAATGGGCACATATTCCACAGACATCGGCAACGGCGGTGTTAACTACACTATCGGGAAGAGAAAGTTCGATCCAAGCGACGACGCTTCGCTAGCAGAGTGATCTACTAGTGACTGTCCCGCAGCATCACTCGGCTCCGACCTCAACGCTGCCGACGTTGTCGAGACCAACGAGTGCGTCGATATCACTAGACTCGGGTGGCTCGCGGTTCCGAAGTGTCTCGCCCGTCTTCCCGTCGAAGAGATGAATCCGGTCCTGCGGGAACTGAACGGTTAGCTGCCTCCCCGGTTCGATGACGATGTCTCCTTCGAGCGTTGCAGTATACTGCTTGCCACCGATTTGAAGGTAGACGTAGGTGACATCGCCCAGTGGTTCAGTTACCTCCACTTCCGGCGACAACGCGTTGTGTGTGCCTGCTGGAACCGCTTTGATATCTTCAGGACGGATACCTAGGGTGAACTGTTGTCCCGAGCTTTCGATATCTGCGTAGACGTCATCGTCCAATTCGTAGCTAAAGGCGTCGTGAACGAGCGTTGGCGTCTCGCCGCTCGTGTCGAGTTCGACATCGAAGAAATTCATCGACGGTGAGCCAATGAAGCCGGCGACGAACTGATTCTCCGGCTGGTGGTAGCATTCCAGCGGAGTCCCAATCTGCTGCAGTTCACCGTCGTTGAGCACGGCGATTCGGTCAGACATGGTCATTGCTTCAGTCTGGTCGTGCGTGACGTAGATAGTCGTCACGTCGAACTTCTGCTGAATTTTCTGGAGTTCCGTCCGCATCGTCGTCCGGAGTTTCGCGTCGAGGTTCGATAGCGGCTCGTCCATCAGAAACACTTCGGGTTCACGGACGATAGCACGACCAAGCGCAACGCGCTGTTGCTGCCCCCCGGAAAGGTCACCCGGCTTCTTACCGAGCAGATCATCGATACCCATCATCTCGGCCGCCTCGTGAACCCGTTTTCGAATCTCGTCCTTCGGGAGGTCAGTCGTCATCTTTAGCCCGAAAGACATGTTTTCTTCTGCAGTCATGTGCGGGTACAACGCGTAGTTCTGGAACACCATCGCCATATTCCGCGCCTTAGGCTTGTTGTCAGTAACTGCCTCGCCGTCAAGTACTAACTCACCAGATGTTGGTGTCTCGAGACCTGCGATACATCGTAGTGTCGTGGATTTCCCACAACCAGAGGGACCGACGAGAACGATGAACTCGCCGTCTTCGATCTCCACGTCGAAGTCGTCGACAGCAACGATATCTCCGCTATTGTCGTGGAACACCTTCTTGAGGTGCTGAACGTCTAGCTTACCCATACCACGTCCAAGATTGTTATTCGTGTTAAATCTTGCTCTCGTAGGAATTTCTCCGGTAAGCCCTCTCGGCAAGACAGAGGGCAAGTTCGGAGCAGTCGGCTGACTTCAGAGATTGACCCCTAAGCTGTAGCAGGCGGACTCAACGGCAGAACTCGCCCCACAATATTCTATGTTACATGAAACAGCCGCGGTTGGCAACAGTCAACTCATGGAGATGTGCCACCTGTGCCCATCTCTGGCCGATATCGATGGAATTGAGGTTTTCATATACCATGAAACTAAATCAAAGACCGTTTCGAAGACAAGCCAATTGGAGGTATCGAGGCGAAAGAACACCCAACAGAAGGGGGTCAGTAGTCCTGATATCCGGGGTTGGAGACCGGATCGATAGTCGGGTCTTCACCTTCGACATCACGGATATACTCAAGCAATCGGTCTCTGAGCCGTTCGAAGACGGCTCTGTACTCAGGCCGACCGACGAGGTTGACCTGTTCGGCGGGGTCACGCGCGAGGTTGTATAGGTATCTCTCGACGTAGTGGTCGCTCGACTTCTCTGCTTTGCCCCCGCGCCATCCGGTCAACGTCGGTGCGGAAACTCCCAGTTTCCAGCGATCCGTTCGGATTGCTCGGCCGATTTCCGAGCCACTGAGCTGGATGAACGCCTCACCCATTCTGGGGTGGTCGTTGTCGAGTAAGCTGTGGCCGTGCATCGACTCGGGAACGTCATTGCCAGCGGCGTCGAGAATCGTCGGTGCCCAGTCAACAAGGCTGACGGTCCGCTCGACGACGCGTCCAGCGTCGATTCCTGGTCCTTGAAGGACAGCCGGGACATGGACTGATGCATCGTGGCAGGTGCGCTTATACTCACCGGGCCGACTACGGAAATGGCACCCATGGTCGGATGTGAATGCAACTATCGTCTCGTCACGAACACCTGTGCGTGCAAGCGTATCAGTAAGTCGGCCAATACACTCGTCTATACGTTCGACTGCGCCGTAATAGTCCGGCAGTTCGTTGAACCAGTTTCCTGGCCGGTCACGGAGATCCGGCGGAACGTACGGGTTGTTTCTATAGCGTTCTGCGTATCCCTCAGGGGCGACGAACGTCTGCTGGTCGTTCTGGTCGTGTGGCTCCAAGAAGCCGACCATCAAGAAGAACGGTTCCGAAAGCGTCTCGATTGCGTCGATAGCGAAGTCAGCGAAGGCGTCCGCACGGTACTTATCGAACGTCACGGGCTCGCCGTTCTCGTCGAACAGCATCCCTTCCGTAGGCTGAGTCATGAACTCGGGAACATCAGCACCGATCCAGAAGTCTTCGTAGCCACCACGGTGGGACGTTGGCACCGGTTCGTCAAATGTCCCCGCCAGATGCCATGACCCGACGAAACCCGTCTCGTACCCGTTCTCAGCGAAGTAGTGTGCGAGCGTTCGTTCCCCGTCAGCAAGTGGAAGTGAGTGACGCCAAACGCCCGTCTCAGTTGCATATCGACCAGTATGAATAACCGATTGCGACGAACCACAGACCGGCTGTGGAGTAACTGCATTGTCGAATCGAAGACCCTCGGCGGCGAGTTGATCGATGTTCGGTGTGAGATCCATCGGAGAACCGTGCGCACCAACTGTGTCCCACCGGTGTTGATCGGTCACGATCATGAGGACGTTCGGTCGATCAATCGAATCATCAGCCATACGTCTGCTTTCGTTAGTTGGTATTATATATGTGTGGGCATGACCAGAATTGTGTTCGGATAGAGATTACAAGCATATGAATGTAATTTTGTCAGACTATCTGAACCGTAGTTTACTCTCGATAGAACTCACCGTACTCCCGAGTAAGTTCTTGAACTCGGACATGTCTGTCGTATCCGCATTAGGGTCGACCGGCTTTTTGATACCCACCGCACAAATAGCTTCGTCGTCATCGTCCGTAACCGGAGCGGCGACCGCATGCCACTCTTCGAACTGCTCACGACGCGAATGGGCGGCCCGTCTGTCCCGCACAGACTGCAGCTCTGACTGGAGTTCCTCTGGGTCCGAAATTGTGAACGGCGTCAGCGACGGAAGCGTCCGGTTTTCCAACCACGACTCAACAGTTTCTGTCGGTTGGTAGGCGAGAATGACTTTTCCCCCAGCGGTAGCGTGGAGGTGTGCTCGCTCACCCTCTTGATGTGGTGGAGTCGTCGCACCCGAGGGGACAATCTGGGTGAGGTAGACACCAAACCCGTGTTCTGGAACCATGAGCGTCGTCACACCTCCAGTCGTCTCGGCTAAGCTTTCGAGTGAATCGTAGGTCTGGTTATAGAGATTTCGCTGGGTGCGGGCAGCAATACCTAGTTCAAGAAATCCCAGGCCGAGACGGTACTCAGATCCATCTTTGTCGACATACTGGATCGACTGAAGCGTGTTGAGATGTTTGTAAACGGTCCCCGAGGCGAGCCCTAACTCTTCGACGAGTTGCTGGACTGTAGCACCGTCGCGGCGTTTTAGAGCCTCAATGATACGGAAACTCGTAACGGTCGTCGTCGCTAGATATCCATCGTCTTGGGCCACGTCAAAGCGGTTGGTTGTCATAGTTCAATTCACGGTATCATCACACATAGATGTTTTCATGATACGTGAAATGGCGTCACGAAAGATGTTACGGGCATTTCACCGCCATCAATCCACAAAGCCCGAAGAGAGCACCATTCTACACCATTTATACTTATTAACTATTTCACGATTCATGAAATTGATGTTCCCACAACCTGTTGTGTCGAGGTAGGGGTCGCACGCTAAGACCCATCGGGACACACTCAGACAGTACGTGTGCTACTTTACACCACACGCGTCCCTAAGCCTCGATAAGTTGTAGTAGAACTGAGGGCGGCACGGCGAAATACTTATGACAAACCCAGAGACACGTAGTAGCAATGCCAAAGATTGCCCTAATCGGAGCTGGGAGTATGGTATTTGCAAAGAAACTCATCGGCGACATCCTCTCGTTCGACGAGTTGTCTGACAGCCATATCGCGTTGATGGACATCGACAAACATCGACTCACACAGACGCAACGTGTCGCTGAGGCGATGGTTGAAAACGAAGGACTCGAAACGACTGTCTCGGCGACGCTTGACAGACGCGAAGCCCTTGAAGACGCGGACTACGTCCTCAACATGATCAACGTTGGTGGGACTGAGCCCTTCGAAAACGAGATCCGGATCCCGGAAAAATACGGAGTGAAGCAAGCAATCGGTGACACGACTGGACCGGGTGGAATCTTCCGTGGCCTTCGGACGATTCCGACACTCCTCGACCTCGCGGACGACATGGAAGAGCTGTGTCCCGATGCTCTTCTACTCAACTATACGAACCCAATGGCCATCCTCTGTAAGGCTGTCTTTGACGCGACTAACATCGAGGTCGTTGGTCTCTGTCACTCCGTCCCGCACACCGCCGAGGCAATAGCAGAGTACACAGAAACGCCACAGGACGAACTCGAGTACTGGGTCGCCGGCATCAACCACATGGCTTGGTTCCTCACCTGCGAACACGACGGAGAGAGTCTTTATCCGGCACTCAAAGAGGCCTACGACGACGAAGAGACGTACCGCAAGGACACGGTCCGTTTCGAGATGATGAAGCACTTCGGCGCGTTCCCCACGGAATCGAGCCATCATATGAGTGAGTACCTCCCGTACATCCGAACAGACGATGCACTTATCGAGGAGATGGCCGGGACGAACTTCGCCGAACGGATGCCAACCGCGACGTACCTAGAGGGATGGCTTGCGCGGTCCGAAGAGCGCGACGATCCCGAACTGGACGTCGACCTCAACGAGGTTAGTGTCGAACGTTCCGAGGAATACGCGTCCCGGCTCATCCATTCGTTGGAAACGGGAACTCAACGCCGGTTCAACCTCAACGTGTCCAACGAATCGAACGCCATCGAAAACCTCCCTGCAGACGCTTGTGTGGAAGTTCCGGTCTTCGTCGACGGTACCGGCCTTCACCCAGCTTCGGTTGGAGAGTTGCCGACACAACTTGCCGCTCTGGACCGCCAGCACTCTGCAATCTACGAACTGGCGGTGGAAGGTGCCTTAGAGGGTAACCGCGAGAAAGTCCACCAAGCAGTAAAGCTCGATCCTCTGTCAAGCGCCGCTTGTTCACTAGACGAACTACACGAGATGACCGAAGAACTCATCGAGGCAAACGCAGATTACATCCCGGACCTGGAGTGGCCGAGTAAGCAAAACCCGGAGAGAGCAGTCCCCGCAGATGACTAATCGAAACACAGCGTAACAGCGTGAGTCAGAGGCAGTACACCACTGGGTACAGTATTCCGATCGGTGGTGCGTGTCATCTCCACGCATCGGTTCTGGCTCGGAACGCAGTCCGTTGAAGTGGACCCCGGTCGACAATGTGAATCTCAGTTCGTCGGTCGGTCTGCCTGACTGGCTTCGACAGGTCAACCGCTGCAGGGTGGCCTGCCGAGGCCGATGGAACAACGGATGTGGTGACCCTTTTTGTGAAGGAGGCTACGCGTTCGAATATGTTCTACCCTCTCATGAGTCGTGGGAGGATGGTTGGATATCCCCACAGATAGAACTGTATTATATATACAAGATTATGGACATCATGATCTATTCGAGACAGTATCCAATAGAACTATCTAGGAATCTCAACTAATAGAATAGCCATAGTTAGAAATTATATTGGCTATTGTCAATCATGCATCAACTAGAATGTCTAAATAGCCACTATATTTACATAAAATTCAATTACTGAATTGGGTAAAACTCCAAGGGTTTGTTGCCAAATCTTCAACGTAATTGTATAAGTTATGAAATACACGACACAGTTCACTCTACGGAAGCTCAACTCACATTAGAATATTACATACAGTCAGGACAACGACACCAAGACTCGAATCGCCGACAATGGAATGGGGGTTCCTAGACGACGAAAAAGGTCTTGCGTCGAGTATAGATCAAAAACGTACAGTTCCGGTATGTGCCCTCAACGTAACCTCGTCGATATTTTGATTACCACTTGCTACTGCTTGGTCATGAGTTAACCAACATCGATAGGCCACATTACTACTGTTGGTTAATACGGCTACAGAGAACAATCAGCGAGCAAAAATTCCAACAAGTCACGATTTTCCAATCACCCTATCAATTGATCTAAAATATACAAATCAAGTCAGTCATCAAATAATTCGTCAGACACACCACTATTGCCAGTAAAAGCGGCAGACATAGAGAAGATCAAATATACTGGCAATAGTGGTTTAATCAATATTTCACAGATATCAGATACAATAGTAAACTCGACATCGACAGGTGAAACTGGCAATAGTGGACAGGTTATTGGCAACACTGGCAACGGAGGTCACCCCACAACAGAGGGGTTAGTCTAACGTCCCGTTCTTTTTTGCGAGTTCACGGATGCCTTCTAAATTCCCAAACTCGCTTTCCAGCGCATCCAACGCCGAAGACAACGACACGTCCAAATCATACTCGTTGTAGTTCCCTCGGCCGCCACTCGAGTCAACCAACTGCAACACACCATGGAGGTTCAGATCCGACAGGTGGTCGTGTACGCGCCGACGCTTCAGCGGCTCTTGCCCATTCTTTCTCGCAACCTTCTGGTACCGGCGATAGATTGCCTTTGTCCGTTCGGGCGTTTCTCCTCGAGCAGCCAGTTGGCACACTGTCAACAACACATGCTGCCCATGTTGTGTCAACGAATGCATCCCTTCAACGACCTGCTGGCGCTGAATCTGGAACTCCCCCTCGCGGACATGTTCCTCTGTTACAAACGCGTCCCCACCGGCCCGCGCTTCAGACTCCGCAATATCGACTGCCTTCCGTAACAGTCGGAGTGCCTGCCGGGCCGATCCAGAGTCTCGCGCTGAAAACGCGGCACACAACGGAATCACATCATCTTCCAACACATCATCATACAACGCAATCTCTGCTCGCTCGCGGAGGATGTTTTGGAGTTCGCCAGCATCGTATGGCGGGAACAAAATCTCCTCTTCGCAAAGTGTGTCTTTAACTTTCGGAGACAGATTATCGCGGAATTTGAAGTCGTTACTGATGCCGATGACGCCCAACTTCACATCCAGGTCCAATTGTGAACGTGCCCGCGGGAGCTCGTACAGAATATCATCGTCCGATCCGATGTTATCAATCTCGTCAAGGACAACCAACACGGTCCCCCCAATATCTTCTAAGTCAGCGTAGAGCTCACGAAACACGCGCTTTTGTTGATAGCCAGTCTCACTGATCGGCATCCGTGAAGACGACACATTTGTTAGTGGGTGATTTGGCTCTCGAATCTCGTTCACGAGGTTCACCGCAACCTGGTACGACGTGTTGCAGCCAGTACAGTTCAATTCGATAATATTCACGTCGACGTCGTCGTACTGGTCAGCTGATTCCTGAAGTTCTTTGAGCAGATCGTGTGTGGCCGCAGTCTTCCCGACACCCGTGACCCCATACAGAAACACGTTGTTCGGCTGCCATCCTTGAATTACCGGCCGGAGGGCTGCCGCGTATTCGTCGAGTTCAGCGTCTCGTTCCTCAAGAGTCTCAGGCTGGTAATCGTCTCGCAACACGTCGTTGTCTCGAATGATGAATGACTCCCGAGTGAACCGGCCCATGGATTGGACGATGTTGCTATGTGTGATAAAACCACGGGTGCCAGTATGACCAATAACCACACCCCCGTTGCCAGTACAGCCAATATCACGGTGGCTTATAAAAGACACTCTCTCCACCATTGCCAGTATTCTCTCGTAGGTGAGGACCGAAGTCCAAAATGAGGTAATTAACAGAGCTACCGAACTATATCTACAGTTGTACTTTACTAATTCTTTTCCAGTACGGGTTTGGTTTTACTACTATTAATATAAATTTATCGCATAACTAGTGCTGGTACGAGTAGTCTTCTACTCGTTCGAGTGGTTTTACTGGCAAAAGTGGTGTGTGTGTATTACTTAAAACGGGCGAATACTGGCAGTACTGGCAACGGGGGTCTCCCGAGAACCAACCTTTAACGAATCTACCCTTAATCTCGGGAGTTCCCATGCTTACGCCATCTTTACTGGCAATAGTGGACTGGTTATTGGCAGTACTGGCAACACCGGTGTCTCAACCAACTATCATGACGGCTGGTATGTACAATACGAGAGCGGTACTATCTGCTCAGACCAGTCTAAAACGCGAGCAGATTACAGCCATGGAAGTTGCTCTTGTCACTCATTGGGGTTGACTGGACCTTTATACTTGGACTTGATTTTGTCGCCCTCTCGCCACTACCAGTAGTAGTGTGATTGTCATTGATCTCTTTGGTCGTAATCGTCGCCTTCGTGGGGACATCATCTGGAAGGTCCTCGGGCCGTTCTTCGAACTCACCTTCCGGTTGATTTTCTTCGATACGAGTCTCGCGCTCCTTGTGTTCGACCAACTCTTCGGCATACCGGGCAACCTTTCGAAGACGATTCGGTGGGGAGATTCGTCGGCGGCGTCGGTGGTTCGTCGGACATCGGTTGCTTCCTCGTATTAACCAACACGAAGCGCTCACCGAAGATACTGTTGGTTAAGTTTATAATCAGACTTCCAGACCACTCCTTCGATCGACTTCTCTCCGCCGGGTAGAGGCGTTTTAGCCATGCAAGCGTTTATACGCTGGAAGGGTCAAGACTAGGTTGACCAATGAGTCTTGATGAGGCGGTTGACGAAGCGCTCGCGACGTACAATATGTCGCGCAGTGAAGAGGCCGAGGAAACGGGCCGAACAGTCGCCACGCTCCAAGACTAACAGAGCCGCTTAGTCGAGGTTCCGAATCTTTTCAGCGAATTCTGCTTTCGATAGCCCTGGCGTTTCCTTCAGCTCTGGATAGCCTGCGCGTTCGACAGCCTCCTCGACGAACTCGGTCCAGAGCTCTTCATGCTGCTCCGCGTAGACGACCTTCGCCTCACTCGGGTACATATCCAGCTCGTATGCAGTCAGGTCGATCTCGACTGCGTGTTTCCGTTCAAGCGTTCTCGCGCCGAAACGGTACAGGTGCTTGCAGAGGACGTTCTTCCGCCGAACGGTTAGTAGCCGCTTTGACTCGTTGATGTACTCGTTTACCCACTCTCGCCAGTCGTACGATTCTGGATCGACTTCGACGGACGTTTCCGGCATCGAGAAATCCGAGTTCAGACGTCGGAGGTAGAACTGAACTAATGCGACAGCAGTCCGGTGGTTGGCGTTCGGAAGTGCGTGTTTCAGAATCAGGTTTGAGGCGAGTCGGCCTGCAACGGCTGTTGCTGGGCCCTCCCAGACCGTCCGGTCAAGCACGTTCGGCAGCGCGTCGACATCAATTTGCTTGTATGCCTCGACGGGAACGCCCTCTTCTTCCTCGTTCTGAGCGATGAGGGCGCGGTAGATCTCGAGCAGCCGAACGACGATGGTTCTGTTGTCCTCGCTCATCTTCGCGAGTGACGCTTTGAGATCGAAGTTGATCTCACGAACAGGGCCACCATCGACACGGGACGTGTAGACGACGTAGAACGCTTCGTCAATCTCGTACTTCTGGACCTTCACAGCGACGTCGTCGTCGTAGTTGACGATATGCGAGACGACTTCAGTAGGGTCTGGATGCACGAAGTCAAGAGAGAACTGCTTGTCACCGGGATGGTGGTAGTAGACGTGGCCCATCTGGTATACTGTACTCTTTCATCAGTACATATAGTGACTACGAGAATTCTACACCGGTCTTGGATATAGATGATCATTTAGTACCTAGTTTGGCATGTCATCACACTTCATATCGGCCAGTAAATATATAATATTCCATCAATCTGATTGACATGTACGCACCGCAAGACAATCGGTGTGGAACGATACCGAACACATGATCTCCCGCTCAGTCACCGTCGAAGACATCGATGAGTTGTTCCTCAGGTGGAACGACCATCTCAACGCATCGGCCCTCTATCGGCAAGCCCTCCGCGACGAGATGCAACTTCGCGACGTTGAGCCGCACGAACTCCGCGCACAACTCACCGAAGCGCGTGAGTTGGGCTACTCGCTCGATGAGATTGCAACTATGACGAGTCGCTACGCCGACCTCCAAGCGCTCGTGTACGACCACACCGAGTGACCCCATGTCTGACTCACACTCCCCAACTGACGCTCGCTCCGCCGACCAGCAACGGCCCTCCCAATCCATCCTCCGACACGTCGCGATCGGCGGCGTCCTGTTCGCGCTCGTTGCCGTCCAGCCAGTTGCCGCACAAGACAGCGTGGTCTGCAGCGCTGAGAAATTGCCGGGGATGGTTGAGGGGTTCTTCCAGATCACGACGACGCTCGGCTTCATTGGGTTGGCAGTCATCTGGCAGGCCGATTCCCTCGCTGAGATCTTCACCGCCAGCCCCGAACAGAAAAAGCGACTCAAAGTCCACAAGCGCGCAGCACTCAAATCCGCCCTCATCTTGGCGGTGCTCGGCCCGCTGTACACCGTTGTGGCGTCGATTATGGGCCTCCCACTCGGCGACTGCGTGAACCTCACTCCCTGGTAAGCGCCCCACCAATCCACCTTTGCCCTCCCATGAAGCATCGAGTGCCCTCCGTACTGGTAGCCGCGTTGCTCGTGTCGAGTTCCATTATCGGCCTCGCCACGGCACAGCCCCCGAGACCAGGGACTGAGACAAACGGCCTCACGGAAAACGAGTCGGCGACGCTCTGGTCTCGCGATAGCGACCGCTACGTCAGCCAACAAGACTACCAGCAGCAGTACGGCGACGACCGAACGGCACTCCACCAACTCGCCAACGGGACTGATATCACGTTCACGCGCCCACCGGCAACAGCCGCGACGTGGACGCGCAACGATTTCGCGGATCTCGACGCCGGCGGACCCGACACGTCGACGTACCCGTCTCATGCGTCACTCGAAGATGGGACGTTCATCGATGATGCGCACGCGACGATTTTCGCGGTCACGCCATCGACGCGCGGCCATCTCGACGCAGGTGAGACACCGCTCTATATCGCTCCCAATGGGACGGTTCGCGGGCTCGTCGACTACCGTGTTCGCGTTCCAACTGGGACCGAAACGGGTAATCAAACCGTCGACTGGGCACTCGTCTCTCACGAGATTGAGAACACCCGTCTGAAAATCGATGGCATTCCAGTCGCAACTGCGAGTGGCACTCACACGCCAGAATTACAGTATCACACCACTCACTCGTGGGGTGCGAATCTCACGCTCGAAGCGAACATCTCCGTTCGCCTCAAGAAGACCGTTGAGACAACGGTTGGTGGCGAACCCGAGACGACAGTCAACTACCGGACGGAGACACGAACCGTCTCAGATACACTCGATACCGAAATTTACGACCTCGCGGCGTACCCCTACTACGCGCAGTACCCGAACGGGGATACTGGCGTCGCGATTTTCCAGTCCCGCCCGTGGCAGGGCTATACGCTCACCGACTCTGAGACCTCCAGAGTCCGTGGTGTGTGGCGGTTCTACACCGCTCGCAACACGAACTGGGACACACTCGTCACATCGACCGGGACGTCGACAACTACGGAACAGTCGGATGCGATTCCCGTCCGAGTTCACGCGTATCCCTCACAGATCGGGCCGCGAGCAGAGCCGGTTCGCGATGGCCCGGATATCATCGACACGTGGGGGACTGACCGGGCGTCACCCCATGAGACGATCGGCGAGAACGTGACTGTCGAGGTCGTCAACGAGTCGTACACGCCCACGTACGGATTGGCCATCCGTACGGAGACTGTTGACCGGGAGGCGCTTCGGGTGGGTGGGATCGTTCGCGGCGTGAATGCCACGATTGTCGACCCCCAAGTCGGGTCGGCGCGACAGCTTCGCGAGAGTAACCTCTCTGTTGAGCTCGTTTCGCAGACGACGTCGAACGCGACGCTTCGAGTTGAGTTGCGCGATAATCAGACGGGTGCGCCGATCGCGTCGAATGGGAGTGACCGACAGTACCCGATTGGCGGGTCGTCACACAGCGGCTACATCACGGTGGGTGACCAGCGCGTTGAGACCAACGAGAGTGGCGTCGCAATCGTCACGCTGGACGAGCCGGGGATCTACACCGCCCGCTACCACCCCGGCACGTGGCTTGGCCACGACCCAGCATATGTGGGCGACACGGCCTCCGTTCGCTGGCACCCACTCGGGACTCTCGAGGGTTGGGTTGCGTTTGTGTTCGAAGTCGGCTGGCAGGCGATTCCGTTCGTCGTGACGTTCTACGCCGGTCGCCGACTCCTCCGTATGTTTGGACCGACAGATAGCGACTACCGAAACCAATGATTCCAACCGATTCACCGATTGATAGACGTACCGTCCTCCGAACCGTTGGCGGGGCCGCCCTCGCCAGCGTTGCCGGCTGCCTCGATGGTAGCCGTAACTCGGGCACAACGACATCTGACCAGACGTCGACGACGACCGAGCGTGCTGGCCCGCTTTCACGCATCGCTGTCGAGGGGCAAGCCATCGTTGTGGAGATTGATGCTGACGCACCCGTCGAACAGGTAAACCTCATTCAGCCGAATGGAGAGCTCTTCGGGAAGCGCGGACTTGCCGCCGGCGCACGACAGGTTTCGTTCGAAATCGGGACTGCCTACGAGCCCGGTGAGTACCGTGTCGTCGCGTTGGATGGTGACGAAACTATTGCTGAGGGCTCACTTTCCATTCAACCGAACCTCAGCATCGTCGAGATGGGGATTGGGAGAAATCAGCCAGAGAAGATGTGGAACTCATCGGGTGACGAAGTTACTGATGAGGCGTTTGTGACTGTTGAGAACCGTGGAACGGGGCCAAACGCAGTCACGAAATTACTCTTCATCGGAGACGTTCCGTATCCCTCCGATGAAGAGGGGACTAATTACGCTGATGCCGATGGTGTGAGTGGTATCTACGACCCAGATGCAGATGATGAAACAGCTGCAGTAACTGTTCCTCCTGGGCAGAAACTCACTCTATACAGCTATCGGTCCCCATTCGCGTTCATTCGAGCTGAGGGCATCTCGTGCAAAAATGAACCCCAATCGGGAGAATTTGAAGTCGTTTTAGAAACGCGAGTTGACGCAAAGAAAATCTCTGAGACATACCAAGTCCAGTACTCCGCTTCAGACGAGTTCAACAACTGCGAGATTACGATTAGCGAGGCATAGGATGGTTGATCTGATTGATATCGCCTTAGAGGGATTCAAGAAGATCGTTGCTTGGGTGACGTCTCTGTTCATGCAGGGCGTGAATCAGGGGTACGAGACACTTTCTACAGAGATGTTTGGAACCCCGACTCCCGAAACTGATGGTGTGTTCGTTTTCGGGACTCCAACGAATGGCGCATGGCCGGCCATTCGAGATGCCCTCGTCGGTGGTGAGATTATGCTGATCTCGCTACTCCTGTTGCTGATGTGCGTTCAGGGGCGACACACGATGCGGATTTTCAATGTCGGGAGCGAATACAAAGCTAGACGGACGAAGAAGACTGCATGGGTTGGGGCGTGTCTTATTATCTGTTGGTACTGGGTAAGCGCCCTCGGTCTCTACATTGTTGATGGGTTTACAATCGCCCTTCTGCCGAGTTTGAGTTCACTAGGCGACGTCATGCTCAATTTTCTCCGGGAAACCGTGACCAACCCTGGTCTCAGCTTACTTTTCGCATTTGTGGGTGGTCTTTCAATGTGGGTGCTTGAAGCGCTCTACTACATTCGAGAGGTGTTGGTCCTCGTCTATGTGTACGGAATGCCGGTCGCGGTTGCTATCGCCTATGGTAATCTTCCTGTTCTTTCTGACATCGCTATGGGCTTCTGTAAGCGGTTTGTCCCTCTTGCAGTTCTCCCTCTCCCAGCAGCAGTCGTATTCAAGGGATACGATTTGCTCTATTCTGAAGGCGTTCTCACGCCAGACAGCCCATTTCTGAAGTATCTTGTCGCGACATCACTTCCGCTAATCGCGCTCTATCTCACGTGGAAGACGTTCACGTACGCGACACCCCTCACCGCGAAGGTGATTGGTGGTGCAACGCGAGGCGCAGCCCTCGTCGGCGGCGTCGCAGCCGGCGCGTATGTCGGTGGTGCTGGCGTTGCGACGACTGCCGCCCGCTGGGGGCCGAAAGCCGCCGCCGGCCAAGCCCTCGCCCAGCGGGCAGCCGCACAGCGTGACTCGGCTGATGACAGCGATGGACTGCCGTCGTACCGGCGGACCGAAAACGAACCTCGAACCCGCTAACTATGTCGACAGATCAAGACACAGCCGCTCGGCGCATCATGGACCAGTTCGGCGAAGCGAGTCGCATCCCCTACCTCAACATCGAAGAGGGTGACGTCGGCATCCTCATCGCTCTCCCCATCTGTGGATTGCTCCTCGCCGGCCTCACGGGCATTGAATCACTCGCCGTCCCGCTTATCGCAAGCGGCCTCGGGATGGGCGCGGCCATCGTCTACGTCACCCCCGACCATCTGAACGCGTGGACCTGGACGAAAGACGTCTATCGATACGCCAAACGGCCCCGGATTACGCTGAGTGCGCCAGAGCACCCTGACGGCCAAACGAACGAGACCGTGCGCAACGAGGGCGGACTCGCGAACTACACGCCATTCACGCCAGACGAGCGAACCCAAGACCTCACGAACATCAAGCGGGCGTGGCCCGGCGCCGGCGCGATTCAGCGGACTGACGGCGCGATGGAGGCGTTCATCGAAATCGACCCGGGGAACATGGACTTCGCGATGGCCGACGACTGGGCCCAACTTCAGGATGCAGGCGCCGAGTTCGCCAACAAAGAACTCGACTCGAAGCTCAAATTCCACGCAACAACCCGGTCATTTCCGGTCGAACAGATCACCGAGACAATCGAGGAGCGACTCACCGACGAGGACGTCACACAGAACCCAATCTTCCGGGAACTCCTCGAGGAGTATCGGGAGACGCGGCCCAAAGAGATGCGTGACCGCGGCATTCAACAGGTTCGGTACTACATTGGCGTAGAAGTCTCGCCACTCGAAGTCTATGACCGATACCGTGACGAGGGAACGCCGGCTGAAAAGCTGACGCAGTTCCCCGTGATTGGCATCCTGTTCAACCCGTTCGTCACCCGGCGTGCGGACCTCTCCGATGTCGAACGTCGTGCCCAGATGTTCGAAAAGCTGGACGACCGGATTGCGGATGTCCGTTCTGAGTTCATCCAGCAGGCATCCGGCTGGTCTGCCCACCGACTCAGCACGGTCGAGTTGTTCGTTCTGAACATGGACTTCTGGAACGGCGAGGAACACGACTTCGAGACCAAAGCAGACGTGATCCGCGAACAGCCGATTCTCAGTCGCTCACGCCGGGAGGAGGCGTTCGATGCGTAACCTCCCGTTGCAGGCGAGTCGTGATATTCTCACGCAGCTCAGCCAATGGGCACAACAGCCGACATCCCCCGAAGGTGCAGCGCTCTATCTGGGGACCATCATGCTCCTCAGCGTCGGCGGAACAGCCCTCTGGCAACGATATCGTACCGACGACGAGCCGGAAGTCGACTTTTCGGATGTCCTCGACGAGGAAACGCTTGCAGCCGGTGACGCGGAAGGTCAACTCCTCGACGACATCTCGGAGTCACACAAGACGGCGACAGCACCGGCGGCAATCGAATGGGAGACGCGAGCTGCCCGTGTCGGTGAGCAATGGACGACGACGCTGTACATCGCTGATTACGCCGACTACCCGAATGACGGCTACTTGAGTGACCTCTTCGAGTTGACCGACGTCGAGTTCGACCTCACGGCGCACATCACGCCGAAGAACCAGCAACGCGCGCGGAACGAACTACAGGATATTGCGGACGACCTGCAGGTCGACGCTGATTTAGAACAGAGCGTCCGGAGTGAGTACCTCCAAGAGCGAGCCAACGAAGCGGCGGCGACGTACAAGGCCGTCGAGAGTGGGGCGAGCGTGTTCGACCAAGGGCTATTCGTCACCGTCCGCGCCGACAACAAGGACGACCTCCGAGATGCCGTCAGAGCAGTCAAAAGCGCGCTCCGTGATGAACCGGCGAATCTCACGCCGAAGACGGCTATCTGCCGGCAGGACCTCGCGCTCCAATCTGCCGCGCCAATCGGCGACAACGTGTTCGGTCGGGAGTCGATTGCCCTCGGCGGCGCTGTTGGGTCCCTCTTAGCGTCGCAACACAACGCGACGATTCTCGAAGAAGGGGGCGTCGAATTCGGGATCCACAAGGACAACCAGAGCCCGGTCGTCATCGACCCGTTCGCCCGCGATAACGGCTATGCGATGTTTACGGTGGGAGATACCGGCTCTGGCAAATCGTTCGGTGCGAAGGAGAACTTCATCCGGTCGATCGAACAGAGCAAGGACCGTATCGGGATCATTCTCGAACCGCTCAACAACTGGGCGGGCGTCTCCGAAGCGCTCGATGCCAAGCGAATCACCGTTGGCGGGACACTCGGACTAAACCCGCTCGAAATCCGCCAGACGCCCGAACACGTCCAGCGGGCGATGGGTGAAGACGCGAGCCCGTTCAACGAGAAACTCGACGACGCGATGAGCTTCCTGACGAATTTCTTCGCTCTCCGCGGTATCTCACTTGGCGACCGCCGAACAACACTCGAACTCGGACTCAGACAGGCCTACGAGCGTCATGGCATTACTGATGATATTACGACACACGGCAACCCGAGCCCGACGATTCGAGACATGCTGGATGTCTTCGAAGAGATGGTCGACGACCCCGAGTCGTTCGTCGTTCGGTCGGACGCAGAAGCTGAGAAACTTAGCGACGATGCAACGTGGTTGATCGACCAACTGCGGCCCTTCGAAGAAGCGGGCCGCTACGCGAATCTCGGGAAGGAATCGGAGTTCGACATCCGCGACGAGAAAGTCATCTACCTCGATCTCGCCCAGCAAGAAGGCAGCGTCGACAGCAGTACGGCGCTGACGATGCAGTTGCTTATCTCGCTCGTCTACGAGCGGGCGAAGGAGACGGACAAGGAGGTCGTATTCGTCATCGACGAGGCGCGGTACATCATGCAGGACGCCGCGAGTCTGGCGTTCCTCGAGACGGTGTTCCGACACCACCGCCATCACGATCTCTCGATTCGCCTCGTTACCCAGACCGTCGACGAGTTCTTCGAGCACGCTGAAAGTGAGGCTATCCTCGACCAGTGCGCCGTCAAGCAGTTCCATCGCTTGGATGGGATGGACAAAGAATGGGCCGACGAGTTCGGCCTGAATCACGCCCAGATGCGGTATGTGCAGGACGCAGTGCCCGGGAACGAAGACGCCGGCTTTTCAGAAGCCTTGGTCGGCGTCGACGGCGAGTGGCGCGGTATTAGAGTCGAAGCGATGCCCAAAGAGAAGGAAGTCATCGACTTCGATCCGACCGAGCAGCGCCGGGCGTCGCTGCCCGGTGCTGGTGAGACGGCGGTCTCACCCGAGATTGAGACCTTTCGGACGGAGTTAGCGCAGCAAGCAAACGGAGAGTCACAAGACATGCAGACTGATTCAACAGCAACTGACAACGGCCAGATTGGAGGTACCGACGATGCCTGAGCATGAGTATCTCCGCGTGACACCCACTTCAGAGGAACTCACGGCTCGTGGTATCCCGCAGACGCTCGAGAGTCTCCACAAACTGACCCCTGACAGCTCGGGCCTGCGGTCGAAACTCAACCCGTTTACATCCGCGACCCCACCGCGCTTCGAGTTCCTCGCACTCAGTACCGGACAAGACGCGCCGGTTGAGTTCTACTATGGAGCCGACGACTATCTTGGGACACTCGAAGAGCGACTTCGGTCGATCTATCCGAAGACGTTCGACATCGAGCGTGTCGAAGTGGACGTCGCGTCGAAGCTGATTCACCCGGTTGCATTGTCTCACGAGGAGTTCGTCGAGCGGTACCAGCAGGGTGATCTGCAGTATGAGTTCTCCGACGACGAGCAGTATTCGGCTGCAGACGCCGACGCGGACGTGACGCCTGACGGTGGCGGAAGCGCCGTACACGAGTCTGAGGGTTCACCGACGGACGCTGACGATGAAATGGGTGGTAGAACGGCGGACGGACTGGTGTCGATTGGAGAGACAGTTGTCGAACTCGAAACGACTGACACCCTCGCTGACGAGGTTTCACCCACGTCGGTTGAGAAACCGACGCTGACCGCAGACGGGACGATTCTCGCCCGCCCTGCGGTTGATTCCGTCTCACCACGGGGCGTGCGGTGGTGTGGGTCGGCAGTTCGGAAACAAGACTGGATGTCGTCGTTGACACCGCTGACGGCGACGCCCGACGAGAGCACGCTGCCGGCGGTCGACGAACCGGGAGCTGTGCTTGCGTCGCTGATCGACCACCTGAATGATGCACGCGAACCGCTCGCGTTCCAAGTCGTGTTTCAGCGCCGGGAGAGCTGGCAAGCGGATGCGGAACTCCGCAAAGAGGACTTGAATGATGGACGGGATACGCTGTCGCAGAAAATCCTTGGCGACCTGCTCGACCCCGAACTGGAGTACGAACGTCGCACCCGTGACGAGTTGAGTGACATCGTCGTCAAGCGACTTGACGCGATTGATGCGGTCAACCCCAAGCGCTCGTACACGACGAATATCCGGGCGATTGGTGTACCAACGAGTGAGGCTGGCCGCGACGCCCTTGATGACCGCCTGTCGTCACTCGCGCCGGTATTCGACCCACTCGACGGCCCGTTCTACGAGATCGAAGCGACGCGACTTCGAGACCGTGGCTTCCGACAATCGAAGAAAGAACAAAACGCGCGAGCAGCGCTCCAGCGACTCCTCTCGCGAGAGGTAACGACTGGACGTGGTAAGACCCGGCCGGGGCTGGTTCTCTGTGGGGCCGAGCTTGCGAACTTCATCTTGGTGCCGTCGTCGGACCAACTGACGGTTGAAGGGACGCGAGGGACACGTGCTGAACAGCAGAGTCGTGATCCGCTTCCGTGGCCCAATCCCGACTTAGTCCAGCAGTTCCGGGAAGGAATGGCCATCGGGTATGCACTCGATGAGAACGGCTCGCCGCAACAGCGTCCGATTCGGATTCCGCCGAAGCTCCTGACGACACACTACGGCCGGTTCGCCTCAACTGGAAGCGGGAAGTCGAAAGCAATCATCAACGATGCGCTGTCGCTCCGTGAGACGACTGGTGGTCCCGTCGTCATCGTTGACCCAAAGGGTGACGGAATGTGCGCCAACTACCTTCGGAGTCATTACGAGCGCTTCAACGGGCTGGACGATGTCTACCAGTTCCGCGTCCCCGAGACGATTCCCGCGTTTTCCTTTTTCGACATTCGGCCGGCACTCGACGCTGGACGGAATCGGGCGGACGCGATTCAGGACAAGGTCGACCACTTCCACGATATCATGCGGATGATCATGGGCCGCGAGCAGTACGGACAAGCGTTCGTCGCAAACGAGATTCTCAGCTACCTCATCAAGGCGCTGTTCGACGAGGAGTACGGCAGCGACGTCTTCGGGTTGGATGACCTCTTTGCGGCCGCCCTCGAGATGCAGCGGGAGCGAACTGTGCCACCGGTTTCGGCGGACAATCGGAGCGTCGAGGAGTCGCTCACGCGGCACTTCGCGAAGGACGACCACCAGTTCCAAGTGTCGATGGACGCCGTCGGGAACCGTCTTGATAAGCTCAGAGAGGACGCACACCTGCGACGGATCTTCAGCCACGTTCCGGAACGGGACGACAACGGCGAATACGTTGACAACCGATTCGACTTCCGTGAATTCCTCGACGAAGACGTCACGATCCTGTTCGACTTAGGCGACCTTCGCCCGGAGGCACAGCGAGCGATCACACTCCTCCTGTTGAGTAATCTCTGGGACGCGGTGCAGGTGCGTCGCCGTGACGGGAACACGGACTACGAGAACCTTACTAACCTCATCATCGAAGAGGCCGCTCCTGTTGCGGCAACGAAACTCGTCTCCGAGCAGTTGCTTCCACAGGGCCGGTCGTTCGGCCTGAGTATGGGACTGGTGATGCAGTTCCCCGGGCAGGTTCGAAACCGCAACGAACGCGCCTACGACGAGGTTCTCAACAACATCAAGACGAAGCTCATCGGGAACATCTCGATTGAGCACGACCTCGCTGAATCGCTGGCCCACGAAGATCTGAGCCCGACTGACCTCCGAAACCGGATTAACACGCTCCCCAGTGGAGAGTGGATCGCCCAACTGCCGAGCCCGTCATTCGGGGAGACGGGGCCAGCCCCGTTTTCGGTGAAGCCGCTCCCGATAGCGGCTGGCCATCCAGAGAGTGATGAGCCGTTGTCTGTCGACCAGGCGGACCATTTCGAGACTGTGGCCCTCCCACGACTGTCGGAGCGAACACAGGCTCAGTATGGGCTTGCTGAGGTGGGTGACTCGACCCCGATCCGAGATGAGGCTGGTTGGGGGATTTCAGGAGCCAACACAACAGTTGCCGCTGAGAGCAATCGCGTGGAAACAGACTCTACACAATCCTCGTTCATCGGACAAGGGACACCAACCACGTCGTCGATATCGGACGATAAGGGTGGTACCGATGCTGATCCACAGGGGACTGATCAAGAGAGTACCTCGTTGTTTGACGTGGCAACTGAGGGTGGAGAGGAGTCACCGGGCGACGGGAACGGACATTCGGAAGCTCGCTCATCGCCCGTCCAAGCTAGTGAGGTTCCTGTCTCCGATAACGAACTCCGGAAGCGTGGCCTCAGCTATGATGATGTCCACTTCCTCAGCCAAGTTCTTGAGGTGATGAACCGCGAGGCTACTGAGTATACTCTCCTCAACTCGATGCGGCCCCTCCGAGATGAGTACGAAGACCTCCACTTGGAACGCTTGACGGAACAGAATCTCGTTGAGGACGCGTCTACAGCCGGTCAAAAGTACTATACTGTCCTCCCGGCAGGGCGGGAACTACTCGGACAGAAACTCCAAGTTGGTCCCGGGAAAGGCGATATCGGAGAGAAAACACCACACAAGGTCGGTGTTCGCCTCCTCGAACAGTGGCTCCAACAGCAGGACAATGTCGTTCGCGTCAAACCGTACTACGAATACGACGACAGGACGGTGTTCGACGTGGCTGCGTTCAACGACGCTGGCGAACTTGTTTGGGTCGGCGAAGCTGAACTCCCGAGCAACAACAGCCACGCACCGGTCAACGACTACGACAAGCTCAGTATGGTGGATGCCGACGCGATTTGGGCGTTCAACAGTCGCCAGACTGCCATTGAGGTGCTCGATAGACTTGCCGAAGCGGATCGAATCGAAGAAAGTGTTAGCGGCCGAGCAGCACGGTCGTTCTCGAACATCAAAGACGCAATCAGTGAATTTGATGCAGCAGGCATGACCACGGTTCGCGGCTTCACGAATCTCAAACAGGAGGTCAACCTATGACTTGGCGACAGGCAACCCGTGAAGAGATCTACACCTACTACGCCGAAGAGTTTCCACAGTACGTTGACGATGTCCCCGAGTTCATCACGGCAGACGGGCCAAAACAGTATGCTGTCGCTTTTCGAGACCCACACCCGGTTCGCAAGGACGACGTCCCTGACAAGGACTTCATCCGCCGGGATACGTGGCAGACAGACCGGTCCGGTGAGCCGACGACACCCGTGTTCAGCAGCTTTGAGGACGTTGTGGAGTTCATTCAGCACCCTGCTCGCAATGATCCCCTCGGTCAGAGCAACTTCGCACTCGCTGACCCGGCGGTCCTCGAGAAATCAAATCCACTCCCTGAAGCCGTCTACTATGCGCTGGATCACTGGGAACGGCCATGGGTGCTGCTCGTCGATATCGACGCGAAAGAAATCGCTCGGCAACGAGCCACGGATACAGTCTCCGAGGACGGCGACCAAGACAACGAGACACTCCTCGATGCCGCTGGTATTCTCGATGCCGAGCCCACGGGCTATCCGTATGCCTTCGAGGATATCGACCGCGCTATCGAATACGGGCTCGAGGTACGAGGCATCTTTGAGGAGGACTTCAACGCCGAGGAAACGATGGTCGTGTATAGTGGACAGGGCGTCCACGTCTACCTCCTCGATACGGACCTTGCACATCGATATGACGAACAGAGTCGCGAGGTGTTGAACGACCTCCTCTTAGAGACCTATGACATCCCCATCGATCCCGTCGTGACAGCCGACCGTCGGCGTGTCGCACGCCTGCCTTACTCGCTGCACGCCGATGTCTGCAGTATCGTTCAACCCGTCGAGAGTCCAGACTTCGATGTTCGGTCGGCGACGCCGGAGGTGATTACGGAATGAGTGGGAGTTCCCCGACTGACGACGAAGATATGGCGTATCGAGTTGCGGCACTTCCGCCTGAGTACGGTGACATCCGAATCAACCAACTGTTCACGCGTGGCTACAATCGATACGTTGTCGACGGCGAAGAGCAGCCCGCGGACCTCATGAACGACATTGAGCGGTTTGGGACGGCCGCGTTCAAAGAGCAGGTTCGTGCGGACGCTGCCAACGAGCCGTTCGTTGACGAACCGGCGACACTCGCCGTGCTTGCGACGTTGAGTGCGATCTGTGTGAAAGCATATCCGAAATTCGAGCACGCGTCACCCCGGAACATTCAGGTGCTCTACGACATCCGGGAGCTGTACGTCAATAACCTCGCATCACTCCTCCGAAACCACGGAGATGGCACGCTCCAGCAGGACATCGCCGAGGTGCTGTACAGTAAGGAACCCGGCGAGGATGGCCCGCACCCTGGCCGGGTCTGTACGGGCATCACAGAGATGCCGGAGTTCAGTGACGGTCTTTACCTGGAAGTCCCGATGGCCGCAGCGTCACGGAAATGCCTCGTTCGAGAGGACAAGTCGTCGACGGGGAGAAACGATAGTGGTGAGATACTGACGCGAGTGAAAGACAACAAGCTGTACGTTCCGGTCGGTGATTTCGACAGCAAGTATCGTGACTACGCAGAACGGGCATTCAAGAAGCTCCTACGGGTGCAAGAAGACGGGCTCTCCAACGACCAGTTGACGTGGCTGACCACGAACGAGTCAGCGATTACGGAGCGGATCGATCGCTTCCTCGAGACCGGCCACCACGAGCGTATCTGGCGGAACTGGGACCGTGGAGAACGGACGATTCGTGTCCTCCGACGGGCCCTGAGCGACGCCCCCGATGACGTGGCGCAAACGGGTGAGTTCCACACGGCGAAGGAACTCTATCGAACGGTTGCGGCGTACGATGCCGAGGATGACTGGGAATCCTCAGTAACAGACTGGATCTCGAGTCCGAGCAGTCTCGCGAAGACGTTGGCCGACCACGAATCCCACTCGGCCGTCACGATCGACCGCGACGGGCGCGTCAATACGTACCGAATCGGGCGAGCCGGAACCGGCGCCGAACAGATCGAAGTGCGAGAGATCGAGGATCTCTTCGAACTCCCCTGTATGGCGAATATGGAGGAGCGGCTACACGAGAAGAAGCCCGTCCGGAAGGACCTCTACAACTTCGCGCGGATGGTGATGTGGCTGCCGAAGTACCAAGACAGCAGCCTCGACGAGATCGTCGCGGACCTCAAGGGCGTCTTCTCCCGGTGGCCGTGGTACGATGAGCAGGAGACCGAGTACCAAGTCCGCTACGAGTTCTCGAACACGATCGGCGGAGACACCCCGTTGCCGATGAACTGCGATAACGACGATATGCAACGGTACTGTATCGGCCAGGACCAATGTCCCTACTCGATCTGGGGCAGTCTCCCGTTCCCGGATGAGATGTACGAACAAGTTGACGAGCAGTCCGCCGGCCCCGCTGAGCAATTCTAAATAATAGACTTCCCCTCAGATTTTCGAGGATTGTGTCGCAGACTGAAGCCAGTCTTTTGAGAATCCCCGTCGAGCAATTTTCAGCGGCTAACACAACCGGAATCGAGTGAATCGGGGTGTTTCACGATTGGAAGTGTCGAGTCGGGGGACTTCGAGAGACTCAGAACAGGTGAAGCAGCGGTTCCAAGGTATCCAGATACGGCCGTAATCACCTTCGTTACCCGGACGTCGAGCAATTTTTGAGATTACATCATTACTTCGGGACTCGTCGAGGTATTTTTCACCGCCTCAAATCGGCCCGACGGGTTTCTTCTTCGATTAGAGTCCGTCATAGCGTCTTGCATATCGCGAATTTCGTCCAAAGAAAGAGGCGATATGCAATGTGCGAAGGCCGCCGGCTCTCTCAGGCCAAGGGGCCATCACCTAGAGATTGGATTCTGCAACATATCAGATGTAGCGCATAGGTTGACAGGGTGCGTTTCGGTGGGGTCTGTTGCCCCCGCGAGGGGGTGGCGGGGCGCATCACGTGCCCCCGATAAACGATGGCTTCGGAACGACGCAGCAAGTCACGAGCAGCGCATCAGGTAGAAACTACCCCAGACGACCAGGCACCGTGGGCGGACCTCGAGATGACGGTTCCGACGGACCGGGATCACGCTTCGGTCGTCGCCCTCGTGGAGTGTGCTCTCGTCGAGCTCACACACGAGGCCGTGGGGGCCGTCTTCATCTCCCGGCAGGTCGGGCGGTCGACGCGGACGCAGTACGTCGCAGCCGACGACGTCGGCGAGCAGTTCCAGAAGCGGCACTTCGACGACCGGCTGGGCTGGCACGAGACCACCGTCCCCCGGCGAACCGTTCGCGACGAGCTCATCACCCAGCTCACGCAGTCGCCCTCGACGTCGGCGGAGCGATCAGGTGAAAGAGCAGCCAGCGAGCCAGATACCTTCGTCGTGAAGCCAGTTCGAGATCTCCGAGCGCCGTAGCAGCTAGGCTTAACCAACATTCTCGGTCGATACCGACACGGTGTTGGTTAACGCTGGGGGGTGGATCAACTCCCTCGCTCCCACCCACCGCCCTGTACCTCGAGTGAGTGTATCCTGGCGATCGGTCGGCTTGAACGGCGGTCGCGACGGGTTTTATCGGGCCGCTACTCCTCGAAAGCGAGTATGGTCGTCGTCGAGGAGGTCACCAAACTAAGCGAGCGGCGTACTCAAATCTCGTCCGAGGCGTTTCCGGACGATGCGCTGGCGTCGATTCGGGCAGCCGTCGAGGCCGTCCCAGCAAGCGTCTTCGACGGGTCGACGAAGCACACAGAGGTCGGGGGTTCGATGCCGCCATCGCCGACGGGCTCTCGCAGTACGAGTACGAAGGGGACGCCGCCGGCAGCTACAACCCGAACTGTAAGCTCTGGTCGCATCAGGGGTTTAACTACAGCGTCGATCTCTACGACGCCGACGCCCGCATCGCCATCGAGGTCGAGAAGAGCGAGCGGAAGAACGTCAGCGACGACCTCCTCAAGTTCCAGAAGGGGTACCGCACCCAGAAGGACGGCCAGCCGAAGATCGAGTTCGGCTGTCTGGTGGTGCCAGTAAACTACCTGGGTCGGCATAACCTGCACCAGCACAGTCTGACCAAGCTCGACTTCATGAAGGGCGTCCTGTTCATCGACGACGTCGCCGTCATCGGCTATCGCGACCCGCGACCGGACTGATACTGTCGGCCCTGCTGTTTATTTGCGCCAGGAGGCGTGCAGCGCGCAATAGCGTGCGCTGCGTGACTCACCATGCCTGGTCCCGATCCTCACGACGACACGAGTTGCGACTACGAACAGTTCGAGAAAGAACAACTCGCCCAGGACCGCGACGCCACCAGCGTCGACACGGCGGACGTCGACGACGCGACGGCCCAGCGCCTGGTCAATGACCTCGTCGACGCGGCCGTCGTCACTCCGATTCCCGAGGACCGCGTCCTCGTTCACGAACCGAGTGGCACAGCCTTCGACTCGACGACGCAGCTTGCCGTCTTTCACGGTGGCTGGACGGCCGGCCGCGACGCCGACGGGGAGGGCGAGTGATGCAGCAAACCCTCGCCGGCTGTGCCTTCTGTGACGCCCCACCCGGCACCGAGACTGGCGAGGCGCACACCTGGGGACAGGACGAACGGGCCACCCACCCGATCTGCGTTGACTGCGCGATCCAGACAGAGTCAGACCCCGACGAGCGTGACCACGTCGCCTGTGACGGCTGTGGACTGGTCGTCGACGCGCTCGCGGCGCTCACCCGGTTCCGGGTCGAACTCGGGCATCTGGAAGGCCCGTTGCAGTTGTGCGCCCGCTGTAGTCCGGGTGGCATTGCGACGTACTGGACGCGCGACCTCGAGGAGCACATAGTTGAGCAGTAGCTGGCTTCTCACCCGATGGTCGCAGGCACCACCACGTTGAGATATGTCAATACATCTAATATATTCACTGACAAAGGAATACACATGCCCATCGACATCGAGACCTTCGAGTCCTCCCCCGAAGACCGCCTTCAGCACTCCGGAGAGACGAACGCAGACCGCGTGATGCGGTTCCTCGCTGCGCATCCCGATCAGGCGTTCACGCAGAGCGAGATTCGCGACTCAACTGACGTCAAATCAGGGAGCATCAGTGTCGTCCTCTCTCGGCTCGAAGACTGAGGGCTCGTCCGGCACAAGGGCACCTACTGGGCGCTCGGTGAGGTCGATGACGTCGCCGCGTACGCCAGCATGCTCGAGAGTACGCGAGCAGCCAACGACCGCTTCGGTGAGGAGGACATGGACGAGTGGTTGGAGCACGCCGTCGACGACGAGGACGAGGCGACTAAATGAGCTATCAGCGCGGGGATGTCGTCTGGGGGCCGGACCCGTTCAAGTCGGGAGAGAACCCGCGTCCGTGGCTGATCCTCAACAACGACACGCACCCGTTCGGTGACGAGGAGTATATGACGGTCACACTAACGACGACGCTGACTGGGTCGTGGGTGGGATGCCGAGGCAGAGCTACGCCTCGCCGTGGGCCGTCGCGTCGCCGAAGCACGCCGTGATGTTCGACGGCAGGGCCGCCTCGACGAGTCGTTCGTCCAGACCGTCGTCGACGCACTCGAAGCGTATCTCGAATCACCGACCGAGGGCTGTTCGATCACGAGACCGTGTACGACATCGAAGAACGAACTGGCAATCCCGCGCACGCATCTGTCGACAGGGCTTGTGAGCGGCTGCTCGACCGTGCGGGTGCCCTGCGCACGGATCACCCATACACATTATTCACCTTAGGTAGGAGAGCGCCTAACTGAGATCAAACATTGCCCAGTCTACTAAGCCAGTATTCCTTGGAGTCGAACTTTATCACCTGATTGCGCTACACTTAGCACACTAACAGGTTAAGGACTTAATCACCTTTGACCGTTTACCGGTAAATCCGATTTAGGAGTTGCTGGTCAATATCGGTGTCCACGAACCCAATTCGGTTCCCAGTTTCGTCGAGCTGTGCTCCTCCTTCGTCGATAAGCACATCAACTGCGTCATTGATCCGATTCTTAATATTTGAGCCTGTTCGCTGGTAATTATACAAGCGCGCAATTTCGAGTACGAGATCTTCTCGAGTCATCCGGTTCCCTGCTTTGAGTATTAGATACCCGGCCTTCGCCAACTCCTCAAGAGGAATCTCATCGGCAGACCGACTCGCAGTCTCACTATTCGTTCGCACTTCAATTGAGCCTGGTCGCTCTCCTGGCCAGACGAATCCATCTTGGGTGTAAACCGAATTTTCTCGGGAGAGACTACCAAGAAACCCAATAAGCCTCTTTCGAATGTTCTTCCCAAGTCGCGAAATATTCCACCGGGAAATCGTTGTGCGGAAGATTTTCTCGCGCGGTTCTGGCCCGAACTTATCCACGACACTAACGAGTCCGTTCCCAATATGCTCATTGGGAACCTCATTTAGTGATTTGTCCCCACGAGTTGCAACTTGCGGTTCTTGCCATTCCGTGATGTGGTCTTGGATCCCGCCACGTTCGTCTTCGGGGATGATGTCGACTTCGATTTTCTGAATCTCTCCAACCGCTGTCCCCCCATCAGCAGTTATATTTCCCTCAACAAGATCTGCGACTTTTGATTCGATCGTGTCAATTTCACGGCTCTTGTTCGACGCCCAATCTGGCGACCAAATACGGTGGATATTCCAGCCGAGGTCCTCTAGTACTGCTTGCCGAGTCCGATCACGGTCACGCGCAGTTTTTGAGGAGTGATAGGCAGCGCCGTCACATTCGATTCCGAGTACATACTTCCCTGGTTTCTCTGGGTGTCTGATTGCAAGGTCGATACTGTACCCTGAGCTTTGTACTTGTGTGGAGACATCAAGTCCACGTTTCTCAAGTGCTGTGTAGACTGCTTCTTCGAACTCAGAGTCGAACTGCAGGAACTGGCTTTCTGAATCCGAACGCGTGAGAGCGTTCTCACCGTGTTTAGCATATTCGAGATAGTGTTTGAAATCCTCGACACCACCTTTGTCAGTACGCTGTAAGTCGATATCGCCCGGTTGGAGTGAGGATACAACTTGGATGTATTCTTTGGCGCGTGTGATAGCGACGTTTAGCCGGCGAGCACCGCCCGTTTGGTTGAGTGGACCAAAGTTCATCGATATTTTACCGGCCTCATCTGGCCCATAACCGATACTGAAGATAAGAACGTCCCGCTCGTCACCTTGTACGTTCTCTAGTGGCTTCACGAAGAAGCCTTCAAGTGCATCATCTTCAGCGACGAATGCATCTAGTTCTGGGTTCTGGTCGCGTACTTCTTCTATTGTATCTCGTATGGCTTGTGCTTGCTTCGAACTGAACGCGACGATACCGAGGCTCTTTCCTGGACGTTCCTTGATGTGTTGCTGAATTAGTTCAAGGACACGGTCTGCTTCTGGCTGATTCGTGCTGGATCCCCCTCGGTCATACAACCCATCCTCGACATATTCGAAGTCGACACCCATCGCGTCGCTAGTATTATTATCCGGAAACGTCCGTAGGGCGCCGTTGTAGTACTTTGCATTCGAGAACTCAATAAGTTCGTTCGTCCGACTCCGGTAGTGCCAGAGTAACTGTTTCTCCGGGAGGACCGTTGACGCTTCATCGAGAATACTTTCTAAGTCCTCGCGGACACCGTCTGCATTCTCGACGTCAGTTTGGAAGAACGATGTTGGTGGCAGTTGTTTACTGTCCCCTGCGACGATAACTTGCTCACCACGGATAATGCTACTAATAGCGTCCTGAGGCATTATTTGGGAGGCTTCATCGAAAATGACCGTATCAAATTTGATGGACCCATGTCGGACGTACTGGGCGACTGAGAGGGGACTCATCATGAAACATGGCTTGAGTTTTGTGATGAGTGTGGAAGCCTCCTCAAAGAGTTCACGGAGTGGCATATGCCGCCTACTTTTTTGGACCTCACGGCGGAGTGTGACTTGTTCGGAACTACCAGCATGCTGGAGTTCCATTTGTGGACGCCGGTTCGTCACGCGGTGTTGGATTTCCGCTTTCGCGTACTCTCGTTGTTGTTGATCTAGTTGGCGGAATTCATCAACTAAATCGTTGTACTCCGTCGCACTAAACGAATCGAGCCCCGTCTCAGCGTAGACGGCGTTCAGCCACTCAGTATAGAAATTCCGCTTGAAGGTATCGACTAAGTCGCTTGCAGCGCGGTCCTCAGCGAGGTAGATCTTCAAGAATCTGCCTGCTGCTCCGTCAAGAACCTCGTTACGCTTGGCTTTATACTGTATCCAAGATTGTAGGGCATCAACGTTGTGCTGGCGCTCTTCAATCCAAGCAGAGACCTCTTCGAGAACTGCAGTATCGATAGTTGTGCCATTAATGTGAACCTTGGAAAGATCAAAGATCTCTTCAAGATCGGGAATGGTATTCTCCCAACGTACGATTGCCTTGGTCAGTCTGTCGTTGAAGCGTTGAATTTCAACCTCTTCGGACTCAAGGACGAGATCATTCAGTTCTTCGGTGTCGACAAGATCGTTATTAGCGACGGTAGCCACCCATTCTTGGATAGCAACGATGGTGTCCCAATCTGAAGTGTGACCATCGTACAGATGTCCTAACTGGGACGTCAGGCCATCGTATTCGTTGAGCTCCTCCGTGAGTGCGTTAATCTCCATCAGGCGCTTCGTATCAGCGCGCAAGTCCTTGATTGTCGGACTATAGTCCTCGACAGCGTGAGATAAAATCTGCTTCTTCAGCCGTCGATAAGACGGGCTAACGTATCGTAGGATCCCATACTTGCTCAACTCACTATTGAGTTCGGAGGCATTGGTACTGAAGAACGAATCATCGTAGTGTTTGATAAGTTCCGACCGGGCTTCCGCTATCTCTTGACTGTGAGTTGCTAACTCTTGGAGGCGGTCTCTACGCGCGTAAAACTCCTTCTCAAGATGTCTCTCCGAGAGTTCCACCTCAGGAACATCTGCTAGTAGGTCTATTAGTTCGCTTGCATCTCGTAGGTCAGATATCGACGATAGTGAAGTTCCAAGAACAGCTTCAGCATCTGTCCGTATTTCCTGCAGATTCTCGATGGCTGTTGCCGTGTCTCTGAGCGTCGCTTCGACAGACTCAGATGTATCAATTCTCCAACTTTCAATGGTGGCGTACTGCCATAGATGGTTACCATCGCGGTTGAACTCGTGTTCATAGGATGCTAGTGACGCCAGTTGCTCCTCAAGTGACTGGATCTCGGACTGACTGTAGCTTGTCGGATCTCCAAATGAGCTATCGATTCGCGGATAAGTATCGCGCTTTGAGACAATTCCAAACGCTTCGTATGGGGTAATATCCTGCTCTGGCGGTTGGTAGAATAGTTTTTCTTTGTATTGGTTCAGCGTCCGCCTGGTGTCCTCGAGTTTTGTCATAGCCGCACTACGTTCACTGGGGTGCTGGAGTGGGTCAGCAGTTAATTCTCGGCTGAGATCCTCGAGGACTTGCTTCTTGCTGGCTTTTTCGCCATGGGCTTCTAAGCAGAACCGTCCTAGATCGTTATTATCTAATCGATCTTTCACGACATTAAGGGCAGCCTGCTTTTCACTCACGAACAGGACCGTCTCACCAGCCGCCATTTTTTCCGCGATGATATTGGAAATCGTTTGGCTCTTCCCGGTTCCTGGTGGACCTTGTAGGACGAAGCTCACACCTCGTTTGGCTGCTTCGATCGCTTCTTGTTGGCTGGAGTCTGCATCCAGTACTTGATAGGTGTCTGCTGGTGGGACTTGGCTGTCTAGTTGGCTGGCGCCCGGACTGGGTGCTGGTTCGGGAAGTGCAGATGGATCCCCATTTATTGCTTCGACTAATGGGTCGCTTTTAATTGCGTCACGGTTCTCTTCGAGATCGGTATAGAGACCGAATTTTGAGAAATCAAAGATTCCGAGGATCACCTCAGGCGCGATACGCCATCTGTCAAATCCACTAATGACGTCCTCAATATATGCGAATGCAGTTTCTAACTCACCGATTGAGAAGGCCTTATCTGGTGAGAGTTGAATCCCGCGTTCTGCGCTAAGAAGCTTTCTAAGTGCCGGGTTAACCTGTATCTCGGCATCTTCACTCGTGATTTCGTAATCGTGGCGTTCTGGATTTCGGTTTGTTTCTTCGCTCAGGGTGACTTGAACAAGGAAAAGCGGAGTTCGAAGCTCGGAGTCACTATGGTCGACATCGTACCATCGAAGCGTCCCGAGCGCAAGAAATAACGAGTCAACACCCCGCTCCCGGAGGAATCGTTTTCCATGGAGTCGAATATTGTTTAGTGAGTTCTCAGTTGCGCCATTTGCTCGAATAGACGAGACTTCATCAGACTTGAGATCCGCCGGATCTGCTGGGGACCCACCCTCCTCTTCTTTTTTTGACCGACGAATATAGAGTGGGTTTCGCTCAAAGAGACTGTCTGCAACTGTGAGTGGGTTAGCACGGTGAAACGGTAGCGATTTAGTCTTTGTAGCAGAGAAGTTGACTAAGTTACTGCGCCTCGTCAGGTCCAGTAGCTGTTGCTTCCAACTGTCGATCTTCCGGTCCAACGGATCGGCATCAGTACCTGACTTTGTTTCGGACCTGCTTGTCTCCTCGGTAGCATTCTCGATATCAGATGTATCGATAGTCGTATCCCACATTGGATCAAGGATGTGGCCCCCTGTTGATGTGTCCGACTGCGTCTCATCTGTCGCGTTCTTACCACCCGTGCGGTCCTCAGAAGTGGTACTGCCGTCTGTTGGTGTAGCTAAGAGTGACTCACTAACTGTGTCTGTATCTGTTTCTTCGTCGGTTTTTGTGGACGCTTCGAGTTGACTACTATCGTCACTTCCAGAAAATTCATTTTCGTCGGCGCACTGAGCACAGACCCCTATCTCCTCGTGTTCCATCCACGCAGGAAGTGTGCGTTGACATTCGTCACAAGAAAAAGACGTTTTTTCACTCATGTGTGTTTTGAGTAGGTTGTAAGGAAAGTACAGTCAGTATATATGTCTTTGCCGAAGTCGTTCTCTCTTCGACTACTCTTTGGCAGGGTACTGCACAATTAAAGCGGACTGAAGTTTGGGGGAGGTAGTTAAGTCGCTTTGTTCTAACTCGCGTTTTTGCAGCGGATGTAGTAGAACCACAGAATAGTAAGTAAACGGGAACGCAACCTTCTGTGTCTTGTTCGCCTATTAAACGGAGATCTTGCTTGATGGCTGACTGCTAGGTCGCTTGTCAGTTTGATAGAAAAGACCTCGTGCCGCCTTAACCAACACAAGACAGATAGATTACTTTGGTCTTTCCTCACGTAATGCACTCTCGAGGCGTTCGACAAGAACTGTACTAATTGAGCGTCGGCACATCCAGAGGGATAGTTGCATTGTAGCTCGAAAAGAGCAACTCATGTTGGTTAATGACGTAACCTCCTACCAGTCTAACGACGGTCATGAAATGAGTCTATCCACGCCGATAAGCGGTGAGGCACTTCCTATGGACCAAAAGTCCAAGCAAGGCTACCGGAGGCATCGTGTCCTCAGCAATCTCAATCGACTCAACCTCGACCGATTAGACGCCGCGGATCAAGAGCGAGTCGAGACCGCGAGAGACCTCCTAGAAGAAGTGAGCCTTCTCACGCGGCTGGACCAGAGCCGGGGCGAACATCCACGCAGACTCCTAACTAGAGTCGTCAACCACGGCTAGCAAGGCACCTCTCGCGTTGGTTTATCGCCCCTGACAGGGGTTCGGGGGCGACCCCGAGAGACTAAGATATGGCCACACTGCAAGCTGCGACGACGTTGGCCGACGCGATTGTATCAGATCCGCAGGCAGTCCGCGAACTCTGTGAGATCTATTTCTTCGGAACACTCAATTGGGAAGTCACCAGCGACGGTGAATTCACCATCTGGGGATACGACGACTTCGAAGTGTACGAAGCGCGCGAGAACGGCCTCCCGGACTACGAGAGCGGCATTGTGACCCACGAATTCTTGCGAAAGCTCGCCGGCTACCTCGAAGTCGACGAGGAACTCGATATTCAGACGGCCGGATTCACGAAATGTCGCTTCCCCGTGCTGGCCAAGCGGTACGTCATTCGCGACGGCGAGGTTCTGTATGCAAACCTCAATTCCTCCGACCCGATCGACGAGTAGCGTTTTCGTCCCTCCTAAACGGACCCCACGTTTCCGACGTTCTTGACGACCGGCTAGGAGAATCAAATCAGTCGTCTGCACGTGTTTGAGTGGTGAGGATTATCGGTACGTTTGGGGGGCGACTGCTCGGGTTGTGCGCGCTCCGGCGGGCAGCCCGTTCCTGCCGGGCCCGGGCGTTTCGCGCTGCCGTTGCGTCTGCGACGGACGGGGCACGGTCGCGGGGCCGGGTCGGGCCGCGTGCAGCCACCCGATACCGGTCAGCCCCGAGGGCGGGCCTGCGAGCGCTCGGCCCGCGACCGGGCCGTGACCGAGACCGGGGTGGCTGCATCTTCACCAGCCGTTGGGTCGGCGCTCCCTCGCTGCGGTCGCGCCACCGCAACGGCTGGCTCAGACGTGGCCGCTTGCGCGGTCCGGGCGGGCTGCTCGCCGTTCGGGCGATTGCCCTCACCCCTCGTTCGCCCGGGCTGCGGTGGCTACTGGGGGTTCGCCGTGCTCACCCCCAATATGCCACGGTCCGGGGCTCACTCAGGGCTGGCTGTGCGGCCTGCCGGGCGTGCGCTCAAACTCGGCCGCGACGAGCTGTGGGTCCGCGGGCGTCCAGCCCGCACCGGGCTGCCGCACGAGGCGTTTCCGTTGCGTCTACGACGGACGGGACAGGCTCGTGCGGGTCCGGGCGCGGTGCTGTTCCAGCGGGTCCTCGCTCTCTGCGGCCTCGCTGTGGCCGTATGCGACGCCGTTCACCACCGTATACCCTCCGGCCGTGCCGCCTCGGCGCCGCGGCCGCTGCCGTTGCGTCTGCCGACGGACGGACTCGGCGCGGCGCCGACCCGCGGTGACCGGCTGGGTATATGGCGGTGACCGCGCGCTCACCTCGAGGTTCACCCCCCGCACTCGTTTGTTGGGGTGCCGTCGGTGCCGCGCCGCGCCGGACAGGGTCCGGCGTGAAGGCGCGGCGCGGGCACCTCGGTGACGGCGTCATCGGTCGACGTCGGAGCCGTGGCTCAAGTGTTGGTTCGTGAGAATCCCGCGAGTGGAGTCGCGGGCGTCGGCGCGTCAGCGCCTTCGAAGTTACGACAATGTCTAGTAACAACTCCAGTCGAAAGGTAGTTTCGGTGGCTGAACAGGCGTTCGAACACGCGGACGAGACGGCGGTCGACGAAGACGGGTTTGAGGTCGTCGACGAGACGCCGCAGTACCAGGCGACGGTGCAACAGGAGATCCAAGCAAAGGTGGATGCGAACCACCCAGATGGGATCGCAGACACGAGCGACGAACGGATTCACGGCGTGACGTTGGCCCAAGAAGAGCGCATTCGAGCGCGGGAAGCGGAACTCGAACGGATTAGTGCCCGTGCGGAACTGGGCTCGCAAGAGGGTCGTGAGGCGCGGTCGCGGGTGATTGCGGCTGAACGGAGCGCTGTGCGACGGCGGCAGTTCCAGAAGCGCGCAGCGAGTGTGAACCCGATGGCGGACCCCGACCGGGCGGATCCCCGGACGGAGCTGACCCAAGAGCAGTTGGGCGCAGTACACAAGCAGGCAACGCGCTTAGCGGAGAAGCTGGATGGGTGGTCGCGAGCGGCGATCAGTCGGCGGCTGAGTGAAGCGGTATTGAGCGGCAAAGACATGCTGTCGGCAACTGTGAGCGTGTTCGAGGAACTCGAAGGTGCACCGGGGACGATGGTGCCGATCGGGAAACTGGAGGACGTGTCGCGACGCGAAGTGTGCGTTGAAGGGACGTTGACGACGGTGTGGGAGTCGGAGTCGCCGGCGATTCAGCAAGCGGGGCTCCTCGAAGACGAAAGCGGGCAGGTGAAGCTGACGAGTTGGAAGGCCTCGGACGTGCCGTGGATTCGTGAGGGCGAACGTGTGCGGATTCACGGAGCGGCGCGAAACTGGTACGATGGGCGTGTCTCGATTGCCCTGACGGGCTGGACGACCGTGATGTTCCCCGAGCGCGACGCCTGGTGGGACGCCTAACGGCGCGAGGCAGCCCTCTTTTTTTTGCTGGTTGCCGGGCCGACCCAGACCCCACCGCCCCACCCTCCGCTCCGTGCTCGCAGCCGCTGCGCGCGCAGCCACGACCTCTGTTACTGGAGAGAACGTGGTCCCGTTTCCAATAGTAAATTGAGACGAGGAAGGAGAGAAAAACACCGTTGTGAGATGTCTGAGTGCCAGTTACTCATGTCGATTGTGAGTCTCATTCTGATCTGACTCTGGTTATCCTGTGAGTTCGCTGGTATACTGTTGTTCCCAGTCGTCACGGGCTTCGATTTCTCGGCGACCTCTGGCTGTGATCGCGTAGACGTTCGTTCGGCGGTCCTTTTCGCCTTTGTCGAGCAGTCCCTTCTCGACAAGTGTATCGAGATTAGGATACAGCCGGCCGTGGTGGATTTCGGTTTCGTAGTAGTCCTCAAGTTGGTCTTTGATTGCGAGGCCGTGTGGCTCTTCCAAGCCGGCGGTGACGTACAGCAGGTCGCGTTGGAACCCGGTCAAGTCGTGCATTTTGCTGTCCGCAGCTAGTTTAAGAATACATATACGTTTGTTGGCCATCGGCCGGGTTTCAGAGTGACCTCGCTGGACGAACGTTTATACAGGAACGTACAGCCACGACGCGGTATGCCGCCCTACCGTGACCGGACCGCGGAATTTCGACCGTATGGCGAAGCGACGCAAATCCCGGACCCACAGTTGGAAACTGACCATGCCGAGTACGGCGACGGAATCGCGGAGTGTGACTACCCCGCCGGTAACGACCGGGACACGAACATCTGTCAGTCCTGCGAGCGAGCTATCTCATCGACTCAGAGCCAGTGTCGGTTCTGCCTCGAGCAAGATGTCTCGGCCCCAGACAGCACCTCTGACCCTCGCGAGCAACCACTCCACGGCATCATCTGTCTGCTCGTTACGTCACAGTCCTCGCGAGGCGCACTCGCAAAAGGGACTGCAGCAGCGCGATTACTGCAGAAGTCCCACTCATCCCCTATCGACGAATGTACACTCATTGAGGCGCTCGAACAGCCGATTGCGGCGCCACTTCGAGCGCGGTGGGGTCACCTCCCGGACGTCGTTCCTGCGACTGGCTCACGAGAGGATGGCTTCGTAGCGAAAGCCCGGTCAGTCTCGTTGTGGTCCAATTCTCCTTCGACGGAGGGTTCTGCCTCCCGGTGGTACGACGCTGCTGGGACGCAGATTACTGAGGACTCCCGTCGTGAGCAGTTGCTCTCGGACTCGGAGACGTGGGTTGTCCCAGCGATTGCGCTTCGGCGAGCGTCTGTTGATATCTCGCCGTCACAGTCGTCGTCATCATCGCCAACACGGCAACGGCTCCGCTGTCAGTCGTGTGGTGAGCAGACGCCGTATCGGTTCGACTCACGCGACGACAGCCCACCCGCAGCGTGGGCTGGAGAGCCTGTCTGGCGGTGTTCCGTATGTCGAACGCCGCAGTACGGACCTGATCCAGATTCCTGATATTGGTACGAGAATGAATCAGGGGGCTCTGTTGAGTTCCGTAGAACTAACAGAAATCGTGTGACGCAGATACAGAGTTCATCAAGTACCACCTCTTCTACCAGATCGTTGCCGGAGAACGGGTAGGTACCTGACTACACACCCAATGTCAGATGAGACGTGCTCCCTCAAGCTATAAAACAGTGACACGACTACGTAGACACAATAACCAGGTGACATTTCTCTTTGAAACGACGACACCTCCTCCTCGGAACCACAGGACTCCTCACCGCACTCGCCGGCTGCAACACCATCACCGGAAACAACAAAGACACAGATAGCCCCAACAACACCACGGAAACAACCCCTACCAACAGTGCAGATATTTCGGTCAACATATCTACTTCTTCGCAGCCAGGTCAGCTACCGCCGATATGGAGAAATCATAGTATAGAGGACTTTCAGGCCCAGTTCCAGGTAGAAACTTCAGGCAACGTGGAATCAGTCAATGTATCCAACGAGAAAGTACAGATAGGTCCGGATTCCAGCCAGTGGAATGATAATACAGTTACTGTGCACCCAGGTCAGATGAAGAAGGGAGAACAGGAATTCACCGCAACAGCATCTTCAGGCAGCGCTGAGGCCCAGGACACAGCACCAGCTGTTAAATCCACGCCAGGAAACTACAAAGTTGACGTAGTCCCTCAAAGAAATGGAGAACTAAGAAACCAGATCAGCCAGAACTCTCTAGAAGACAACTACCTAGAGAAACGCGGCGGATTCATCACATCAGACCCAGTAATAGACAATTACAACAGCCACGAACAACTAGGATTCAACAAATTCGCAATCGACCTAGCAGCCTACGAATGGAGACACGACAACGACTACATCGATTTAGCCGAAGCCCAACCCACAGAGGTAAAGAACTTCGTAGACAGCATCGGAACAGACACAGGAAATCCAGATATTGAAGCAATCAAAAGCGGTGACGAAGTGCCTGCAGCTATCTATCCTAACGGGAGCATGGCAGAAAGAAGAGGAGGAAACTTCGACTTCGAACAATTCTCAAACGCCGAAACAGTAGGCGAAGCACTAGACTGGGTCCACCCATACCTATTCAACTGGAACGCAAAAATGACAAATGACGGACCAGTATCTACAGAAGATGCACTATATGCTCCTACATTGGAAAGAGCAATAGAGCAAAATACTAACCAGGGCCTTGAAGTACATGCCTGGGACGTTGAAACCTTAGGTCACGGTACAGGCCTTATCTACGGTAAAAACGCCGACGGAACAGAAGAACTCAGATTCATGGAGACTGTCTCAGCTCCAGTAACGGCTACCGCAGACGATAATCAACTTCACCCATTAATCGAGGATTCAGGATACCTAGACCCAGAAAATGACGGGTTCCAAGAGTACTGGCACCCACTAAGATTCGGCTGGGAAAAAGACGAAGACACATCTCCACTAGATTTCTCAAGTAAGAAGGCTAGAGCTGTAAGAACAATAGGAGAAATGGCGAACACACTCTATCATGAGGATGCTCCTCATCCAGGCGAACCTGGGAGTGTAGCTCCTACCACAGAATATGTCGTTGACTTCATTGAGAAATTAAGAAACTTCAACCAAAACGACACAGACTTCAGGACTCTATATAATCAGTCGAAGGTCCTTGAGAAGATGGTTATGGATGAAGATACTAATCACGTAATCTATGGAGACACTGAGAACCCACAGTACGCTGTTGTAGAAGATGACTCCCTGATTGAGGAGGTCTGGGAGGATAGCAGCGGGGAATATGATGACTTCAACCAGTTCCTTAGGGACAACCCAGAGTACAGCATGAGTGTTGACGACGTCGATGCTTCTTTAGAAGGAGAAGAAATGAATGACTTCAGCCAGCAAGTACTGGCCGGAGCCTAAATTCTCTAGCATACTCTAACATACACTACACACCACAAGACTTAGACGACTACTTCACCATCGGCACTTCCGAAACAATACCTCCATACACAATGGAAGACGCACAAAACCGCGTCAACGACATGAGACAGGTACTCGAAAACGTGGGCCTCGAAACAAAAGAAGGCCACATCGGCTAACAAACCAGTTCTAACGATTTCTACTACCCCAAGCCCCATTCATCCAATCTAACGGATCCATAGGCTCCCAGCCTTCGTTAAATTCAGTCGGTGTCGGAACATACATACGAAGACAATCATCCTCCTCAGTAGAGTATCTGACATCCCATTCTGTTGAATCCCTATAGAAACCAGCTCCAATCCATCCAAACCCATCTCGAACATCTGCCTCAATAATATACGCTCCCTTCTCTGGCAAGATCACTCGCGACCTTCGAGTAAGATAACCCCGGTAGATAACAAAAGCACCCTTCTCGATATCCATTGTGATCGGTTTAGAATTCACTGTGCCGCCAGATTCGGAGTGGGTTGGATGCTGATAGAAGGGGTTCCACAGAATACGAATTCGCCGAGCACGAACCGTTGGAACTTGGTTCAGCTCTACGGCCCGATCAAAATCCCTCCCAGTCCGAGCATCTAGAATATGATGAGAGGGCCGGTCTATGACCTTCTTATTGAAAATTCTGTGCTGTGCATCAAATGGCACGATCTCGCACTTTTGTCTATCAAACGGGGTCTGGCCAGCAATATCTACAAACTCAGCTTTGAGCGGTTCGACTCTCTCAGGCGAGATCTCATGTCAGGGTCCGACTTGCACCCTGAGTTCAGCACGGTTCTAACGACTGTCAGCGACTGGTAGTTCAACAGAGCGAAGCGTCCACCACCCCCTCCAGAGCAACAGCACACGTGAACACCGGTGCGTCGTAGTGGGTTGTGTTTGTGTGCGCCGGCGATGGGCGCCGGCGCAGGGGGTCGGACAGACTTCGACTCCTGAGTTGGCGAGGTGACGACGAATGCACCAGGTAATCTACGCTCTCGTGACTGCATCGACAACAGACGAAGCCCTCTCGCGGGCCGCTGACGTATTCGACCAACTGGTGGGAGCTGCCCCCCACGCTGAGGCGGTGTTCGACTATTATGTGACGTTCGATGACGACTCAACAACGGTTGCCGGTAGCGCCCGGTGGGGTGACCTCCCGGTTGCAGAGCCTGTTGATTCAGAAGAGGGCCAGGAACTCCTTGAGCGTGGGTGGCAGGCGACGACACGCGAGTTCGAGCGGAATCTCGAGCGTGTTCGAGAAGGCGTTGACGAGCTTGACGCCGCGGCGATTATGCGCGATGAGGACCTCGTCAGGCATGCGTGCCACAATCTCGGAGCGTACCGCGGGCCGGCGGTGTACCTCTACGACGAGTTCGCAGACGGGGTTCGGCATCGCGAGCGGCTTGAGCAACTCGTCGGGTCGAACGACCATCTGTGGATCGTTCCCGCTGATGTCCATTACTGACTTTGGAGGCTGTGCCCAATGATGCTCCTAAGAGAGACACTTCCTGATCGTGGTATCGCTGTTCGAATCGTCGTTGACGACGCGGCTGACAGCTATCGTGTTGAGTACACCCCGCTGTCCGGGGGTGTGGTAACCGACGAGTGGACTGTGTTCGGTGGCTCCGTCGGCTATGATGCGTCGGTGTTTGCGACTGCCGCAGCTGCACGTGCGTTTGTCGAGCGCGTTCGAACGAACCCACACGATGACGTCCTCGCGGAGTTAGCAGTAGACACAGAGTAAATCTTCCTGTGGTGTGTCGCACCGGACTCATATTGGGTTACTACTTCTCAATCTCCACAGGAAGACAGACGAAATGTACTTTCACTCTGCCACTTTCAGATTGTATTCGTGAACTCGCAACCTCACAGTCGGCGGATTACCGAACTCCTATGACAGGGTACCTCATTCAGCTCTATTGCGCGTTCAGCAGATCTCCACTACGGCGTTGTTTTTGCGCCGCCCAAAGGGGCGGAGGCGCAGTAACAGATGTTGATTCCAACGTCAGTAGCCGAGTTGTCTCGTTTTCCACACCATTCACTCACGATACCTACTCCGGTGGTGAATGATCGATGAGTCTCGAGCGCGTGTTCCGTCACGACGAGGCGCTGTTCGAGTTTTTGTGGTGTCCGGTGTGTGGCACGGAAGCGTTCACGCACATCCCCTTCGAGGGGGTGTTCTGCACTGAGTGCAATACCAGTGTGACGTGCCGTGAGTCGCCTGAGTCGCGGGGGTACGATGAGGCGGTCATCATCACATTCGACACGACGACGACGTGGAATCTCCACGTCGACGAGAAACTTCGCCGGCCGCTTCCCGACGACGAAGCACGTGTTAAGATTCTTGGTGCGCCTGGTGACTACCACGTCGATTGGTGGGCACCAACCACGACCGAAGACTGGACGCCAGTCGAGCGCAATGAGTTCGCTGACGACTCCGAACCGGAGGAAGTGTCGCATCTCGCATAGCGTCGGTCGGGAGACTCCTCGGTACCCGCGCGACATCGAGATTTTTTGTGCCCGTGATGGGTGCGGGCTGAAGACACAGTCCGTGTGACGTGATTTCCATGAGTCACCAACAGACAGAGCCTGACGTCTCGATCGACGAGATTCCAGTTGATCTCGAACTCGTGCATCGTTCGGAGTTCACCCGAGCCGACATTCCCGATGAAATCGAGTCGATTACGTGGTCTCTTCTGAGCGAACGGCCGCCGACGAATCCGCTCGTCGTGCTCAAAGCTGCTCGCTGGTGGTACATCCACGGCACAGGTGAGTCCGATCCCGTGTACTGCTGGGCGATTGAGTGGGTTCGCCACCTCACAACCGGTGAATCGACTGCAAGCGGCCCGTTCGGCGAGTGTCGACAGTACCTTCGGAGTCTCGAGTGCGAGGACACCGACCAGTAGGTCGTCCCGCCTGTTTTTTGTGCGCCCCAGAGGGGTGCGGCGCGTCCTGGAGGGACGCGTCAGAACTGAAACCAATGGCAACAACGAGTTCCCCGTCGGTGTCGTTCGACGAGACCGACACGCGGCACGATGAGATGCATCGTACGATCGAACAATGGCTTGCAGACCTCGCTACCGACGTCGACAACGCTCGGGCGAGCGAGCAGTTCCAAGCGTGGCTGGACGTCCAGAGCCGGTTCCACGACTACTCCCACCGCAACACACTCCTCATCAATCTCCAATCCCCTGAGGCGACGAAAGTCGCCGGCTACCGGACGTGGCAAGCAGAGTTCGACCGGTATGTCGAGGAAGGCGAGTCGGCGATCTGGATTTGGGCGCCGATCATCACGACCCAATGCCCCGAGTGTGGGAACGCACCGAGCTATCACGAAAACAGCGAGTGTGAATACGACGAGACGCCGCCCGAGGAGTGGTCGGAGGGCCTCGTGGGCTTCAAGCCCGCGCCCGTCTTCGACATTTCGCAGACAGAGGGCGAGCCACTCCCCGAGTTGGACACGGCGGCGACCGGTGAGCCTGACACGCTCGTCGACGATCTTACCAACATCGCGTCAGACCTCGGCGTGACCGTCCGCATCGTCGATCCCGACGAGTGGCGACATGGCGAAGCGAAGGGTGTCTGCCAGTCGCGGAGCGTCCAAGACCTCACCCCGCTCGTGGAAGTGAAGGACCGGTCGAACCGCGCTGACCTCGCGTCGACGATTATCCACGAGTACGCCCACGCGATTTTGCATTTTGACATCACCGACGCGACCGAGCGAGCGAAACGTGAGGTCGAAGCGGAGGCCGTCGCGTACGTCGTCGGTCGATACCTCGGCTTAGACACGAGTGGGTCGGCGTTCTATCTCGCGGCGTGGCAGGGCGACGAGACAGATGTCCTCCAAGAGCGACTGGGTCGGATTAGCGGGACGGCCGAAGAGATTCTCTCAACACTCGACGCGGTCTAACCCCATCTGCCGTCCGGCGCAGTTTTTCTATGCGCTCGAAGGGGCGCGCGCATTGCGCGCTGGCTATCATGATTCCTGTACTACCAGAGTTCGATCCACCTACGCGTGTTCTCAAGCGAGCGCAGTACGAGGCGTTCGCGTTCGAACTCCTTGATGGCGATGTCCGTGTACGCAACGAGAGCTATGCTGACCCAACCGCGCACGAGTACCGCGTTCGAATTCGGGATGGTGTGCCCGATTCGTGTTCGTGTCCCGCCGATGCGAGCGGTAACGGCCCGTGTAAGCACCGGGTTGCAATCGCGATCCGCCCACGAATACTCGAACTTGCGGTCCAGATGCGTGTCGTTGCTGACGGTGGTAGCCCACCAAACGGCGATGATGA
>NZ_SPSA01000002.1:418538-511640 GCF_014530665.1 Haloferax sp. AS1
ATGACACACCAGACCTGCCCTGCGAGTGTGAACAACTGTCTGAAGCTCTTCCCTGTTGGAACTGTGTCGACGCTGGGCGGCGTGACCTGTCTGAGTAGTCATTGGTGAGAGTTTCGTACGTCACCAAGTACTCGTCAGTCGTCGGACTGCTGGGACGCAGCGTACGCACCAGCAAACTGCTCGCGCATCTCTCGCCGGAGCAGTTCACTCATGACTTCGTAGACGACCGGCTGCGGGTACTTCTCGAGGAGGCGTTGGACATCGGCCGCACATTTGCTTTTTTCAGTCGCAAAGTTCGCAGTCCATGGTGTACTACTCATACAAGACAGTCACTTGTTGTCTCAGTTAACTGTTTGCCTGGTGAGGATTCCTACTAACGGGCACTGTCTAGTTAAGCCAGTTTGAGGAACGAGCAGGTCGTTGAGTTAGTTGGTCAAGATGCTCGCAGACCTGCTCCCCCACCCTCCGCTCCGTGCTCGCAGCCGCTGCGCGCGCAGCCACGACCTCTGTTACTGGAGAGAACGTGGTCCCGTCTCCGATGGCAAATTGAATCGAGGAAATAGAGAAAAACACCGTTGTGAGATGTCTGAGTGCCAGTTGCTCATCTCGTTTGTAAGTCTCATTCTGATCTGACTCTGGTTATCCTGTGAGTTCGCTGGTATACTGTTGTTCCCAGTCGTCGCGGGCTTCGATTTCTCGGCGACCGCGAGCGGTGATTGCGTAGACGTTCGTTCGGCGGTCTTTTTCGCCCTTGTCGAGGAGACCCTTTTCGACGAGCGTATCGAGGTTGGGATACAGCCGACCGTGGTGGATCTCGGTTTCGTAGTAGTCCTCGAGTTGGTCTTTGATTGCGAGTCCGTGCGGTTCGTCCAAGCCGGCGGTGACGTATAGCAGGTCGCGTTGGAACCCGGTCAAGTCGTACATTTTGCTGTCCGCAGCTAGTTTAAGAATACATATACGTTTGTTGGCCACCGGCCGTGTTTCAGAGTGACTTCGCTGGACGAACGTTTATATCCGAACGTACAGCCACGACGCGGTATGCCGCCCTACCGTGACCGGACCGCTGAATTTCGACCGTATGGCGAAGCGACGCAGGTTCCGGACCCACAGTTGGAGACTGACCATGCCGAGTACGGCGACGGAATCCCGGAGCGTGATTATCCCGCCGGCGGCGAGCGGGACACGGTCATCTGTCAGTCCTGCGAGCGAGCTGTTCCCCCCACTCAGAGCCAGTGTCGATTCTGCCTCGAGCAAGATGTCTCGGTCCCAGACAGCACCTCTGCGCCCCACGAGCAATCACTCCACGGCATCATCTGTCTGCTCGTTCCGTCACAGTCATCGCGGGGTGCACTCGCAAAAGGAACTGCAGCAGCACGATTACTGGAGCGGTCCCACTCGTCTGCTATTGATGAGTGTACACTCATTGCAGCGCTCGAACAGCCGATCGCGGCGCCACTTCGAGCGCGGTGGGGTCACTTCCCGGACGTCGTTCCAGCGACTAGCTCACGGGAGGATGGATTCGTGGCGAAAGCACGGTCAGTCTCGTTGTGGTCCACTTCTCCTTTGACGGAGGGTTCTGCTTCCCGGTGGTACGACGCTGCTGGGACGCAGATTACTCAGGAACCCCGTCGTGAGCAGTTGCTCTCGGACTCGGAGACGTGGGTTGTCCCGGCGATTGCACTTCGGCGAGCGTCTGTTGATATCTCGCCGTCACAATCGTCGTCATCATCGCCAACACGGCAACGGCTCCGCTGTCAGTCCTGTGGTGAGCAAACACCGCATCGGTTCGACTCACGCGACGACAACCCACCCGCAGCGTGGGCTGGAGAGCCTGTCTGGCGGTGTTCCGTGTGTCGAACGCCGCAGTACGGACCTGACCCGGGTGCTTGACGTTGACACGAGTGGCAGGTCATTCCAATGGTACCTGATTGTGAGGGGTTCACCAACCACCTCGGGTGCAACTGTACTCGTGATTTCTGGTGTGTCGTAGTGGGTTGTGTTTGTGTGCGCCGGCGATGGGCGCCGGCGCAGGGGGTCGGACAGACTTCGACTCCTGAGTTGGCGAGGTGACGACGAATGCACCAGGTAATCTACGCTCTCGTGACTGCATCGACAACAGACAAAGCCCTCTCGCGGGCCGCTGACGTATTCGACCAACTGGTGGGTGCTGCCCCGCACGCCGAGGCGGTGTTCGACTACTATGTGACGTTCGATGACGACTCGACAACGGTCGCCGGCAGCGCCCGGTGGGGCAACCTCCCGGTTGCAGTGCCCGTTGGCTCGGAGGACGGCCAAGAACTCCTCGAGCGTGGGTGGCAGGCGACGACACGCGAGTTCGAGCGGAATCTCGAGCGTGTTCGAGAGGGTGTTGACGAACTTGACGCCGCAGCGATTATGCGCGATGAGGACCTCGTCAGGCATGCGTGCCACAATCTCGGGGCGTACCGCGGACCGGCGGTGTACCTCTACGACGAGTTTGCTGACGGGGTTCGGCATCGCGAGCGGCTTGAGCAACTCGTCGGATCGAACGACCATCTGTGGATCGTTCCCGCTGATGTCCATTACTGAGTCGACGCTGTGTCCAATGGTACTCCTGAGTGAGTCGTTTCCTGATCGTGGTATTGCTGTTCGAATCGTCGTCGACGACGCGGCTGATAGCTATCGTGTTGAGTACACTTCACTGTCCGGCGGTGTGGTAACTGACGAGTGGACTATGTTCGGTGGCTCCGTCGGCTACGATGCGTCGGTGTTTGCGACTGACACTGCTGCACATGCGTTTGTCGAGCGCGTTCGAACGACCTCACACGATGATGTCCTCGCGGAGTTAGCAGTAGACACAGAGTAAGTCCTCCTGTGGTGTGTCGAACCGGGCACATATTGGGTTACTACTTCTCAATCTCCACAGGAAGACAGACGAAATGTACTCTCACTCTGCCACTTTCAGATTGTATTCGTGAACTCGCAACCTCACAGTCGGCGGATTACCGAACTCCTATGACAGGGTACCTCATTCAGCTCTATTGCGCGTTCAGAAGGTCTACACTACGGCGTTGTTTTTGCGCCGCCCAAAGGGCGGAGGCGCAGTAACAGATGTTGATTCCAACGTCAGTAGCCGAGTTGTCTCACTCCCCACACCACCCGCTCGTAATACCTGCTCCGGTGGTGAGTAATCGATGAGTCTCGACCGCGTGTTCCGTCACGACGACGCGCTGTTCGAGTTTTTGTGGTGTCCGGTGTGTGGCACGGAAGCGTTCACGCACATTCCCTTTGAGGGAGTGTTCTGTACGGAGTGCAATACTAGCGTGACGTGCCGTGAGTCGCCTGAGTCGCGTGGTTACGATGATGCGGTCATCATCACATTCGACGCGACGACGGCGTGGAATCTCCACGTTGACGAAAAACTTCGCCGGCCGCTTCCCGACGACGAAGCGCAAGTCAAGATTCTCGGTTCTCCCGGTGACTATCACGTCGATTGGTGGGCACCAACCACGACTGAAGACTGGACGCCAGTCGAACGTAACGAGTTCGCTGATGAGTCCGAACCCGAGGAGGTGTCGCATCTCGCATAGCGTCGGTCAAGAGGCCCGTCAGAACTAGCGCGCCGTCGTGATTTTTTGCGCCCGTGATGGGTGCGGGCTGAAGACACAGTCCGTGTGACGTGATTTCCATGAGTCACCAACAAACAGAGTCAGATGTCTCGATCGACCAGATTCCGGTCGACCTCGAAATCGTGCATAGCACCGACCTCTCCCAAGCAGATGTCCCTGAAAAAATCGAGTTGATTACGTGGTCCCTTCTGAGTGAACAACCGCCGACGAACCCGCTCGTCGTGCTCAAAGCCGCTCGCTGGTGGTATATCCACGGCACAGGTGAGTCCGATCCCGTGTACTGCTGGGCGATTGAGTGGGTTCGACACCTCACGACCGGCGAGGCAACTGCGAGCGGCCTGTTCGGCGAGTGTCGACAGTATCTTCGTAGCCTCGAGTGCGAGGACACTGACCAGTAGTTCGCTCCGCCTGTTTTTGTGCGCCCCAGAGGGGTGCGGCGCGTCATAGAGTGACGTGTCACCGTGAACTGAAACCAATGGCAACAACGAGTTCTCCGTCGGTGTCGTTCGACGAGACCGACACGCGACACGATGAGATGCATCGTACGATCGAACAATGGCTTGCAGACCTCGCTGCCGACGTCGACGACGCTCGGGCGAGCGAGCAGTTCCAAGCGTGGCTGGACGTCCAGAGCCGGTTCCACGACTACTCCCACCGCAACACACTCCTCATCACCCACCAGTGCCCTGAGGCGACGAAAGTCGCTGGCTACCGGACGTGGCAAGCGGAGTTCGATCGCCACGTCACGGAGGGCGAGTCGGCCATCTGGATTTGGGCGCCGATCATCACGACCCAATGCCCCGAGTGTGGGAACGCACCGAGCTATCACGAAAACAGCGAGTGTGAGTACGACGAGACGCCGCCCGAAGAGTGGTCGGAGGGCCTCGTGGGCTTCAAGCCCGCGCCCGTCTTCGACATTTCGCAGACCGAGGGCGAGCCACTCCCAGAACTGGATACGGCGGCGACCGGTGAGGCTGACACACTCGTTGAGGATCTCACTAACATCGCGTCGGACCTCGGTGTGACCGTCCGCATCGTCGATCCCGGCGAGTGGCGGCATGGCGAAGCGAAGGGTGTCTGCCAGTCACGAAGTGTCCAAGACCTCACCCCACTCGTTGAAGTGAAGAATCGCCCGAACCGCGCGGACCTCGCGTCGACGATCATCCACGAGTACGCCCACGCGATTCTGCACTTCGACATTACTGACGCAATTGAGCGGGCGAAACGCGAGGTCGAAGCGGAGGCCGTCGCGTACGTCGTTGGTCGCTATCTCGGCTTGGATACGAGTGGGTCGGCGTTCTACCTCGCGGCGTGGCAGGGCGACGAGACAGACGTCCTCCAAGAGCGACTAGGTCGGATTAGCGGGACGGCCGAAGAGATTCTATCGACACTCGACGCGGTCTAACCCCGTCTGCCGTCCGGCGCAGTTTTTTCCATGCGCTCGAAGGGGTGCGCGCATTGCGCGCTGACCACCATGACTCCAGTAATACTAGAGTTCGACCCACCTGTACGCGTCCTCAAGCGGGCGCAGTACGAGGCGTTCGCGTTCGAACTCCTCGACGGCGATGTCCGTGTTCGCAACGAGAGCTATGCCGACCCGACCGCTCACGAGTACCGCGTTCGAATTCGGAATGGCGTGCCCGATTCGTGTTCGTGTCCCGCCGATACAAGCGGTGACGGCCCGTGTAAACATCGGGTTGCGGTCGCGATTCGCCCACGAATACTCGAACTTGCGGTCCAGATGCGTGTCGTTGCTGACGGTGGTAGCCCACCAAACGGCGATGATGACACACCAGACCTGCCCTGCGAGTGTGAACAACTGTCTGAAGCTCTTCCCTGTTGGAACTGTGTCGACGCTGGGTGGCGTGACCTGTCTGAGTAGCCGTTGGTGAGAGTTTCGTACGTCAACCAGTCACTCGTCAGTCGTCAGACTGCTGGGACGCAGCGTACGCACCAGCAAACTGCTCGCGCATCTCTCGACGGAGCAGTTCACTCATGACCTCGTAGACGACCGGCTGAGGATACTTCTCGAGGAGGTGTTGGACATCAGCTGCACATCTGCTTTTTTCAGTCGCAAAGTCCCGACAACAGGAGTGTTCCACAGAGGTAGACTGGTCCAGGGGGACAACCGGAGGTCTCGCTGAACACAGTTTGGTCGGCGATGGAAGGCATCGAAAGCTTCAATACTGGGGGTGAATGTTTATTCACTATGAAAGAAAAACACTCATTTCTAGAGAATCCGAAAGGCACGGAAGAGGAAATCATTCAGGCAACGTTCAACGCGCTCTGTGAATATGGATATGCAAATCTCACGATTGAGCGCATCGGTGAACACTTCGATAAGAGTAATTCCCTCATCTACAAACACTTTGATGACAAAGATGATTTACTCTTGGAATTCCTGTCGTTGATGATCCAAGAGATGAAACAATCGATACCACCTGGAGGAGATGTGGATCCGGCCCCTCGCCTCAAAGCCGTGTTAAACGGTGCATTTAGCGCTGAACAACCAGGAGATGAGGGCGAGTTCAAAAAGGCGATTGTTGAACTTCGAGCTCAAGCAGCGCACGACCAACGGTATCGAGACAAGCTCTCGTCCTACGATGAATTTATGCAACAACGCCTTAAAGAAGTCATCCAAGCCGGTGTTGAGAAGGGTCAATTTCGAGACGTTGACCCTGACGCCGTTAGTTCGTATATCTACACGGTTTTGCATGGGTTCCAAACTTTACGTTCGACATCAGATACAGACATCCCCAAGATGGCCGAGCCTGAGATAGACGCGTATCTCAATAATACACTTTATGCCGAATGAATCTATATCGACAAGTGCCTACCAACTGGGTCGATATAGTCCAGATTAGACCCTTCGATAGTAGCCAAGGACGACTTATGTGATGTCGAAAGCGTGTCCGCCAAGTAGTCAAGAAGAACAGCTGGCATAGTAAGACCTACCAAGAGTTAGGAAAGAAATTGTGTTCCTCATCGCCGTTGAGTTACTGCTAACTGCGGCAGCAGGGACCTAATTTCCCCATTAGGATTTCTCTATAGTGGAAAATGAGCTCGCTAAAGAGTCGTAATCACTCAGATTTTTACACCTAAATATTCATTGAGTATTTTGGTAGATTCAAACCCCATCAGCTATTCCCGCCGCCTGGTGATTGAATTTTCAATCACAAAGCCTATGAAGTATAGAGACCTCTCCAGAAGTATGGGTACAAGAGAATCTCAACACAACTTCGAAGGTAAGGTTGTTCTCATTACCGGAGCGACCTCCGGTATTGGAAAAGCAACTGCTCTAGCGTTCGCAGAGGCGGGCGCAAAAGTCGTTATAAGTGGCCGTCGCGAAGCCAAAGGCCAGGCCGTCGTAGATGAGGCAGAGGATAGCGGTGGCGAGGCTACGTTTTTCGAAGTAGATGTGACAGAAGAAGCCGCGATCGAGGGGCTCGTCGACGATACGCTCGAGACGTATGGTCGCTTGGACATTGCTTTCAACAACGCGGGCACCGAACACCGAGCACCGGTTGCAGAAGCCAAAGAGGCTGATTATAGGAAAGTGTTCGACACTAATGTGTGGGGTGTACTCGCTGCTATGAAGTACGAGACCCGCGCACTACTTGAGAGCGGTGGCGGAGTGATCATTAATACGAGTAGTGTTGGCGGCCATGTCGGTACACCTGGTTCCTCTATTTATGTTGGCAGCAAACACGCCGTAGAAGGCCTTACTAAGTCTGCGGCGCAGGAACTCGCCGGACAAGGTATCCGAGTGAATGCAGTTTCTCCCGGTGCAATTGAGACCGATATGCTCAATCGGTTTGTCGGCGATGCGGAAAGCGAAGCTGCCGAGCAATTAGCTGACCAGATTCCTCTTCAGCATATCGGCCAACCCACAGACATCGCTCAATCCGTACTCTGGCTCGCCAGTGATGCAGCCAGCTATGTTACTGGACAGAGTGTTATCGTGGACGGAGGACTCACCGGTCGCTAAGGCAACTCCTTCATCAAAATGGGTGGGTGAATATTCAATCACAACTGCTATATTCTATCGGGTCTTCGGGGAGGGTATGAGCGTAATTGGAACTCTACGCGTAGCTCTATCACGATTCTGTGGAGGGAATAGAAGATGGCATACGTAATGCCAAAACGAGTCAGACAACTCGCATTGACGACTCACATCGCGGTTTCAGTTGGCTGGATCGGCGCTGTAATTGCTTATCTTTCGCTAGACATCACTGTCGCGACTAGTCAAGACACGCAAATACTGCGTGCAGCCTATTTGATGATGGAGGTGATCACCAGAGATGCCATTATTCCGCTGGCGATTGCCACACTGCTGACTGGAATCATCATGGGGATCGGCACGAGATGGGGTCTATTTCGACACTACTGGGTCGTGGTCTCCCTGTTACTCACGGTTTTGGCCACAGTCGTATTACTATCTGAAATGCAAGAAATCAGCCATTTCGCTTCCATCGCGGCAGATATGACTACATCTGCAGACGAGCTTCGTGCCCTACCAGGCACGTTAGCCCATTCTGGGATTGGCCTCGTTGTGCTTCTCGTAATCCTGGTAATTAACGTATTCAAGCCACAGGGCTTGACCCCCTACGGACGGCGAAAGCAAAAAGAACAACAGACCGGATTAGATCAGCCAAGAGAGAGACGGGAAACCGTATTCCTCAGCACTGTTGCGTTGCTTCTGGGATTAGGAGGGGTGGTCCTAATCTTACGTGTTGGTATTCCGCTATAGTGGCTCTGTTGAAATCCTTAGGAAATGATATATCCTGGCTTGATTGTGGTCAGTACAGGGGGAACCATGAATCGTTCAGTGCAGGGGACTCACCTAGCGATAGGTCCAGTCAATTATTCACATACCAGTCAAGAATACTGTGCAAGATACAGACTGTCGATTCGGTTGTCACCGAAACTTCTTACGGTCTGTATTCCCCTACAACTGGTAACCCAAATACGTAGGATAGTGAGTCATGACTGATATATCTCCCCAAGTAGATAGGAGGCTTTCTACGCTGTTAAATCGTCTTGATCGAACCGCAATCTGGACCGTGTCAGAACAAGGTGAGTTTGATTACATTAGTGATGGGTTTGATGAAATTTGGGGGATTTCTGCTGACGAGATCCAGAGAAACCCTGAACGGTTGATCGAAACGATCCATCCGGATGATCGTGAATTCATTCATTCACAGATGGAGCAGTCCGGTGAAGAAGTGTTTGACACAGAGTGTGAAGGTCGTATCGTTCGACCAGATGGCGAGATTCGATGGCTAAAAAACCAACAAGTTCCAGTTCGGGACAAGAGTGGGAATTTCAGCTACATAATCGGTATCTCGACAGATATTACGGAACAGAAGCGACGTGAACAGGAACTCTATGTGCTGAATCGTATCCTTCGCCATGACATTCGAAACGACATGGCAGTCATCCTTGGTTGGATGGAAATGCTTGAAGATCACGTTGATGAAGATGGGCAAGAATATTTACGAAAGACGCTATCTTCCGGGGAACATATCGTCGAATTAACTGACCTGGCTCGTGAGTACGTGGAATTGGTCGTCAAAGGCGACGATATGAATGTAAAACCACTCTCACTGGATTCGATACTACGACCGGAGATTGATGCTCGCCGAGAAATGTTCCCAGAAGCGAAGTTTGTTATCGATAGTGACATCCCAAACATTGAGTTATTAACTAATGAACTGCTATCATCAGTGTTTCGGAACTTGCTGAATAATGCGGTACAGCACCATGACAAAAAAGAACCGGAGATATACATCTCAGTTGATGTCCATGAGAAGGATGTAATCGTCCACATCGTGGATAATGGTCCGGGAATTCCGGCCGATCAAAAAGAATCGATATTCGACGACCAAAACAAGGGAATAGACAGTTCAGGCACCGGGGTTGGTTTGTATCTCACGCAAACACTGGTCACTAATCTCGGCGGAGATATATGGATTGAAGATAATGAGCCGAATGGTTCGATATTCAATATACGACTCCCGAGAGTTGACACAACACCGATCACTCAATAAGCAACTCTCACCACCGGATGTTTCAGGCGAGAATCTGTCTGAAGGATGAAATTTCGACAGAGCCTCTGTAATGCATAGTTGGTTATTGAATGGAGCCTTTTAGCGCGATTAGACACCGTTGGCGTGGGCACCCAATCTAAAGAACTGATTCAATTCTCGACCGACATCATTATTCTGGATTATAGAAATTTCTATCGTCAGTCTATGACAGTAATTGCGGTGAATGAATATTCAATCACAAGGGCTATGTGGTCTGGAGTCATTCTCGGAGATATGAGCGCAATAGATGCTCAGCACGTCGCTCTAACGTATTCAGACGGAACACAAGCAGTGAAGGATGTCTCGCTCGACATCCCAGAAGGGGAATTTTTCGGGTTTCTTGGCGCAAACGGAGCCGGGAAAACCACGACTATCAAGATACTCGTCACACTGCTGAAACCATCCGAGGGAACCGTCTCGGTCAATGGCCATGACGTTATAGCTGAACCGAGAGAGGTCCGGAAATCCATCGGCTACATGGCCCAGGAGACGAGTATCGACGAGGAGCTCACAGCGCGCGAAAACATCAGTTTCGCGTGCGAAGCGTACGGTGTCCCCCGGAGTGAACGCGCTAACCGCGTTGACGAGTTACTTGAGTTGGTCGATCTCAAAGACGTCGCAGAAAAGCGGTCGAAGGATTTCTCAGGAGGGATGAAAAAGCGCCTCGACGTCGCCACTGCACTCGCCCACGAGCCTCCCATCGTCTTTCTCGACGAACCAACTACTGGTCTTGACCCAAAAGCTCGGAACCGACTCTGGGATTACTTCAAGCGAATTAACGAGCGGGGCACCACCATCTTCCTCACGACTCAGTACTTGGAAGAAGCAGACCAGCTCTGTGAGCGGATTAGCGTCTTGAAGGATGGCGAAGTCGCCATCAGTGGCTCGCCGAATGAACTCAAATCTCGGGTTGGCGGTGACATCCTCGAAATCGAGCTTGACGATCCTAATGAGAGAGAACTCGATGAAGCATACGACATCGCAGTAAAATCCGGTCTCGCGAACAGCACTGACGCAATCGAGCAAACTGAAGACGGGATCAACGTCACGTCCTCTGAAGCGCGTCGCCACGGAACCGACTTACTCGTCTCACTCCGGAATGCCGGCCTCACTATTACCGGGTTCAACGTTCGGAGGCCTACTCTCGATGATGTGTTCCTCAAGGTCACGGGCGAGGAATACGACGCAGACGGCGACGAGAGAGAGACCGACGACCGAACGTCTGCACCAGAGGTGGTACAATGAGTACTGAACACGGGCAGAAGGCGGTTGGGAACAGCTTCTTGACAGACACGTGGGTGAATCTCAAACGCTGGACGCTACGGACCATCAGAAGCCCGTTCATCCTGATGTTTTCCTTACTAAACCCGATCATCTTCCTCGTGATGTTCTCGGAGGTATTCGGGGGAATAGCAGGTGGTGCTCTCAGCCAAAGTATTGGTGGTGATGTGAGTTATATCGCTTTCCTCGTGCCTGCGATATCGATCCAGGTTGCGCTCGTTTCGGCGTCGACATCCGGTGCTGGGCTCATCGAGGATATTGAGAGTGGAATGTTTGAGAAAGCGATGGTCACGCCCATGTACCGCACCGCGATGTTCCTCGGAAAGTCGCTCTCCGAATTCATTCGCATCATCGTTCAAATCAGCATTATCTTGGGGGTCGGCTATATTCTGCTCTGGCTCGATACGGGTGGCGATCCCGGTCAGTATATCGCTACTGGACTCTTCGGAGTTGTTGGAATAATCCTGATTGGAGTCCTGTTTTCGGTCTGGTTTATGGCCTTCGCGAACATCATGGCGTTGGTCACTCGGGACCAGGAATCGACGATGCTCTCTGTGACCATTCTCCAGTTCCCGCTTCTGTTTATGTCGAGTGCATTCCTGCCGCTCGAATCTCTCCCCGGTTGGATGCAAGCTGTCGGTTCGGTCAATCCCCTCACGTACGGGATCGACGCGGCTCGTGCATTCATGTTCAATCAGGATGTGATGACGGTGATCAACGTGACCGCGTTCGATGGGATCTGGAACACGCTCGTCCCCGCAATTGGAGTCCTCGCGGTTCTAGACGTGATACTTGGAGGAGTCGCCGTCTACTTCATGTCCCGTGCGACAAGCGCTGAAACCCAATAGAAGTCCTTTCAAAACAAATCCATCACCATGACTGAAACTACACCCGACCGAACCGTCGTAATGACTGGCGCCACCTCCGGACTCGGTGAGCACGCAGTACACCGAATTGCAGCACAGCCCAACACGGATATCATCATCGGTGCTCGTGGACATGGGCGAGATGTACCAGAGGGCAGTTCTGTGGTATCGCTGGACCTCTCCTCGCTCAAGAGTGTTCGAAAATTCGCGAATGTAGTCACGCAGCGGCTGGGAGATGACCGTATCGATATGCTCGTGCTCAACGCTGGTATGCAATCTTCTAACGCGAGCCAGCGTAGCGAGGACGGATTCGAAAAAACGTTCGCGGTCAACCATCTCGGCCACTACCTGCTGGCCCGCGAACTCCTGCCACACTTGGCAGAGGGAGCACGGCTAGTGATTACCACGAGCGACACCCACGATCCGGAGCACTTCCCCTTTGCACCAGAAGAGCTCGATATCCAGAAACTCGCACAACCGCGCACAGGTCGCTTCAATTCTGGCGCATATGCAGCATCAAAGCTCTGCAACATCCTAACCGCCCGTGCTTTAGCCGAACTCGACGAGGTAAAAGGAAGAGACATCCACGTAATCGCCTACAATCCGGGACTAACACCTGACACCTCATTAGGCGATGATGGCTCCCTGTTGCGAGGAGTCCTCTCGCGGCTGATGGATTCTCACCCCGTACGGTTAGGACTCAGCTTTGCCAGTAGGTTCAACCCTGATATGTACCCTGGTACATCTGAACGTAGTGGTGAAGTCCTAGCTCAAGTAGTGTTAGGCGAAGTTACCCCACCAAACGATCAGATCTACGTTTCTCTGGTCAAAGGCCAAATAACGTTCCCCGAACCTTCAGAGCTAGCGCGAAGTGACGAAGTCCGGGACCGATTGTGGCGCGAGAGTGCGGAAATGGTTGGAATTGAACACTGAGTAGAAGAACATGAAAAATTCAAAAATGGAAAACGAACCCGAAGAAAACGCTCGCCTGAAAATCGCAATCATTGGTGCAACCCGTGGCATCGGTCTGGCCTTGGTGAAAGCGGCGCTGGCAGACGGGCACGAAGTCACCGCACTCGTCCGTACTCCAGCCGATATGTCGGTCAGTCATTCGCGCTTACATATCATTGAAGGAGACGCTAGAGACCCCGATGCCATCGAGCAGGTCGTGGCTGGACAAGATGTCGTCTGTGATTGCCTCGGCACGAAAAACGTCATTCAAAAAATAACGCTGTTCTCCGAGAGTGCCAAAAACCTCTCAAAAGCCCTTGAGCGTGAGCAACTGCTCATTGCCGTCACCGGCATCGGTACTGGCGATAGCAGAGGTCACGGCAGCTTCCTGTACGACCACCTGTTCATACCGATTGTACTTCGTAGAATATATGCTGACAAGAACCGCCAAGAACGCATCATCAAGAGCGAGATGGACCGCTGGATTATCGTTCGTCCCGGCTTCTTGACCAACGGCCCATGTACCGGAGAGTATCGTGCGCTTACTGATTTGGAGGGCATCAATGGCGGTAGAATTTCGCGCGCCGACGTCGCAGATTTCATGCTCTCACAAGCCAAGTCGCCTGAATTCACGGGGCAGACGCCTCTTCTGATTTATTGAAATATAAAAGCCTCGTATTTAACCTCAGTCGGCCATGAAGAGAGCGTTCTCAACCAAACGCTCGGCTTCTACGTCTTCAATAGACACTCACAACGAAATGCACTGTTCACCACGACTTCACCGGGGTGATTTAGAATCAATTCCCCGTCTCCAGTGCCGAACGGGGAACTGAGATGTGGACTGTGTCCGCCGTGGTGATTACTATGAGTGCTGGGGGCTGGCCCGAAGCGGTAGGTGACATGACATTACGCCAGTCGCAAAACATGGAACTTCGCCCCGTGGCACGCCTAATTACCTCCCCACAAACAGAAAGATTGATGTGATTGAAAATTCATTCACCACATGTCGAGTTACACTACATGGCCCGACTAACCACGAATGAACCAGATAAAAGTCAGCAAGGTAGCTTCTCCATGGCTCGCAGATTTCAAGAACATAAACTGGTCGCGATCCACTATCGGTAAAGAAAATGCTCAATAACATCTCCATGCGGAAGGTAGCTGGAGTGCTTTTGGCACTCCTCATCCTTCTGCCAAGTGCAACACCAGTCGTTGCGCAGACTAGCAATTCCGGGCAGGTAGTCGGCAAGCCGGACATAGACATTTCACCAAGCACGAACGAATTCGAACCGGGCACGACGGCCGAGTTACGTCTCGCAATAACTAACCGCGGGCAAATCGACAAAGGTGGCCCCGCAGAGTACGAAGATAGGGTTACAACAGCGCGAGGGCTTACTATCGACGTGAGAGACGCGGCACCGATCGAGGTGAATACTGGAACCGTGGCTGTTGGGAACGTACCCACCGGAACTGAGTCAGTCGATCCGATCAGCATAACGGTTTCTGACGACGCGGAGCCTGGAACTTACCGAATCCCCGTCGAATACACCTACGCGTACACGCGTATTGCCGAATACGAAACCTACGGAGTGGAGTATCACGACTTTACTGAGCAGGACAACCAGTATATTACGATACGGATTCGTGACCAAGCACGATTCGAGGTCGTGAACCGCTCGTCGACTGCCCAAGTGGGATCGAAGGGTACGTTCACGGTGACCCTCGAAAACACCGGCACCAGCGCAGCAAATGCTGCTAGCGTGACGGCGACGTCCCGGAGCGACGAACTGACGCTCGGGTCTGGGTCGAAGCAGTCGACGGCTCAAGTCGGTTCGTGGAGCCCCGGTGAACGTCGAACTCTCAACTACACCGTCTCAATGGCCGACGACGCGACGCTCCGAGAATACTCTGTCGACATGGTAGTGGATTATACTGATGTCAACGGCATCGACCGGTCGTCACGAACAGTAAACGTCGGTGTGAACCCGCGTGGCGAACAGAGTTTCGCCTTGGAGAACGTTTCGACAAACCTCCGTATCGGTCGCGAAGGAACGCTTCGGGGAACCATAGTTAATGAAGGGCCGGACCCGATCACCAACCCAGTCGTCAGATTCGCCGCAGATAATCCGAACATCCACGTAGATTCCTCAGAATACGCGATTTCTGACCTTGCTCCCAGCGAGCGGGCAACCTTCGAATACACCGTCAGCGTGAGCGATGCTGCGAGCGCCAGCATCCAGCAGTTCAATCTCACGGTGAAATACCGGAACCAACAAGGCGACGTCCGGTACAGCGACGGCTTAGAAACGAATGCAGAGATCCAGCCACAACAGGACCGGTTTACCGTTTCGGTGGTGAATAGTACGATCCAGGCTGGTGGCGAACGGTCACTGACTGTCCGTGTCAGAAATAATGGGGACGAAAATCTGACAAACGTCGAGGCCAAGGCCTTCGTTCAGGACCCGCTTAGCAGTGACAACGACGAGGGAATCATCCCCCAACTTGAACCGGGCGAATCCGACGAGTTCACGATTGCACTCAGTACCGCCGGAGACACACTGCCAAAGCGGTACCCTGTCTCGTTCGACTTCCAGTACGAGATGCCTGATGGTGACACCGAAATCACCCGCACGTACAAGGTACCCATCGAAGTGATGCCGAGTGAAGGTGGAGGACTGCCCATAGAGATGCTCCTCGGCGGCGTCGCCCTGGTCGGTGTGGTCGCTACTGTCTGGTGGAGACGCAGCCAGCAGGACTGAACTAATGGATATCCAGATCGAGTACCAACGGTATATTGATGTCGTCGACGAGTGGATCGCAGAGCGGCCCAAAGCGATTCTACTAGCGTTCCTGCTACTGTCAGCAGGATTCGCGGTGGGGCTCGGGCAATCCGGAACCTCGTCAGGAACCAGCCAGTTCACCGAAGACGTTCCCGCTCAGGCGGCTCTCGACGACATCAACGACAACTTCGAGCGTGTGACATTCGAGCCAGATACAGGGACCACGCAACTAATCCAATCGGGGACGAACGTCCTCTCGAAACCAGAGCTCCTGCGGATGCTCCGGGCACAGGAACGGTTGCGTGAGAATCCCAAGCTGCAGGTCATACAAACGTCGAGTGTCGCTCGGGCAGTCGCACAAACCATCGACCCGTCAGCCGAAACAATCGACGAGGAGATCAACGCAATCGAGCAGGCGACACCGTCCGAAATCGACAGCGCGGTCAGACAGGCGGTCGAACGCAATCCGGCACTCGAAGCCAGCCTGAGTAAAGACTTCAACGCCAAGTCGGCCTCAGCGACATCCACAATCGGAATCGTCACACACTCGATCACAGCTGAAGTCTCGGACTCTGGCGGAGTCGGTGACTCAAGTCCGCTCACGGACATCCAGCAACACGCAGAGTTCATCGTTTCCTCGGTCGGTGGCGACATCACCGTCTTCGGAAGTGGGATAACAGCCGAGGAGTTCTCGGACGTGATTAATGATTCGCTGGCACTAGTTGTTCCTGCCGCCGTCGTGTTGATTCTCTTCTTCCTGATCATCGCCTATCGAGATCCGATAGACCTCCTCATCGGTGCCGTCTCACTGGGTATGGCGATTCTCTGGACGTTTGGCTTCATGGGGCTCGCCGGAATCGCCTTCTCACAGCTGCTGATCGCTGTCCCACCACTCCTGCTGGCGATCGGTATCGACTTCGGTATCCATGCCATCAACCGGTACCGTGAGGAGCGCGTCGAGGGGTTCGGAATCCGTGATTCGATGCGGACGGCGACCGACCAGTTACTCGTCGCGTTCGCGATCGTGACCGGCACGACGGTCCTCGGCTTCGCCGCCAACGTGAGCAGCCCACTGGGCCCCATTCGTGATTTCGCTCTCATCGCCGCCATCGGCATCGTCTTTACCTTCCTCATCTTCGGTATCTTCCTCCCGGCGGCGAAGGTGTATGCCGACACCCTCCGACAACGTGTCAACTTCCCCGAGTTCGGTTCACAGCCACTCGGGTCGGAGGATTCCGCACTCGGAAAGGTACTTCCGATCGGCGTCCACATCGGCCGGAGAGCACCCAAGCTGTTCCTAATCGTCTTGGTGTTGAGCACCGTGTGGATTGGAAGCTACGGTGCCGGCGTCGAGAGTCAGTTTACCCAAGACGACTTTTTGCCACCTGAGGAGACACCCGAGTATATCGAGTATTTCCCGGAACAGCTCCAGCCCCGGGAGTACACCGTAACCGGGACGACGAACTTCCTCGAGGATAACTTCGAAACTGGCGAAGAAGACGTAACGATGGTGTACGTCGAAGGGTCACTGACGAACGACGGCGCACTGGAATCGATGTGGCGGGCCGGCGAGGACCCACCGGCTAGCTTTGTCGACGACGACGGTCACGCCAGAGAGACGAGTATTGTCACAGTCATTCGTTCGTATGCGCGTCAGGATCAGGAATTCGAAGCGTTGGTCGAGCGTAATGACCGGAACGCGAACGGAATCCCGGACGACAATCTGAAGGTCATCTACGGCGCGTTGCTGGATTCACCAGCCCGCGAGCGCGCACTTAACTATATCACTGAAGATTACACCGCGGCCCGTGTGGAGTACGCCGTTGAGTCCGACGCCTCACAGGCGGAAGTGACTGCTGACACGCGAACCGTCGCTGACCGATACCGGTTCGAGGCGACAGCGACTGGTGGTGTTGTGGTGATGAAGGCGCTTTCGGACGTAGTCGCTGAATCCGCATTCATCAGTCTCGTGATTGCCTTGCTCGGGACTGGCGCCTTCTTGGTCATCATCTACGGACTGCTCGAAGGCAGGGCGTCGCTTGGTATCGTCAATATGCTCCCAATCGCCGTAACGGTAGCCGCCCTCGCGGCGACGATGCGCTACCTCGACATTCCGTTTAACGTCATGACGGGGACAATTCTCTCGATCGGGATCGGTCTGGGGATTGACTATTCGGCACATCTCGTCCACAGGTTCGCCGAGGAGTACGACGACTCGACTGATGTGTTCGAATCGCTGACCAAGACCGTCCGCGGGACCGGTGGCGCGCTCACCGGGAGCATGCTAACGACAGTTACGGGAGTCGGCATCCTCGTCATCGCTATCTCGCCAATTCTCGGACAGTTCGGCCTACTCACGGCTGCATCGATCCTCTATTCGTATCTCGCCTCGCTGATTGTCCTGCCCCCCGCACTCGTCGTCTGGGCTCGTTTCGTTAGCGACAGTACCGCCAAACCATCCACAGAGGAGAACAATCTTCGAGAACTCGCAAAGCAAGACGCCGATCAGTGAATCATTGATTCAGGGTGTTTTGGAAATTGAGGCGACGGCTTTCGCGAACATGGGTCCTCCGGAGTCAGCCTTCTGGACGAGAATCCCTGTGAGGTGGCAAAACTGAGTCCTCGTACGGCACGACCAGCTTAGGCATAGTCCTTTGAGAACACGAGATATGCATCGAGAGCACGTGGATGGATCGACGAGACGTTCACTACGAGGCGAAGATTTTTGATTTATACTGCCACAGTTGATGTATGGCACGCAAGCAAGAAGTCCAGCAACAGCTGTTTGACAGCGGAGTCGTCGCGGTCCTCCGCGGGATCCCCGGCGACCGGATGGTTGATGTCGCTACCGCTATCTACGAAGGCGGCGTGACAGCCCTCGAGATCACCGCCGACACGAAGCGGTGCGCTGAGCAGATCGCGGCCGTTGACAAGGCACTCGCGGATACGGACGCCGTCGTCGGTGCTGGGACGGTACTCGACGCGTCCACCGCCAGCCGCGTGATCGACGCGGGTGCCGAATTCGTTCTCGCGCCGAATCTCGACGAATCGGTCATCAAAGTCTGTAACCGCGCGGGCGTCGTCTCCGCGCCTGGAGTCATGACGCCGACCGAGGCGGTCGAGGCCCTGGAAGCCGGGGCGGACGTGCTGAAACTGTTCCCGGCGTCGACGGTCGGTCCTAGCCACGTCAGCGCGTTGCAGGGCCCACTCGGTGACGTCCCAGTCATGCCGACGGGCGGTATCTCGGCTGACAACCTCGAAGCGTACTTCGCAGCCGGTGCTGACGCCGTCGGCGCTGGCTCCGCGCTCGTCGACTACGACGCCGTCGAGCGTGGTGACATGGACGGCGTCCGAGCACAGGCCGCCGCCTTCGTCGACGCCGTCGACACTGCCTGCAACGAATGAAGCAATCATCCCAGTAGACGACGCACGAGGGTGTCAACAGTGCAGTCTCACGCGGACGGGTCGATGCGCGAACGGAACTCAGTCGTTCCCGTCACACCCGGCCCGAATCGGAACAATGAGCCAGCTAACGCACCCTCCGCTAGCCGGTTGTCACCACCGGCCGTCGTTACGTATAGCTGGTCGAGGGAGGGACCGCCGAACGTTGCGCTCGACACCTTCTCGACGGGGAACTCGACTCGGTCGCGTTCCTTTCCCGTCGGTGTGTACCGGACGAGTGCCCGGCCGTCCCAGCGGGCCGACCAGAGATCACCACTCGCGTCCACGGTCAGGCCGTCGGGAACGCCCGCCTCGTCGGCAGTCGAGACCAGCACACGTTGGTTGGAGATCCCACCCGAATCGGCGTCGTAGTCGTAGGCGTAGATGCTGTTCTCCTCGGAGACAGTGAAGTAGAACGTCTCGCGGTCCGGCGAGAAACCCATGCCGTTGGGGATGTCCGCGTCATCGACGACGCGAGTGAACGTTCCATCGCAGTCGAGCCTGTAGAGCGCGCCCAGCTCGTCGTCCATCGGCATCGTCCCACAGAAGACACGGCCCGCAGGGTCAGCAATCACGTCGTTGAATCTGGTCGCAGCCGCCTCCTTGAGCGTCGCGATCGTCTCCACGTCGGTGCCGTTCCACCGTTCGACTACCCCGCCAGCACCGAACAGCAGGAGACTGCCGTCAGCCTGTACGGTCGTCCCACCGATGGTGTCGCGTTCCAACAAGACCGCGTGTGAGTCGGTGACGGGATTGTACTGGTACAGGATACCGTTAGGGATGTCGGTCCAGTAGAGCTGTGCGTGGTCGGTGTGCCAGATTGGGCCTTCACCAGTCTTTGCTGGATAGTCGGCCACGAGTTCGGGTGCCATCAGCCGAAAGACGCGAGGAGCCGGTATTGGTTTTTTGGGATCCTAGCGGTCGATACCGTCGCCCCGGTTCGCGCAGACGCGCTCGACCTCCGCGGGGGTTACGACCGCGAGGTCGCCCGCGAGCGTCCGCTTGAGGGCCGCCGTCGCCGCGGCGGTTTCGAGCGCGTCGGCGACCGACCCCTCACCCAGTCGGGAGGCGATGTAGCCACCAACGAACGCGTCGCCGGTGCCGACGGGGTCGAGCGTGTCGGTTTTGAACGCCGGTTGTTCGACGACACCCTCAGCGGTGGCGGCGACGGCACCGTCATCACCCCGAGTGACGACGGCGGTCTTGTGACCGTGCGACTCGCGGAGTGTCCGGGCGACGTCGGCCGCCGTCCCGTGACAGTCAAGGACGGCCTCGGCGTCCCGATGGGCGACGACGAGTACGTCGACGGACGGGAGGAGGACTTCGATAGACGCCTTCGCCTCCGTGGGCGACCAGAGCTTCGAGCGGTAGTTCATATCAAAGTAGGTCGTGACACCCTCGGCCTGTGCACAAGCGAGCAGGTCGGCCGTCGTCTCCCGAAGTTGCTCAGAGAGTGCGGGCGTGATACCGCTCGTGTAGAACGCCTCGGCGTCGGCGAACAGCTCGTTGGTGGGGAAGTCGGCTGTCGTTGCTGTCCGAACGGCCGCGTCGCTCCGGTCGTAGACGACGCTGGTGCCACGGGGTTCACCACCCTGTTCGATGTAGTACGTCCCCATCCGTCCGACGTCGCTCCACGCGATTTCGGTGTCGACGCCGTTGGCGGCGAGGTCGCGGATCGCCCGCCACCCCAGCGGCGAGTCGGGGAGCTTCGACAACCAGCGGGTGTCGATGCCAAGCCGCGTGGCCGCGATCGCGACGTTACTCTCCGCGCCCGCCGACCGGAAGTCCAGTTCCTGCGCGGTCTCGATCCGTTCGCCGTCGGGGGGAGAGAGCCGAAGCATCGTCTCCCCGAAGGTCAGCAGTGTTGCCATTGTTGTCTCCTCTGCCGTCGTCGAAGCCGACGACAGAACCCGGCTTAAGTGTTCTGTCTGAACGGGACACGGACGGCTCTCGGGGCATCGTCAGTAGCTCCCCGACTTAGCGTTCCTTCTCGTCTCGCTTCTCGTCCCCGCGCGTTTCGTCCCTCTGACCACGGCCACGGTCTCGGTCACGACCTCGGCCATCGTCGCCGTTGGCAGCCGCCCCAACTCCGGCGGCCTGCACCATGACGCTTCCCGTCAGAAACTCCCCCGCGTCGAGCGTCGGCTGCTGGTCGAGCAACGGCTGGCGATCAAGCCAGTTGTCGGCGTTCGTCCCCGAGATGGAACGGTCGAGGACGAGCAGGTCGACAGTCTCCGAGCGTGCCTGTGCCCGGACGTGCTGGCTGCCGTCCGCCGCCACACGGATTCCCACTCCATCATCGTCGGTGAGTTCAGCACTCGTAACGTTGCGCTTCGTGCTCCGGAAGTCGTTCGAACCGTGGAACGTCGTGTCGTCCGCCCACGGCTGACCCGACTGGATGTAGATGCCGACGTGATCAGGTCGGGAGCCAGACGGGAACGCCGAGGCGGTCCCGACCTGTCGGCCGATGTGGTCTTCGGGGTAGACGCTCCACAGCCCCTCCCGTATCCACGAGAGGGTGGTGTGAGCTGACGTTGTCGGGAGCGCGAGACCGACCTCACGGGCGTCGACAGACTCGGCGAGCGTGAAGTCGTAGTCGACGACGAGTCTGTTCTCGGTCACGTGCAGGGTGAAACTTCCGTGCGCGTCGTCATACGCGACGTCCACGACGACTGACGACTCGTCGAGCCGTCGGACGTCGGTCACCGTCCGGCCCGACAGCCGGTGGTCGATGGCCGTGTCGTAGTCGCGGCCCGTCGCGTCCTGCGTCGGCGTGACCGCGAGTTCCGGGTCGCCGACGAGCGGGTCGCCGTCAGCCGACCGGACGGCAACCGCCCCGGATTCGGTGTCGACGTCGACGGAGAGGCCGCCCGCGGACGCGACGAGACGGCCGTCCCGTGCTTCGAAGCCCTCGGCCGACCGGCCGTTCGTCGCCGCCGAACAGTCGGGCGCGCAGGCCGCGCCGGGGTCGTCGCGCGCGGTGACGAACTCGTTGACCGTGTAGCCCGACGGATGCTCTACTCTGAGTTCCAGTCGGCCGTCGGGCGCGGTGAACGAGAGCTGTCCCGTCTCACCCGGCGGGAGATCGACCGAGACCTCCTCGGCTCGTCGGCCGTCGTCGGCGACGACGATCCGTTCGGAGAGATCGACGAACTCGTGGCGGTTCTCGACCGTCACGGTCACGCGTTTCGCGTTACCGTTGCCGTTCCACTCGGCGTCGGTGAACCGTACCGGCGCGTACGTCTTCCGGAGATGCCAAAACTCCGGGCGGTGTCGACGGTTGCGGTCGACGGTCCCCCAGAGATACCCGCCCCACTGTTCGAGATGGTCGCCTCCGGCCCAGAGCGCCGCACCAGCGACGGCGTCGCCCGCGCGACACTGCTCCCAGATGGTCTCGAAGACGCGGCCCCACTCGTCGCGGAGACCGGGGTCGGTCACCAGCTCTTGGTCGTTGTAACAGTAGGTGTGTCCGTACTCGTCGAACAGGGTCGGCCCGTCGAGGTCGGCGTGTCCGGCGACGGTCGAACCGCTCCGGAGCGCGGGATAGTGGTGCGCCCGGAGGTCGTACTTGTCGTGCCACGGGTCGGCCGCGTCGTACTCGTCGTGATTGAAGATAGTGGGCCGCGTCGGGTCGACTTCCTTCACCAGCCGGGCGACGGTGTCGAAGCACTCGTACCAGTCGGACTCGTTGGCGATCGACCAGATGCACACCGACGCCCGGTTCTTGTCGCGCTCGACCATCTCCAGGGTCTGCTGGACGACGACCTCGGGATAGGGGTCGCCACGGTGGCGGCCGATGAACATATGCGGAGCCTCGACTTCGACGATGATGCCGAGTTCGTCACAGGCGTCGAGGAACGCCTCCGAGGTCGGATGGTGCGCCGTCCGGACGAAGTTGACGTTCGCCTCCTTGAGCCGTCTCGCGTCGGCGCGGGTGACGTCCGCGGGGACGGCGTGGCCGTGGGTCGCTAGGTGGATCTCCTCCCAGTTGACGCCGCGGAGGAGGACCGACTCCCCGTTGAGCCGGAGGTCGGTGCCGTCGACGGTGATCTCGCGGATTCCGACCCGCTTGGTTAGCCGCTCCGTCCGGTCACCGGCGGTCAGTTCGGCGTTGACGGTGTACAACGCTGGCTGCTCGGGGTTCCAGCAGTCGGGGTCGGCGACGTTGATGGCGAGCGCGACCGCCCGGCTCCCAGCGGGCTCGACGGCCGCGAGGTCGGCCTGCGCGGAGCCGACCGTCGACCCGTCTGGCCCGGTCAGCGTCACCTCGACCGACCCCGACTGGAGGGGTTCCTCGCCCGCGTTCCTGACGGCGGTGTCGACGTGGACGGTGGCCGCGTCGCCGCGGTCGGCGAGCGTCGTCATCACGTCGAAGTCTGCGAACTGAACCTCGGGCACCGAGACGAGTGTCACGTCGCGGGTGATACCGCCGGTGACGTTCTGCCAGCCCATGTCGTCGGCCTTCGACTGCTGGGAGACGGCGACGGCGAGTTCGTTCGGTCTGTCAGCGTTGACTGCGTCGGTGACATCCGCCTCGAATGGGGTGTAGCCGCCGACGTGCTCGGCCACCAGGCTACCGTTGAGATACACCCACGCGTGGCTATAGACGCCATCGAACCGGAGCAACAGCCGACCATCGTCCCAGCCGGCCGGGACAGTGAACTCGCGTCGGTACCAGCCGCGGGTCCCGTCCGGTGGATACCAGTCGGACGCACCGCTCGGGAGGTAGTAGCCGTCGTATCCCCACTGACCGGGGACGGACTCGTCGCGCCACTCGACGCCGGTGTCCTCGACGGTGTCGTACGTGAGCCAGAGGACGGCACTGTCGGGTGATGCGAGAACGCCTCGCTCAACCTGACTTGCGGTGAGTGCTGTGTCGAACGCAGCCGTCGACTTGACCGTCACGTCGAGCCCGTCACCGCCGACGACGAACGGGGCGGAGCTGCTCGCAAAGCCGTCGGCACCGTGGACGACCGCGCCGACCTGTGTCCCGTCGACGAAGAGTCGGGACTGGGTCTCGTCGACGACGACGGTGAGCCGGTGCCACGCACCGGTCTCGATGTCGGTCTGGAGGCTGTTCGGGTAGCTCCCGGCTGCGGTCTGGACGTAGAAGGAAACGGTCCCGTCGTAGATACCAAGACCGAACTGTTCGGTGCCGCTGGAGACGGCGCTACTTCCTTTGTCGAGGACGAGTCCGCTCCCACCGTCGTAGCGGACGACCGCCTCCAGCGTGAAGCCCGTGTCGGCGAAGTTCAGACTCGCGTCGGAGCCGGTGGAGACGTAGCCGTCGCCGGCGAGGTCCAGCCCACGTCCGTCCCGGCCGCTGACGGCCGTAGGGTCGCCGACTAGCGTCCCGTCGTTGCCCGCACCCGACTGGTCGGGCGTCGTCCCGCCGCTCGTCGTGTCGAACGGGAGCCACGCGACCGCGCTGGCGGGGACGGTCTCGAAGCCGGTAGCCACCTCGGCGTCGGTGAGTGCCGTGTCGAACACGCGGAACGCGTCGACGACGGGGGTACCGTGCGTGCCATCGCCTGCGTTGTAACCGATGTAGAGCGGGATCTCGGTGCTAGGGAGCGAGGAGAAGCCGTGAGCGGTCGTCCCCACCCGGTCGCCGTCGACATAGACCCGTAGTTCGCTCTCGGCGACGACGAAGGACGCGGTGTACCACTCGCCGGGTGAAAGGTCGCCCCCACGCGCCGTCGGCCAGTTTCCCTCGCCCTGGGTCCAGAACGACAGCTCTCCGCCGTAGACACCGGCGGAGTACTGGCTCCCACCCTTGGAGAACAGCAACGTGTCCTCGGAATACTTGAGCGTCAGCTGAACGGCGAAGCCGGGCGACGTGAAGTTGAGGCTGTTGGCGTCGCCGACGGCGACGTGACTCTCACCGGCGAGGTCGAGTGCCCGTTCGGACGGGTCGGTGACGACCGGCGGGTCACCGACGACGGTGGCGTCGTTCCCCCTCGAAGACCGGTCGGGTGTGACACGCCGCGCGCCTCCGGCCGTCGGTGGTGTTTCGCTTCGCGAGAGAGCGAAATCCCACGTCCCGTTCAGTGATTCGGTCCCACCATCGGCTGACCCGGTCGGCCGTGGCGTGAGCGTCGCGGCCGCCTTTATCGCCTCGTAGTCTTCGCTCGACTGCGCACTCGTTGGTGCGGCACTCGCTCCGACAGGGAGCATCGTACCGAGTGTGATACCGGACATCGCCGATAGCATCGACCGGCGGGTCAGTGCTGCCGCTCCGTCTGCCTGCTGGCTGCTATTGTCTGTCATATATGGCGCGAACATCTATCGACGTTTATCATGTATAACATTTTTGCAACTCTAATACTGGTTTTAGTTCTGGAATCGGGGAGAAATAGGACACGCGGGTCGCAGTCGACTACTCGGCCGTCGTCGCTGGGTCAGTCGTCGACGGAGAGCGCCGCTGGCGGGGTGTCGGTCACAGCCACGTCGAAGGCACCGATGGTCGGCTCGCCCACGTACCACTCGGCGTCGTCCGGCGCGTCGACGGCCACGGCTTCAGCACCGAAGTTCGCGACCCACGTCAGCCCGTCGCGCCGGCATAGTCGGAGCTGACTCGGGAGCGGGTCGGCCGTCTTGACCCCGGCACGTTCGAGAAGGTCCTCGACGAGCACGCCCGCGAACGCCGGTTCCGGCCACGTTCCGACGTAAGTCGCCGAGCCGTCACCGAGGTCGTTGCGAGTGACTGCGGCGGTCCCCTCGGCCGGACCATTGTCGTATCGGCCGACCACCGTCGCGCCGTCCGCCGTCGGCGCGAGCCACTCGTTCCAGACGCGTCCGTCGTACCGCTGGCCGTCGTACTCGACTGTCGCGGCCAATTGCTCGGGGACGCTCTCGTGGTCGTCGACGGTGGTTCCGACCGTCGACGCCAACGGGCCGGGCTGCGGGGCGTCGTGCAGTTTGTTGTACGGGTCTTTCATCCCCGACCGGATCGTCGTCAGGAGTTCGCCGCCCGCCTCGACGTACGCGGTGAGCCGGTTGGCGAGTTCGTTGTCGGCCAGATGCAGTGTCGGTGCGACCACCGCGTTGTACGCGCTGAGGTCGGTCATCGGGGGAACTACGTCGACGGTGACGGCGCGCTCCCGGAGTGCCGTGTAGTAGGTCTCCAGATGCACCCAGTAGTCGAACTCGGGCGTGTTCGGCTCGATGGAGAGTGCCCAGAGGTTGTCGTAGTCGTGCAACAGCGCGACGCTGCCGCCGTGGGTCTCGTCGGCGTCTGTCTCGGAGAGAGAAGCCGTCGCAAGACGGTCGAAGTCGGCCGAGGCCGCGACGGCGTCGTGGAAGCCAGCGTCGGGGGTGCCGTCGCGTTCGAGCAGCCCGCTGTGGTACTGCTCTTGGCCCATCCGGCAGCGTCGCCAGCGGAAGTACGAGACGACGTCCGCGCCGTGGCCCGCGGCGTAGTGCGCCCAGAGCCGCATCGCGCCGTCGCCCGGCTGGGGCGAGTAGGGCGGCCAGTTGATGTCGCCCGGCTGTTGCTCCATCACCCAGTGTGGTTCGTCGGTCACGCAGCGGTAGAGATCGTGGTCCAGCCCGAGGTTATCCGGGTTACCCGCCCGAAACTCGGCGTCCGAGACCGGGCCGTCGCCGGTCTGGACGTGGCCGGTCGGGTAGGAGTCCCACGAGGCGAAGTCGAGATCGTCGCCGAAGGCGTAGGCGTCCAAATCGTCGTGGGACATGAAATTGTGCGTGACGAACCAGTCGTCGTTCACCGCGCGGAGCAGCCGCGTCTGGAGTCGGTTGTACGCGATGGCACTGTCGCTGGCGAAGCGGTAGTAGTCCAACAGCCGCGAGGGATGGTGGTCGGCGGCCGTGTGTCGCGGCGGATCGACCTGCTCGAAAGAGGTCACCTCCTGGCTCCAGAAGGCGGTCCCCCACCGCTCGTTGAGTGTCTCGACGTCGCCGTACGTCTCGCGGAGCCACTCGCGGAACGCGCTTGCACAGTCGTCGCAGTAACAGCGAAGCGTCCCATGACAGCCGTACTCGTTGTCGGTCTGCCAGCCAGCGACCGCCGGGTGGTCAGCGAACCGCTCGGCCAACCGCTCGGTGATACGCTCGCTCTCGCGGCGGTACACCGGAGAGTTGAAACAGTAGTGACGCCGCCCTCCGTAGTGTCTGGTCGTCCCGTCGGCCTCGGTCTGGAGGATCGAGGGCTCCTCGTCGACCAGCCACTTCGGTGGCGACGCCGTCGGCGTACAGAGGACGGCCTCCATGCCGTACTCGCTGACCAGCGAGACAGCGCACTCCAGCCACTCGAAGTCGTAGTCACCGCGCTCGGGTTCGAACCGCGACCACGCAAACTCGCCCATGCGGACGTACTGGAGGCCCGCCTCGGCCATTCGTTCGATATCCGTCTCTACTCGGTCTTCCTCCCAGTGTTCTGGGAAGTAACAGACGCCTGTGTGCATATGTTTCGTCTTGTCTCCGTCTTCGGTCGTTCGTACGATTCCCCGAAATCAGTGCCCTCGGAGCGGTTGGTTCAGCTGTTCTTGACGTACTGCTGGTAGCCCACGTCGACCTCGCCGGTCTTCGTCTTGATCGACTCGCCGGTCGTCGGGTCGAAGAGATACAGGTCCTCCTCGTCGAAGGTGAACACCACCTCGGCTCCCTCGTCGGGATGCATCTTACTGTCGACTCTGGCGGTCAGGGCGACCTCGCCCATATCCGCATAGAGAAAGTTCTCGTTGCCCATGTTCTCGACGACGCTGACGACGCTCGGCAGCTCGCCGTCCTCGGCTGGCCGGATGTCTTCCGGCCGGACGCCGACGCGGACCGTATCACGCCCTTCGACTACCGAACCGTCTTCGACCGTGCACGCGAACCCGTTCGGGCCGCGCAGCGTGTCGCCAGCGACCTCCGCTGTGAAGAGGTTGATACTCGGGCTGCCGATGAAGCCCGCAACGAACTCGTTCGCTGGTGTCCGGTAGACCTCGTTGGCCGTGCCGACCTGCTGGAGCTTGCCGCCGTCGAGGATGGCGATTCGGTCGCCCATCGCCATCGCCTCGACCTGGTCGTGCGTGACGTACGCCGTCGTCACGCCGAGTTCCTGCTGGAGCTCTTGGAGTTCGGTCCGCATCTTCGAGCGGAGCTTGGCGTCGAGGTTCGACAACGGCTCGTCCATCAGGAAGACCTCCGGATCCCGGATGATGGCGCGGCCGAGTGCGACGCGCTGCTGTTGGCCGCCGGACAGCTCCTTCGGCTTGTCGTCGAGCAGGGTTTCGATACCGAGCAGCTCCGCGACGTCATCGACTTTCGCGTCGATCTCGTCGCTCGACTCCTTCGTCGAGAGCCGCAGCGGAAAGCCGATGTTCTTCCGGACGGTCATATGCGGATAGAGCGCGTAGTTCTGGAACACCATCGCGACGTTGCGCTCGCGTGCCCGTTCGTCGGTCACGTCGACGCCGTCGAACTCGATGGTGCCGTCGGTCACGTCTTCGAGTCCGGCGATACACCGAAGCGTCGTCGTCTTGCCGCAGCCAGAGGGTCCGACGAAGACGAGGAACTCCCCGTCTTCGATGTGTAAGTCGACGTCGTCGACCGCAACGATCTGTTCACCGTCGTCTCCGAATTCTTTGCGAAGTTTCGTGATGTCGATTGTAGCCATTGTGTGTACCTACTGTTTGACCGATCCCGAGAGGATGCCTTTGATGAAGTACTGTTGGAGGAAGATGAACATCAGGAAGATGGGGATAATCGACAGCGAGGTCGCGACCATCACCTGGTCGAAGTAGACCCGCTGTTGGCCGACAAGCTGTGCGAGAGCGATGGGGATGGTGAACATCTCCTCTTCTTGCAGGATGACGAGCGGGTAGAGGAACGCCTGCCACTGGTTTAAAAAGAGAATGATAGCGAGTGCCGCGAGCGACGGCGTCATCGTCGGCAGCGCGATCTTGTAGTAGAGCTGGAACTCCGTCGCACCGTCCATCCGCGCGGATTCGAGCAGCGCGTCGGGGATCGCCTTCATGTTCTGTCGCATCAGGAAGATGCCGAGGGGGTTCGCCGCCCACGGCAGGATGACCGCGATGTACGAGTTCGTCCACCCGACCTGCGTCATCAACAGGAACAGCGGGATGATGAGCAGCTGGATCGGGAGGACGAGCGTCGCCAGGATGAAGTAGAACAGCGGCTCCTTGAACTTGAACTCGTACTTCGCGAAGGCGAAGCCCGCCATCGAACAGAGCACGAGCGACAGCAGCGTGTACGCGACCGCGATGAGGAGGCTGTTGCCGATGCTCCGGACAAAGTCGACGTTCGCCTGGAGGTCCTGTAGGTTGCTCAGATAGTTGAGTCCGGGAATCAGCCGCGGCGGCCAGCTGAAGAACTCCTGCTGGGGAATCGTCGCCGCGACGATCATCCAGTAGATGGGTATCAACACGAGTGCCGTGATCGTCAGCAGGAAGATGTAGCCACCGAACTGCCACAGCGCCTCCTTCTTCGTGTCTTGCCGCATTACTCCGTGCCTCCGTATCTGATCTGGATGATGGACATGATGCTCACGAGGACGACGAGCACGACCGAGACAGCACTCGCGTAGCCGAGGTTGAGCTGGATGAACGCCTGTCTGTAAATGTACTGCACGATGGTGATCGTCGCGTTCGACGGACCGCCACCGGTGATGACGAACGGTTCGGCGAAGATCTGGAACGTCCCGATGGTCGAGGAGACGACCACGAACAGCAACACGGGTCGGAGCTGCGGCAGCGTGACGAACCGGAACTTCTGCCAGCGCGACGCACCGTCGACCTCCGCGGCCTCGTACAGCTGTTCGGGGACCGTCTGGAGCCCCGCGAGCAGGATGATCATGTTGTAGCCGAGCCACCGCCAGGTCACGGCGATGACGAGCGTGATGCGTGCCCACCACGCGTCACTCAGCCATGGAATCGCCCCAACGCCGACCGTCTCTAGGATGTAGTTGATCATCCCTATGTCCCCGTTGAACAGGAGAAGGAAGATCGTCGAGTACGCGACGAGCCCCGTCGCGACCGGTAGGGCGATGAGCGTCCGGAACAGTCCCTTCGCCTTGATGAACTTCGCGTCCAGCACCAAGGCCGTCGCCAGTCCGAGGACGACCATGAGTGGCACCTGGACGAAGAAGATGAACGAGGTGTTGAACAGTGACTGGTGGAACAGCGAATCTTGGAATATTAGCCGTGTGTAGTGGTCCAAGCCGACGAACTGTAGGTTGGCGATTTGGGGGATCGTCACCTGAAACAGGAAGAAATCGACCGTCACCAGAATCTCGTTCGACGCCCCGAGATAGCTGAAGAACGAGAGATACACCGTGTACAGCGTCGGGAACAGGAGGAAGAACCCGAACAGGAGGTAGAACGGTGAGACGTACAGATACGGTAACCCCGGAATCTTCGGGATCACTTCGGAGACGTCCTGCCGACGGTACCGGAGCTGGTCGGCGGCCCGCCGGTAGCCAGGAAGCGAGCGAACTCTGGATTGGATGGCACTCAACACCATGGGGTCGGTTCACCTCGCGTTCGCCCGAGGGGAGTCGAGCCTCGGCGAGTGCCGTCGTCTGCGTCGTCTATCGGGGTCACGCCACCGACGGTATCCCGATACACCGCCGGGTGGGACGGACGAGTCGGTCGTCCCCCGGTCCAGTGATAGGCGCGTTTCGTGGTTGATTGGGTCATGTGTGCTTCTATCTGCTGATAGACTGTCTGGGCATTTCTAAAAGGTTGTGACTATGTCGGATATCGCTCGGCGGCTTACGCCAGGTCCCGACCGGTGCGGTCAGCGACGGTCTCTGCGGCCGCTTGCACTGCGGCCTCGGGCGACTTGTTGCCGTTCAGCATCCGGCCGAGTTCGGTGTTGATGGCATCTTGAACCTCCGGTGTATCCGTCGTGTAGCGGTATGGCTCGATTTCCTGGGCAACCTCGGCGAAGAGCCGGAAAATAGCCTGTCCGCCGTAGAAGTCAAGTTCCTCGTCGTAGAGGTCCGCCTCGTACGCCGTCGTCAGCGACGGGAAAAGCCCGTACTCTTCGAGCATCTGGTTTTGGACCTCCGGGGTAGTCATCGCGTATTCGAGGTAGTCCCACGCGCGGTCAACGACCGCTTCGTCCTGTATCTGCGACGGGATGGCCATGTTCGAGCCACCGCGGTTCGACGCACGCGTCCCGCCGGGTTCGAATGCCGGAAGCTTGTACACGCCCCAGTTACCGGCGGTGTCAGGCAGTTCCGCCCGGAGCGTCCCGTCCATCCAGGCCGCTGTCGGCAATGATGCGAGCGACCCCTCGGCGAAGGAGGTGAACCAACCGCCGGACCACATTTCGACACGCTTCGTGATTCCTGCCTCCTGCATATCGAGGATAAGCTGGGCGACGCGGGCACTCTCCTCGCTGTGGATGTTGACCGCGCCATTCTCAGTGAACGCTTGCCCGCCGAGTTGGCGGAAGAGCATCCGCCACAACTGCGGCAGTTCCTGCGATGGGATATTGACCATTGCCACATCGTCAGGGAGTTTCTGTCCCTCTTCAATGAAGTCGTCCCACGTCTCGATGGTACTGGGGTCGATTCCAGCCTCCTCGTAGCGGTCGCGCTTGTAGAAGACACCCGTCGGTCCGATGTCCCACGGGAGCGCGTAGTAGCTCCCGTCGACGCTGACCGTCTCCCACTTGCCGTCTACAATGTCCTCCTCGATACTGTCGGTGATTCGGTCCGTGATGTCGGTGAGTCCGTTGTTGCTCCCGAACACCGTCACGTCGTAGTTCTGAATCGCCGAGAAGTCGGGGGCACCGCTCCCGCTCGTGATGGCCGTCTGGAAACGCTGCTCCCAGGTGTTTCGACCAAGTTCCTCGACAGTGATCTCGGCGTCGTTGTTCTCGTTGTACATCTCGGCGGCACCGGCAAGCGACCGTGCCGCGATGTTCCAAGCCCAGCCGTTGGCCGAAGATGCCATCTCGTTCGACGAACCATCCGTACTTCCGCCGTCGCCGCTTCCGGAACTGTCTGTCTCACTGCCACCAGAGCTGACGCAGCCAGCGAGTCCGGCCGTGCCAGCGAAACCGAGTGCTTGGATGACTCTCCGACGACTGACTGACGAGTCTGACGAGTCTGTCATACTTAACCATTGGAGTGGTTGGACAGGGGGCATATATATCTACTGGTGGAGAGACAACACGTCACATGCCAGCAGCGACGGCAGTCGTGTCGGCGGCTGAGGAAAAAAAACCGACGCGCTACGCCACTTAAGCTACGAGCATCTACTCGACAGTCTGGCGGTACTCTCGGTACAGTTCGTCCTGCATGACGGCGGTCCGGCCGCCGTCGACGAGGATGCTCTCGCCGGTGAGGAACGTCGCATCGTCGCTGGCGAGGAACGCGGCGACGCCCGCGACGTCTGAAGGCGTCCCCAGTCGGCCGACGGGGTGGATGTCCTCCGTGTACTCGTAGTCGTCGCCGAGTTCTTCCTGTGTACGCTCGATCTCGATCCAGCCGGGGTTGATGGTGTTGACCGTGATGCCGAGCGGACCGAGTTCCAGCGCGAGCGCCCGCGTCATCCCGTTGATGCCGGCTTTCACCGCGTTGTACGGGAACAGACCGGGCATCGTCAAATAGGCGTGGTTCGAGGACATGTTGAGAATCGTCCCGCCCTCGGGCATGTGTTCGACCGCGTGCTTGCTACAGAGCCAGAAGGAGCGGAAGTCGGTCTCGACGACGAACTTCCAGTCGTCCATCGTCGCCTCCGACCCTGTCGTCTCGGTCTGGACACCGGCGTTGTTGACGAGCACGTCGACGCGGCCATACGCCTCAACGGTGTGTTCGACGAGCGCTTCGATCTCGGCCGGGTCGCGCATGTCCGCCTGCACGAACGTCGCTTCGCCGCCGTCGTCGCGAATCGAGGTGGCGACGGTCTCGCCACGTTCCCGCGTGCGCCCGGTGACGACCACCGACGCGCCCTCGGCCGCGAACCGCCGGGCGACTTCTGCGCCGATACCGCGGGTCGACCCGGTCACGATGACAACCCGTTCCTCGTGTCGCTGTGCGACTGCGCCGACTGTCGAGTCAGTCTCTGCCATGGACACAGCTTACAATCCGACTGAAAAGTAGATACCGGAAGTGCGGACCCCGCTCGTCACCACTCGGCGACGCTGCCGTCGTCGTGTCGCCAGACCGGGTTGTGCCAGTCGACGTCCCTCTTCGCCTGTTCGCGGACATACGCCTCGTCGATATCGATTCCGAGTCCTGGCGCGTCGGGAATCGCGACGTGGCCGTCCTCGTAGTCGAACACCGACGGGTCGGCGAGATAGTCGAGCACGTCCGTCGTCTCGTTGTAATGGATGTTGATACTCTGTTCTTGGATAAGCGCGTTCGGCGTGCAGGCGTCGACCTGAAGACAGGAGGCGAGTGCGATCGGGCCGAGCGGGCAGTGCGGTGCCATCGCCACGTCGTACGCCTCGGCCATGTTGCCGATCTTCTTCATCTCGGTGATGCCGCCCGCGTGCGAGACGTCCGGCTGGATGACGTCGACGGAGCCGTTCTCAAAGACCTCTTTGTAGTCCCACCGCGAGAACATCCGCTCGCCCGTCGCGATGGGGACGGTGGTGTGGGCCGCGATCTGCGGCATGGCGTCGTTGTGTTCGGGGAGGACGGGTTCCTCGATGAACATCGGCTCGTACGGTTCGAGTGCCTTCGCCAGTCGCTTGGCCATCGGTTTGGTCACGCGACCGTGGAAGTCGACCCCGATGTCGATCTCGTCGCCGACAGCCTCGCGAACGCTCCGAAGACGGTTGACAGCGGCTTCGACCGCCGCTGGACTGTCGACGCGCTGGAGTTCCTCGGTCGCGTTCATCTTCAGTGCGGTGAACCCCTCGGTGACCTGTTTCTCTGCCTTCGCGGCCACGTCCGAGGGACGGTCACCGCCGATCCACTGGTAGACGCGAATACTGGACCGGGCCGCGCCACCGAGCAGTTCGTGAACCGGCACGCCGAGTTGCCTACCCTTGATATCCCAGAGCGCCTGATCGATGCCTGCGATGGCCGACATCAGTATCGGCCCACCACGGTAGAAGCCGCCGCGATACATCGTCTGCCAGTGGTCTTCGATGCGTGCTGAATCTTCACCCAGCAGGTAAGTATCCAGCAGTTCCTCGACGGCGGTCTTCACTGTCCGCGACCGCCCCTCAACGACCGGTTCGCCCCAGCCGACGGTCCCGTCTGCGGTCTCGATCTTCAAGAAGAGCCACCGAGGTGGTACCTCAAACAACTCGTAGTCGACAATTTCGTTCATTGCGTGTCCTCACACTGAATACTACACCACTCTATCTTCATATTCACGGTTCGTCTCGCGCGAGTGGTATACTCAACGGTCACCGTCGGCCACCTCCTTCCGTCCGCTATTGACGGGTACCGTCGGACCGATGTGTACTCACAGTAAACAAACCGATGGTATGGTCGAAGGGAGTTACAAACGTACTCGTGTAATGCCAACGGCAAAGTACACTAATGGTGGACTAGTCGCGAGGAGTCAAATGTATGTCACCATCTCCCAACAATCAGTCGCGGCACAAGAGATATCCCCCCGTCCGAGAGTAGAGTCGTACTGATGACCTACTCAGTAGCACTAATCGGGACTGGCTCCGAGCCAGACCAGCCCAACCGCGACGGCTACGCAATGGCGTACCACCACGCAGCGGGATACGAGAAACAAGCCGGCTGTGAGCTCGTCGCCTGTGCGGACATCGTTCCAGAGAACGCTCGGGCGTTCGCCGATGAGTTCGGGCTGTCGGACGACGCCATCTTCGAGGACTACGCCGAGATGCTCTCTACCGTCAAGCCGGACATGGTCTCGGTCTGTGTGCCGCCGAAGGTCCACGCCAGCATCACGGTCGACTGTATCAGGAGCGGTGTCGTCGACGCTGTCCACTGCGAGAAGCCGATGGCCGAAACCTACGCTGGGGCAAAGCTGATGACACAGGAGGCCGCCCGCCATGGCGTCCAGTTGACCTTCAACCATCAGCGTCGGTTCAGCGACGCCATCCGAACCGCAAAAGAACTGCTCGACGCAGGCGAGATTGGGGCGCTCGAACGCGTCGAGTTCTCCGCGCCGGTCGGCATCTTCGACTACGGCTCGCACTCGTTCGACCTCTGCAACTACTTCAACGACGAGGTGCCCGCGGCGTGGGTACTGGGCCAAATCGACTACTCCGAGGAGAACGTCCTGTTCGGCACGCACAACGAGAATCAGGCGGTTGTCCACTGGGAGTACGAGAACGGCGTCCACGGTATCGGAACGTCCGACAGCACGGGCACTGGTGGCCCAGCCGATGCCATCGCCTGCCACAACCGACTGGTCGGCTCGGAAGGCGTCATCGAGGTCGGACCAGACGGCGAGGAACTCCCACCTCTTCGAATCCGGCGCGACGGAGAGGGCTGGGAGACAGTCGAGACCGACGACGGCCTGCACGGTTGGGCGTTCATCGATCGCGCCATCGCAGAGAATGCCCGCTGTCTACAGACCGGCGAGACGCCGGAGCTCTGCGCGTCAAACGCACTGAACGCGACGGAACTCATCTTCGCGGCGTGGGAGTCCGCGCGCCAACGCGGCCGTATCGACCTCCCGCTGGAGATTGACGACAACCCGCTGCAGTCGATGCTCGACGCAGGCGAACTGAGTCCGGAGCCGAGCGGTGAGAACTGATGATGCCGCTATCGGTCTGTATCGAGATGGTGTACGACGGGCCGTATCCCGAGCGAATCCGGCGCGCCGGGGCGACGGGCGTCGAAGCCGTCGAGTTCTGGGACTGGCGTGAGAAGGACCTCCCAGCACTCGAAGCCGCCGCTGCGGACGCCGGTGTCGACATAGTCAGCTGTACCGCCGGTGGTGTGCTCACTGACCCCGAAGCGGCCAAGGAAGCAGTCGAAACTGTCCGGGAATCCATCGACGCAGCGTCGGATATTGGCTGCCCAACACTCATCTTGACGACTGGACCCGATCAGGACAAATACAGTCGGCGTGCGCAACGAGAGACCGTCGTCAAGATCCTCTCGGCCGTCGCGCCCGTTGCCGAGGAGGCAGACGTGACGCTGGCACTCGAACCGCTAAATACGGCCGTCGACCATCCGGGCTACTTCCTCACGACCACCGCCGAGGGATTCAGTATCGTCGACGACGTCGACTCCTCGCACGTGAAACTCCTTTACGACGTATACCACCAACAGGTGACCGAGGGCAACATCATCGCCACGCTAACTGACCGCATCGACGACATAGGCCACATCCACGTCGCTGACGTCCCTGGCCGGCGTGAGCCCGGAACCGGCGAGATCAACTTCGACAACGTTCTCTCGGCTATCAACGACGCTGGCTACGACGGCTACATCGGCTGCGAGTTCAGACCGTCCGGTGATCCCGACGACGCGGTCGAAGCCATCCTCGATCGACGCTGAGAACTCGGCAAAAACGACTACTCTACCCAGTCCTCGTCGGTGGTGTACTATGAGTAAACATCCATCATAGCCATTACAGCCGCGTTCATGTCAGAAACCAGATACCCACGAGGATTTTGTCTACACATAGTCCACGTGCCGTCGGTACTGTGCACCCGTTCCGGGCAACTGAATCGACACGCTCGGGTCTGAACGTGGTGTGGAGTGAAGACTACGTCGTGTGATGTACGGACAAGGGAGGGGCGGACAGCAGTGATGGAGACTCAGTCGTGGTGCTGTGACTCGAAGGCCCTGTCTTCTCCCGAGACAGTCTCCGGATCGGAGAAGGTGGCTGCTGCGAGTCGTGGGACGCCACGCCGAGCGATGTCTCCAGGATCGTCGGCCGTGGTGTCGTAGGGGTGGACAGCGAACGAGAACGAGACCGGGTTCGGCCGGAGTCGGTATTCGGTGAGCGGGCGGACCGGCGTGCCACCGACGCCGGAGACGGCGGCGTCCACGAACATTGTCGCCCCGTCTTTCGGGGCGAGTTCTTCGAGTCGGGTCGCCGTCGCGAGGTTTTCGAACCCGTCAAAGCGGAGATTGAACGGCTGGTCGCCGTAGACGGCGACACCGACATCGCCGTCGCCAGTCACCGACGCCCACCGCACGTCGGTCTTGTTACCGTTGTCCGACGGCAGTCGGTACGGGACGAACTGGTCGTCGATGTCGCCAGCGTAGCGGCCGACTTCGCTCCCAGTCTTCCGGTCAGGATAGGTCTCCGCGGGACCGCGGCCGAACCACTCGACTGCGGAGGTGGTCACCGGCAGGTCGAACTGGACACCCAGCCGCGGGAGCCAGGAGTCGAGTGACTCCCGGAGCGTCTCAGTCGCGTCGACGTCGATGTCGGTGGCGACGACGCCGTCTCCAAAGACGGTATGGCGGTACCGGATGTCGAACAGTGCGTCGCCATCCGGGTTGCGCACGACAGCAATGCCTGTCAGTCGGACGCAGTCCGTTCCGAGTCGGGTGACGGTGTGGTCGACCACGTCGTGCGTCAGCGCGTCGAGACCGAGTTGTTCCCACTCTGTCTCGTTGTCGTACCCCCACTGAGTCGCGCTGTCGATACGGCCCTCGTTGGCGACGGGAACCCGATAGCAGCCGAAGAGCGGGCCGTCAGTCGCCACGACCGTGTCGTCGTAGCTGAATTCGTCGAACGCACACTGTGTCGTGTCGAACCGGTACCGGAACCGCTCGCCGACAAACTCAATCCACTCCCCTATCTCTTCGACGGTGACCGGCGAGTGCGTATCAGCGGACGGTCGCTCGGGGTCAGAAGCGTCGAACGGAATCTCGAACTGTTCAAAGCCAACCTCGTGGCCCGCCGGTGCCCAGTCGGTTGCGTCGGACAATTCGACCCGCAAGGTCAAGTGACACTCGGCACCCGGGTCAAGCTTCAGCCGTTCAAACGGGACGATAACTCCGCGTGTGTGCGACGGCGGGACGGCGAGGTCGAGTGTCCCTGTCTGGACAACTCGCCCATCGACGGCGAGTTCCCACCGCGTCTCGAACGCGCCTAGGTCGGTGAAGTCATGCTCGTTCGTGACCGTGAACACTCCCTCACGAGGTGCGATTGCATCGAACGAGAACGGCTGCTGTGTCTTCTTGACTTGCCGGAGCTCCGGCTGTGGTGTCAGATCCGAGAAGACGACACCGTCGAGCAGGAAGGGATCGTCATCGAACCACCAGTCGACGCCCTCGCCGCCCACGACGACGTCGCCGGCGAGCGTCTGGTTACACCACTCCCAGATGAATCCACCTTGGATCCCGTCGACCGACCGGACGAGGTCCCAGAAGGCGTCCTGAAACCCCAGACTGTTACACAGCGCGTGGGCGTACTCGCCCATGACAAGCGGGCGTTCCTCGACCGCCTCGTGCTGAACCAGCGTGTACGGGACAGGATACCGCGGACCGGAGATGTCCGCGAAGGGCGCCGTCCCTGTCATGCTCTCGTGGAACTGCTCGTACGGTGCCTCGCCCGAACCTTGGTGGTAGACGAACCGAGTCGGGTCACGCTCGCGGCTGTAGGCCGCCATCTCCTCGTGCGCGGGGCCTTCGCCCGCCTCGTTGCTCGTGCTCCAAGCGAAGATCGAAGCGAAGTTCTTGTGATGTTCGACCATCCGCTCGAACCGTCGGACGTAGGCGTCGTGGAACGCCGGCGCTTCGTTGACGAAGTTCATGTTGAAGTGCGTCTCGACGTTGGCTTCGTCGACGACGTACAGCCCCAGTTCGTCGGCGAGTTCGTACGCGGCGAGGTCGTTCGGATAGTGCGACGCCCGGACAGCGTTGACGTTATTCCGTTTCATCATCCGGAGTTCGGCTCTCGCACGCTCGTAGGAGACGGTCCGTCCCGTCTCCGGGTCGTGCTCGTGGCGGTTGACGCCACGGATCGTGATTGGCTCGCCGTTGAGACGGAGCTGCCCTTCCCGGATGTCAAACTCACGGAAGCCAATCCGTTGGGGGATTGCCTCACGGACGCTGCCGTCGGGTGCGCGGAGTTCCAAGACGAGCAGATACAACGCTGGCTGCTCGGCAGACCACTTATCGGGCCGCTCGACGACCGTTTCCAGTGTCGTCGACGTGTCGTCGACCGGTGTCATCACATCGTCGACCGTCGCCACCGACGCTCTCGCTCCGTCAAAGAGGTGGCCGACGACCTGCCACTCGTCCGTCCGGTCATACTCGCTCAAGTCGAACTCGGCTGCGAGGTCAACATCAATGGACAACGTCGCGTCCTCGTACGTCGCGTCGAACGCCGTCCGGACGAAGAAGTCCCGCAGGTGGACGGCCGGCTTCGAGTAGAGGTAGACGCTCCGAAAGATGCCACTAAACCGGAGCATGTCCTGGGTCTCCAGATAGCTCCCGTCCGAGAAGCGGAACACTTGGACGGTGAGGGTGTGTTCCTCGCCTGGGTCAAGGGCGTCGGTCACGTCGAACTCCGAAGGTGTCATCGACCCCTGGTCGTACCCGACGTACTCGCCGTCGATCCAGACGAAGAAGGCCGACTTGACGCCCTCGAAGTGGAGGTAGGTGCGACGGTCTGGGCCCCACTCTGCGGGTATCTCGGCGGTCCGACGGTAGGTACCGACCGGGTTGAACGACGACGGGACGGTCGGCGGGTCAGGCTCCGTCTCGAGTTCGGGAATATCCTCCCACGTCAGGGCGTGGTTCCGGTAGATCGGTCGGTCATACCCCTCCAGTTGCCAAACGCTCGGCACCGAAATCGTGTCCCAGTTACCCGCAAAACCGAGCCTATCGGGGACGTCGGCAGGTTTCTCGGCCCAACAAAACGACCACTCCCCGTTCAGGAGGCGGAAATATTCTGAGGTCTGCCACCGGTCCTCCGGCTCGGTCGCAGGCTCCATCGCAGCCTTCGCCGACTCGGTTGACCTGTACGGCACGGACGGCACATGAGACGGTACGACATTCTCCCCAAGCTGTGACGGATTTTCGAGATAGTCTGGTAGCTCCGCCAGTTGGTCTGGCTTTCGAGACACGTATACTCAGAAGATATCCACAGTCATCCTATAAAAAAAGACGGGTTTATTCTGATATTTCAAATTGTGAAAAATGTCGCAAGCTGGCGGCTATCCGTCGTTCACGTCGTCGTGAGCGGGATCCACAGTGTTTCGCGACGGGCCCACGGGTCGGTGGGATCCACGGCCCGTGGATCAGGTTGACAGAGACAGCGACCTGCAGTCAGCAATGGTGACGGTGTTTCCACCGTCAGGTTGGCAGTGCTGCAATCCCCACCTACCCACCGAAGGGTCTTTTGTAGGCAGACGGTTCACTTCGCCATGAGATAGATGCACACATATAGCTTTCGCTCAGATGAACAGGTTGGCGACGTTCGGGCGGCGGCACATGGTTCGACGCCGCCAACGATTCACGGTCGTGGTACCAGTCGCGTCGGTTGTGGCGATGTGGAGATGACAGGTTCACCGTCACGAAGAAACGCTTTCTGCCGCAGGGGACTACAGCATCCCGACGCGGATCTGGTTCGCCGCCTCTGTCAGGAGTCCTCGGATGTTGTTCTTCACGTCGATGCTGCTCGCCCTGTCGTTCGGGATGACGACCTCAATGGCGGCCACCGGCTCGTCCGACGGATTCAACACCGGCGTCGATATCGACACCCACTTGGGGGCCTCGGAGAGGCGCTCTTCGAGGAGCTGACGCTCCCTGAGCTGTTCTAGCTGCTCCGGGAGCGACTCGTCGGGTCCGATTAACTCCTCACGTTGCTCTGTCGGAAGGTGGGCCAGCACGGCCTTCCCCGGCGGACTTTCGGTCAGTGACTCGCTGTCACCACGCTGTCGGGGGAATCCCTCACGCCCCTCCGATTGTGAGACGTACGTACAGTTGCACCGTTCGTCCTCGTGAACCCAGAGCGTGATGGGTGCGTCAAGCGACTGTGCCAGCGTCTCGATCCGGTCGGTCTGGTCAACGACAAACTGGGCGTCGTTCGACTGGAGACGATACTGGGTCAGCTTCGGCCCAAGTTCGTAGACACCATCCCGATTCGTGAGAGCGTCAAGTCTGACGAGTGTACGGAGATGTTTGTACACACCGGCTCGGGAGAGACCAGTCGCCTCGGTCAGTTCCTCGGCGGTCGCACCATGCCGCCGGTGAACCTCATCGAGTATCCGAAACGACATCTCGGTCGCCCTGATTCGGTTCTCCTGAGACATGGCTCACGCATACACGAGCCACCAAGATAACGGTACTGGTCAGCGCGACAGGTCCTGTTTACCATTCGACAATGCTTCCATCGTCGTGACGACGTATCGGGGTCCGCCAGTCGCTCGCCTTTCCGGCGTGCTCCCGAACTCCTTCCTCGTTGATGTCGATGCCAAGGCCGGGCTTGTCCGAGAGGGAGACATAGCCGTCCTCACTTCTGAGGTCGTCGACGTTGTCGACGTAAGCGTCGATGTACCGTTCGCTGACCGACGGCTGCTGGACCGCGTTCGCTAGATGATGGCTGAGTTGCGTGCTAGCGGCGTAGGCGATCGGACCGACCGAACAGCTGATCATCAGCTTGGTACCGTAGGTCTCGGCCATCGTCCCGATGTTCTTTATTTCGGTGATGCCGCCAGCGTGGGAGATGTCCGGCTGAGCGATGTCCAACCGTCCCGCTTCGAGATGCGGCTTGAAGCCCCACCGTGAATACAGCCGTTCACCGAAGGCGATGGGAAAGTCGTAGTACGAGGAGTTCTCGATGGTGTGGAGATGTTCGGGACGAATCGGCTCCTCGACAAACATCGGGTCGTACTCTTCCAGCCGTGAGAACAGTCGTGGAGCCATCGTGGCGGAGATGTGTCCATGGAGGTCAATACCGATGTCGATGTCCGGGCCAGCGGCGTCACGTGCAACCGCGAGATACTCTCGGATTGCGTTGAGATCGCGCGTTGATTCGATAGATGACGCCTGATACGCGGTCAGCAGCTTGATCGCCGAGAAGCCATCGCCGACCACGTCGGTAACGAGATCCGCGAGGTCGGAGAGATCGTCGGTGACTATTTTCTTGTGAACCTTCACACGGTCACGGGTACTCCCCCCAAGTAGGTCGTACACGGGCTCACCGGAGTACTTTCCCTTGATGTCCCAGAGTGCCTGGTCGATGCCCGCAATGGCGGACATCAAGATCGGGCCGCCACGGTAAAATCCACCACGATACATCCGTTGCCAGTGGTCTTCGATCCGACTCGAATCCTCGCCCAGTAGGTAGCCGTCCATCAACTCCTTGACGGCGGCCTTGACCGTTTCAGCGCGCCCTTCGAGGATCGGCTCCCCCCAACCGGTCGTCCCATCGCTCGTCTCGATCTTCAAGAAGAGCCACCGAGGCGGTACCTTGAACAGCTCGTAATCGACGATCTGTGCCATGCCGGAGACACGGAAGGTTCGCTGTTAAACATTGTCTCTATACAACCACTCCAAAAGATGCGAAAGTCGGTGCTCACTGCTCACTTGTAATGTCGTCCGAATATGCCAACTACACAACCTCGGAGGATGGAAGTGTTGCGTGCCTTCTATTCTTCGCTCGTAGCTGTGAAATAGGAGCAGCCTGTCGATTTGTATTTTATATCACTCAGAAAATCTTTCCAAAGCCTCTCACCATACTAAATTCGAAAACCGATAGACGAGAGCCTAATCAAACTCAATTGACGTGAAAATAAGACACGCAACAGAACCCATCCTCCGAAACTGTGCAACTATTGCCAACCAGAATTTGTATAGCGACATATGATACATTCATAAGACACACATTAGATTCGTGAGTTTACTAATTGCGGTTGTGTATGAGCCACTCCCGCACAAGCCGAAGTATTATATTACTGTGAGAAAGTCGGTGAGTAATGAAAATCACTGATTCAAAATCATCCCAACACGCAGTGAGAGGGTTACTCCCGGGTGAGCAGGCGTGAATCAGCAGTCCAACTCCCAGGGTTTGGAGGCTGAAGATACGACTTCAGACGAGGGACCGAGAGAAAAGCGCTACAAATGGTCGCAGATGAGTCTCGACGAACTCGTCGACGTCTACTGGCAAGACATCGCACCAAAGCGCTATCGCGACAGGTTCGACGAGGATCGAGACGTTCCGACCTACGAGTGGCTCACCGAACACGGATACAGTGGTATTGCGTATGCGCTCCGCGAGCATCACGACCTGACACCCAAGCAGTTCTTCGTCGACGTCGTCGGCCTCGAAGACGAGGAATCTGAGGAGTGGGAGTGGAACATCGACCACGAGGCTACTGTCAACGCTCTAGAAGTGTACCTTAACTCGATACAAACTCGTGGTGGACGGGCAGAGAGTACCGTCGAGACCCACCGGACGAGGTTGGCAAAGTGGGTTCGGACGTATCGAGAACTGCACGGGACTGATGCGTTGCTCGAACCGCTGTCTGAGTTAGAGCAGCAACCACGGGAGATAGAACGCTGTCTCGCCGTTCTCGACGTCTTCGACGAGGAGTTATCGACAGACCGGTCGAAACTCGAATATCTGCACGTCGCCAGAGCGTGGTACGCCTTCGTGAAGCGCCGGAAATACGCGAAGTACAATCCACTTTCAGAGGCTGGTGAGGAGTTCGGATGGGAGGCCAGGGAACCAGACCCACAGGCATTGTCGGCGTCGCAGGTGCGTCGAATCTACAGTGAGGTTGATTCGCCCGAAGCGGAGTTGCTCGTCGTTGCGCTCGCTGGGTGGGGGTTACGACCTTCCGAGGTTGCCGCGTTGCACGTCGATCAGGTGGTCTTGGATGCAGAGGACCCGCATCTGTCGTTCAGTGATGGAAAACGGAAGAATGGCCCTGGTGAAGTGACGCTTCTGTATGGTGTGGACATCGTTGCTGATCGGATTGATGCGCTTTCTGACCGTGAAACGTGGAACGGCTATCTGTTCCCCTCTCGGTCGTCGTCGACTGGCCACGTATCAGTTAGTACAATACGTCGTCGGTTCAAACAGCTTGCTGACACTGCTGGCGTGGTTGTTGATGGGGATACGCCCACGCCGAAGATGGGACGGCGGTTCTGGTACTCGGCGTATCAGGAAGCTGTTGGAGAAGTTCTCGAGGGATTAGAGGGAGTTGCTGAAGATCAGGGGAGTTCGTCGACGGAGGTTGTGTTACGAAACTATTTGTCGAGGGAGCAAGAGCGGAAGGCTCGGCGAAGGAGGATGTATGAGAAGTTGGAAGCGGCATTTGAAGCTTAAGCCCTCCTCCCTTCGTAAGAACGATTAAATTTGATGTTGATACCGTCTGGAGGTCGTGATCTATGGGTTCGGCTGACCGAGAGGGTCTGCGTAACCCACGCTGTAACAGGCTATAGAATGCACTACACGAATAAACTATATATTGCGAGGTCTATTCTCCAAGAAATCGAGTCCACAGTTTCGAGGATGGTTTTGTTGCGTGTTTTATTTTCACACTTTTTGGGATTGATTAAGCTCTCCCCCTCTCGTTTTTCGAATAAACCACGCTGAGAAAGCTTGGAAAAGTATCTGAGTGACATAAAACCTGAATCAACAGAGTGCTCCAATGTCACTGTTGTTGTACTTGAACAGAAGGCACGCATCAAATCCACCCTCCGAGGTTGTGTTCTCCGCGAGGTCATTCGTTGCCGAGTTTCGAAAGCCGAGCCTGGATTTCCTCGGCATCCGCCTCAGAGATCGCCTCAACACCGAACTGGACGAGTAGCGGGTAGAAGTGACGATTCTTCTTGAACTCATCCTGTCCCGCCTTGCGGAGCTTCAGCTGGGACTCGAGATAAGTATCCTCCATCTCGTCGAGGACCTCGTCGGGAATGTAGATCGTTCGCCCGTTCCACTCGTCCTTGATGTTCGTCTTCGTTTTGCTCGTTTCGTTCGTTTCACTCATTGAAGTCAATTCGGTCGTTTCGGTCGATGAACTGGATTCTAGCGTTTCACTCACCTCACTCGTTTCGCTGGAATCGACCTCATCGTCCTCCTCTTCGTAGTTGCCCTCGATGCCGGAAGCATCACCCCAGCCGTCGCTCATGCTTCCACCTCCTCAGGTGCGGTCTTCTCAAACGTCTCGTCGAACAGGTCGGCGATCTCGTTGAACAGGTCGCGTGCGTCCTCGACACGCTGGTTCTCCTTGCCGAAGCCGAAGACGGACACACCCTCGCCAATCGACTGAGATAGGTCGGTCCGCTTCGGTATCTCGAACACTGGGAGGGAGTACGCCGACTTGATCTCCTCGATGGTATCGCGGTGCTCAGCGTTCTGCTCGACACGGTTACAGACGATGGCGAGCCGATTGATGTCTCCGTACGCCTGTTCGAGGGAACTCAGCTGCTTTGCGAAAATCTGGAGGCTGTTGGCGTTGAGCTTCTCGGGAATGACGGGGATGACGACGTTGCCGGTCGCGACGAGGGCGTTGTCGGTGAGGACGTTCAGGGATGGCGGCGTGTCGACGATGATGTAGTCGTAGTCCTTCTCGAGTTCGTCGAGGGTCATCTCCAACCGCTCGCGACTTTTCGGCGCCTCAAGCAACGTCTGGATGTTCTTGTTGTTCGCCAGCTTCTCGCTGGCGGGAAGGATGTCGAATTCCTGGTGCTCGACGATGATGTCGTTCACCGACTCCATCTGGTCGAAGTCGAGGACGTCGAACAGCGTTGTGCGGTCGGTATCGTAGTACAGATCGTTGTAGCCAAGTGCGCAGGTGAGTCCTCCGTGATAGTCGATATCGACCAGGAGGACGTCGTGGCCTCGGGCGGCGAGTGCGCCGCCAGTATGAATGACGTCGGTTGTCTTCCCCGCGCCTCCCTTCTGATTCGCCACCGTGATTCGTGCGGTATTGGTGTCAGTCATTATCTTCGTTCCGTTCGTTGTATTCGTTTTGTTCGTTATGGTTGTTTAGTTCAGTGCGTTCGGTGAGGGTGTTTCACGCGGTGAGAGGATTACTACGATGTTAAAACCAACTGTTCGTTCCACTCGTTGAGAGGAATGTGTTAGTTACATTCATTCTGTTCGTTTCACTCGTTTCATTCGTTACTGTCATTGAGCTCCCTCTGTTCCAGCTTAGGTTCGGCTCGTTCCGGTATATTCGTTCATTACGCGAAACATCCTCGTTGCGTTCGTTTGGTTCGTTCTATTCGTTTCTAGTGGCAGTCACCCAGAGTCCATCTAGATCTATCGAGAGGTGAGCATATTGGGAAAACGGGGGGCTTAATCTACCAAATCCACCATTGACCGTAGTTCAGATTCAATCTCAGTCATCTGATCCGACACCCAATGGAACCGCTCCTCTATCCCCTCGTCAGTAAACCGGAATGAAGCTCGTACGTCACGAGTCCGGTCATGTTGGAGGAGTGCGAGAGCGTACGCGAGCATCTGCGGTCGATAGTGTTCCGCGAGCTCATCCGGTGTCGTAGCCGAGAGGTCGTTGGTCTTGTAGTCGATAATGTGGAATGTATCCGGGGTGACGAGCAGCCGGTCGATATCACCGACAATCCGCGACTCATCGATTCGAGCGACAACAGAGTACTCGTCGTGAACCTCCTGAAGCTGGGCATCGGACTCGATGTGGTCCACAAATTCGACTGCATCAGCAGCATGGTTGACAGCTTCACGGAGGTCTGCTTCTGTCGGCTCCTCACCGGTCATCCGACTCAAACGGTGGATCAGGGTGGGCCACTCGGCTCTCGGCGGTCGGAGTTCGTTGATTCGGTGGACGACCGTCCCGAACGTCGTAGGGCTCAGACCCGCCGACCCCTCACGTTGAGAGTAACTATGACCGTCCGTAGACGCATCCGCCACCGCATTCACGAGGGTCGTAGCCGCGATCCGTTTCGCCGGCGATAACGACGGCGGTGAAGGAATCGAGATCTCCGGCGCTGAATCAACAGCGTCGTCGTCGGTGTACCAGTCTACTGGGCGCGGCGGCCTGCGAACAGTATAGCTGGCTCCATCTATCTCGCCACGGGCCTGTCCATCCCGAATCGCCTCGACGATGAGTGCTCCATCGAGGAGGGCTGGCTGTAACCAGTCGCGCCACCGGTCTGCATCGTCGAAGGCAGCAGGCTCCCCAAGTTCGATTGCACCGGACTCGTCAACGTCGATGTCGTGCGTGCCGCAGAGAAGGAGGTGGTCCCGCGTTCGTGTACACGCGACGTAGAGGAGCCGTTTCGACTCCGCCCTCTCCTTTGGACGGAACTGTCGGTCAGCGTACTCGTGAACGGCGGTCTTCTCGATGGAGAACGCATCGCCCGGATTCGGCCCGCCGACCGCCGGGACCGGCGGCGCGTCATCAGTTCCGTCCACGAGTCGAACGTAGCCATGGTCGTCGACGGAGCGGCCGAAGTTGAGATCACTCCCGAGATCGGGGACGGCGACGATCGGGAACTCGAGTCCCTTCGCGGAATGGATCGTCATAACCCGGACGCCCTCGGCGTCACCCGGGATATCTGCCTCCCCCTCACGAGGGTCGATCTCGGCTTGGCGGTCGATCCGGTGGAGCAACCCGGCAGCTGTGTGAACACCGTTCTCGCTCCAGGTACGAACCTGGTCGCGGAACTTCTCGACATTCGCGACGGCCTGTCGACCGCGTTCGTCAGCACTTACACTCGCCAGATACCCCGTGTCGTCGATCACCCAGGACAGCAAGCGGTGCCACGGGAGGACGCCATCTTCGGACGGCGTCGCACAGCCGCTGAGGGTCCGCCACGTCGTAAGGAGGTCGAACGCGTCCGCGAGCTGTGGATCGTCCGCCTCGGCGAGCGCATCCCACACTGAATCGGCTTCTGCGACCGCCGGTGCGAGGCGATCATCCGCGAATCCGAACAGCGGCGACCGAAGCACCCCGTAGAGGGAGACATCGTCCTGTGGATCACCGAGAACTCGAAGCAGGTTCGTGAGCGCCTGGACTTCGGGCGTATCGTAGAACCCGACGCCACCGACGACAGTGTAGGGGATGTCGTACTCCTCGAGGGCGCGCTGATACCGGTCGAGATGCGTTCGCCGGCGCAGGAGGATAGCCGTGTCGTCCGGCGTAGCGTCACGATGGGCACCTGTATCGGGGTCTTGGACTGTCGGCGGATCGTCGAACAGGTGGGTCAGTCGAGCAGCGAGCGCTTGCGCCTCGGCCTCGATAGTGTGGTCGAGCGCGCCTTCGGCAACCGGATGGTCGTCGCCGAAGAGCTCCGCTGCCGTATCGGCGTCGTCGGGGACAGCGAGATACTCGACACTCCCGGTCAGTCCCTCGATGTCCTCGATACGGTCGCGTTGTGTGGTCAACTCCTGCGGTGGCGCTTCGTGGGGTTCGTGGCTGTCACCCTCCGGCTGGAATAGGTACTCGAAGAGCTCGTTCAGGAACGACAGCGGCTCGTCCAGCGTCCGGAAGTTCCCGGAGAGTTCGAGCGCGGTCGGACTCGCGGCATCGCTGTCGGGAACGTCGTCAACCCCACGGGCCTCGTTGACGGTCTGGAGTTCTCTGCGCGCATCCCCGAACGTCGTCACGTCGGCCCCACGGAATCCGTAGATGCTCTGTTTCTCGTCGCCGACCAGGAAGACGTTCGACGCCGCCTGCTCGTCAACGCCCGTGAGGAGCTTGATTAACTCCCACTGGCGCGGGTCCGTGTCCTGGAACTCGTCGACCATCACGGCCGCAAACTGCTCTCGAAGCCGCTCCGTGACGGCATCGTTGGCTCGCAGGAACTCAAGGGTCGTCTCGATCACGTCGGGAAAGTCGAGAGTATCCCGGCGGTCCTTCTCGTCGGTGTAGGTTGCGAGGACGTCGTCGAAAACCCGCATCAGAGCCAGCGCGTAGTGAGCGCTATTCTCTTCCAGTCCCCCCGGCGTCGTCTCGACCGCATCCGCGTGCGGTTCGACGGCATCGATGACCGTGTCGATGGCGTCTTTCAGGTCGTCGTAGACGTCACCGTACTCACCCCACTCGTCCCGGTCACCGACGACGTACCCCGAACTGCTGTACAGGCCGCCGTTCTTCTTCTCACAGGCCTCGTAGAGCTTGAGGATTGCCCGCTGACAGTCGCGAGGATCACTTTCCTCCGGATCGTCCGAGAGTGTCGTCGCGACCTCGGTGAAGGTCTGGTAGGCTCGAAGGCCGTCCTCGTCGGCGATAGTGTCCTCACGGTCCACGCGGTTCGCGACCGTTCGTAGCTGCTCAACGAGTCCGTCCGCATACAACGTCTGCCGAGCGTCGGCAACGTCGAGATCGCAGACGACCTCCCAGCAGATATCGACGTAGTCGTCGACATCGGCGTCACGCCACGCCTTGAGGACGGACTCGCTCTGGGGGCGCTCGTCGAGTAATCCAGCGAGTACATCGACCAACTGGTCGCGACCCCAGAGCTGGGCAAGGAGCGCAACATCGTCATCGTCCTGATTACGTTCAAGGAACTCCGTCACGACTTCGCGCTGGAGTGTCGCTGCACCGTCTTCGTCGAGAACATCGAAGCCGAGTGGCACCGGAGCCTCAACGGCTCGTTCTCGCAAGACCCGGGTACAGAACGCGTGAATGGTGTGGACGTAGCCGTCCTCCAGGTCGTCAAGGACGTTTCGCCAGCGGTTGTAGGCCTCTGGAGAGTTGACAGCATTGAGCCGGTCGTACACCTCCTCTCGAACGCGCTCGGTCAGTTCGGCAGCAGCCTTTCGCGTGAAGGTAATTGTGACGATGTTCTCCGGCGTGAGCGACGGGTTGTCGGCCAGTATCGTCACGTACCGCTCGGTGAGCGCGGTCGTCTTCCCCGTCCCGGCGCCGGCAGTGATCGCGACGTTCCGGCCCTGGACGAGCGCGTCCTCCTGTTCATCTGTGAGCTGAATCTCCTCGGGGCCCTCAGTCATCGCTCATCACCGCCTCGATGTCCTCGTTGTCGCGAACACGGAGCGGAACATACGCTGCATCGTCCTTGTGAACCTCGTCGACGAACTCCCGCTTGCGGTGATGGCGGACATCGCACGCCCGACGGTAGTCACAGTATCGGCAGTTCGCTCCGCGGGCGGACAGAAGCGTCGTGTGGAACCGTCCGTTGCCAATCGCCTCGTCGATCTGGCCCAACCACTCCGGAACGACATCGTTCAGGAACCGGCGGAGTTCGACCTCTGAATCGAACTTCGATTCGACGCCACGTGGAACCTTGAGGTCGTTTGGTGGTCGCACCTGATAGTATGTCGCCGAGAGCGAGCCCTGTTCGAACAGATCACCGTCGACGACCTCGGCGGCAGCAAGCAGATAGATGAGGAGCTGGAACTTCGTGCCGCCGGTCGTCTTCGTCATATACGGTGCCCGTCCAGTCTTGTAGTCGTAGAGCGTGAGCGTCGGTTGTTCGCCATCCCGACCCACGTCAACGCGGTCGATGTATCCCCGAATCGAGACAGTCGAGCCGTCCGGTCGCTCAACTGTGAACGGCCCAGCATCCGAGTCGGGAAGTCCCTCGCCGAACGGGGCCTCGAACAAGTGTGGTCGGTCAGCGCCGTCCCGCGAGAGTTCGTTATCGAGGAAGGTAGCGAACAGCCCCTGTTCTGGTGCGTCGTGGGGTTTGCTCCCGGCCTCGTACGGAGCACTCTCGCCGTCACCCAAGCCCGCGAATAGCTCCGCCTTCCACCGTTCGTAGAACAGGCCGTCGTACTCGAAGTCAGCATCCCGGAGTTCCTCAACGGCGATCTCGCGAAGGTGCGTCGCCAGGTCGTCCCGGTCGAAGTCTGTGAGATCGACACCATCCTCCGTCTCGTCCTGCAGATCCGCGAAAAACCGTTCGAGGACGTCGTGGACGTACGATCCGGTTTCGAGGGGCGTAGGGACGACCTCGACGTCGTCGGGATCCTCGATTCCGAGCACTTCGTCGGCGTAGAACTTGAACCCACACTCGACGTATCGCTCGATGCGACTCGCGCTGTAGGGTTCCCGCTCCGACAGAGGGTATACCTCATCGACTGTCTCGGGATCCAACACGCCATCGTGTTCGGAGAGGCCAGCCGTTCCCCTGTTGGCCGCACAGTGGAGTCCCCGATCCGTGCGCTTCGTCTGCTCGGGGGAGAGGTCACCTCGGTCGCCGGCGCGGCTGACTGCCGCACGCCGGTCGGCCGTTGCAGCGACATGCCGCTGAAGGTCCTCGCGGGAGCCCACGCGGTCGTCGACGCCATTTTCGGGTTCGATGCCAGTCACGCGCTGGAGTTCGTCGAGGACCGGCGACCGGACGACGGCGGATTCGTCGTCACCCGTCTCTGGTGTGGTGATCGTGAGTTCGTCGACGTTCGCGAGGAGCGTCGCGAAGAGATAGCGCCCCCGGAGGCGCTCGTCGCCAGTGTCGAACCGCGGGTGGGCGTCGATCATCTCCTCGAAGAAGGCCGGGCGCTCCGGCGTTACCGGGAAGTGCTCGCTCGTCAGGCCCACGAGGAACACCTTCTCGAACGAGCGCATCCGGGCGTCGAGCAGCCCCATCACCTCAACGTGGCCGCCAGCAGCGCGCTGTGGAACCCGAATCGGCACGCCATCGAACGCACGGGTGAACAGTGCCAACGGAGAGAGGTCGCTATTGACTGCCGCCAGCGACTCGAACGAGGAGAGGACCTCGTCTACGAGGTCGTAGGCTCGCTGTTCGACGGCTTGCTCGGCACCGCTGGCGTAGTCCTCCGTCGCCGCCTCCAAGCCGAATCGATCGTCCAACAGTCGACGGAGCGTTTCGGTTGCGGCTTCGATATCCTCCGTTCGCAGCGACTCCAGGGTGGCCAGCAGACCCTCGATCAGAGCCGCCGCCTCGCCGTTGACGTCATCGAGCAGGGGTGACACAGAAACCGTGTCACGCCGGCGAGCAGCTGCCGTGACGGCGTTGGCTTGGTCGGTGTCGACGACGTCAACCAGTGGATTTGCTAACAGGGACGTGAGGTCCTCGGCCCGCGGGTCCGGTTCGGCGAGGTTCAGGAGATCGTGGACGACACTCCCGGTGAACGTCCGGTTCAGCTGTGAGGCGGCGGTCGTGACGTGCGGAATATCGAACGTATCGAACGTGTCCTCGACGTACCCCGAATAGGTCTCGATCCCGGGGATGACGACGGCCATGTCGTCGGGGTCACGGCCATCGACCAACTCGGTGCGGAGCTCGCGAGCGACAAAGCGAATCTCACGCTCGGGCGTCGGGAGTTCCCGCCACCGGAGGCCGTCTGGAACAGGGATAGCATCCGGGGCCGGGCGGTAGAGCGACTCGGTGATCGTTCCAAAGGCCTGCCCTGACTCGTCGACGGGCTCGAGTTCCATTGTCTCAAAATCAAGTACTTCGTAGACATCCAAGGCGTCCTCCGCAACGGCGTCGACTCCGCTCCGGCCATCTTGGTGGAGCGGCAGCAGTGCGATCATTGGAAGTTCGTCGACGAGGCGTTCGATGAGGCGTCGTTCGACAGGACGGAACTCGTGATACCCGGAAAGGATGACGACATCCAGTTCCGGGGAGAACGCCGATAGTGATTGCTCCGCCGTCACCACGGCGTCGAACATTTCTCTCCGGGTACAGATCCACTCATCAACGTAGCCTCCGTGGAGATCCAGGTAGTGTTGGTACGCGTCGACAGTGGCTGTCGCGATACGACCATCGAGGTCTGAGCCCTCGAACTCCGCTTCGAGCGCGTCAGCGGTACCGACGCCGGCGTCGTCGAAGAGTGAGAAGCGGCTACTGAACGAATCAGCGAGGGCGGCAGAGGCCGGTTCGCCAGCAAGAGCGCCATCTGTCTCGGCTGTTGTTCGGTCAAGCGCGTACTCCGCGAGTCGACGGTTCAGCTGCCCGGAGAGCGGTTGGACCGGGCCGTGGAGATGCTCGTACCACTCCCGAACGACCGCGTCGAGCGTCTCAGCACGAAGACGGAGAGGTTCGTGGGAAACGGCCCAGCTGTCCTCGACCATACTCCGGCGAGCGTCGTTCCGCGTTATGTAGAGGATACTCCCCAGAGAGTCGGTTGCCATGTCATCAGCCCGCTGAAATGCCCGTTGTTCCAATCGGGCGTGTTTCGGGCCGGTGAGAAGCGTTGAATCCATCGAACACTCCCTACCAAGATATCGGTCTCACTTCACTCTTGGCGAGGCTGATAGTTTAGGATACGCCTACAGAGCGTGTTTTAATAATGAATGGAGAATATCGTGTGCTGTTACTAAAATCCAGTACCTGTATCAGAGTGACACTGTGGCAGAGTTGGGCGCCACATGATTCCAGAGATATATAGTCTTAATCAATCAGTATTGACACCATCCAGCCAATATTTAGAATGATTCAATAGCCAATCAATTCGTCTAAGAAACCAAATAGAGCAGTTTCTGATTCTTCAAAATCCCCCATCCAGAATCGAAAGTTCGAAATTTTCTCATCGAACTTTTTCCGGTTATAATACTCTTTCCTAGCGCCCTGTTGTGGGGGTTGTGGAATCGAAATGAATGCTGCGTAATCGACGTCGTACTGCCGCTTGTAGGTCCAAAGCTGGTAGTGGTCGTTATTTGAGAGTTCATCTTTATATTTCACATCAATTACTCCGACGTCTTTGGTACCTTTTGAGATGACAATGTCGGGTTCTAACTTACGGACATCCGTGCTGCGGGAATCATAAAGGTCGATGCTATGGGATGTTCCTTCTCCATTGAACACGTTGTATCCCCGCTCGTCGAGGTGGTCTCCGACGATATTCCGGATATAGTCCTCGAACGCCTCATGCATTTTGAACATAAAGCTCTGGAACTCATCTTCAACTTCTTCATCCAGAGTGATATCCGCTTGATCGATGATAAGCAGCGCAAGCTGTAGCGGAGCGAGATAGTATGAGCGAGAAGGAGGTAAATCACGTTCCTCGACCGCTCGACGAATTACATCCTTCACCTCCCGGAAATCTACTGATCGATCGAGTGACTTGACCGGTCTGAAGTAATCCAAGCGATGAGCAATCTCGTCTTGTTCGATATCGACAAAGTGGGCATCAACCAGTTTTCGCAGGGTGAACTTCAGGAACTGGTTAGGGAGATTATTGACTGTCTGAGTGCTTTTGGTTTGAGGGATCGCCCGAGCACGGCCTCGGTAGACGTTGCGAGCATAGTTTCGGGCATTTACACGGCCTTCGACACGGGGGAGGACAACGTCTTCGGAGACCCGTTCTTTCAGCAGACCGTTCCGCTTTACCCGGTCAAGCTGGTTCAGCAGCTGACGGATGAAGAGCTCATGCATCCCGGTCAGTTTGTCGACTATCGTTTGATAAGGGACATCTTCGTCGAAAGGAGAATCCAGTTCATGGGCCATCCGCCCACTCTCCCGGAGAAAGTAGGTCAGATTAGATATCTCTGTCTTTGGCTTGATTGGGAGAAACGTATCGTCCTTACACGGGATGATTCCAACGTACGGGCCTGTATTTGCGACATAGCCGCCTCTGCCATCTAGTTCAAGCGTGAGATAGTTCTGATAATTGTCCGGGAGCACTCCAGGGTTAAACTCCGGGCCCAACCGGTTCTGGTCACCGGAGCTGTTCTCTATTAGTGGTCCGGAGACCCCTTCTGGCAGATCTATCTCACGGGTGTCCAAGACGCTCATATTAGCTGACGTCCGAGAGCTCCATTCGAGCCGCCTGCTGGAACAGATCGTCTACCAGTTCGAGTTGCTCTTCCTGGTACTCTCCGAAGTACTGCTTGATGGAAGGCCTAATCCTCCGTCTATAGGTCTTCAACAGTTCGTCTAGGCCTTTTGTGTCCTTGAAGTAGGTGTGTCCCAAGGGGTACTCACCTTCATCGTTGACCATGTTGAGCAGCAATGCCAATTCGTCGAGTTCCTCCGGATCCCAATCATGACCTTCCTGTTTATCCAGAATATTCCGAAGCTCCCCTGTCGATGGGGGCACCTCGATTTCAGAGAACCGACGGCGAAGTGCGAACTCCATTTCCTCAGTCGACTTGTCGAGGTTGTTCATCGTGCCGATGATCACGAGATTGTTTGGTACGATCAGCTGGTCGTCGGAGTACATCAGCTGCTGATCGACATCCATCTCCTCAATCTCCTCACGGTACTCGATCAGAGAGAATAGCTCTCCGAATACTTCTGAGACGTTTGCACGGTTTATCTCATCAAGGATAACAAACACGTACTCGTCGTCATCGGCGTCGTCCTGAGCGTAACGGCAGGCTTTACGGAAGCCTTTCTCCACTTCGTCAAACTCAATTGTTCCATCTTCAACGACCGGTTCGTAGGATTCGACGAAGTCTTCATAGGAATAGGACTGGTGGAACTGGAAGAAAAACCGCTTCACACCGATATCATTTGAGATATCGAAAGCCTTCCGGGTCTTACCCGTGCCCGGCGGGCCGACAAACAACAGGTTTCTCTCTCCGTCCTCTGTGATCGCTTCCACGGCGTCCTCAGTTGGATCTATGTCTGGGTCAAATAGATCGTAGGTGGTGTCCATGGTGCTCTTGATGATTACATCTTGTTTATCTTCACTGAAGACCGGCTCCGGTTCCATATCTGAAAGGTCGGAGGCAGATGAATCCGATCTCTCCGCAACCATCCGGGCCAACTCATACTCATCGAAATCAGTCGAATAGAACCCAGACATGTCAGTATCGGACTCATCGAACATGAGGCTCAACTCAGTCTCATCGAGATTAAATCTCTCTTTGAACCTGCCCCGCAACTCTGAATACGAGAGTTCCTCGGAAAATGTTTCGTAGCGGAAATACCAAGCCATAATGTCGATCAACGAGATCGACACACGGGAGTCATCATCGTAGGCGAAACCGTCCTGTCCCTGCCCCAAGTGCTCATAGTACTCATCTTGGCAAGAGACGTAGAACCCACCATTATCCTGGGTGAACGACAGCCAAGACCGAGGGTCAGCAGTCGTAACGTTGTTAGTCAGGAATTTCTTCGTGTTCGACTGCCAGAACCAACGGGAGATGTCATTCTTGAGCGCCTGAGAGGTGAACGGATCATAGAACGGACGATCATTCTCATCGATGTACTCCGAGATATGGTCGACGCCGATGACTTCCATCGCCTCTTCTTCAACGTTGTTTGTGTCAACTTTGACGCGTTCACCGCCGTACTCCAGACCTTTGTACTTGAGCAGCAACCAGAATTTGATGTAGTTGACCGGCGCCTGGCGAGAACGAGATATGTACAGGTTCTCTAAGGCCTCCCCGATCCTGTCAAGACTGACGTGGTACGCTTCGCTTCCAGCAGAAGAGGACGATCCCTCGGTGTGCGACATTATCCGGCTATTTATGCCAGGGGTACTTCAAAAGCGAGGTCGTTGTCTACGACTCGTCCATAAACTGGTCGAGCGACGACTCAGAAGCGGGCTGAACAGTAGAGGTCTCGTTCTCCAAGCGTTCGTTGATGATGTCTATGTACTTGTCCGCGATTTCAGATCCTATCCAAGGCCTATCAAGTTTGCTCGCGGCCACAGCAGTAGTACCAGAGCCAAGGAACGGGTCGTAGATAACGTCTCCGTGGTCCGTAGCGAGAGTGATACAGCGCCCAGGCAGGTCGATAGGGAACGGAGCACCGTGAGCGTCCTTCCCTGGTGCGGTATTGAACTTCCAGACAGTACGCAGGTTTTTAGGCTCTTCTCGGCCTCTCTTTCCTACGTTGTTTGAATCTCGCCATGCTTGTTCATCGAACTGGTACCGCTTCGATTTCGAGACCAGCAGAATCGTTTCATGGCCGACCGTAGGTCTGTCTTGGACCGTCTCCGGAACCACGTTCTCCTTCTCCCAAGTGATGACTGAGCGAACCCAGAATCCGCTTCTCTGAAGACCTTTAGCAATCTGATATGGTATCAGGGTCAGATCCTTGTCTCTCAGGTATTCGTGGCCTGCCGAGTGTCGTTTCGCATTACGCTCGGCCCAAGTGATCTCCTCACCGTTCTTCACAGCGTCCATCCGCTCAAGCGAGTCTGCTCGAATCTGTGTTCGAGTGTTGTAGACGTCGCCCACATTCCACCAGATAGTTCCTGTGTCGGTGAGAAGAGGACGCAGCTTCCAGAATGTCTCGATGGTATGCCGGATATAGTCCTCAGGTGTAGACTCGCCGCCAAAAGCAACTTCAGTACCATCCGACCACTGGATATCAAACTCCTCAGAGTAAACCCTCATCCCCCAATATGGCGGGGAAGTGACAACAGTCTGAATGCTTTCAGTCGGGATCTCGTGGAAGTGGTCGTAGGCCGAACCGTGGAGAATCTGATTCTTCTCTAAATCATCTGGAGAACCGTCTTCTCCCTCCCGGGTCTCAACAAAGTCAATCAGGTCCAGCAAACCCTCCTGGCCTTCTTCAGTAGTGAAATGTTTCTGCGAAAGAATGGAAGGGGAAGGCCTCGAACGGGCAAACACTTTCGCAACGGTTTGAAGAGACGTGGTAGATGAGATGGTCTCATCAAATCCCTCCCGTACGACTTTCTTGAAATGAGCGCTACGCATTCCAGACAGATTTGAGGCTAGGTTGGTATCTATAGAGCGATCAGGGACATCCTGAACGATTTCTTCATAGCTAGCAGGGACTTCAGACCGTGGCTTGATCTCCCGCCGAGTTTCTTTCTTCGTCATAAGTCAGTTATTCGCAGAACGTGGCGAGTCTGCCGAGTCAATTTCGGTTCTGTCTTCACGGTTACAACGTTCTTCGTGTTGGTTGTTAAACCGTCGTAACTCTTCTGTGAGTTCCGGCAACGTTTCTGCTATTTTCTTTGTCGACCTTGCAACTTCTAATTTCCATTTTTCTGTCATAGATGTTGATAACCCCCGTTGGTGGAGTTACTAAGGCATATACGTCGGCCCAATATAAATTTTTACCACATCGTGGTAAAGGCAGATGGATAACGGTCTTTGTGTTAGGCAAGACAGGTGGCAGTAATGACTGAGGTGGATCTCCAAAAGCGGGTTCTTGAGACTTTAGAAGCAGATGGGTCTCTCGCAGTCTCAGAGTTGGTCAAAAGGCTAGATGAGGACACAGAAAATATTGAGACTGCTATTTCTGAATTGGAGTCTAAAAACCTAGTTGTGACTTCTACTTCTGGCCAAGTTCGAGGTGAGTCCCCTGTGCCAATTAGTAAACTTGCCTTTCGTGGGGAGTTAACTCCAACACAATCTGTGATTCAATATTTATACGAGGAACAAGGCTATGGACAATCACAGATTGCTCGTATGCTCAACTACTCTCCAGGTAATGTCCAGACTAATCTTGATCGTATTGAGGAAAAGATAGGCCGAGACGTAGAACAGTAGAGAGATGCATTGATTGGGTCCGGCGATGTATACAACCTGTCAGATACGGTGAATAGTTAGATTCAACTGACATATAGGGGTCTGTTTCCAGAAATTTTCTGGCAACCGAATATCCTACAAACAGATCGTATTACAACGCGAGATTAAACACAGCTGATTGCGCTAATTGAGAGGCTTCCGGAAACAACTCGGTCACGCTTTTATGACCTGACCCAAAATTAATCTCTCAGAGACAGATGGTTCGCGATGCTCGCGTCCTCCGTACCGGGTTCGTTCCTCGAGAAGTGAGCATCGCGACGCCGAAGTCAACCATCTCTCTAGCGTTCTTGAGCCCATCACGAACGGCGAACCCGCCGACACCGCTATTGTCACCGGACCCAGCGGCACCGGCAAGACCTGTACTCGCAATTCGTCACCGAACGACTCCGGGAAGAGGTCCTCGACGTCGAGACCACCTACGTCAACTGCTGGCGCAACTACACCCGATTCCGGACGCTCTACCAGATCCTCGACGACCTCGGCGCCACCATCGATATCCACCGGCAGTCGACGCCGCACGACGAACTCGTCGATCGCCTCCAGCAGCATGACGGCCCGCGAACCGTCGTCATTCTCGACGAGGTCGACCAACTGGAGGACCCCAGCGTCATCTACGACCTTCACAGTCTGCCACAGTTCGCGATCATCTGTATCGCGAACAAGGAAGAGGAGCTGTTCGGCCGCGTCGACGACCGCCTCGTGAGCCGCCTGCGCTCCAGCGAACACGTCCGGATGGACAAGTACCACGACGAGCAGCTGTACGACATTCTGAGTGCGCGGGCAAAGTGGGGGCTCGACGAGGACGTCATCACCGACGACCAGCTCTACCGGATCGCCGACGCGGCCGCCGGCGACGCCCGCCTCGCAATCGGCATCCTCCGAACGGCCGCCGGCAAGGCCGATCGCGAGAACCACGAGCGCATCACCGACGACATCCTCCTGGACGCCGCCGAGGATGCTCGGGCCCAGATCAAGCAGAAGAGCCTCGACTCACTCACCCCCTATCAGCGCGTCGTCTACGAGATCGTTCGCGGACACGGCCCACTCGGGCCGAGCGAAATCCACGACCGCTATACGGAGGAGGTCGAAGACCCACGGACGAAGCGGACTGTTCGGGCGTATTTGTCTAAGATGACTCAATACAACCTCCTCAAAGCGGACGGATCCAGCCGAGACCGCGAATACACAGCCATCGACCAGCCATCTCCTACGCTCGCTGAGTAGGTGGGTCGGACAACACACCTTCACCAAGACAGCCTATGATCCGTTGTGATCTCAGGGCGAGGGAAACCGGCCTAAGCCTAGAGAAATCCACCCCGGTATCACGTTTCTAATCTAGTAAGATTCAGGACACAATTTTCAACTTGGTTGTTGAGATTATCTACTCGTAGACGACTTCTAGAATCGTATACAATGTGAACATCAGGAACAGAAGCGATATTGTTGAGATATTTTCATCGAAGTACGCAGTTAGACTGCCGTGCATGATCGCGTTTCGATGATCCCAGAAATCCTCCAGATTAGCTTCAATCTTGTCAGCATCAACTCCGTAGTATCCGTGGTCAATCTCTTCGTATGCTTCCTTCAGTGCCTGGCGTTTCTGAGATGAAGTGTAGTAGCCATTACCATCAGGCGTTTTGCCTTGATCTGAACAGAGAATGTCCATCAAACCATCCTGAACACTGATGAAAATGAAACAGGGAAGCATGAACTCCTCATTCAGATAGGACTCTAATCCTCTATCGATCCGACCGATATAGTCATCTAACTCTGCTTCATCCGACTCCTCCAAATCCTTCAGTAACGAGGCCACAGATTCAACACCAACCTGCTGCGCCCGAGTGTCAATCTCAACTTCGTCAATTTCGTAGTTTTCTGGGTTATCGAAGTTCTGAATGCCGTTCTCTAATGCTTGTTGGACTTCCAGATAGTGTTCTCGAATTGACGCTATTATATCTCCAAAATCAATATCAGCCAATACCCCTTGAAGGGTCCTTTCCAAACGCTGCATACCCTTGTTGATCGGTTCCCAATCAACCCGATTAATTGTCTCAGCCAGCTTTTCTGCTGGTACCCCACCAGTAAATTCTCTGGGAGGGTCTTTCAATTCGATACTACTGAGATCGTGTTCCTGATACAATGCTCCGACAAACTCGCGGACATAATCTTCTGCAGCTTCGACGGACCAATCGCCTTCTTCAGCTACTTCATCTATACTATTTTCCTGGACGAAGAACCGAGTACCGGCCATATAACCCCGGGTTGAAGCAACATCTAAGGGATATGAATAAATCAACTGGAAAAGTTTCAAAGCTTCTCTCGCCCGATCCTCATCTAAACCGAGGTCCTCAACGACTTGGGACACATCCTCCGTCTCCTGATACAGATGGCCCGCCTCGCGAATCCTTTCACACCACCGAAACTCAACCAGACGTTGTTGTTCCTCTCTCTTCTGTCTAAGCGTTTCTAGCAACTCATGAACATCCGACATTATCTTGACCAGTTACTTCTCTGCCGTATAATGGTTTTCCTGCCGTTAGCAGCTATATCATTTCGGGAGCGCGCTTCATCACCAAGAGAGCCAGTGGCCACGCCGGGAGAAACAGATGATCTGAACGTATCTCTCGAAGATGGAGCAGTGAATCGCCCAGAGTCAAGCTCCGAGGCTTCCTGCTTCCACGACGCGCTTTGCAGACACCGAATCGGTGTCCGTAGGGAGCACAGTCTCCACAGGCGTGTCTTCGGGCCATCCCAGCCCTAGCTCAGCAAAGCCGCGTTTAAGCACATTCATCGCTGCGTTCGCGTCCCTGTCGGCCTCGAACCCGCACGACGGACAGGAGTGTTCCCGAACCCAGATGGATTTTGCCGTCTCCACACCACACTTCGCGCATTCTTTCGTCGTCCCAGCAGCTTCCACCTGCACGACGTGCGTGCCATACAGATCGGCTTTGTACTCGAGGAGGGAGATGAACTGTCGCCACGCAGCATCCTGGGTGTTTCGCGTGTTGTGCGAATCTTCCAACAACCCCTTCACGTCCAAATCCTCGACGAAGACGGCGTCGTACTCACGGACAAGCCACGTCGTAATCTTATGCTGGAAGTCCTCGACCTTCCGCTTGATGTGGCGCTTGACTTTCGCTACCTCACGACGCTGCTTCTTGTAGTTGGACGACCTCTTCTGCTTGCGAGACAGCTTACGTTGTTCGCGTCGGAGGCGCTCGTATTCGTCTTCGAGATCGAGCCAATCCACGGTCTTGCCATCAGATGTGTGGATGTAGTTGAGGATGCCGAGGTCGATACCCACGCTGTTGCTTGCGTTCAACGAATCTACGTCGGGCTTGTCGGGAAGATCAGCCTCGTCGGTTGCGAGGGCGAAGGTGACGAACCACTCACCAGTCGTCTCCTTCTTGATTGTGACCTCCTTGATGTCGGCTTCATCAGGAAGGGGACGATGATAGCGGATCGGAATATCTCCGATTTTGGAGAGCCAGAGCGTCGCACGTCGGCCACTCGTGTTTTTGAGTTTGAAGCCGTACTGCGAGTACGTTATACTCTGGAATTCTCTCGGTGATTTCCACTTGAGATTTCCCACTTTGCTCCCGTTCTCTTTCTGCTGAGAGAGGTTCGAAAGGTTGTCGTAGAACCGGGTGACGGTTCATTGAAGGGCTTTTGCGTTCACTTCTGTGAACACGGGGAACTCGTCCTTCCAGTCCGGGAGACGACTGTGGTGTTTGTATGCGGACCCGGTACTGTCAGTATCGAGGTGCGTGTACTCGTATCGGGTGAAGTTGTACGCTTGGCGATGAATGTCGATGTGATGTTCCAGCTCAGCCGCTACCTCTTGTGTCGGGTACGCGGGGTAGCGGTGAGTGTACTCCATCGCTGTCCTTTCATTAGAACGTGTCCGGCAAATGGTTTGTGGGACGGGGCGTCGAATTCATCCCCAGAGTCAAGCTCCAAGGTTAGTCGTCTCAACATCCAGTACAACCTCCTTGAGGCGGAGGGAACGAGTCGGGATCGAGAGTACTCGCTCGTCGATTCAGCAGCTGCGTCGCCGATGCAGTGACCGTAAGCCCGTCAGCTATCAGGAACTGAACTCGCCGAGGCCCGATTGCTCGTGGTCTAGCGGCTCGATGACCTGGGGATCGTCGTTGCCGGGGTTGTTGACCCGCGTCGAGATCTCGTAGGCGTCCAGATCGTCCTTTGGATACGGCTGGCACAGTCTCTTGCGGGTGTCCGGATCTGCGGTGAGCCAGTCGGACTCCAAGTCCTGTGGAAGGACGACCGGCATCCGGTCGTGGATGGGATTCATCAGGTCGTTCGGCTCCGTCGTGAGAATCGTGACGCACGAGATCGTCTCGTCGTCGCCCTCCCAGACGTCCCAGAGCCCGGCCATCGCGAACACGGGGTCGTCCTCGCGGTGAATCCGGTAGGCTGTTTCGACCCGCCGTTCGGCGATTTCCACTCGTAGAACCCTGACGGGGGGACGAGGCAGGGACGTGATTCCCACGCCTGCTCAAAGACGCGTTTCTCGTCGGCAGACTCGGAGCGAGCGTTGATGATGCCCTCCTCGGGTTCGTCCGCCCAGAATGGAATCAACCCCCAGTGGTAGGCGTCGATCTCGTCTGAAGTCTCGTTCGTGATGATGTAGAGGTCGCAGCCAGGCGCGATGTTGTATCGGGGTGTGTACCCGCCGTCTGCGACGACCTCGGCGTCGAAGCGGGCCTCAAGGTCTGCTTGGTCGATTGAAGAGCGAGTTCCGGCCACACAGACCGAGGAGCTCGGAGGGAAGCATCTTGAACGTGGTTGCACATTTCGCTGTTAACCAACAAGTTGCCCCGGTGAGCCTGAGTTGTTGGTTAATGTGGGGTAGCTACAGAATTTGGCTGTATCTACGGTTTGTTCGTAGAGGCCGTCTCCAAGAAGACCCACTAGCATCATCAAAAGAATATCTCCGAGAGACTCGTGAAAGATAGATCTCAAACAACCGAACGGCCGGGGTGCTGTTGTCATCGCTCATCTCTACGGTCACTAGGAGAGTCGTTACAATATGTCGTTTAGAAATGCAAGGAGAATGCCCCGGGCTTGGTCCCGAGTCGATTCACACCCCCCACTACTTCCGGAGTAAATACTGCTTTCAGGGCCCTTAAGCAGAGAATCCACTTCATTCAGGTTTAGCAGCGTTCTACGGAACTAGAGGTTGAAATCAAAAGACATCGACCCGTCTGACGCACGTCATACCATCGGTTCCGATGTTCCCGTAGTTTCCGATGAAGAGATATTATATAAGCGAACACCCCCCACCGCTTCCGATGAAACAAGGTAAACAACCACGGGTTGGGTGACCTGTGGAACTCTCGCTGCCTTCTGTTTAGAGTCGCTTCTGGAGATCAGCGATTACAGGCTCCATTCTTCCATCAGCACGGAGATGAGATACGACAGAATGAGCATCGATTGACACAGAGTACTCCTTGTACCGGCCCTCTTGTCTGCCAGTATTTCTAGTTCGTTCATCAAGAAGTGTTTGCATCGAAAGGTCGCCGAGATGATCGCGAAGTCGACGTTGACTAACAGGCTCTGCATCTGCAAGAGAAGCGTATCGTTTGTACCGAGAGTAGACGTCCTTGTTCCGGGCAGGAGTCTTATTTTCAAGATGGAGTGACAGCGTTGCTGCCAGCACAAGTTTTCCTTGCGTCGTTAATTTAGAGACACTTGTCGTGATGAGATCCTGCTCAAGTTCATCTTGGGCAGTTTGGACATGGTCTTCAGTGACTTGTGTCGCATTTTCTTTTTTCGCGATATTGCCCGCTTCACGGAGTAACGTTAACGCCTGACGGGCATCACCAATATCCTGGGCAGCGAATGCAGCGCACAGTGGGATGACGCCATCAGTCAGGACGCCCTCTTGGAAGGCTTGATCTGCACGTGCATACAGAATTTCACGAAGTTGATTGGCGTCGTATGGTGGAAAGAGGAGTTCCTGCTGAGCAAGACTTGACTTGACCTTCTGGCGGAGATTATCTTTGAACTTGAGATCGTTAGAGATACCAATGACAGTAACTCGGACATTCTCGATCCGTCCGTTTGCTCGTGCTCTCGGGAGTTCGTAGAGGAGCTTGTCGTCTGACTGGAGGTTGTCAACCTCGTCAAGGACAATAACAGTGTGTCCGCCGAGTGCATCTAGCTCTCGATACATCATCTGGTACATATCCTCAGCGGGATAACCCGTTGGACGGATATGGTTTTCCGGCTCTCGAAGAGAGTTGATAATTGATGCAGCCAATTGGTACGATGTATTGGTGTTCTCACACAGTACCCAGACAGTCGTCAAGTCAACATCTCTGTATTTTTTGATGTCTGTCTTGAGGTGGTTGAGCAGATATTTCGTCGAGACCGTTTTGCCGACACCTGTTTTCCCATAGAGAAGAATAGATTTGGTTGGTTGGCCGTCCATTATCGGCTGGAGAGCATTCTTGTAACTCTCGAGTTCACTGTTCCGACCAAGAATATTCTCGGGGACGTACTCCTCAGACAAGACACGGGGGTCATCGAATATCCCTGTCGAGGGGGTGAAGACTGGCATCTATTGACGTGATATGTCTAATGAGTCATAAAACCACAGCTTCCGAAGCTTCCGTAGTTTCCGGAGCTCGGTGTTTGTTTAAATAGTTTAAGTAAACCCCCTCCCCCCACTGTTTCCGGAGAAAAACGACTCGAACGATTGGTCCCTCTCAAGAAGTGTTATTAAAACAAGTTTTATATTGTAGTATGTTAAAACAGATCCGTAGTAAACTAAACTAGTTATATATCACTTGGCTAGGACTAGAAATATACGGGTTCACTAGGGAGGAACTACCCCTCCGTGAATTAGCTTCGGAAATAGTGGGGGGGAGGTAGTATATAAAAAACGGAGCTTCGGAAACGGTGGTCCGAATATAGACCACGAAATTGAGGACACTCTTCGGCTCTTCGTGGACAGTCGTACCGATCAGTTCGAGAATTTTCTTCACTCAGAACACGTGCAAGTGCAGGTCGGCTTGCGCTACAGTTTCGAGTGCACGATCAAAGAACTCGTCGTCCGATTCAACGCGGACGGTGGGTGTGCTTTCGGTTATAGGCTGTTTGTGTAGGTCATCCTTACTGGTCGAAAACTACCAGCTATCGGACTTTCCAGGACCGAATACGAATGGGCGGACCATTCTTCGCTTCCTCGCAGCGACTCCAGAAACAGGCTATCGAGCAGGTGAGATTGCTGAGGCACTCGACATCCCACGAGGAAGTGTTGGGACGACGCTCAGCAGACTCCATAATCAGGGGTTTGTGCGTCACAAGGGCGAGTATTGGGCGATCAATCCCGACGCCTACGATGCACATACTGCGAGCTTGATTGGCCTCTCGGCCGTGAGCGAGCAGTTTGAGGGCGACTACTACGACGAGAATCCGGACTGGGATGCAGATCTCCCTGATTTCGATGAGTATGAAGATGCAGACTCGGGTGCGGAGTAGATCTGATGTATGAGCTGATTATATTCTCTGTAGTCTCAACTTGTCCGTACACCCAGTAGTTGAGACCGTCACTCTCAATGCAAACGATTCGAGTCTACTCTCGAGGTTCCGTCCAGAATGGTCCCGATCGAATCAGCTGCTCAGTAGGAGTTCCTATCTCACTCTCACGGGACCCATTTGAAGCGAGCCAACATCGAAATATAGTATTTTGCCAAAGACCTATACTACTCCAACTTGTTAGTGGAGACATGAGCAATCGAATCCCACCAGACGAGTTCGAGGATATCAACGAAGCAGTTGGCGAGGAATGGGAATCGGAGACGACCCCTTACGAGCGTATTCGCCGTGTTATCGCCCACACGTACACGCCTGCCTCAGCGGATACTGTTGCCGAGGACGCACGAACATCCCCGAAGACGGCACGAAGACATCTGAATACACTCGCTGAAGAAGGGTTCGTTATCACTGCAACCGGCAACCACGGTGGAACGGTCTATCGTCGGTCGCCGGAGTCTCTCGTTGTCGAGCAGGCCGCAGACATCCTTGAGCACGTCTCGACCGACGAACTCGTCACGCGAGTTGCGGAAATGCGCGACCAACTCAACGACTATCGGGCTGAGTACGGTGTCGACTCCCCCGAGGAGTTGACGATCGAGCAGGCAAACCAGACACTCTCCGAACCCACCTCGGAGCAGAGCGAGATCGACGCGGAGACGATTCGAGACTGGCAGACGACACGTCGGAACCTCGCGTTCGCGAACGCAGCACTCTCAATCGCGAACGCCGAGAGATTCGTCGACGGCGACCTCCACTCGACTGATGGTAGTGTCCCCGCCTAACCGACGATGAGGATAGCTGAGACAGACGAGGCCCACTCGCTCCGAGGGCCTATCGACCGGCCAGCGCTACTCACAATTTGTGGGATCATCGAGCGAGAAGAGCCACTCGCAACTCCTGCGCTAGATGACTACCTCAATCCCACCGTTGTCGAAGTCACGCTCGACGATGGTCTCTGTAGTGCCGAATCCGCCCGGATCGACATCCAATGGACAACACATGCAGACTACAAATTTCACTACACGGATTCTGAAGGAGTGAACTTTCGGTGGGGAAAGCATCCTCACGACGGCGACTACATCCACGTTTCCGGACTCGAGCACTACCACCCACCACCTGACGCAACCTCTGATCCCAACGATGTCGAAGAATCCTGTATTAAGCAGTCCCCCGAAGCGCTTGTCACTCGTGCCGTCCTCAAACTCTGGCGGGTCGCCTATCACGCAGACTCCTACGCACCCCTGAACGCCGCGAGTAACCCTCCGTAGCAAAGGCCACTTAACGTCGTGTTGAAGCCCTAGTAGTTCGGCACTTTCGTGGGTGAAATAGCCGCTAGGTGGGTGTGCAAATTGGTCGCCATGAATCCTGCCAATTTTGGATACTATCTGGAGTAACCTGCAAGAGACAGAGTTCACAGATAGCGCTGCTGCTCGACAGACACAATATGTCGAGTGACATCCCTCTGCATCGTTAGGTCCGGGAACGTCGGTGTTCTAATTCGACCAGATAATATAGTACCTAGTTTGGCATGTCATCACACTTCATATCGGCCAGTAAATATATAATATTACACCAATCTGGTTGACATGTACGCACCGCAAGACAATCGGTGCGGAACGATACCGAACCCATGATCTCCCGCTCAGTCACCGTCGAAGACATCGATGAGTTGTTCCTCAGGTGGAACGACCATCTCAACGCATCGGCCCTCTATCGGCAAGCCCTCCGCGACGAGATGCAACTTCGCGACGTTGAGCCGCATAAACTCCGCGCACAACTCTCCGAAGCGCGTGAGTTGGGCTACTCGCTCGATGAGATTGCAACCATGACGAGTCGCTACGCCGACCTCCAAGCGCTCGTGTACGACCATACTGAGTGATTCCCCGTGTCTGACTCACACTCCCCTACTGACGCTCGCTCCACCGACCAGCGACGGCCCTCCCGATCCATCCTCCGACACGTCGCAATCGGGAGCGTCCTGTTCACGATCGCTGCTGTCCAGCCAGTTGCCGCACAAGACAGCGTGGTCTGCAGCGCTGAGAAATTGCCGGGGATGGTCGAGGGCTTCTTCCAGATTACGACGACACTCGGCTTCATTGGGTTAGCAGTCATCTGGCAGGCCGACTCCCTCGCTGAGATCTTCACCGCCAGCCCCGAACAGAAAAAGCGACTCAAAGTCCACAAGCGCGCAGCACTCAAATCCGCCCTCATCTTGGCGGTGCTCGGGCCGCTGTACACCGTCGTAGCGTCGATTATGGGGCTCCCACTCGGGGACTGCGTGAACCTCACTCCCTGGTAAGCGCCCCACCAATCCACCTTTGCCCTCCCATGAAGCATCGAGTACCCTCCGTACTGGTAGCCGCGTTGCTCGTGTCGAGTTCCATTATCGGCCTCGCCACGGCACAGCCCCCGAGACCAGGGACTGAGACAAACGGCCTCACGGAAAACGAGTCGGCAACGCTCTGGTCTCGCGATAGCGACCGCTACGTCAGCCAACAAGACTACCAGCAGCAGTACGGCGACGACCGAACGGCGCTCCACCAACTCGCCAACGGGACTGACATCACGTTCACGCGCCCGCCGGCAACGGCCGCGACGTGGACGCGCAACGACTTCGCTGATCTCGACGCCGGCGGGCCCGACACGTCGACCTACCCACCCCACGCGTCACTCGAAGATGGGACGTTCATCGATGATGCGCACGCGACGATTTTCGCGGTCACCCCATCGACGCGTGGCCATCTCGACGCAGGTGAGACGCCCCTCTATATCGCTCCCAATGGGACGGTTCGCGGGCTCGTCGACTACCGCGTTCGCGTTCCAACTGGGACCGAAACGGGTAATCGGACTACCGACTGGGCACTCGTCTCCCACGAGATTGAGAACATCCGTCTGAAAATCGATGGCATTCCAGTCGCAACTGCGAGTGGCACTCACACGCCAGAATTACAGTATCACACCACTCACTCGTGGGGTGCGAATCTCACGCTCGAAGCGAACATCTCCGTTCGCCTCAAGAAGACCGTTGAGACAACGGTTGGTGGCGAACCCGAGACGACAGTCAACTACCGGACGGAGACACGAACCGTCTCAGATACACTCGATACCGAGATTTACGACCTCGCAGCGTACCCCTACTACGCGCAGTACCCGAACGGGGATACTGGCGTCGCGATTTTCCAGTCCCGCCCGTGGCAGGGCTATACGCTCACCGACGATGAGACCTCCAGAGTCCGTGGTGTCTGGCGGTTCTACACCGCTCGGAACACGAACTGGGACACACTCGTCACATCGACCGGGACGTCGACGACCACGACACAGTCGGATGCGATTCCCGTCCGAGTACACACCTATCCGTCACAGATCGGGCCGCGCGCAGAGCCGGTTCGCGATGGCCCGGATATCATCGACACGTGGGGGGTTGACCGGGCGTCACCCCGTGAGACGATCGGCGAGAACGTGACTGTCGAGGTCGTCAACGAGTCGTACACGCCCACGTACGGGCTGGCCGTCCGTGCAGAGTCCGTCGACCGGGAGGCGCTTCGGGTGGGTGGGATCGTTCGCGGCGTGAATGCCACGATTGTCGACCCCCAAGTCGGGTCGGCGCGACAGCTTCGCGAGAGTAACCTCTCTGTCGAGCTCGTTTCGCAGACGACGTCGAACGCGACGCTCCGAGTCGAGTTGCGCGATAACCAGACGGGTGCGCCAATCGCGTCGAATGGGAGTGACCGACAGTACCCGATTGGCGGGTCGTCACATAGCGGCTACATCACGGTGGGTGACCAGCGCGTTGCGACCAACGAGAGTGGCATCGCAATCGTCACGCTGGACGAGCCGGGGATCTACACCGCCCGTTACCACCCCGGCACGTGGCTTGGCCACGACCCGGCGTATGTGGGTGATACGGCCTCCGTTCGCTGGCATCCACTCGGGACTCTCGAGGGCTGGGTTGCATTCGTGTTCGAAGTCGGCTGGCAGGCGATTCCGTTCGTCGTGACGTTCTACGCCGGTCGCCGGCTCCTCCGTATGACCGACAGATAGCGACTACCGAAACCAATGATTCCAACCGATTCACCGATTGATAGACGTACCGTCCTCCGAACCGTTGGCGGGGCCGCCCTCGCCAGCGTTGCCGGCTGCCTCGATGGTAGCCGTAACTCGGGCACAACGACGCCCGACCAGACATCGGCGACGACCGAGCGTGCTGGCCCGCTTTCACGCATCGCTGTTGAGGGGCAAGCCATCGTTGTGGAGGTTGATGCTGACGCACCCGTCGAACAGGTGAACCTCATTCAGCCGAATGGGGAACTGTTCGGGAAGCGTGGGCTTGCCGCCGGCGCACGACAGGTTTCGTTCGAAATCGGGACTGCCTACGAGCCCGGTGAGTACCGTATCGTCGCGTTAGATGGTGAGGAGACTGTTGCTGAGGGTTCTCTTTCGATTCAACCGGACCTCAGAATCGTTGAGATGGGAATCGGCAAAAACCAGCCAGAGGAGATGTGGACCTCCTCGAGCGACGAGGTTACTGATGAGGCGTTTGTGACTGTTGAGAACCGTGGAACGGGGCCAAACGCAGTCACGAAATTACTCTTCATCGGAGACGTTCCGTATCCCTCCGATGAAGAGGGGACGAACTACGCCAACCATGACGATGTTAGTGGGATCTATGACCCCGAGTCTGACTCTGAAGTAGCTGAAGTTGTTATTCCAGCCGGGAAGCAACTCACGATTTACAGCTTCCGGTCTCCGTTCGCTTTTGTTCCCGGTTCAGATATCTCGTGTCAAGACGGGGAGCAGAGTGGTGAGTTCAACCTCATCCTCAAAACACGTGTAGCTGCTTCTGAGGTGTCTAAGACCTACAACGTTCAGTATACAGACTCGACTAGTACTGAGGGTTGCAGTATCTCCATCGGAGAGCACGATGGTTGATCTAATTGACGTTGTACTTGAGGGATTCAAAGAGGCGCTTAGCTGGTTGACTGGCCTGTTCATGCGGGGTCTGAGAACTGGATATCAGTCTCTCACGGAGGGTATGTTTGGAACTCCGACTCCACGTACTGATGGGCCGATTGTGTTTGGAACAGCGTCTAATGGGCCGTGGCCTGCGATACAAGACGCTTTAGTTGGCGGTGAGATTATGCTGATCTCACTGTTGTTGTTGGTGATGTGTGTTCAGGGGCGTCATGCGCTCCGAATTTTCAATATCGGGAGTGCGTACGAGGCAAGACGCACTAAGAAAACTGCGTGGGTTGGTGCGCTCCTCATCGTCTCTTGGTACTGGGTTAGTATTCTGTCCCTCTACCTCGTTGACGGTTTCACGATCGCCTTGATGCCGAGTCTGAGTTCACTTGGAGACACGATGTTCGAACTCCTAGAAGTGTCGCTAACAAACCCGGTTCTTGCCTTTTTATTCGGTGTTGCAGGCGGGATCTCAATGTGGTCGCTTGAAGCGTTCTATTTCATTCGCGAAGTTCTCCTCTATGTCTACGTATACGGGATGCCGATTGCGTTTGCCCTCGGTTACGGCAACCTTCCGGTCATCTCTGACATCGCAATCGGGTTCAGTAAACGATTTGTTCCTCTTGCAGTACTCCCTCTCCCTGCAGCAGTCGTATTCAAGGGGTATGACCTACTGTTCTCACAGGATGCTCTCGCTCCAAGTAGTCCATTCTTGAGATATCTTGTCGCGACATCACTCCCGCTAATCGCGCTCTATCTCACGTGGAAGACGTTCACGTACGCGACGCCCCTCACCGCAAAGGTCATCGGCGGTGCAACGCGAGGCGCAGCCCTCGTCGGCGGCGTCGCAGCTGGTGCGTACGTTGGTGGCGCTGGCGTTGCGACGACTGCCGCCCGCTGGGGGCCGAAAGCCGCCGCCGGCCAAGCCCTCGCCCAGCGAGCAGCCGCACAGCGTGACTCGACTGATGACAGCGACGGACTGCCATCGTACCGGCGGACCGAAAACGAACCTCGAACCCGCTAACTATGTCGACAGACCAAGACACAGCCGCACGGCGCATCATGGACCAGTTCGGCGAAGCGAGTCGCATCCCCTACCTCAACATCGAAGAGGGCGACGTCGGCATCCTCATCGCTCTCCCCATCTGTGGATTGCTCCTCGCCGGCCTCACGGGCATCGAATCACTTGCCGTCCCGTTTATTGCAAGCGGCCTCGGGATGGGGGCAGCCATTGTCTACGTCACCCCCGACCATCTGAACGCGTGGACGTGGACGAAAGACGTCTATCGGTACGCCAAACGCCCCCGGATTACGTTGAGCGCGCCGGAGCACTCGGACAGCCAAGCGAACGAGACCGTGCGCAACGAAGGCGGGCTCGCGAACTACACGCCATTCACACCAGACGAGCGAACCCAAGACCTCACGAATATCGAGCGAGCGTGGCCTGGCGCCGGCGCGATTCAGCGGACTGACGGCGCGATGGAGGCGTTCATCGAAATCGACCCGGGGAACATGGACTTCGCGATGGCCGACGACTGGGCCCAACTCCAGGATGCCGGCGCCGAGTTCGCCAACAAAGAACTCGACTCGAAGCTCAAATTCCACGCAACAACCCGGTCATTCCCGGTCGAACAGATCACCGAGACAATCGAGGAGCGACTCACCGACGAGGACGTCACACAGAACCCGATCTTCCGGGAACTCCTCGAGGAGTATCGGGAGACGCGGCCCAAAGAAATGCGTGACCGCGGCATTCAGCAAGTTCGGTACTACATCGGCGTGGAAGTCTCGCCACTCGAAGTCTACGACCGATACCGCGACGAGGGAACGCCGGCTGAAAAGCTGACGCAGTTCCCTGTGATTGGCATCCTGTTCAACCCGTTCGTCACCCGGCGTGCGGACCTCTCTGACGTCGAACGCCGCGCCCAGATGTTCGAGAAACTGGACGACCGTATCGCAGATGTCCGCTCTGAGTTTATCCAGCAGGCATCCGGCTGGTCTGCCCACCGACTCAGCACGGTCGAGTTGTTCGTTCTGAACATGGACTTCTGGAACGGCGAGGAACACGACTTCGAGACCGAAGCAGACGTAATTCGCGAACAGCCGATTCTCGGTCGCTCACGCCGGGAGGAGGCGTTCGATGCGTAACCTCCCGCTGCAGGCGAGTCGTAATATTCTCACGCAACTCACCCAGTGGGCTCAACAGCCGACATCCCCCGAAGGTGCAGCGCTCTATCTGGGCACCATCATGCTCCTCGGCGTCGGTGGGACAGTCCTCTGGCAGCGGTACCGCACCGACGATGAGCCGGAAGTCGACTTCTCGGATGTCCTTGACGAGGAAACTCTCGAAGCCGGCGAGGCAGAAGGCCAACTTCTCGACGATATCTCGGAGTCACACAAGACGGCGACAGCACCGGCGACAATCGAATGGGAGACGCGTGCTGCCCGTGTCGGTGAGCAATGGACGACGACGCTGTACATCGCTGATTACGCGGACTATCCGAACGACGGCTACCTGAGTGACCTCTTCGAGTTGACCGACGTCGAGTTCGACCTCACGGCGCACATCACGCCGAAGAACCAACAGCGCGCGCGAAACGAACTACAGGATATCGCGGACGACCTGCAGGTCGACGCTGACTTAGAACAGAGCGTCCGGAGTGAGTACCTCCAAGAGCGAGCCAACGAGGCAGCGGCGACGTACAAGGCCGTCGAGAGTGGGGCGAGCGTGTTCGACCAAGGCCTGTTCGTCACCGTCCGTGCCGACGACAGGGACGAGCTCCAGGACGCCGTCAGAGCAGTCAAAAGCGCGCTCCGTGACGAACCAGCGAACCTCACACCGAAGACGGCTATTTGTCGACAGGACCTCGCGCTCCAGTCCGCCGCCCCAATCGGCGACAACGTCTTTGGTCGGGAGTCGATTGCCCTCGGCGGTGCTGTTGGTTCCCTCTTAGCGTCGCCACACAACGCGACGATTCTCGAAGAAGGGGGCGTCGAGTTCGGGATTCACAAAGACAACCAGAGCCCGGTCGTTATCGACCCGTTCGCCCGCGATAACGGCTATGCGATGTTTACGGTGGGAGATACCGGCTCTGGCAAATCGTTCGGTGCGAAAGAGAACTTCATCCGGTCGATCGAACAGAGCAAGGACCGCATCGGGATCATTCTCGAACCGCTCAACAACTGGGCGGGCGTCTCCGAAGCGCTCGATGCCAAGCGAATTACCGTCGGTGGGACGCTCGGACTAAACCCGCTCGAAATCCGCCAGACGCCCGAACACGTCCAACGGGCAATGGGTGAAGACGCGAGTCCGTTCAACGAGAAACTCGACGACGCGATGAGCTTCCTGACGAATTTCTTCGCCCTCCGTGGCATCTCACTCGGCGACCGGCGAACGACACTCGAACTCGGTCTCAGACAGGCCTACGAGCGTCATGGCATTACGGATGATATCACGACGCACGGAACCCCGAGCCCGACGATTCGAGAGATGCTGGATGTCTTCGAAGAGATGGTCGACGACCCCGAGTCGTTCGTGGTTCGGTCGGACGCAGAAGCCGAGAAACTTAGCGACGATGCGACGTGGTTGATCGACCAACTGCGGCCCTTCGAAGAAGCGGGCCGCTACGCGAACCTCGGAAAAGAATCGGAGTTCGACATCCGCGACGAGAAAGTCATCTACCTCGATCTCGCCCAGCAAGAAGGCAGCGTCGACAGCAGTACGGCGCTGACGATGCAGTTGCTTATCTCGCTCGTCTACGAGCGGGCGAAGGAGACGGACAAGGAGGTCGTATTCGTCATCGACGAGGCGCGGTACATCATGCAGGACGCCGCGAGTCTGGCGTTCCTCGAGACGGTGTTCCGACACCACCGCCATCACGATCTCTCGATTCGGCTGGTCACGCAGACCGTCGACGAGTTCTTCGAGCACGCTGAAAGTGAGGCTATCCTCGACCAGTGTGCCGTCAAGCAGTTCCATCGCTTGGATGGGATGGACAAGGAATGGGCCGACGAGTTCGGGCTGAACCACGCCCAGATGCGGTATGTGCAAGACGCGGTTCCTGGGAACGAGGACGCTGGCTTTTCAGAAGCCTTGGTCGGCGTCGACGGCGAGTGGCGCGGTATTAGAGTCGAAGCAATGCCCAAAGAGAAGGAAGTCATCGACTTCGACCCGACCGAGCAGCGGCGGGCGTCGCTGCCCGGTGCTGGTGAGAGAGCGGTCTCACCCGAGATTGAGACCTTTCGGACGGAGTTAGCGCAGCAAGCAAACGGAGAGTCACAGGACATGCAGACTGATTCAACAGCAACTGACACTGGCCAGCTTGGAGGTAACGACGATGCGTGAGCGTGAGTATCTCCGCGTGACACCCACTTCAGAGGAACTCACGGCTCGTGGTATCCCGCAGACGCTCGAGAGTCTCCACAAACTGACCCCTGACAGCTCGGGTCTGCGGTCGAAACTCAACCCGTTTACATCCGCGACCCCACCGCGCTTTGAGTTCCTTGCGCTTAGCACGGGACAAGATGCGCCGGTTGAGTTCTACTATGGCGCTGACGACTATCTCGGAACACTCGAAGAGCGGCTTCGATCGATCTATCCGAAGACGTTCGACATCGAGCGTGTCGAAGTGGACGTCGCGTCGAAGCTGATTCACCCGGTTGCATTGTCTCACGAGGAGTTCGTCGAGCGGTACCAGCAGGATGACCTCCAGTACGAGTTCTCCGACGACGAGCAGTACTCGGCTGCAGATGGCGACGCGGACGCGACGCCGGACGGCAGTGCAATGGAGGGAACGAAGTCTGAGGTTTCACCCACGGCTGCTGAGGACGTGGGTGGAAGAACGGCGGACGGACTGGTGTCGGTTGGAGAGACAGTTGTCGAACTCGAAACGACTGAGTCGGTCGCAGACGAGGTTTCGCCCACGTCGGTCGAGAAACCGACGGTGGCCGCAGACGGGACGATTCTCGCCCGCCCCGCGGTCGACACCGTTTCACCACAGGGCGTGCGGTGGTGTGGGTCGGCAGTTCGGAAGCAGGATTGGATGTCGTCGTTGACACCGCTAACGGCGACGCCTGACGAGAGCACGCTGCCGGCGGTCGACGAGCCGGGAGCTGTGCTTGCGTCGCTGATCGACCACCTGAACGATGCGCGCGAACCGCTCGCGTTCCAAGTCGTGTTTCAGCGCCGGGAGAGCTGGCAAGCGGATGCGGAACTCCGCAAAGAGGACTTGAATGATGGACGGGATACGCTGTCGCAGAAGATCCTTGGCGACCTGCTTGACCCCGAACTAGAGTACGAACGTCGAACCCGTGACGAGTTGAGTGACATCGTCGTCAAGCGGCTTGACGCGATTGATGCGGTCAACCCCAAGCGCTCGTACACGACGAATATCCGGGCGATTGGCGTGCCAACGAGCGAGGCCGGTTGCGACGCCCTTGATGACCGCCTGTCGTCACTCGCGCCGGTCTTTGACCCACTCGACGGCCCGTTCTACGAGATCGAAGCGACGCGACTTCGAGATCGTGGCTTCCGACAATCGAAGAAAGAACAAAACGCGCGAGCAGCGCTCCAGCGACTCCTCTCGCGAGAGGTAACGACTGGACGTGGTAAGACCCGGCCGGAGTTGGTTCTCTGTGGGGCTGAGCTTGCGAACTTCGTGGTTGTCCCTTCGTCGGAACGATTGACAATGGAGGGTTCTCGTGGGACGCGTGCTGAGCAACAGAGCCGGAACCCGCTTGCCCGTCCGAATCCGGATCTCATGAGCGAGTTCCGTGAGGGCATGGCAATCGGCTACGCGCTTGATGAGACTGGTGAAGCGGAGAAGCAACCGACTCGAATACCTCCCGGACTGTTACCGACACACTATGGTCGGTTTGGGACGACCGGGGCCGGTAAGTCCAAGGCACAGATCAATGAACTCCTCTCACTCTACGAGACGACGACTGGGCCGTCGATTCTCATCGAACCGAAGGGCGACGGCATGGCGGAAAATTACATGCGTGCGCATGCTGCGCGTTTCGGGTTGGACGACCTCAGAGAGAATGTTATCTACTTCTCTCTCCCAGACGTCCTCCCCGGCTTCTCGTTTTTCAATCTCGAGCCGTCGCTTGAAAACGGACTCCGGCGGGAAGACGCTGTCCAGCGCAAGGCCGACCACTACGAGGAAATTCTGAAACTCGTTATGGGGGTTGACCGCTACGAGCGGGCGACAGTCGCACCGGGGTTGATTAAGTCGCTGATCAAAGTGTTGTTCGATGAGACGCATGGTCGCGAAAACGGCCAGTATCGCGAGTCAGCGGACTACTTCGCTCATCGGCAGTTAGAGTATGCGCTTGATCAACTTTGGCAGGCAGGGCCACCCCAGCCAGATCTGAGTGCTGCCCCGCAATCGAGTGACGAGGCTGTCTCGCGGTCACTCCGACGACAGTTACAGGCAGACAAGACGACCTTCTCGAATGTGTTGGGTGGTGTCGGTAATCGTCTCTCAGTCATCTCGGACGACACACACCTGCGTCGAATCTTCAACAACACCGAGCCGCAGTTTGATTTCCGCGATGTCATCGACGACGATACGGTGATCCTCTTTGATCTGGGTGATCTCCGTGAGGATGCTGCTCGCGTCATGACCGGTGTGATTCTGACCAATCTCGAGGACGCCCTGAAAGAAGAGAACCAGGATGTCGGTAAGCGGCCGGACGATTACGTGGTTAATCTCCTGATTGATGAGGCAGCGTCGGTTGCTGTTTCGGATGTCATGAATACACTACTCGAGCAAGGGCGGAGTTTCCGGCTGTCAGTCGGGCTCTCGATGCAGTTCCCCGAGCAAATGAAAGCGGAAGGGGGGCGGCGCGCCTATCTCAACGTCCTCAACAATATCGGGAGTCCGATTGTAGGGAAGATCAACGTTGACCGTGAACTCGCTAGGGCGATGGCTCACGAGGAAATGGACCCAACAGCGTTCGCGAACCGAATCCGGTCACTTCCGCGTGGTGAGTGGATTGCGAATCTTCCAAGTCCGATCTTCGGTGAGACTGGGCCGTATCCGTTCAGTCTCGCTCCCCTGCCGATTCCAGATGGGCACCCTGAGAGCGACCGCCCTCTAACCGAGAGTGAAGAGTCTCGGTTTAGTGAGACGCTCAGTCGGATGCAGGGCCGCGTTGACGAGACGTACGGCGTGACCACGACTGAGGCACCGGCGACAGAACTCCCCGACGAACTCAGTACCACGCTTGACATTACTGATGGGGAACTCGACACGGCTCTTGCGAAAGTCGTTCGAGCGGTGCAACTTCGGCTGTCCGAACGTGAGGCAAACGGCTGGGTTTCAGTCGAAACCGTTGATGATGAACTCCGCCGTCTGTGCGACGAATCAGGTGGTGATGCACCGACGTACGACGAACTATCGACGATTCGCCAGCGCTCTCGCTTCCTTGAAACGACGGTTCATCTCGATCAAGACGAACTCGTGATTCGTCTCACTGAAGCGGGCGAATCGGTTGCTACCCCTAATACTGGGACAGTCCAATCTGCTGGTAGTTCGAAGCATGACGCTGCTCTCGCGCAAATCGAAGCAGAACTGACGACCCATGGCTGTACAGTATCTGTCCTCAGCCAAGACGGGAGTGAGAAACCTGATGGGCGTGCAACACACCCAGCGTTTGACGCTCCGTTTGCCATCGAGGTCGAGACGACAACGCCGGGGAAGCCTGCAAAAGTTCTCACGAATCTCCGCAAAGCACAGGAGGCTGGGGAAATCCCGATGTTTGTCGTTCGGGCTGGTGAGCCGGAACCCTACTGGGCAGAACGTGTCGAACAGGTGCTGTCGTCACCGCTTCGTGAACTCCAGTCAGGAGACACGCGGTTCTATACGACTGACACAACGATCTCGTTCAATGGTGGTGCGAGCGAGGAGGGCGGTCTGACGGCACTTCGACCCGTGTCGCCTGAGCGCGCACAGACGGTCTGGTCGCGAGTCGATGGAAATCTTGTTTTGGAAGACGATGCTGGGGGTGAACTGCTTCGAGTAGAGTCGTTAGACGACCTCTCGAAGAGCCGGCTCCCTGCGGTTTACAGCTATGATTCGGTGGCCGATGAGTACGTCGTCTACGCGGAGGGCGAGCAGTATGTCTACGACTCGAAAGAGGCGTTTACTGCTGACTGGACTAAGCTCAAGCGGCCATTCGTCCCTGAAGTCGAACTGCCGTATCCAGGATTCAGTAGTGAGCAGTATCTCATCGTCATTCTTCGGAACGACGGTGACGCAGTAATCTATCGGGACGGCACAGTACGGCCCTTGAGTGAACTCTCGGAGCTGGATCTCGTCGCACAGCCAACCCAATCCAATACCGAAGCGGCCGAAAGAGCTGTAGCCCCCGGATCAGACGAGACTCTGGTTGATGTGTCGGAGCTTGCAGACGACCCTGATGCTGTTGTGGGCCGCTTCGCAGAGGTGTTCCTCCGTGAGACAGCCCACGGATCTGTCTCCTCTGAACGGGTTTACAACTGCTATCAGTCGTGGGTGACTGACCAAGGGATTTCACCGGACTCGAAGCGGTGGTTCACACGCCGGCTGAGACAGCACGTTGAGTTCGATAGTACGGTCAAGAAAGAAGGGGATGCGACAACTCGCCATTACGACGGGATCGCCCTCACTCTGGAGGAATTGTCTAATGACTGATACTGGTCTATCAACGTTTGTCCCCGGTCAGACGAACAACAGCCGATTTAGCCAGAAACCGTCTGAAGAGGTGTTCAGACGGATGGTTACGACAGGTTACGATAGTCTCGCCCAGAGTTACGACAGTCGTTACGATAGAGTTCGGATAATAGCGGAACTGAACGGCGTAGTTTGGAGAGATTCGGATTGTTGGTTACGACAGAATCCGACTAGTATAGACAGGGGGGACCCCGTCGGAACTGGGTATCGTCCAAGTGAGCAGATGACGCAGACTCATTTGGAATCTGAAATGACTGCGAGTCAGCGAGGAACAACGAATGTGTGATGAGATTGACCTCGATATAGACCAGTTGCCACCCGAACTTCGCGAGCGTGAGCAGTGGGTTTGCTGGCGGAGTGAGATGCGAGCTGACAAAGCGACGAAGGTCCCCGTCAACCCTGCGACTGGCGGCTTCGGTTCGGCAACCGATTCCGTGACATGGTCTGATCTCGATACTGCGGTTGCGGCCGTTGAGTCAGAAGACGCTGATGGGATTGGGTTTGTGTTTACTGAGGACGACCCGTTTGTCGGTGTGGATTTAGACGATTGCCGAGACCCCGAGACAGGTACGATTAACGACGATGCACAGGAGATTATCACACGATTAGATTCCTACACGGAGGTATCGCCCTCAGGCACGGGGTTCCACATCCTCGTTGCAGGAGAACTCCCTGCAGGGCGGAATCGCCGTGGTGGAGTCGAATGCTACGACATGGCGCGCTTCTTTACAGTAACCGGTGCTCACGTTGCGGGGACACCGACAGAGATCGCACACCGGCAGGATGCACTTGTCGACGTCCATCGTGAATTCGTCCAGCCCGACACCGAGCCAACAACGGAGCCACCGAATTCAACACCATCCGAAGAACGTGATGACGCGAGTGAGTCTGCTCTCAACGACGAGGTTGTGTTGACAAAGGCGAGGGAGGCAGCGAACGGTGAGAAGTTCGACCGGTTGTGGCGCGGCCAGACGAGTGGATATGAGAGCCACTCGGAGGCAGATATGGCACTTTGCTGTCTGCTCGCGTTCTGGACGGGCGGGAATCATCAACAGATGGATCGCCTCTTTCGGGAATCGGGGCTGTATCGCGAGAAATGGGACGAAGTCCACTATGCAGACGGGTCGACGTACGGTGAGAAGACACTTGAACGAGCAGTCCAGCAGACGTCGGAGTTTTACGACCCAGACACGCAGCCCCGTGAGGATCACGAGACTACGATGGAACAGAGTGTGGGAACGCAGCCAACGCAGAACACGGCGTATCTCGCCGAAAAGAACCGGGTGTTGACTGAGCGAGTTGAAACACTCGAGACGACCCTCGAGGAAAAACAGGCGTACATCGAGGAGTTGGAATCGACTGTTGACCGACTTGAGCAGCGTGTCGAGGCAGCAGCATCCCGTGAACGGGATGAGGATAGTGACACGGAATCTGCGTCAATGTGGGAGCGAACACGATCGTGGTTGAAGTGAGACCATGTCGTCGCAAGATGGGTTGATACTGAGATACTGCTGCTGACGACGCGGCCCTGTTGAAATCTTCCAGCGTTGATATCGAGGAGAGCAACGTTCCCCGGTTTTCGCGGAACTGATGTGAAAATAGTATTTTGCCGAATCGCAAGGCGGAAAGAGGGTTTCAACAGAGCCAATTATCTCTCTCTTGCAACAGCAGGTGGCTCAGTCAAAACCAAGACAGACAAGGTGGAAGGCCCTACGCCTCCCCCGGTAGCGCTGCTGTTGGTTGAGAGAAGACATCTGTCCCATTGCTCGGCGTCCGGGACTACGTGGGTCATCACCTCGCTCCCCGACGTGTACAACCTGAGTGACGGACTGTGGGGGGGTTCCACTCAGCACAGATTTATATCTCGTGAACAGAAAATGCCGCTGATGAATGACGCTCCATTCGTCGGCCGTGGAGACGAACTGGAGACTCTGACTACTGCTGTTGCAGATGATGATCGAGTATCTCTGCTCCCTGTCATTGGACCAACTGGCATCGGCAAGTCGACATTACTCTCACAGTTTGTGGGGAAATGCCGAGACCGTGACTACAGAGTTCTCCGCTACGATTTGAAAGAACCGTCGTCAGTAGACCAGTTCCTTTCTCGGCTTCTCGATCATTGGGGCGATGTGCACCCGAGCGTCGTTCCTAGCAACAACTCCAATACGCTTCGAGACCTGACCGGGAATATCGGTCGCTCACTTTCGAAAACGTCCGGAGTTGAAACCAGCCTCCTTGGAGCAGTGCTCAACTCATTCGCTGATGAAGGCGATGACGGCAACCCAGACATCACATCGAAGCTGCTTGAACTTGCCATCAACACTCGCGACGCATCACCGACAACCCAATTTATCCTCGTCATCGACCAGCTTGACGAAACGCGAATCGACCAAGTAGTGTACGATGAAATTGCCAGACTACTTCGAGAAATTGCATCCGACGCACCGTACGGTGTCACCTGCTGTGTCGGAACTCGAGAGCGATTCTACGATCTTACTGATCCAGATATCTCAGAACTGGAACTCCAGCCGTTCGACGTTAGCAACGTTCGATCCTATCTGAATGCACTGGGACTGGATGCAACTGCCGCCGCCCGCGTACACGATGCCGCATCAGGATCACCATACTTTGTTGAGCGGATTGGCCAGATCGCGGCCGACACTAGGAGTGTAGCTTCGGTACTTGATGATCTCTCAACAATTGATTCGGAGCGCCGCCTGATGCTCGAAGAACGCTTCTTAGCGACCCTCAATGATTTCACTCAACGGCTACTTCGAGAGACGTGCTTCCTTCCAGAGTTGCGGCCACGACCAGTCGCCCACGTACTTGAGGAAGATATCACGGAAGTCGAGGCAACGCTCCGTGATTTGCAACGTCGGTCGATTCTGACACGGCTTGGATCCAGCAAAGGAAACCCAGTGTATCGGCTTCACGGTCTCCAACGAGATTTCCTCCGTGAACGGCTTGCAGAGACTGACAGGACAGCGCAGCACGCGCGTGCAGCGGGCTATTTTGCGCTCGAGTTGGCAAACACGAGAACCGGCAGTTCCAAAGAGTTGCTTACAGAGGATGGGATCAAACGACACCGCGAATACATGACTGCCGGGGTGATGTTTGAATATCATCTGCAGCAACTCCCGTCATATCTCGATGCTGAGGAGCGGGTTGAAACGATTTTTGAATCCGTGCCAGAGCAGGATCCGTCACCGAAAGACGCCGTCAGAGGTTATTTCGCAAATTATCGTCACTATTCCATTACCGCAGACGAACTTGGGATCACACCTGCTGTCGATGCCGACAGTATCCGCTCCGCACTTGACACCCGTCCCGAAGCGACAGAGCACGCGCAACCCCTAACAGGGGCAGCAATCCGTGGGTTACGGGCCGAGAATTCACTTAATCACGACCAGACAGAGGTTCTTATTCACCTAGCCAGTGCAGCATATGCCGCGCAGGTTGTGTCCAGTACTGCTGAGAGAGAAGAACTAGTTAAGGAGCTTGCGACTCAACGTGAACGACTGACGATTGAACAGTTCCCAGATGCGCCCGAACTGTGTAAGCTCGGACGCGTCGTGATTGATTTCTTTACTGGAACTGTAGTCGATGACGAAGACAGCGGGTCTACTGACGTCTGGGAGACTATCGAACATGAGTACGGTGTGACATATAATGAGAGTCACGTGCTGCTCGATGCTGTCAGACAGACAATAACGTGCCTCTTTGATTGGGCCGTTATTGAGGGAGCGATGGAGGAACGCGATGGGCGGTCAGTCGCTGTTGGCTCACATCTCGACGAGGATGCTTCGATTGAAGAATATGGGATCGAGGGAAGTTTGCTCCAGAATCTCAATTCGCCATTGTTTCTCGCATATCGTGCTCTTCAACCACCCACTACTGAAGAACTCGACGAACTGTCTCACCTGTGGTCCAAGCTCGAAGCCCGGTTCGCGGATAATGGAGTGTACTTCCTCGCCGCCCTCTGCCGAGACATCAGGAAAATGGTTGTCGACCCAATCACAGGAGAGACAACGAAAGAACACGTCGGTCTCCAACTGATGAACGCGATCAGCTTCGAGAAGCTGGATGTAGTCAACCATGAACCGGCTGCGACGCTCGTGACTATTGTGAAAGCACTGGAGGGCGTCGCAGCGCACGATCCAGAGTCTAAAGAGGAATAGTAACCACGCCCGCCACCGGGCACTCTCGACTCCTCGCGTTGTGAGTACCAGAGTAGTGATCCTCACGAACTAGAGCTGACTCCCGAAGGAGAATCACTGGATATCACCCCCCACCCAAACTATATGATTCATGTGGCTGAGTGAGTCACCTGTATTAACGCTCGACGTTGACAATGCCACCATACAAGAACCAACATTACGTCCCTCAATCCTATCTCCGTGGCTGGGCCACCGACTCAACAGTCCCCATTTACCACCTCGAAAACGAGCGTGAGATCCCGGGCCAACAGATCGCAAATCTCTGTTCGAGGTCGTATTTCAATAGCGAAGATACGACCATCGAAAAAGTGTTGAGCCGTCTCGAAGCCGCCCATGCTGACGTCTTCAATGTACTCCGAGACGGGGCAACCCTTCGATCCCTTTCCCCCTGGTGAGCAACGTCTTCTCCTGTCGTTCGTGTTTACTCAGCGCCAGCGGACTCGCTTGATGCGCGACGAAATCCGGGCTTCTGCAGAGGACTATTTTCGATCGAAACTTCGTGAAATCGTTACTAAGGCAGGCTCTGATCCCGCCAATCACACCGACCTCGAAGACACAGTCTTCGAGCAAACTGTACAGGATGTCCACCACTTTATGATGCTCCACGGCATCCTCGCTCCAATCGGAATGTACGGACTCGACTGTGTAGTCCTGGAAAACGAGACAGAAATCGAACTTATCACTTCAGAAGCGCCAGTTGTTTTTGCAAATCCATGCTTCAAAGACACACGTAGGTTAACCTATACTGGGATGGGTGATGCAGGATTACAGGTTTATTGTCCACTTTCACCGCGGCTGTGTCTGCTGTTCTATGATCCCAAGACCTACCTTGTACAGGATAATCGCGAATGGCATGCGTCCTTGGCTGATGAACAAGATGTGAGGGTGTTGAATCTCCTCCAGATACTCAGTACAGATACGTTCGTACTTTACGAATCACTAGGTCAAGAGACGATGATGAAGGCGTTGACTCGCAAGGCACGTGAGGTTGGGGACTGGCAGACGGTCCCCCAGCCACCGCTGGCCAGTGACGATGAAGATGCACAGTACCCGTATGAGCCCCCACACCAACTCCACAATATCACGCCGTCTCCGGCACCAGTGTCGATACGAGCGGGTGTGGAGTTCCACCGGCGAACGCGCGCAGAAATGAAACAGCGAAGGGCCGTTTGGCGGCTTATGGAATGCTCGGAGACAACTGAAAAAGCGATCCTAAAGGCGGTTAAAATACTGTTTGAAGATACAAAAAGGGATTTCCGAACGTAATGGATTGGGCTCTCAGCACGACAGTAGAGGACTGTCCTGTGGCCCCGCCCAGCGGCCCTGTTTCAGCTTCGTAAGTGCTGTAATCTGATTCCTCGAAATTGTCATTCCACCAACTGTTGTCGCAGCGTCGCCAGCGTATCTGAGCAGGGTTTGTGTCTCTAGTGGTGTCGCGTTGGCCACCCAGTATAAAAGTAATCTAATGCCGTCTGTTGAATTCAAACCGGTACGAAGCGAGACGGACCCGACGATGTTTGAACCCCCGACATCGGTACGAAATAAGGTCTAATCGAAGGACAAAAGAACCTTCTCCAACTCATCTACGAGCTCGACGAGGCGCCGGTGCGCCAATTGGTCGAGCAATGGCTCTCACTCCCAGACGCGGTACAGGTGTCGTCAGCGGAGGGAGAGCGGCTTCATAGTGCCGCCCGTAACCCGACAGGGTGGCTCGCAGGGCGCGTCGGAGCGTCAGGAGCAGGCCCCAACGCAGTTCTACGACCAGCGTGGGAACGGCATCCGCGACGCGTCACGGCTTACTGAGATCCTCGACGACGCCGACGAGGCGGTGTGGCTGGTTCCAGCGATAGGGCTGACCGAATCCACCGGCGAGGTCGCGACTGATCGCCAAGTGTCGTCGGTACCGACGACGCAGGAACTCGATTGTCAAACCTGTGGACGGGCGACCGGCCATCGGTTCAAGACCCAGGAGTCGATCCCGGATGAAGCGTGGACGGGACAACCAATCTGGCAGTGCCGGGTGTGTGGCTCGGTTCGCTACGGCCCCAGTCTCGAGTAGTGCCAGTGCTGGGCGTCGATTAACCAACACACTGCGATTAGTTTCGAGGTTCGTTGGTTAAGACCGCGAGCTCTCACAAGCCCGACGCCAGTCTCGGTGGGGAGTCGTTTCGCGCCGGCGAGCGGTGAGGCGCTTCCGATGGAGCAAGAGTTCAAACAAGGGTACCGGATGCATCGTATACTCAGCAATCTCAACCGACTCGACGTCGACCGATTGGACGACGCGGATCGAGAGCGAGTCGAGACCGCGAGAGACCTCCTGGAAGAGGTGAGCCTTCTCACGCGGCCGGGCGACGGAGCCGGGGCGGACGCTCACGCAGACTCCTAACTGGCGTCGCCGACCACGCCTCGGGAGGCACCTCTCGCGTCTGTTTTTCGCCCCCGAAAGGGGTACGGGGGCGACCCCGTGAAGTCCAGACATGGCGACACTGCAAGCTGCGACGATGTCAACCGGCGCGATCGTATCGGATCCACAGGCAGCCCGTGAACTCTGTGAGAGCTACTGCTTCGGGACGCTCGATTGGGAGGTGACCGAAGAGGGAGAGCTCACTATCTGGGGGTACGATGACTTCGAGGTGTACGCGGCGCGGGAGAACGGCCTCCCGGACTACGAGGGCGGTATCGTGACCCACGAGTTCTTGCGAGAACTCGCCGACCTCCTCGAAACCGACGAAGAGTTCGATATCCAGACGGCGGGGTTCACCAAGTGCCGCTTCCCAGTCCTGGCGAAGCGGTACGTCGTTCGCGACGGCGAAGTCCTTCACGCGGACCTCAGTTCCCCCGGCCTGATCGACGAGTAGCAGTAGTTTCCGATACTGTTTCTTTATTTAGAGTGAGAGCTGAAACAGCTGGTCAGTACAGAGCATAGATGCATCAGAGCGGTCACTACAGGGACGTGAGCAAACGGAGTGAAAACGATCTCCGGCAGTTATATTGGATTAATTAACATTTGCGGCGTCTTTCCACTGGTTCATAATGTCGTTGCTAAGACGGCCAGAGTCGTACTGGAAGCGTTTCCCCGTTTGGACGCCTTCGGCGACCTCTTTTACGTCATCGGCATAATCCGGGTCCCAGCCTTTTTCAGCGACTAACCAGGCTCTGATTGCTTCAGGATCGAAGCTGATGCCGTTGCTATGGAGGGTTTTGAAGATCTCGATACAGGTAGCACGATCTGACGAATGCGTGATCCCAGTCGAGGTGTTAACCAATGCATCGAGCGTGTCGACAGCTTCCTTGGCGACCGGATTATCGATTTCTGGTGCATCGCCACTCGCATCTGATTGGAGTGCTGACGCGCCCCAGGTATCGATCCAGAACTGGACGGTGTCCTTCGACCAAGGCACGACGAGCACATCGGTCACACCATACATTCCGTCAATCTTGTCCAGCAGGTCTTTGTCTGGGTAGATAGCAAGGACAGGACCGCTTTGCCACCCCGATGGATCAATCCGTTTCGTCATCAGCTGGATCTCTGCTTCACCGACGCCGACCGGCTTCTTTTTATTCAACGCCTTTGCTGCCTGGTCACCGATCACAGTAGATACGACACCGTCCAGCTGCTTTTTCGTGTTTACTGCTAAGACAGCATCTCGTTTCTCTTCATGCTGCTCACCGAGCTGTTGCACCCACGCGAAGGCCAGTTCGACAGCCTCCTCATTTGGCCCCTCGGAATTGATGAACCAAGATGTCCTGTCGTTTTGACTCATAATTCGGTACTTCTCAGCAACTCTTGAAAAATCAGGTGGGTATGTCTGATTGAGGCTGCTCTCCTACGACTTATAATACTGGTCTGTGAATACTTGCAGTGATAGGATGTCGGTTGGGAAGTACGTGACTGAGCGGTTCATCGGGAAGCTCATCCTTGCCTGGCTTGCTGCCTTGATTCTCGCAGGGATCGGAACCGTCTACACACCTTTTTCGCTCGTGGAGATTGCTGGTGTGATCGGTATGTTAGGCACTCTGGGTATTCTAGCGATCCAAGTCCACAACACGTCGAACAATAGAGTCGAGCCGGAGGACGCTGGCGAGTACGTGGACGGGACTGATCGGTCCGATACCAGTGACGATGTGGTGAATGGGGATGGAGATGGGGCATCGACGGAGCATGACGTAGGTGCGACAGAGGGGTTATCGGCGACTGAGCGGCGGGTCCAGAATGAATTGATCCGTGAGTCATATCGTAGGTTTACAGAGCAGCCGTTTACGTTCTGGCCGAGTCCACAAGGTGAACGGCTACGCAGCTATCTCAACGATGAATTCGAGGACGTTGATGAGGACGTGATCGATAAGGTGTGGCGGTTCTCAAAGGATGATGGGTTCTTCAAGCGGCGGCCAGGGAAGCGGTCACTGGCGATTACACCGACGACGCTGTGGCGAGCAAAAGAGTTGGGTGAGGAACTCCAGTTGGATGACGCGGTTCAGGATGAAATCCTGGACGTGTTACTCCAGTCATACCGATCGGATCCTACCTATCCACGGGTTGATCGTGACGAGTTGATTGAGGCAGTGGGCCGGTCGTCAGACGTCGTGGATCATAACCTCTGGTTGCTCCGAGAGAAAGGATACGTTGAGACACAAGCCTACATCAATTCGAGTGACGGCGGGTACAGTGAGGCGGAGATCACCAAGCTCGGGCGGCAGGTCAGTCAGTAACCCACTTCAGTTGAAGTGACGTTCAAGGAACCGCTGAGCCGCAGTCTGAGACATAACTTCCCACGATGGGAAATCCGTGTGCTCGTCGACATCGGTATCGAACTCACCCTCCGGGATGGCCTCGAAATCGTCCTCGTCCTCAACATCCCATTGACTTGCCTCAAGCAACGCTTCGAAAGAGTCGAATTCTGTGTACAGCTGCATGAACTCCTCTGTGAACAATTGCTCGAACGGGATCTCATTCTGCTCGTTCATCCGGAGCCCTGACTGCTCCTCTAACGCCTTCTCTATGTTCTTCTTGAACTCGCCGGCGTCAATATCCATACACGCATTTACACTGACTTCGTTCAAATAACTAAGCAATTCTACTTACCGATTTAGCCGCCCCGATTTCACTACTCATCCCGAATAAAGAAGCCTCGATAGCAACTACTGGTAGCGTTGTTCGTCCTCCGGGAGGGGTGCGGGGCGATCCAGTCGCGGTCGCCCCGTGAGGTGATTGCTCGATGGGACATCGCGCACTCGTTGCGTATGAACGCACAGACGGACAGTACACGCTCCACTACAGCCATTGGGGTGCAGCGAACCTGAAGCTCAAGCACCGAATCTCGGCTGAGTCGCCGTTCGGTGGCGACGACACCGACTCCAAGTGGGCGAAACAGCTGCTGGCGGAGCTGGCCGATGGCCTCGAGGCAGATTCGGTCGACAGCTACCTCGCCGACGAGGATCGACCGTCGACGGTCGTCGAGCCGAAGCCCCGCGCCACCGGGCTCCCCCTCGACGAGATCGTCGCTGACCATCTCGACTACCTCCACCACGAGGCGTTCTTCGTGGTGTCGACGACGTTCGAGGTAACCGCCTACCGGACGCTGTGGTTCGGCCTGCAGTACGAGTCGGAGACAGTCGAACAGGGGGAGACGGTCGGGAACGGCGCGCTCGCGACGGTGCGCTGGTACGACGGCGAGCCGGTTGGCGACGGCCACCTGCAGGGACAGTTCGCGGCCCTCAAAGATGTCGTCGGCGATATGCTCGACAAAGGCGTCTTCACGCCGTCGACGGCGAGACAGTACCTGAAACGGAAGCTGGCCGAGCGAGTCGGAGACCGACAGAAGCTGCTCATTCCGACCGGGAAATCACCCTTCGAGAAGGCGAGCCTGAACCACTCCTAGTTCGATTTGCTTCGTGGCAGCTGCTGTTTTTCAGGGGCCTGAATGGGTGAGCCCTACGTAGGCTCGTGATTCGATGACCACAGAGGACGGCCCGTTTCACGACTGCGAGTTGGATCCCGAGGCAATCCTCGGGACACACACCTTCGAAGACGTCCTGTTCACCGACGACACGGAAACCCCGGTAAACGTGCTAACCGGCGAGACACCGGCACATTCGCAAGCAACCGTCGAGGAAGCGAAGGCGTTCGCTGCGAGTATCGACTCGGGGACGCCCCAGATCGCCCTTCCGGCTTCTGTCGAGTCGCAGGTCGAAACACAGAGCAAACCCTACACGGCGGCCGCGTTCTTCCACTTCAAGGCGACTGGCTCACTTAAGCGTCATCGGGCCTACCACGCAGCCCACAACTCGGACACGTTCACCGTTGATTTCGAGGCCGACTACGAATCGGGCGAGTTGACCATTACAGTCGAACAAGCGGGCGAATTCTGAGAACTGACCGCCATGATGTGTGCTGCTAGAGTTTGATAGGTATACAGTCAGTCCCGCAGCAACATCCTGAAGAACCCGTGACTACTGACTAGTACTACTGATCTTCTATGACGGACGCTCAGCCACCTCCAATTTCTGCCGACGAGTTCTACCAGACACTTGTCGAAAATGCCGCAGAGGGGATGTTGACAATTGATTCGGACAGCAACATCGTGTATGCCAATCCAGCCGTTGAAGACATCCTCGGCTATGCACCCGCTGAGTTAATTGGGAGTTCAAAGATGAAAATCATCCCAGAGCGCTTAGAGCCAGTCCACGTGGCTGCATTAGCCTCGTATGTGGCGACAGGAGAGCGCAATATCGACTGGGATGGGATCGAGCTCCCGGCGCTGCACAAGGACGGACACGAAGTTCCGACGCTTATCAGCCTTCGTGAGCACGAACACAATGGCGAACAGTATTTTACTGGCATCATCCGGGACATCACCGAGCAGCGACAGCGCGAATCCCAGCTTCAAGAACAGAAGGATCGGCTGAATGAGTTCGCCGATATCTTAACACATGATATCCGGAACCCACTTTCTATCGCGTACGGATATACTGAGATTGCCCATGAACAGTCCGAAAGCCCTGAACTGGAGCGGGTCTTAGCGTCACTCAGTCGGATCGATACTCTCGTCAGCGATATTCTTGCCCTCTCAAAAAAGGGCGAAGTCGTTGGTGAGGCTGAGTCGGTTGATGTCCGCGAATGTCTCCATGCGTCGTGGAGTAGCGTTGAGACACAGCAAGCGACGCTCCAACTAGAAGATGAACTCGGAGTGATCGCCGCGGATAAGAGTCGTTTTCAGGAACTACTAGAGAACTTGTTTCGCAATGCCGTTGAACATGCTGGTGCTGGGGCGACTGTGACTGTTGGTAGTCTCTCTGACGATGCGGGACTCTATATCGAAGATGATGGCCCTGGAATCGCTGAGCCAGTTCGGTCAGAGATATTCAACCACGGATATTCGACAACTGCTGACGGAACTGGCTATGGACTCTCAATTGTCTCTCAAATTGTGGAGGGTCATGGTTGGGAAATCGCCGTTACAACGGGTTCCGAAGGTGGAGCACGATTTGAGATTACGTGGTGAGAGTCGGACGATGACTGCTGAGTTGGTTTTTGGAGAGCATACCTGACGGCCTCGTCCTGCTGCCATGTTCGAAGCAAGCGTGAGATACTCCGTGCTTGTGTTTCATTTGGGGTGGAGACGAGCCCCACGTCCTCAACGATCTTGATAGCAAGCTAGGGCGCTAAAATAGCAATCAAACGTGTTTGGGAGGTGAGCTCTGTCGGTACGTTTGGGGGCGACTGCTCGGGTTGTGCGCGCTCCGGCGGGCAGACCGTTCCTGCCGGGCCCGGGCGTTTCGCGCTGCCGTTGCGTCTGCGACGGACGGGGCACGGTCGCGGGGCCGGGTCGGGCCGTGTGCAGCCACCCGATACCGGTCAGCCCCGAGGGCGGGCCTGCGAGCGCTCGGCCCGCGTCCGGGCCCTGACCGAGACCGGGCTGACTGCATCTTCACCAGCCGTTGCGGTGGCGCTCCCTCGATGCGGTCGCGCCGCCGGCCGGCTGGCTCAGACGTGGCCGCTTGCGCGGTCCGGGCGGGCTGCTCGCCGTTCGGGCGCTTGCCCTCACCCCTCGTTCGCCCGGGCTGCGGTGGCTATTGGGGGTTCGCCGTGCTCACCCCCAGTATGCCACGGTCCGGGGCTCACTCAGGGCTGGCTGTGCGGCCTGCCGGGCGTGCGCTCAAACTCGGCTGCGACGAGCTGTGGGTCCGCGGGCGTCCAGCCCGCACCGGGCTGCCGCACGAGGCGTTTCCGTTGCGTCTGCGACGGACGGGACAGGCTCGTGCGGGTCCGGGCGCGGTGCTGGTCCAGCGGGGTCCTCGCTCTCTGCGGCCTCGCTGTGGCCGTATGCGACGCCGTTCACCACCGTATACCCCCCGGCCGTGCCGCCTCGGCGCCGTGGCCGCTTCCGTTGCGTCTGCCGACGGACGGGTGTCGGCGAGGCGCCGACCCGCGGTGACCGGCTGGGTATATGGTGGTGACCGCGCGCTCACCTCGAGGTTCACCCCCCGCACTTGTCTGTGGGGGCGCCGTCGGTGCCGCGCCGCGCCGGACAGGGTCCGGCGTGAAGGCGCGGCGCGGGCACCTCGGTGACGGCGTCATCGGTCGACGTCGGAGCCGTGGCTCAAGTGTTGGTTCGTGAGAATCCCGCGAGTGGAGTCGCGGGCGTTGGCGCGTCAGCGCCTTCAGGAACTACAATGTCTAGTAACAACTCCAGTCGAAAGGTAGTTTCGGTGGCTGAACAGGCGTTCGAGCAAGCGGATGACAAGACAGTCGACGAAGACGGGTTTGAGGTCGTCGACGAGACGCCACAGTTCCAGGCGACGGTGCAACAGGAGATCCAAGCAAAGGTGGATGCGAACCACCCTGACGGGATTGCAGACACGAGCGACGAGCGGATTGACGGGGTGACGTTGGCCCAAGAAGAGCGCATTCGAGCGCGGGAAGCCGAACTCGAACGGATTAGTGCCCGTGCGGAACTGGGGTCGCAAGAGGGTCGTGAGGCTCGGTCGCGGGTGATTGCGGCCGAGCGGAGCGCTGCGCGACGGCGGCAGTTCCAGAAGCGCGCAGCGAGTCTGAATCCGATGGCTGACCCCGACCGGGAAGATCCCCGGACGGAGTTGACCCAAGCACAGTTGGGCGCAGTACACAAGCAGGCAACACGGTTAGCGGAGAAGCTGGATGGCTGGTCGCGAGCGGCGATCAGTCGGCGGCTGAGCGAGGCGGTGTTGGGTGGCAAGGACATGATGTCGGCAACTGTGAGCGTGTTCGAGGAACTCGAAGGCGCACCGGGGACGATGGTGCCGATCGGGAAACTGGAGGGCGTGTCGCGACGCGAAGTGTGCGTTGAAGGGACGCTGACGACGGTGTGGAAGTCGGAGTCGCCGGCGATTCAGCAAGCGGGGCTCCTCGAAGACGAAAGCGGGCAGGTGAAGCTGACGAGTTGGAAG
>NZ_SPSA01000003.1:0-458153 GCF_014530665.1 Haloferax sp. AS1
CGGCGGAGAACGAGAGGTTCTTGTAGAATATCGGCTGGAGGAAGTCGGCGGACTCGACGTGCGGGCCGCCCACGGCGCCGATGGAGCCGCCGGGACGGGCGACCTGTGCGGCGGTTTCGAGCGCCGACGCCGCGCCGCCGCATTCGAGGACGTGGTTCGCGCCGCCGTGGGTGAGTTCGAGGACTTCCTCGCCGGCCTCTTGGCCGCGGGACGAGAAGGTGTCGGTCGCGCCGCGTTCGCGGGCGACTTCCAAGCGGACTACAATTTTCAGAGACCACATCAAGCGCTCGATGGGCGAACACCGGTTGAGGAGGTCACTAACTAGACAGTGCCGGAGGGATCAATCCATTAAACACTGATTTGTCACCGAATGAAGAGCAATTCGTTGATACGATTTGGTATCAATATAATGGTGGAAGCTTAGCTGTCCCCACCAATATCGAACAAAGAATTGATTTTGGAAGTAAGTATCAAAAATCAAACCCTGCAGGGTTGAACGAACTATCTGAAGGGCAGTTTCGGTTACTGATTCGGGCAAGCAATATGCCACTTCGCTCAGATGAGATCCCTCTCCTTGGGAAACAACGTATCTCGCTTCCTGACGACCTCTTTGACGCAAAAGAATTCAATCCATATACGCAATCATTATTAGAGAAAGGACATGTCGCCTACGCATATGCAATAAGTCCTCACGACTGGGAACTCTACGTGCCTGAAGATTTTGACCTCCATAAATTAGCAAATATGCCCTTCTTGGACGAGGTACTATTTGACGAAGGGACTCTCGTTCCAGATTACAAGCGACCAGTACAGATACGGACCATTCAAAGTTAGCGAAACTCACTCCACGGAGAGTACGACTTGGTAGGACGAAGTCGACCCGTGTTTAAACGAGATTCTTACTTTTTCATATCCGCCTCGATCCCGTTGCCCAAGGGAAAATACAATTCTTACAGTGGACAACTTGAAACGCCGATGAAGCCGAACTCTGATGTGTGGATCTAGATTTACTCAACATCCAAGTCAATAGAATGTCGGCTTGCCAGAAATGACGCCGTTCGTCTGGCGAACGAAGTGAATCCAAAAGTACGACCTACTGACCATGCTGAAAATGTCTTGTACAGGCCCTCAGACACCTGAAATCTAGATCCCGTTCGTCCTCCGAACAAAAGCCCGTCGGGTCCGTTCGTTTTTCTGAACGGTGGTCGCCGCTGTACTGCGATTAGGTAGGATTCAAAGGAGGGAAATGGGTTTGTTAAGAGATGGTTTCGTGGGTGAGTTTCTCGACTTCATCCTTTTAAAGTGGAGACCTTAGCCAGTCAGATTGCTATTCAACAGGGCACTTTGAATTCGTCGTCGACAATCACACCCTCACTTTTCCACCTAAGCGAGGTTATCCGGACAACCACACCAATCAGCGATGTTCAGAAGCTCGTCACATCGGTTCAATGTCGTTCGTGTGAACGATCAGTGAACTCGACACTATCGCTCGGTGTATTCACTGCCGACTGAGCTAGAGAGCCGACAAACTGAGGACACAGAAGAAGTAGCACACAGAGGAAGACAGAGTGTTCTAAGGTCCCCCTTCGTTGGAATCACTAGTCGAGTCAACGGATACACCCTTGGCCAAAACTAGTGGAATTCTACATCCCTGAATTCGAGGGTGAACTAGATTCCGGGCTCTACACCCATGGTCTACAGGGGTGTACCCACGTCGATTTTCCGCAAGGGTGTACGCAGATCGGAACCAATCGAGGGTGAAAACGAATCACTATCGGCCCGATTTATTCGACAGTACTGATTTCTAATTTGCTTGTGTTTACCCACAGGAGTCCCGCTACTGCACGAATCTCATCCACATACAACACTGGCCAATGGAAACATCACCTCCTGTAATGCTCACCAAACACAACGTCAATACGCTAATTCGTCAGTACACCCTCTCGTTGGTGGGGTGTATCGACTGTATTCGATTGCCGTCAACGCCGAAATTGGGTGGGGGTTGACGACTGCTCGTATTGGGTTTTTCGACGACCACCCATCTTGTGCAATGGCGCTCCTGAGCGTACTCTGGGGGGCTTCTCGACGTGACACACGGGTTGTGTCTCTCGAATGGAGCGTGTGCTTTTGCTCGTTGATTTTGAGTTGCCCCAATTGAATCGACGAGTAGATTGTATTCCCGGGGGATTTCGAGGGTGTAGTTTGGTACTGTCGGACTCGGAGTTCCAACGAGGCTGGCTAGAGAGGATGAGCTGGCTTTGAGTTCAGCTGTCGACGAGACGGCGCGATGGTGCAAGCGCGTACGTGGTGAGTCCTCTCGAAGACCAAGGAATCGAGGCGGTGACTCTCGACCAAAGAATGAACGCGGCCACCGACAGAAATCCCCGTCGCCGTCCGCGAAGCGAGGGACGGCAGACCGGGTTACGACTTGCGCGGGTGCGGGTCGAATGCGTCCGTCTCGACTGGCGAGGCGCACAACACGCACCCGTCGTCCAGAATCCGCTCGCGGATGCCCGCGTCGACACACACCTCGACGCTGCACACCGGGCAGTCGAAGACGAACTGACCTGGCACGGCGATCACGACCGAAGCACAGACCCCAATCAGTATCTATCACACCCCATCATAGGGCGGGAATACATAGGCGAGTTATCAACTACACGTCGAGAATCGTATCGAGAAGCTTCGACTGGGCGGCCGAAAGGTGTTCGGTGAACGTCGAGCGGTTGATATCGAGCGCCGCGGCGACCTCCGTCGCGTTCGCCTCACGGGGGTGCTCGAAGTAACCCATCTCGTGGGCCGTCTCGAGGACTTCCCGCTGTCTCGCCGTCAGTTCGTCGCGGTCGACGAACACGAGCGAGCCGGTAGCGGAGTCCGGCTCTGACTGCGTGAGTCGCCGGAGTGACACGCCGTCGAACGCCGATTTGAGGTTGACGACGATGTCGCGGAACGACTCGAGGTCCGCGGCGACGAACGACAGCACGACCGCGCCGCAGTCCGCTTCGAGGTGGCGGACTGGACAGCCGTGACCCTCGATGAGTTCGCAGGCACACCGCGACTCCTCGGTGAAAGAGTGGGTGACGCGATAAATCGTCTTCTGTTCGTGGTGAAATATCTCGTCCGCGTCATCAATCGCGGCCGACGAGGGGGCGGTAAACTCGACTGCGGCGGTATCGCCGGTAGCGCCGACCGACCGCGAGACGGATTCGACTGCGGTCTCCTTCGACGCCTCCGACACCCGACAGATGGACGGGTCGGCCACGTGGATTTCACCGTGCACGCCCTCATTCATAGGCCGGCGTACGGTGGTGGTTCTGAAATATTCTTCGGCGAATCCGTTCGCAGTCACGCGGTTTCGCTTCGGATTCCCTCCGATTCCTCGACGAGGGCGGTATAAAGTCCCCGCACCCTATGGTTCGGGTGTTACTGGCCTCGGTGCAGATTTTCGAACGAATCGAAGTATGCTATATACGAGCTTGCTCGGGGCCAAACGGGTGAACGGATCGACGCCCGGTTGGAGTGTGAGGCGGCGCGTCGGTACGCGGGGTGAGTCACCGTGAGACGCGGGACGGTCGTCGTGTTGCTGCTCGTCGTCGCGGTGCTCCTGCCGACGTGGTACGTGGCGCTGCACGGCGAGCCGCCGAGCGAACAGATAGAAATCGACCAGAGCGTCACCGAGATGCGGCCGCTACAAGAGATCGTCGACACGCCGGAGAAGCTCGCGCCGAGTCAGGTGGGCGTCATCGTGTGGGTCGCGCTCTTCGCGCTCGTCGGCGTCCTCGCCGCAGTCCACCGGTTCATGGACACGGCGGTCAGAGCCGGCCCGAGCGACGAACCGACCGTCGCAGACGGTGGTCGGGTCGGGCTTCCGTGGTTCTGGACGGCGGACCGCTGGGTCGTCGAGTACGACGACGCCTCCGACGCTATCGAGGGAATCGTGGCGATGGGCGGGCTGACCATCCTCGCTATCGTCTTTGCGGCGCTGTTCACCGGCGAGTATCTGACGCTCGCGCGGACCCAGTACTTCGGCGTCTACGCCGCGGGGATGTTCACCGCGCTCGCTTTGCTCACCGTATCGTACTACGCGTGGTTCCTCCCCCACGTCGAGGTCGCAGAGCGGAGGGGACACTAATGAGACTCGACAATCAGCACGCATCGGACGACTGCGACGAGCACTGCGCTGACTGCGGGGACGACAGCAACCACCAGCCGAGTATCTTCTCCGACGACCGCGCCTCGCTCGCCCGCCGCGACTACGCGAAACTGCTCGCCAGCGTCGGGGGATTGACCGCCGTCGCGAGCCTCGCGGCACCGTTGGCGGGGCTGACTCGCGTCTTCGAGCGTTCGTACACCGGCCCCGTGTACTCGGACGGCATCTACCTCGTCGACGGCGACGGCGAGCGCATCGGCGAGAACGCCCTCAGTGAAGGTGAGAAGATGACCGTGTTCCCGGAGCCCCGGCCGGGCATCGAAAAGGCACCGACGCTGCTCGTGAGACACGCGGAGGACGCCTACGGTGGCGCAACGAACCTTGAGTACACGGTGTCGGGCTACGCCGCCTACTCGAAAGTCTGCACCCACGCCGGCTGCATGGTGTCGAACGAGGACGGAGCGACGCTCGTCTGCCCGTGTCACTTCGGCAAGTTCGACCCGACCGCCGGCGCGAAGGTGGTCGGTGGGCCGCCGTCGAGGGCGCTCCCGCAACTGCCAATCACGTTGTCGAGCGAGGGCAATCTCATCGCGACGGGCGACTTCAACGGGCCGGTCGGCCCGGGGGGCGAGTGATGTCTCGACTCGACCGCCTCGCCGACCGCGCCAACGACGCCGGCGACGAGGCGTACGACTGGGTAGACGAGCGGTTCGACCTCGACACCGGCCGCGCATTCCTCGGGAAGGCGTTCCCCGCCGAGGACTCCTTTCTCCTCGGCGAGGTGGCGCTGTTCTGCTTCCTGCTTCTCGTCCTCACCGGGATATTCCTCGGGATGTTCTTCGAGCCGTCGACGAGCGGCGTCGAATACGAGGGGAGCGTCGCGAAGTTCCAAGGCCAAGAGGTGCCCGAGGCGTTCGCGAGCGTCCTGCACATCACCTACGACATCCCCTTCGGCATGTTCATCCGGCGGATGCACCACTGGGCGGCTCACCTGTTCGTCGCGTCCATCGGGCTGCACATGCTCAGGGTGTTTTTCACCGGGGCGTACCGCAATCCGCGCGAGCCGAACTGGGTCGTCGGCACCGGCCTAGCGGGCCTCTCTATGGGCGCGGCCTACACGGGGTACGCGCTTCCCTTCGACGAGTTCGCCGCGACGGCAACCGGCATCGGCTACAACCTCGCCACGTCGATTCCGCTCGTCGGAGGCGTGGTCGGGAAGGCGTTCTTCGGCGGGGAGTTCCCGTCGAGCGCGACGATACCGCGGCTCTACTTCCTCCACGTCCTCGTCATTCCCGTGGCAATCGGGGGGCTCCTCGCCGTCCACATGGCGATTCTCGTCCGCCAAAAGCACACGGAGGCCCCCCGCGATGACGACGTGCGAGGACTCGAAAGCCGGGACCGACGCCCGGTCGAGGGGTCCCCGTCGAGCGACGGCGGCACCGAACAGACCGTCTCGAGAGACGACGACAGCGTCGTCGTCGGCCTCCCGGCGTTCCCCAATCAGGCGGCCGTGAGCGCGGTCGTGTTCTTCCTCACGCTGGCCACGCTGGCGATGCTGGCCGGGTTCCTCCCGGTCCACAACATCGCCGAGTACGGGCCGAACAACCCCGCTGGGACGCCGGAACTCATCATGCCCGACTGGTTCCTGATGTGGGTCTACGGCCTGCTGAAACTGCTCCCGTCGTGGATGGGATTCACCGTTCCGCTCACCGACATCCATGTCTCGACGGAGTTCGTCGGCGGCGTCCTGCTGCCGACGCTCGTGTTCGGCGCGGTGGCGGTGTGGCCGTTCGTCGACTACCACGACGAGTCGGTCCACTTCACGGCCGACCCACTCGACCGGCCGTGGCAGACCGCCGTCGGCGTCGCCGCGATTCAGTTCATCATGATTGCCTCCATCGCGGGCATGAACAACCTCCTCGGCCGGGCGCTCGGCGTCGGAACCGGCGTCGTCAATCCGATTTTGACCGTCGCGTTGTTCGTCGTCCCCATCGGCTCTGCAGCCCTCGTCTACCGCATGCTGGGCGACGACGCGGACGAGAGCCGAACCGGACGCGTTCCGGGGGAGGCCGGCGATGACTGACGCGAACACCGGCGGGGCTCCGCGGCGACGCATCGAACTCTCGCCTCGGACGTACCGACACCTCGACCGCGCGAGTAAGCTCCTCGGCGTGGCGCTCGTCGCCGTCGGCCTCGACGCGGGTGGTGACACGCTCGTGGGGATTTCGCTCGGCGTTCTGGGCGCCGGGCTGGCACTAACGACCGTCTTTTTACAGATAGATTCATGAACCGAACGAACACCTCGACCCCCGACGACGAGTCGGGAACGGACGAATCGCAAGCCGAACAGACGGACGACCCGCCGGCGGTCGGTGACCCGCCGGGAGAGCCGGCGACCGAGGGAACGAGCGTCTCCCGTCGTCGGTTCCTCGAAGGCGTCGGAATCGCCTCGCTTCTCGGCATCGGCCGGTCCGCTGCCGACGACGACCCGCTGTTCCAGATGGGCGGGCTGAACCCCGTCGACGACCCCATCGGGAACTACCCCTACCGGGACTGGGAGGACCTCTACCGCGAGCAATGGGACTGGGACTCGGTCTCTCGATCGACGCACAGCGTCAACTGTACCGGCAGCTGCTCGTGGAACGTCTACGTGAAAAACGGGCAGGTGTGGCGCGAGGAGCAGGCCGGCGACTACCCGCGGTTCGACGAGAGCCTGCCCGACCCGAACCCCCGCGGCTGTCAGAAAGGGGCGTGTTACACCGACTACGTCAACGCGGACGAGCGAATCAAACACCCGCTGAAGCGCGTTGGCGACCGCGGCGAGGGCAAGTGGAAGCGCATCTCGTGGGACGAGGCGCTCACCGAAATCGCCGAGCACGTCGTCGACGAGGTGCAGGCCGGTCGCTACGACGCCATCAGCGGCTTCACTCCCATCCCGGCGATGAGCCCCGTCTCGTTCGCCAGCGGGTCGCGGCTCATCAACCTCCTCGGCGGCGTCAGCCACTCGTTTTACGACTGGTACTCCGACCTGCCGCCGGGCCAGCCCATCACGTGGGGCACCCAGACCGACAACGCCGAGAGCGCCGACTGGTACAACGCCGACTACATCATCGCGTGGGGGTCGAACATCAACGTCACCCGCATCCCCGACGCGAAGTACTTCCTCGAATCGGGCTACAACGGGACGAAGCGCGTCGGCGTCTTCACCGACTACTCGCAGACGGCCATCCACACCGACGAGTGGCTCAGCCCCGATTCGGGCACCGACACCGCGCTCGCGCTCGGCATGGCCCGGACCATCGTCGACGAGGGACTGTACGACGAGGCCCACCTCAAAGAGCAGACCGACATGCCGCTTTTGGTCCGGCAGGACACCGGGAAGTTCCTCCGCGCGAGCGAGGTTCCCTCGGTCTCGACCGACGCCGACCGACCCGAGTGGATGTTGCTCATGCTCGACTCTGACGGACGCCTCCGCGAGGCACCGGGGTCGCTCGGTGAACGCGACGGCCAGAAAGACTACTCCAAGAGCATCGAACTCGACTTCGACCCGCAACTGGACGGCGAAACCACGGTCCGAACCGAAGACGGGCGCGTCCGCGTCCGGACCGTGTGGGCCGAACTGCGGGACGAACTCGATGACTGGGGCCCGGAGACCGTCCACGACGAGACCGGCGTCGGCGAAGAGACCTACCAGCGCGTCGCCCGCGAGTTCGCCGAGGCCGACAAGGCGAAGATAATCCAGGGCAAGGGCGTCAACGACTGGTATCACAACGACCTCGGGAACCGCGCGCTCCAGTTACTCGTCACGCTGACGGGCAACCTCGGCGAGCAGGGAACCGGCCTCGACCACTACGTCGGCCAAGAGAAGATATGGACGTTCCACGGTTGGAAGTCCCTGTCGTTCCCGACGGGCAACGTCCGCGGGGTGCCGACGACGCTGTGGACCTACTACCACGCGGGCATCCTCGACAACACCGACGCCGATACGGCCGCGAAGATACGGGAGTCCATCGACAAGGGGTGGATGCCGGTCTACCCCGAAGAACGCGACGATGGGTCTCGTCCCGACCCTTCGACGATGTTCGTCTGGCGCGGCAACTACTTCAACCAGGCAAAGGGGAACGTCGCCGTCGAGGAGGAGCTGTGGCCGAAGCTCGACCTCGTCGTCGACATCAATTTCCGAATGGACTCCACGGCGCTGTATTCGGATATCGTGTTGCCGACCGCGAGCCACTACGAGAAACACGACCTCTCGATGACGGACATGCACACCTACGTGCATCCGTTCACGCCCGCAGTCGAACCGCTCGGGGAGTCGAAGACCGACTGGCAGATATTCCGCGAACTCGCCGCGAAGATTCAGGAGGTCGCCACCGAGCGCGGCGTCGGACCGATTTCGGACCGGAAGTTCGACCGCGACATCGACCTCCAGTCAGTGTACGACGACTTCGTCCGCGACTGGGAGACCGGTGAGGCCGACGCGCTCGCCGAGGACCGCGCCGCCTGCGAGTACATCCTCGAACACTCCGAGGAGTCGAACCCGTCCGAGAGCGACGACCAGATAACGTTCGCCGACACGGTCGAACAACCCCAGCGGCTCTTGGCCGCCGGCGACCACTGGACCTCCGACATCGAGGACGGGGCGGCGTACACGCCGTGGAAGGACTTCGTCCAGGACAAAAACCCGTGGCCGACCGTCACCGGCAGACAGCAGTACTACATCGACCACGACTGGTTCCTCGAACTCGGCGAGCAGTTGCCGACGCACAAGGAGGGGCCGACGCAGACGGGCGGTGACTATCCGATGGAGTACAACACGCCCCACGGGCGGTGGTCTATCCACTCGACTTGGCGAGACAACGAAAAACTGCTCCGCCTCCAGCGCGGGGAGCCGGTGGTCTACCTCCATCCCGAGGACGCCGCCGAACGCGGCATCGAAGACGGCGATACCGTCGAGGTGTTCAACGACCTCGCATCGGTCGAACTGCAGGCGAAGCTCTACCCGAGCAGCCAGCGCGGCACGGCGCGGATGTACTTCGCCTGGGAGCGGTTCCAGTTCGACGGCGACACGAACTTCAATTCGCTCGTCCCGATGTACATGAAGCCGACGCAGTTGGTCCAGTATCCGGAAGACTCCGGCGAACACCTCTACTTCTTCCCCAACTACTGGGGGCCGACGGGGGTCAACAGCGACGTCCGCGTCGACGTGCGGAAAGGCGGGGGTGATGCCGAATGAGCACCGACGACGGGCCAGCAGCACAGACCGACGGCGACGGGGTCGACCTCGCCGACGGTGTCGACCATCAGGTCGCCATGGTGATGGACCTGAACAAGTGCATCGGCTGTCAGACCTGCACGGTCGCGTGCAAGTCGCTCTGGACGGAGGGCGGCGGCCGCGACTACATGTACTGGAACAACGTCGAGACGAAGCCCGGGAAGGGCTACCCGCGCGACTGGGAGGACTCCGGCGGCGGTTGGACGGACGCCGAACACACCGAGCGAAGCCCCGGCGACATCCCCGACCAAGCGGACTACGGTGACGCGTGGTCGTTCAACCACGAGGAGGTCATGTACAACGGCGGCGACCGGCCGCTGCGTCCCGACAGCGACCCCGAGTGGGGGCCGAACTGGGACGAAGACCAAGGCGCGGGCGAGTATCCGAACTCGTACTACTTCTACCTCCCGCGCATCTGCAACCACTGCACGCACCCGTCCTGCGTGGAGGCGTGCCCGCGGAAGGCCATCTACAAGCGCGAGGAGGACGGCATCGTCCTCATCGACCAGGAGCGCTGCCGCGGCTACCGCTACTGCGTCGAGGGTTGTCCGTACAAGAAGGTGTACTACAACGCGACGCAGAAGACCTCCGAGAAGTGCATCTTCTGTTACCCCCGCATCGAGGGCGAGGGCCCCGACGGCGAGACGTTCGCCCCCGCCTGCGCGGAGGACTGCCCGCCGCAGTTGCGACTCGTCGGGTTCCTCGACGACGAACAGGGGCCGATTCACAAGCTCGTCGAGGAGTACGAGGTCGCACTCCCGCTGCATCCGGAGTACCAGACGCAGCCGAACGTCTACTACATCCCGCCGTTCGCGCCGCCGCAGCACTCCGAAGACGGCGAGACGGTGGACGTGGACCGCATCCCGCGGAACTACCTCGAAGAGCTGTTCGGCGACCGCGTCCACGACGCGCTCGACACCATCGAGAAGGAACGCGACAAGGTCGACCGCGGCGGGGAAAGCGAACTGCTGGATATGCTGACCGACACCAACCCGGCCCGAAAGTACCGGTTGGAGGTGTTCGACTGATGCGAGCAACGCGAGCGAAGTCGGGCTCGCCGGGACTCGTTCCGGAGGTGTTCGACGATGAGTGAACGTCGAACGGCCGCAGTCGCCGCAGTCGCCGTCGTGGTGCTGCTCCTGCTCGTCGCGGTGGCCGGCCCCGCGGCGGTGTCCGCGCGCCCCGCGAACGAGATTCCCGTCCAATCGGTCGCTGCCGACGACCGACCCCAGCGGCCGACGAGCGAGGCGTGGGACACCGTTCCGTCGGTGAACGTCCCGCTGACGAGCGCGCCCAGTGGCGTTCCGAACGCGAGCGACACCTCCGTCGAATCGGTTCGCGTCCAGTCGGCCCAGACCGACGAGCGGTTGTATCTCCGACTCTCGTGGGCCGACGGAACCGCCGACCGCAACGCCACCAGTCCGAGGTCGTTCCTCGACGCGGCCGCGGTGCAGGTACCGGTCAACACCTCGGTCCGCCCCCCGATTTCGATGGGGAGCACGCGGAACCTCGTGAACGTCTGGTACTGGAGCGCCGACGGGGAGACCGAGGAACTGCTCGCCGGCGGCCCGGGGTCCACGACCGAGTTCGAACGGACGGCGGTGGAGACGACGGCGAGCCACGACGACGGCCGGTGGACGGTCGTCATGTCGCGCCCGCTCGATTCGGATGCCGCCAACCGGACCTCGTTCGCCACCGACAACGACGTGGACGTGGCGTTCGCGGTGTGGAACGGCTCCGAGATGGAGCGCTCCGGCCGGAAGTCGGTCAGCGAGTGGTATCACTTCCCGTTCGGCCCCGGACCGCAGGGGCCGCCGTACGAGTCGATACTGTGGACCGTCGCCGGCCTCGCCATCGTCGGCGTCGCGCTCGTGACTATCGAGGCGGTGCGGAAGAACTGAGGACACTGAGATGGACACGAACACCAACGCGGAGACGCGAACTGACGACACGAACCGCGACACCGACCGAGTCGATTCGAGCGGGGTCGACCGACCCGCGGCGGCGCGGGCGGCGATCTATACCGCGCTGGCGACGTTGCTCGACGAGCCAGACGAGCGACTCTACGAGCGGCTCGCCGCCGGCGAAGTCGACGAGACCGTCCGGGGGCTCCTCGATGCGACCGGACTCTCGGTCGCCCCGCCGGAACTGACCGTCGACGACGACTACGAGACGGCCTGCGCCCGGTTCAACGACCTGTTCACGGTGGGCTACGCGGAGTACGCGGACCGGACGGACGGCTCGCTCGACAGCGAGGGGCCGCGTATCTCGCTGTACGAGTCGTCGTACCGGCCGGACGCGGCGTGGAACGACGTGAATCTCGACCTCGCACGCGCCTACGACTACTTCGGGCTCGAAATCGACCGAGAGGCCCGCGACAACCACGACTACCTCCCGTACGAACTGGAGTTCGCGAGCTACCTCGCGCGGCTGGAGGCCGCGGCCGACCCGGGTGACGGGCGCGCCGACGACGCGGCGCGGGCACGGCTCGATTTCCACGACCGTCACCTCCACGTCGTCGCCGGGGGCTTGGCCGAACGAGCGGCCGACACGCCCGGGTCGGGTCTGTACAGCGAAGTCGCGAGCTTCCTCGACCGGTTCGTCGCCGCCGACCAGCGCGCGCTCGCCGCGCGGTTCGAGGGAGGTGACGAGCCGTGAGCGGCCGGGGCGTCGAGGACGCCGTCGGCTCGAACTCACGGCCGTCCGGAGTCGCCACGCTCCGATCTCGAGCATCCGACGGGGTGCTTCGAACACTCGCGGGCGTCCTCGCAGTCGTCCCGCTCGCCGCGGTGACGGCGTACCGGGTCGGCCACAACGTTCCCGGCGGTCTCCCGGCGGGCGTCACGACGCTCGCGGCCGACTGGTCGGCGCTGGCCGTGGTCGGTCCGGCGTTCGCGGGGCTGCTCCTCGCGGCGACCGCCGACAGTGGAATCGAGCGCGTGGGACTCGCCTTCGCCGGCGGGTTCGGAGTGCTGGCACTCGGGACGGCGACCGCGGCGTGGCAGCCTGCTGCAATCGGCGTTTCGGTCGGGGTCGCGGTCGTCGCGGCGGACCGGTTCGTCGCGCCCGGACGGAAACGAGAGTGGAACGGAGTCCGACGAGCCGCGCCGGTCGGCTTCGCCGCGGTCAGTGTGGTGACCTCGCTCGCGGCGGCCGCCGGCGTGTGGCCGGCGACGCTCCGACCGCTCGGCTCCGGGGTCGCGCTCGCCGCGGTCGGCGTCGTCCCACTCGCTGTCGGCTGGGATAGAATCAGTGCGCTAGCCGGCATAACCGCGGGACTTGCCACATTCGGAATCGTCGCAAGCGCCCCGTACGTCGCGGGTGCGGTACTGCTCGTCGGCGGCGGTGTCGTCGGCGTTCCGACGAGTCTCGTCGCCTTCGCCGCGGCCGGCGGAACCGCCGGCGCCGTCTCCGCGCTCCGCGACGGTCGGCCCGCCGTCGCGCTCGGAGCCGCGTTGTTCTGCGTGGCCGGCGTCCCCGCGACAGTGCTCCGAGCAACCGGGGTCGTCGTCGCGGCTGCGTTGGTCGCGTACGACGGGGGTGAGCGAGCGTGAGAGACGAAGAAGAGGCGACCGACGGGCCGCCGGACCCCCAACTCCACCCCGAACAGAGCCCCGGGTTCGGTGTCGACCCTGCGGGCCTCGAAGACATCGAGGTCGACCGCGACGTGACCATCGGCGAGGCGACGCTCTCCGACCTCGGCGCAAGCGACACGGAACCCGTCGAGGACCACCCGGTCTCTGACCTGCTTGCGTCGCTCGCCGGCGACGACGCGGTCGAGCGTCGGCGGGCCGCACTCGCGCTCGCCGAACGGGAGGGCGACAGGGTCGTCGTGGAGGCGCTGTCCCGCACGGCGACGACAGACGAGGACGCCGAAGTGCGGCAGTTCGCCGTGGAGGCGCTGGCGAAACACGGCGGCGACCTCGCGGCCGAGACCGCGCGGGCGCTGACCGACGACCCCGACCCGTGGGTTCGGGCCGAGGCCGTCGTCGCGCTCGACCGCCTGGACCGGGGAGAACACGAAGCGGTCATCGAAGCCGCACTTGACGACGAGCACCACGCAGTCCGGCGAAACGCGCTCGTCTCGCTTTTCAAACTCCGCGGGGAGGACGCGTGCGATGCGCTCGTTGCTGCCGCCGACGACCCGAGCGAGCGGGTGCGAGAGTGGGCGGCGCACCTGCTCGGCGGGGTCGAAACCGACCGGGCGGCCGAGGCGCTGTCCCAACTCGCGGACGACGAACAGAGCGTCGTGCGAGAAACGGCGGTCCGGTCCCAAGCGGTCGATTCCGGGAGCTTCCGACGCCAGTTCACGGGCGTCCTCGACGAGACCGACCGCACCCTGCCCGGCGAAGACGACCTCAATCGAACGCCGAACCTCTGACCATGAGCGAACACGAACCGACGAACCACGAACCGGCGAACGACGAGCCAGACACCGAGCCCGAGCTTCGAGACCGCGCCGAATCGGCGCTCCGAGCCGTCCGAGACCCCGATGCCGACCTCAACGTGTTCGAGGCCGGACTGGTCGAATCGATAACCGTCGACGGGGCGAGCGTGACCGTCCGCGCGGCCGTGACGGAGTTCGACGACGCGAACGCGACGCAGGTCATGCGCGCGATGGCGCAGGCGGTCCGCGACGTACCCGCGGTCGAGAGTGCGCACGTCGAACCCGTCTCGCCGTCGTCCGGCGGCGGTGCGACGGGCGTGGACGCGTTCGATACCGTCATCGCCGTCGCCAGTGCCAAGGGCGGCGTCGGGAAGTCGACCGTCTCGACCGGCTTGGCGTGCGCACTCGCCGGCGAGCACTCAGCCGGGCTGTTCGACGCGGACATCCACGGCCCGAACGTCCCGTCATTGCTCGACGTCGAAGGTCCCGTCCACTCGGACGACGAGGGCCACCCGCTTCCCGTCTCGGTGGCGGGGCCCGACGCCTCGCTCGACGTAATGAGCGTCGGATTGATGGAGTCGGGCGCGCCGCTGGCGTGGCGGGGCGCGATGGCGCACGACGCGCTGACCGAACTGTTCGCGGACACCGCTTGGAGCGCCGACGACACGCTCGTCTTGGACCTTCCGCCGGGGACCGGCGACGTGGTTCTGACGACGCTTCAAGAGATTTCCGTCGACGGCGTCGTCGTTGTGACGACGCCCTTCGAGTCAAGCCTGGAGGACACGGCGCGGAGCATCGAACTCTTCCGGGACAACGAGGTTCCGGTTCTCGGGGCGGTCGTCAATATGCGCGAGTTCGCCTGCCCCTCCTGCGGCGACACTCACCGGCTCTTTCCCGGTGAGGCCGCCAGCGAACGGCTTGACGCGACGATGCTCGCCGAGCTACCGTTCTCCCCGCAGTTTCAGGAGACACCCGCGCCCGGCGACGCCGCACCGGCGTTCGAGACACTCGCGGAGTCGGTCTCCGAGGCGGCGGCGACCGCGTGGGATGTCGACGCTCCCGACGGCGCACTCGACATCCGCGGGGACCCGCCGGAACGACGGAAGGAGCGGGTCGCAGAACGGTTCACCGCGCTGGCGAGCGGCGAAACGTTCGCACTCGTCAGCGACCGCGACCCGACGCCAGTCCGGCGGTTCCTCGGCGGGCTGACCGACCGCGCCCCCGCGGAAATCGACGGGTTCAGCGTCGAACGCCGAACGCCGAACGACTGGCTGTTGACTGCGACGAAACCGTAAGCGAGAGCCGATGGAACGACAGCCACCGGTGACCGGTATCGCGCTCGTCGCCGGCCTCTGTGCCGCGCTCGACGCGGAGAGGTGGATGACACACGCCCTGACCGGCATCCCCAGAACGTGGCCCATTTCCGTGTCTCGGAATCTATCCGGCTCCGACGAGTCCTCAGGCCCTCCGGTCCGACGAGGTGCGAACCGGACGCGGGGGCCGTGTGTCTCCTCGAACTGACGCCAGTGACTGGTCGTGGCTTTTACCCGCGTCGAGACGCCACCCCCGCTATGGAACTTCAGATTACCGAACTGGAGGACCTCGAAGAGAGAGTTGGGAGTGCGCTCACCCGAATTGGCGAACTGCAAGCAGGCACTTGGGTCCAGTCGGACGCCTTCTTCTCGCAGTCGTTCATGCGCGACCACACCGAGTTCGACTCGTTCGCCGGGTTCTGTGAGCAGAGTCCGTGGGAATTCGACGACATCGACGACGCCCAAGACATCTCGCGTGACCGCCTCAACGAGTATATCGTCGCCACGACCGATTTCGAGACGTGGGAGGGGATGAAAACGCAGGCCGCGGAGGAAGAGATTATCGACCAACTCGTCTCCTGACTACCCCACGACCGGGGCCGCGTTCAACAGGAGGTACAGGCCGTAGCTGATGACGCCCGCGCCCAGCATCGACCCGACCCACGACCCGATCGTGATGCCGACTTTCCGCGGTGAGACGCCGCTTCCGCCCGACGAACTGGCGGCGAGTCCGCTTCCGACGATACTCGCAATCATCACTTTGTTGAACGAGATTGGAATCCCAAGGACAATCGCGAGCTGTGCGATCAGAAAGGCGGGAATCAGGGCGGCTATCGACCGCCTCGGCCCGAGCGACGCGTATTCGTTCGAGACGGCTTGAACGAGTCGCGGCCCTCGAATCCACGCCCCGAGGAGGATGCCGCCGCCACCCAGCGCGAGCAGGTAAATCGACGAGAGCTGGAGGTCAGTCTCGAACACGGCTTCCAGCGGACCGGTCGCCAGGCCGACTTGCGTGCCGCCGCTCGTGAACACGACGACGAGCCCCAGCGCGACGAGGAACTGATTGATGCCCGCGGTCTCGTCGCGGTGGAGCAACGCCCGTGTCCCGACGAGCGCAACGAGCCCGCCGACCACGCTCACGACGACCATCCCGAGGGTGTACGAGCCGCCGACGACCGTCGGAAGGAACTGGTACGTGGTGGCGAGGTATCGGGCGACTGACCCCTGTGTACCGGCTGCGGTTGGAATGACCGTGAGCTGGATGTTGGCCAACGCGTAGCCGACCGCGCCACCGAGGACGGGAATCCCGACGGTTTCGGGGATGGCGTCGCTTCGAAGGCCGCGCGCGAGTCCGTACGCGAGGACGCCCTCGACGAGCGGAATCGCGAACCAGAACCCGAGGATGACGACGTACTCGTTGACGGCGAAGCCGCCGCCGAGGGCGAGACCGGCCCCGATCATCGCCCCCGTGACGGTGAACGCCGACGGGATTGGATAGCCGTAGGTGTTGCCGATTGTGATGAGCGTCGCGGCGGTCAGCAGGGCCGCCGCCGCCGCGAGCGGCGTAATCGACACGCCGGTGACGAGGTCCTTGCCGATGGTTTCCGAGATACTGCCACCTTGGAGAATCGCTCCGAGTCCGGCCACGATGCCGACGAGGAGGGCCGCTCGGAGAACCGAAAGAGCGTTCGCGCCGACGGCGGGCGCGACGGGTGCCGAGTTACTGTTTGCACCGACGGTGAACGACATAAACAGAGCCGCCAAGAGTGCGATTGCGAGAACGGCGATGACCGACGCCATGCTGTCAACGCCCCCTCCTCGGTCGCTGGCGGTAAGAGGGAGACTGCCACTGGCTACAACGACGTATGCCCATGTATGAGAAAACCGTGGTAGGGGACGGATGAACCCACCGAATTCGGGTATATCGACTGGTAATGAGCGAATCGTCTGGATAACTAATGCAGTTCATAGCGGGACTGACCCCGGCCGTCCGCGACGTGATTAGTCACTAAGAGTATTGATTACTAATAGCATTATTACCGGCGGGAGGAAACGTATGATATATTCTGAAAAATCTAAATAAGTTGGATAATTTGGATAAATACATATAGTTGTGTCTCAAACCGGATTTAAGCTTATATTTTGTGCTTTTGATGTACTACTACATCGGGTTATGAGATACTGATATATTCTCACTCCACCCGGGCCTATATTAGAAGTGCTAGTTATCCACATGACTGATGACAAACAGGCCCCCGTAGTAACCTCGCCTCGGCGTTTCTCTCGGTGTCAGTCGTTGACGGACTCAGCGCGCTGCACCGTCGGTACACGACGAATCATCTCTCACGCCATCGACGACGCTGGCCCGCACGGCAAAAGGAATACAATGGAACTACTACCAGCACGGGGAAAACGGAGGCAACGTCGTCGAGTTCCCCCACGTTCTCGGCCAAGAGTACGACCTGAAGGGGTCGTTCAGGTTCAGTAACACGGACCCCACGGCCTCGACGGGGGACAGATAAATTCTATTAATGGTGGAATCACACCGAGAAATCGGTAGCTACCGCAGTCGACACCGTTGCACGTGGGTTTGACTCTCGCTGCCGTCGTACCGATGAAGACCGGCCGTGCATAACAGACCCACCCGTGTACCCCCTGCGTGGCTTCGGGCTGCTCCCCGAGTACTTCGTTTGCAGCGGTTGTGATTACAGACATAGGCCTGTCAGGTCTGGCTCTTTCGAACCGGCAGTTCAGAGTCACAGAGCCCGAAGTCGTCGGTACGACTCGGAGAGCGCTCGCGCGCTCTCGCCGGACACATCAACGACGAGATAGTCGGTGTGCGGGCGGACGTAGTTGAGGAGTCGGCGGACGCGCTCGGCGTCGACGGCTTCCAGCGAGTCGAAAACGAGGAACGGAACGTCGTCGGACACCTCGTGGACGAGGTAGCCGGCGACGGCGAACACGAGGCCGACGAGTTCGCGCTCCGACTCCGAGAGGTGGTCGATAACGTCTTCGTAGGTCTTCCCGTCGTCAGTCCGGCGCTCGATGTGGAGGACGAACCGTCCGGTCGAGAGCGCGTCGTCGTCGCCGTCTCCGTCGTTCCGGTGTTCGACCCAGACACGGGCGAGTCGGTCGTGTTCGAGGGCGTCGAGAACGTCCGCCATGCGGTCGTTGAACGCCGACACCGTCGCGCGTTCGAGCCGTTCGATGCGGTCTCGGAGGCCGTCGATTCGGTCGTCGATTTCATTCTTCCGCGTTTCGAAGTCCGTCCGTCGGTCGAGTTCGGCGTCGAGGGCTTCGAGTTCGTCGACGACGGCGTCGCGTTCCTCGCGCCGCCGTTCCAACTCGAATTCGACGCGGTTGACCTCGCGGTGGGCGTCGAGGAGCGCGGCGCGGTCGCCCTCGCCCGCCTCGGCGTCCTCGGCGTCGCGTTGCAGGTCGACGATGTCCGATTCGACATCGTCGCGTCGGGCTTGAAGGTTTTCGACGCGGGACCGACGCTCGGCGCGCTCGCGGCGTAACTCCTCGCGTCGGGTTTCGAGGTCCCGTCGTCGCTCTCGCAGGGCTTCGAGTTCCGACCGGCGTTCTTGGAGCCGTTCGATGCGGTCTGCGAGTTCGGCACGCTCCTCGCGGCGGTCGTCGCGGAGCGCTCGGAGTTGGTCGAGCGTCGATTCGATGCTCGCTTCGGGAACCGACGTTCCGCACGTCCAACAGACGACGCTGTCGCCGTCGTCCGACTCGCCGTCACTTTCGTCGTTCTCGCTCTCGCTCTCGCGTTCGACCTCGCTCGCAGCGGCGACGGGCGATGTCTCCGACGTGAGGAACTGCTCGTTGAACTGGAGCGTCCGCTGCACGTCCGTGATGTCGGCATCCAGTCGTCGTTTTCGCGCCCGTGACTCCGCGAGTTCGGCGGTCAAGTCGTCGAGTTCGGCGGCCGGGTCGGCGGGACGCGAGTCCAGTTCCGATTCGATGTCGTCGATTTCTGCGTCGAGCGCGTCCAGCGACTCTCGCTCTGCTTCGAGTTCGAACTCGATGTCGTCGAGCGCCGCGTACAACTCCCGTCGCCGGCCCTGTCGCGCCTCTGCATCGGACCCGTTAGCGTCGGGTTCGGGGTTCGCCTCGGCGTCGGTGTCGCCGTCGACCGCCGCGGATTCGATTCCGTCGAGGGTCGCCTGCCGGTCCGCTAACTCGGCTTCGAGTCGCTCGATAGTCGCGTCGAGTTCGTCGCGGCGGTCGCGGAGCCCCGGCCGCTCGGGTTCGAGCGCCGCGAGCGCCTCGATTCGGTCGTCCAACTCGGCGCGTTCGGCGCGGAGGTCAGCGATTTCCTCGTTGACGGCGTCGATGTCGACCGAATGCACGACGAGTTTCCGTAGGTCGCGTTCGGCCGTGACCGCCTGTCGGGCCTCGTTCGAGCCGAGGAGGAAGGCGAACAGGTCGGCGGCCGCCGGGTCGTCGAGATACGGGTCGCCGGACGCGACGACTCGGTCGCCTTCTCCCGCGAACGTCCGCACGTACCGCTCGCCCTCGACGGCGAGTTCGACCCGGCTGTCGTCGGTATCGGCGTCGCAGTCGGGCGAGTGCTCGTCGCTTCCCAGCGCGGTCACGAGACCCCGAAGGAGCGACGTTCGGTCGGCGGCGTCCCCCGCCGTGAGGACGGTGACGCCGCGTTCGAACGCGACGGTGGTCTCGTCGAAGCCGCCGATTCCGGCGACGGTCAGGCGGGCCGGTCCGTTCGTCGTGGCCATACGGTGTCCACACCGGGGTCCGTGAAAACAGTTGGTGACGAGTCCGAAACCCGTTCCATAGATATCTTTGGAACGTGTTTCTCGCCCCGAGTTCGAATCCGCGTATCGGCGTCTTGAGACCGCGGTTTGAGCCGTCTCGGGAAGTCAATCGTCGATTCAGTCGTCGATTCGTCCGCGACGGCCTTCGTGCCATTCGTCTTTCTGCCTCGTATCTCCGTCTGACGGCGGTGGCATACAATCCGTTCCACAGACATCGGTGGAACGTGTTTCGAACCGCGGCGGGCTTCGGAACGGCTTTCGAACTCGGAACCCAGTCGCTTCGGGATGCTCGATATCGGGGAGGACGAAGCGCGAAGCGGCGTTAGTCGCAGTCGCAACCGCCGCGGTCGATGAGGGATTCGACGGTGTAGTGAGCGTTACAGTCCGGGCAGTGGACGCGAACGTCGACGTACACCTCGGCGGTCTCGGGGTCGACGTCGAGTTCGTCGGCGGCCGCGAGGTCGGACAGCGACTTCTCGGTGACGCGCTCGACGCGACCAAGCAGGCGTCGGATGGTTTCGGTGCGGTGCTCGCGGAGGTCGCCGTCGTCGCAGTCGGTCTCTGAGGGCGGCGTCACGCCGCGGTACGAGGTGAGATAGGTGCGCATCGCCCGATGCGAGACGAAGTCGGCCTCCAGTCGCTCGACGTCGACGCCGGTGCGTTCGAGTCGGTGGACCGCTTTCGTCCGCGCCCCGCTCGAAACGCCGTCGTCGGTGAGCACGCGGTACAGGGTCTCGATTTCGCCGTCGAGGGCGCGCTCGTTTCGCCCGTCGAGCGCCGCGCGGAGGAGCCGACGGTTGAACGCGTCAGCGAGGTCGCGGAGGCTCGACCGCGCGCCCGCCTCAGCGGTCCAGCGGCGTTCGAGCTCCGCGCCGAAGCCGTCGAAGCCGCGCTCGCGGAGCAGTCGGCTGACCTTGCTCTCGGGGCCGCGTTTCCCGCCCGGGGAGTCGTGTGAGTCGCTCACTACCGACTGCTATTCGGTGCGTGCACATATGCTTGACGCGGGGGGAGACGTGATTCCGGGCGAGGGTGCGAAGGTGGAGACGGAGGACGGCGGGTGCAAACGAGAAGCCGAGACGGAGCCTCAGTAGTTGGCGGCGTCGCCGCGACCGGCCGACGGGCCTCGGCCGGCCGACGATTCGCGGTCCGAATGTACGGCGGCGAAGTCGTCTCGGGCGTCCCCGCCGACGCTCGTCGCAGGCGACCCCGCGGGCGTCGATTCGGCGTCGCCGGCGTTCTCAGCGACCCGGTCGGTGGGAGACTCCGTCGCGTCCTCGGCGGTTCTGAGGGTGACTGCGACGGTCGTGCCGCCGTCGGGGTCGTTTTCGACCGCAATGCTCCCGCCGAACTGATCGACGAGCGCGGCGACGAGCGAGAGACCGGTTCGGGAGTCGGGCGTCTCCGCGACGGTCTCGCCCGCGTCGAGGCGGGCGTCCTCGGGGAACGACGCTCCGTCGTCGGAGATGCGGACGGTCACGGTCTCCGCGCCGCAATCGGCGCGCAGACGGACCTGCGGGCGCTCGGCGTCCGCCCGCTCGACCGCCGTGACGAGGAGGTTCCGAAAGACCGCGGAGAGCATGCTGTGGGCGAGGACGTTTACCTCGGGGAGGTCGCCGGCGACGACCACGTCGGCGTCGTACCCGGCGCGGACCTTCTGAAGCTCGGTCTCGACGGTTTCGACAAGCGGCTTCGGTTCGAGGTCGGCGGCGCGGTCCGAGGTGAGCACGTCGGTGAACTGCGCCGTGCTCTCGGTGAGGTCGATGATGCCGTTGCTCGCGGCGACGATGTTCTCCAGTCGCTCGTCGGCCCCTGACCCGGCCTCCTTCCGCACGACCGACGCCCACCCGCGGATGACCAGCGCGTCGTTGCGGATGTCGTGTTGGAGGACGCGGTTGAGGACGGCGAGCTGTTCGCGCTGTTGGCGGAGTTCTGTCTCCCGTCGCTGGCGCGCGACGGTCCACCGATAGAGGCCGAACACGAGGAGCACCGCGCCGACCGCCTGCGCGCCGTCTTCGAACAGGTAGCTGAACCAGACGGGCTGTTCGACGAACTCGTCGAGGAAGTCGGTCAGCGCGAACAGGTACGAGGCCGCGACGCCGCCTGCCAACGGATAGAAGACCGATGGGTCGCGGATTCGTCGCACCACGAACAGACACGCGAAGAGCACGGCGACGACGACGCCCTCGCCGACGAGGTCGAGCGCCGTCGTCGTCGGGTCCGGCGGGAGCGCCGCGAGCTGCGCGACGACCGGGATTGCCGACCCGGCGGCGACTGCCCACGGGAGGTATCGATGCGTGGCTCCGGCGGGTTCCTCGCTTGCCTCCGCTGATTCGTCGTCCACTCCTCGCGTCCGTGTTTCGGGTTTCATCTCGGTTCACCACACCCCGAGCGTCTCCCGCGTCCGACCGGCGGCGTCTGTCTCGCTTGCATACTCTCGTTGACGGCGATGTCCGATGAAGTGGTTGCTATGTGGATTGTCTGCCTCACTTTCCGTTCGGTAGCCGTCCCCCGTGTTCGGTAGTCGTACGGAGTCGAAAATAGTTCGCGGGTCGACGCGTGCCGACGCGTGCCGTCAGCTCAGGTAAACACCCAGACTGCGGCGACGAACAGCAGCGACCCGAAGACGAACGTGACGTCTCGGGTCCGCACCATCATGCCCTCGGTCCGGAGGGCTTGGCTCTGTTCGTCGCCCAGCGAGCGCGAGAACCCCTTCGTCTCCATCGCCTCGACGGTGACCCGCGAGCGCTTCGCCACGTTGAAAATCAGCGGGTAGAACGCCTTGACCGAGAGCGTCAGCAGGTAGGAGAAGTAGCGCCACCTGAACAGTCCCTGTTTTTCGGGAACCTTGCTCCGGAGGCGGAAGGAGTTGATGAGCGCGTGGTACTCCTCGACGAGAAGCGGCATCATCCGGTAGCCGTAGGCGATGGCGAACGTGAGCTGACGGGGGACGCCCAGACGCAACATCCCCTTGCTGAGCTTCTGCGGGCTCATCGCCGAGAAGACGGCGAGGCTGATGACCGAGATAATCGTGAGTTTGAGGAAGAACGGGACGAGCGCCCCGACGGCGTCGATTCCGACTTCCTGACTGGTCGTGGCGGTGTGGATACCCCGACCGACCGCGGCCGCGACGATAGTTCCGGTCTCGGCGAACACGCTCACATCACCCGTCGTGACGCCTTCGACGACCCGACCGGCGTTGTCACCCAGGTGGCCCACCGCTCGCATCGCCCCGCCGATGAGCGGGACCAACACCACGAAGAAGCCGACGTTGGTGACTTGGCCGAACAGGAGCAACGCGAGGAGGTATTTGCTGACCTGCGAGAGCGCGGCGAGCGCGAAGGCCGCCGCGAGCAGGATGGCCAGCGGGAGCGTGTCGTAGAACAGCCACGGAATAATCATGAACAGCACGGTCCACACGAGCACCACGCGCGGGTCGAAGCTGTTCAACAGGGCGTCCTCGTTGTCGTAGGCGGTCCGCATCAGGTCCACCTTGATGTCGGTGACCGAGATGTCGGTGAGCGCGTCGACGTACTTCATCGCGCCCCTCCGTCCGACTCGGCTTCGTCGTCGCTATCGCCGGCCTCACCGATGCCGCCGCCACCGCCAGCTTCGACCACGTCGTCACCGAGCGACCGAGCCAGCGTCTCGCACATCGCGTCGGTGCTGAGGGCGGGGGATTCCAGCCCGAGTCGCCGGCTCAGTTCGACCACCTGCGGCTGGCGCAGGTCGGTCTCGGCGAGGAGGTCCGGGTCGGAGAACACCGCCGCCGGCGGCGCGTCCGCGAGCACCTCGCCCTCGCCCATGACGAGGACGCGGTTGGCCCACGCCGCGACCAGTTGCAGGTCGTGCGAGGCGACGACGACGGTTTCGACGCGGCTCTCGGCCTTCCGGAGCATGCCGGTCACCTCGCGGCGGCTCTGGAGGTCGAGACTGCCCGTGGGTTCGTCCAGGAGGACGACCGTCGGGTCGGTCGCGAGCCCGATGCCGAGCGACGCGCGGCGCTGTTGGCCGAGGCTCATCAGGCGACCGTCACGGTCCGCGAGGTGTTCGAGGTCCAGATACGCGAGAATCTCGTCGACGCGGTCGTCCACGTTCGGGGCGTCGCGGTTCTCGAGGTAGTAGGCGATGTCCTTGCGGACGGTGTCCTCGACGAACATCTCCTCGGGGTTCTGGTGGATGTAGACGGTGTCGTCGGCCAACTGCTCGGGAAGCGTCTCGCTCGTGTCGCGCCCGAGAACCGTCACCGTCCCCCGGTTGGGGGACTCTAACCCCGTCAGCAACCGCAACAGCGTCGACTTCCCGGAGCCGTTGGCACCGACGAGGGCGACCCGGTCGCCCGCGTACAGTTCGAGGTCCAGCCCATCGAGGACGTGGTTGTACCCCTCTCGAAGCGTGGGGTAGCCGTGACCGACACCGCGCATCGTCACCAGCGCGTCCCTATCCTGTTCACCGTCGGTCGGCGCGCCGCCGGTGTCCGCGCCGGCTGTCGCCACCGCGCCGCCGTCGACCGCGGCCCGCGACCCGCGCGCCGTGGCGGGCTGAAACGCCGTTGCCGCCTCGTCGACGGTCACGGGATACCGACCGCTGGGTAGGGTGCCCACCTCGGTCGGCAGGCCGTCAGCGATTTGCGTGACCTGCGGCGGGTGGATGTCGTGGGCGAGCAGGTCGTCGAGCCTGTTGAGGCCGACTTCGACCGGTTCCTTCCAGGCGACGCCGCCGTCGGAGACGAGCACCATCTCGTCGCAGTAGTCGGCGATGAACTCGGAGTGGTGTTCGATGACGATGACCGTCTTGTCGCGCTCCTCGTTGAGTCGTCGGAGCTGTTCGTACGTCTCGCGGGCGTTTCGGGGGTCGAGCTGTGCGGCCGGCTCGTCGACGAAGATGAACTCGGGGTCCATCGCCAGCACCCCCGCGAGCGCGACGAGGTGTTGCTGGCCGCCGCTCAGCTCCCAGATGAACCGGTCTTCGAGGTGGTCGAGACCGAGGGTTTCGAGCGCGCGGGTCGCCCGCTCGGCGTAGTCGTCGAGCCCGTGGTTGAGGGGCGCGAACTCCACGTCGTCGCGGACCGTCTCCTGAACGAGTTGGTTCTCGAAGTCCTGAAAGACGTAGCCGACCGTCTTCGAGAGTTCGGCCACGTCCGACTCGCGGGTGTCGGTGCCGGCGACGCTGACGCGCCCGTCGAACGTCCCCTCGAAGAAGTGCGGGATGAGGCCGTTGAACGTCTTACACAGGGTCGTCTTGCCGCTGCCGTTGCCACCGACGACGGCCGTGAACTCGCCCGGCTCTATCGTCACGCTCGCGTCGCGCAGTACCGCCTCGTCGCCGCCGGGGTACTGAAACGTCAGGTCCTCGACGACGATGTTGTTGCTGCTCATGAAAACAAAAGATGGGGTTCAGTCCTGCAAGCCGTCGACCTTGCGCTGGCGGTAGGCGACGAGCCCGAACGAGATGACCGCCGCGATGGCAATCGGCACGAACAGGAACGCTTGGCCGTACGTTTCGACGAACTCCGGCGTGAACGTGACGAGCCCGCCGCTGGTCTCGCTCAGCGTCTCGAACGCGAACGCGACGGGTATCAGCGCCACCCACGCGATGAGTCGCTTCAGCGACGTGCGCGTGAACATCGGGCCGTCGCGGCCCTCGACGGGGCTCATGCCGAGCAGCGGTTCGATTTTCCCGCGGAGTCGCGGGTAGAGGAACAGCGTCGGAATCGCCCCGAAGACGACGCCGGCGATGATAATCTGAAGCAGCGCCCCGATTCCCTCGGTTGCCCACACGGTCTCGGGGAGCCACGAAATCGCTTCGAGCTCTTCGACGCCGACGTAGAACTTCCCGACGTCGATGAACCACGCCGCGGTCTCTTCCATCGCCTTCGCGAGGAAGCCCACCGCCGCGATTTGCTTGACGTTCTTCGGGTCCGTGATGAGCGACATCGCGAAGAACCACGACAGCGTGATGACGATGAGGCCCTCGACCGCGCCGAGCGCGCTGAAGTCACCGATGAGAATCTCTCCGAAGACGATGCCGCCGACCGGAATCGCGAGACAGGCCCAAAACGACCGGAAGAGGAGAACGACCGACATCGCGACGAACCAGAACGGTCCGATAGAGACGCCTAACCCGCCTATCGAGAACTCCGGCAGGAGTTCCGTAATCATGCTCTGCAAACCGTGCAGCGACATGACGAGGATGAACGCCATCATGTCCCTGTGGTCGAAACTGAACGCACTACTCGAGTTGTTGGACGTTGTCACCATCCGGGTGGTGGTCGTTAAGCGGATTGGTTAATCGTTGGTATGAGCACAGCGTACGACTGTATATCCGACTATACTCTGTGGAGTAATCGGTGGCAGTACATAGCAATCGCATCAGTATATCGCGCTCCGGACGCCGACCGGCCGCGGCGCTCGCGAACCGCTTCGGATGCGACTGCACGAACTGCTCGCGTCAAAAAAAAGAACGGCACGGAACCGGGAATCGAGCGGTGGCGATGCCGCCGACGCCGACACCGACGCTGACGCCGATACCGACCCCGACCGTCAGGTGTCGGTCCCGCTCACGCAGCGCTCAACGTCAGCGCGGGACTTCATCTCCAAGACGTTGTACGGGGCGTCGATGTCCGCGGCGACCGACCGGAACGACGGGAGCGGTTCGTGCGCGTCTTCGGTGCCGTCGTTGTCGTGGAGGTGCGCGACCTGAATGCGGTCGCCGAACCGCTCGACGAACCGCTCGTAATCGACGCCGGTCGCCTTCGCGTGCCCCACGTCGAGCGTCAGCTTCAGGAACTCGTCGCCGACGCCGACGTCGTCGAGGAACGCGGCGAGTCGGTCCGGAGTCGCCGTGTGCCGACGCGTGCCCGGTTTGTCGCGCTGGTTTTCGAGGCAGACCGGGACGCCCACTTCGGCGGCGAACTCGGCGCACTCGCGGAGCGTTCGAACCGCCTGCTCGCGGGTGTGCTCGCGGACGTGGTCGGGGTAGCGCGTCCGAACCGACCCCCCGTGGACGATGACGCCGCCGGCGTCGATTGCCGCGGCGAGCTCGATTGCCTCTTTGGTCGCCGCGACCGCGGCGTTCCGAAGGCGCTCGTTGACGTTCCCGGGCGCGACGTCGAGGTGCGGGCCGTGGACCGTGTAGCTCACGTCGAACTCCTCGGCGACCGCCCGCAGGCGCTCGGCGTCTCGCTCGCCCGGTTGCACGTCCAGATACCCCGCGCGGAGTTCGACGTGGTTCAGGTCGAACCGCCGGAGGAACCCGGCGAACGAGGCCACCTCGTCGGCGTAGCGGATGTCCATCGACGCACCGAACCGCGGTCGCTGGACGGGCGTCGCCTCAGACATCGACCCGGCTCGCGGGGACGAGTCGGTCGCCGCGGAGGACCGGCACGACCGACCGGGAGTCGATAGCCGTCTCGAACTCGTGGAGGTCGCGCCGCCGAATCTCGTGTTTCTGCTCGTATCGCGGCCCCTTCGCGGTCACGAGGAGGCGCGCGTACCGCTCGCGGTCGCGGTCGGTGAGGCCGTCGCCGTGGAGGCACTCGTCGATGAGCGCCGCGCCGAGGGTGTCGTCGGGCGTCGGCTGGCCGCTCGACCCGCTGGCGACGATAGTGACCGGCCGCCCGCGAGCTTCGAGCAGGTCCGCGACCGCCGCGGCGTTCGTGTAGCCGCCGACGAACACCTCGACGTCGGACCCGCCGCGCTCGCGGAGCGTCGAGACGGCGCGCCCGCCGTTCGTGGAGGTCATCGCGGTCGGTCGCCCGTCGAGGTCCAACTGCTGGACGTAGCTCGGCGAGTTGAAGAAGTCGTAGCCGGGGTTCGGCTCGTAGTCGTCGGTCTTGCCGCCGCCGATGAGACAGTCGGGGTGGTCCTCCTGGTACGCCGGTTCGTCGCCGCGCTCGTCGGTCACGTGGACGTACTCCGCACCGAGCGCGAGCAGTTCCGCGACGGTCGCCGAGAAGTGGGTCACGTCCACCACCACGTAGTCGCCCGGCGTCGGCTCCGCCGGGATGTTCTCACAGCCCTCTATCAACGTCTCTACGAACGGCTCTGTCTGTCGTCCATCTGCGGACATAGCCCAGGCTCTCGACAACACCCACAAGTCAGTTGCTAGTAGCGATATATATCCGACCGTACTATCCGTAGTTCGGACGCCGCGTTCGACGACGCCGAATTCGCGGCGAATACTCGGAAAACAAACTATTTTCTACTAGATATTATGATAGTTCTCCCTCGCCGGTCGCGGTCCCGACCGCGGCTTGGAACGACGACGTTCCTCCGACGAATCGTCTGTCTCACCCCCTGTCGATTCGGGGGCGTACAGCGCCACACTCGGCGTTTCTTCGTTCGAACGAGCCGAGCAGTCGGGAACGTCCCACCTCGGTCGTGATTTGGACGCGTTCCCGAACTGTTGGATGCCCCGAAACGCACCCGCTCCACCGCGGCGCGTGCGACCGCGCTCACACCGCCACGAAGATATCACCGTAACACTCTCAATCGCCCGAATCTCACCTGTTCGTGGCAAACGACGCCGTCGTCGTGGGTGGGGCTATCGACGCGGGAGTCCCGTGGTCGGCTCCCAGCCCGCCGGCGGTTTGCCCCGACTTCGGTCGCTTCGGCCACGAGACGGACGGACGAAATTATCAGTATATCTACTGTCTTACTGTTTGATTAGTGAGCTTCGAAAGCGTCCGTGGCCGCCGTGTCGTTGCCGCCGCGTCGTTGCCGCCGACAGCGTCTTCCACCGCCGGCCCAACGTCGATTCGAGATGACTCTCGCCACCGAACGACTCCGCCGATTCAAGACGCCGCTCCGGTACGCGATGGGTTGCCTCTACGTCCTCGCCGGCGTGATGCACTTCGTCGTGCCGAACGCGTACGCGCAGGTCGTTCCGCCCGTCTTCCCGGCGGCGCTCGCGCTCGTCTACGTCTCCGGCGTCGTCGAAATCGCCCTCGGCGTCGGCGTCGTCGTCCGCCGCACTCAGCGCGTCGCCGCGTGGGGGCTCATCGCACTGCTGATTGCGGTCTTCCCCGCGAACGTCTACATGGCGACGAGCGACATCGTGCTCGACGGCGTTCCGGCGGCGTTTCGGGAGCCCTCGGACGCCGCGCTGTGGCTTCGCCTGCCGCTTCAGGGCGTACTCGTCGCGTGGGCGTGGTGGTACACTCGCCCCGAGTCCGTCGAGGCCGACGAGTCGCGTTCGGTGCGGTGACTGTCTCCGAGCGAATTGGTGTGAATCACCACGCTGTCACGCGGTTTTTCGCGTCCAAACGGAACTGATTCAAGCGCGCCGGTGCGAGCCGTACCCGATGACCGAAGATGACACTCACGACCGCGTCGTCCCCGGAAGCGACGAGGCCATCGACTCGGCCGACGTTCGGGGCTACGACTTCGACGGCGCGTTCGACTTCGACGAGTTCCTCGACGCGTACGCGACGACCGGCTTTCAGGCGACGCAGCTCGCCGAGGCCATCGACATCGCGGAGGAGATGCAGGAGGCGGACGCGACCGTCTACCTGACGTTCACCTCGAACATCGTCTCGTCGGGCCTGCGCGAGGCCGTCGCCTACCTCGTCCGCGAGGGGTTCGTCGACGTGCTCATCACGACCTCTGGGTCGCTGACCGAGGACGTCATCAAGACCGCCAAGCCGTTCAAGATGGGCTCGTGGGACGCCGACGAGGGCGAACTCCGAGAGCGCGGCATCAACCGCCTCGGCAACATCTACGTCCCCTCCGACCGGTACGTCTGGCTCGAACAGTACCTCTACGACTTCTTCGAGGACTTCTTCGCGGAGGAGAAAGTGCGGACGCCGACGGCGTTCGCCCGCGAACTGGGCGCGACGCTCGACGACGAGCACTCGGTGTTGAAGCAGGCGGCCGACAACGACGTGCCGGTCTACTGCCCGGCGCTCACCGACGCCGAGGTCGGTAACTTCCTCTACTACTACCGGCAGGGCTACGACAAGGAGGTCGGTATCGAGATTCTCGACGACTACGACTCGCTCATCCAGGACGGCCTCCTCGCGGACGAAACCGGTCTCATCGCCGTCGGCGGCGGCGTCCCCAAGCACCACGCCATCATGACGAACCTCTTCCGCGGCGGCGCGGACTACGTCGTCTACATCTCGACGGGGATGGAGGGCGACGGATCGCTGTCGGGTGCGCCCCCGAACGAAGCCGTATCGTGGGGGAAAATCAAGGACCACGACACGAACTACACGCAGGTCGAAGCCGAGGCGACGCTGGTCTTCCCGCTCCTCGTCGCCGGCGCGTTCAAGAACTAGCGCGCCGCCGCACCCTATTGTTCCCTTCGGAGCGCTATGTAGGTGTCCCAACCGTCGAAACGGCTACGTTAGGCTCATAGCAATCCCCTTTAACGGACAGTCATGTTGACCGGGTGATGGTATCAACCAGGAGAAGTTTCATCGGAGGTTCTGCCGCGGCGGTGGCGGGTCTCGCCGGCTGTCTGACGACGAGCAGTTCCGAGAGTGACGCCGACGCGACGGGGTCCGGTGGCGGCGACGCGGAAACGTACGAGGTCGGCTATCGGGACTTCCAGACGAACATCGAGGCCACCGCGTTCCCCGATATGCTGTACTTCTACTGCGTCCAGTCCGGGTGGATGAACTGGCCGTCGCTGATGCAGTCGTTCGAGGACTCCTACGGCGTGGCCGTCCACGACGACGACCGCTCGTCGGGCGAGGCGCTCCAGCACATGCGCTCGCACTCGAACAACATGACCCACTCGGGGTACAACGGCGGCTACACCTACGGCATCGTCGCCCGGAACGAGGGCTTCACCCAGGCGTACAAGCCGCAGGGGTGGGACAAGGTGCCTGACTCGCTCAAGACCGACGACGGCCACGTCACGGCGACCCGTCGAGTGACGACGGCCGTGACCTATCGGAAGGACATCTACGAGGAACGCGGCCTCGACGAGCCGACCACGTGGGAGGACCTGCTCCAGCCCGAACTCATGCAGGACCTCGCGCTCCAGACCCCGCAGGCGGCGGTCGGACTCGCGGCGGCGCTGTCGATTAACAACGCCCGCGGCGGTAGCATGAACGACCTCCAGCCCGTCATCGACTACTACGAGCGGATTCAGGAGGGCGGCGCGGAGTTCACCGACAACTTCCTCGCGCAGTTCTCCCGCGGGGAGTACGCCACGTTCATCCGGTACGACTACTCCGGCCTCGACCTCAAGTACAACAACGACGAGGTCGCGGAAGAGAACGTCGGCGTCGCGCTCTTGGGCGGCGAAAACGGGAACAAAGGCGCGCTCAACATGCCGTACGGCTACGCGCTCTTGGAGGGCGCGCCGAACCCGGCGGCCGGCAAACTGTTCATGGACTACGTCCTCTCGCTGGAGGGCCAACAGCAGTTCCTCGACGCCTACGTCAGGCCGATTCGCTCCTCGGAGCTGGAGCTTCCCGAGGAGTTCATCGACCCGGCAGAGTACGACCGGACGGAGTTCCAAGTCGACTACGGCCAGTTGGTCGACCAGCAGGAGGACATCATCCAAGAGATAACGCGCGGCGCGAACATCTGAGGATGTCCGACCGACACGCCGAGAACAGCTCGCTCTCGACAGTCCGGGCGCTCACGGCGCGAGTCGTCGGCGCGGTCGAGACCGTCGCGAACCCCGTCACCGAACGGGAGCGCGAGTACCGCCGCATCGTCGCGCTGTGCGCGCCGTTTGCCGCGTTGGTGGTCGTCGCGGGGCTGTATCCCCTCTCCGAAGTCGTTCGCATCAGCGTCTCGACCGCCCAGTATCGGTCGGTCGGGTTCTCGCTCGACGCCTACGCGACGCTGTTCGGGGACCCCTATTACCGCCGGGTGGCGTTCGACTCTCTGTGGCTGACCACGGGAACGACGCTCGTCTCGGTCGGGCTCGCCGTCCCCATCGCGCACGCCCTCGAAAAGTACGACCTCCCCGGCGAGGACCTCCTCGTCACGCTCGTCTCGTTTCCCATCAGCCTCCCCGGCATCGTCGCCGCGTTCATGATTCTGGTGCTGTTCGGAAACAACGGCGTCGTCACCGCGGTCGCGGCCGCCCTCACCGGGAGCCGCCCTACCGACCTCGCCTTTGCGGTCAGCGTCCCGGGGCTGTTCGTCGCCTTCGTGTACTCGATGGTGCCGCGCGCGACGCTCATCCTCCGCGGGACGTACGCCGAGGTCGATTCGGCAGCCGAGGAGGCCGCCCAAGCCCTCGGCGCGACGCCGTTCGAGACGTTTCGGTACGTCACGCTCCCGCAGATTCGACCGGGCATCACCGGCGCGCTGATTCTCACGTTCCGGACAGGGCTGGCGATTTTCGGGACGCTCGTCGTCATCCAGACGCTCGTCGTCTGGACGCTCCAACTCTCGCGGGAACTCGGCGTCGGCTACGACGTGCAGGTCGCCGGTGCGATGGCGACCGTCTACTTCGCGTTCACGTTCCTGTTCACCGTCCTCGGGCTTCGGTACACCAGCGCGGAGGTCGGCATATGAGGCCGTCCCCGTCCCCGTCCCCGTCCCTCTCGCGTCGGCTCGGGCGGTCTGTCGTGGCGCTGACCCTGTTCGCGACGGTCGCGTTCCTCATCGCGCCCATCGTCCTCACCGTCGTCGCCTCGTTCGCCGCGAGTTGGACCGGCGTTCTCCCCTCGGGCTTCGTCACCTTCGAGAACTGGCGGGCGGTGCTGGGGCTCGCGGACACGATTGGTTCCCAGCGCAGTATGGGATGGAGCCCGCTGTTCAGGCTCCCGCTCGGCGGCGAGACGCTGACGGTGTTGGTCCCGGCGGAGTTGGCGTTCAGCATCGGGCTGGCGCTCAGCGGCGTCCTCATCAACCTCGTCGTCGGCGTCCCCATCGCGTACGCGGTCGCTCGATACGAGTTCCCGGGCAGAGAGTGGGTCAACGCCGTCTCGGTGCTCCCGCTCGTGCCGGGCGTCATCCTGGGCGTCGCGTTCCTCCGGGCGTATCCGGACCTCTCGGCGACGAGTTTCGGGCTCATCGTCGGCTACTCCCTGTTGAAAGCGCCGTTCATGGTGATGGCAGTCCAAAGCGAGTTCGAGTCGATGCCGCTCCGGCAACTGGAGGAATCGGCGCGCTCGCTGGGCGCGTCGTGGCCGCGGACGTTCCTGACGGTCATCGTGCCGAACGCCCGCTCGGGCATCGTCTCGGGAGCCATCATCTGCTGGGCGCTCGCGGCCGCGGAGTTCAACTTCTCGTACATCGTCTGGGCGAACGGCACCCAACCGCTCGCGCTCTTCTTGCAGCGACACATCTCGAACAGCTCGTTCACCAAGGCGGCGGCCGCCGTGTCGATGTTCTTTTTCATCATCGTCGCGGTCACCCTCCTCTTGCAGCGGGTCGGTCGCCGCGGCTTCGACATCAGGGGTGGCTAATGGCAGACGTGACACTAGACGCGGTTCGGAAGGACTACGACGACACGACGGCGCTGGACGGCGTTTCGCTCACCGTCTCGGACGGCGAGATTCTGGGCGTCCTCGGCCCCTCGGGGTGCGGGAAGACGACGACCCTGCGAACCGTCGCCGGCTTCGAGACGCCGACCGACGGGACGGTCAGGTTCGACGGCGAGGACGTGACGAACGTCCCCCCGGAGAACCGCAACGTCGGGTTGGTGTTCCAGGAGTACGCCCTGTTCGACAACATGACGGTCACCGAGAACGTCGCGTTCGGGCTGAAGATGCGGGGCGTCGGGAAGCGCGAGCGACGGAACCGGGCCGCAGAACTGCTCGACATGCTCGACATCGACGAGATGGGCGACCGCGACCCGACGACGCTCTCCGGCGGCCAACAACAGCGCGTCGGGCTGGCGCGCGCGCTCGCCATCGAGCCGAACGTCCTCCTGTTGGACGAGCCGATGACGGGACTCGACGCCCAACTGAAGGCGCGCCTGCGGACCGAAGTCGGCGCGCTCCTCGCCGAGTTGGACGTCACCGGCCTCTACGTCACCCACGACCAAGCGGAGGCGATGGTGATGTGCGACCGCGTCGCCGTGTTGAACGAGGGTCGCGTCGAACAGGTCGGCACGCCCCGAGAGATCTACGAATCGCCGGCGACCGAGTTCGTCTCGGAGTTCGTCGCGCTCGACGCGCCCGACCTCCCGTTCGTCAGCTGGTGACTCGGCCGTAGCGGCGCGAGTGCGACGGCGTCCGAGGAGAGGTGCGGCAGTCGGTACACGCGGTCATCGCGTTCGAGGCGGAGCGTCTCGGTTCCGAACAGGCGGTCGGTGACGCTTCGGACGCGCTCCAGTTCGGCGCGCGACTCGGAGGCGAGTCGCCACTGCGGCCCGAACAGGCGGTCGTAGCCGACGACTCGCCCGGGGTCGGCGTCCGCGTCGTCCGCGTCGTCGACGCGGTACTCCATCGCCAGATACCGGAACGACCAGTCGAAGACGCCCAGCGCGGTGAACGCTCCGGCGACGACCACCGCTCCCCCGAGCAGTTCGACCGCGACGCCGGGGGTCGTCGCGGTGCTGAGCAGGCCAAGCAGCGTCAACGAGGCCACCAGCAAGACCGAGAGCGGAGAGCTAAGCCCGCGGACGACCCCGCCAACGACGACCGCCGACGGCTTCGGACGGACGATTTCGGACCCGTCCCGCGAACTCTCGATTCGCTCCCACTCGGGGGTGTCGGGAGCGAACCCGAGTTCGACCGACGTGCGCTCGTCGAACGCCTCCAGTCGGTCGCGGTAGACGTCGACGATATCGGCGAGCAGTTTCACCGCGAGGACGAACGCAAGCACGAACGGCGGCGGGGCACCCGAGATGACGAACCCGCCGCCGACGAGGAGCGCCGAACCGGTTCCGGCCATGGACGTGAGCGCCGACCGAAGCGGCTGCTGCGGCGGGACCGACGCGTGGGTTCCGCCGAGCAAGTACCGACCCACGTCGACGGCGCGGCCGAAGATGACGGCGAGCACGCCCAAGCCGACGGAGAGCGATTCGGCGTCGGTCATCGTCGCGCCCGTGGTCTCCCCGACGCCGCCGACCCCGATTGCGCCGAAAAGGGCCCAACCGACGCTGCCGACGGCAAGGGTCATCATGATGGCCGGGAGGTTCGCGACCTGAATCGACAGCGGCAGGACGGGAAGGCTGATGCGGCCGCGCTTTTCCGACAGGGCACCGAACACGAGCCACGAAAAGCCGTTCGCCTCGTAGGTCGGCTTACCCTCCGCGAACAGCGCCTTCACCGCGGCACCGACGAGGCACGCGCCGAGTTCGACCCAGTAGACCGCCAACAGCGCCACGAGCGACCAGTCGAGCGCGAGCACGCCGACGAGCGGCACGGCGTTGACCGCCAGCAACACCGCCACTTTCGCTCGCCGCCTCTCGCTGGGAGTGAGCATTGTCGATACAGGGACAGTTCACTCGGGACAGTTAGGTGGTCTGACTCGCGTCGGGCGTCGGAGTCGCTTCCCGAGTCGTCGCGCGCCGCCGGGCCGATTCGAGCGCGGGTTTCAGCAGTTATATGATTGGATGCGTAAAACGACGCATCCGATGGCCCCTCCACGGTACGGTGACGCCTCACCGTCGTCTCTCCCCGCCGGCATCGGGTTTCTCCCGGTGCTCTCCGCGAACCTTCTCCCCCTCGTCGGCGTGCTGTGGTTCGGCTGGAACCCCGAAACCCTCCTCGCGGTCTACGCGCTCGAACTGCTGTTGTTGTTCCCGCTTTCGGGTGTGAAAGCGCTGTTCGCCGGCCGACCGCCGACCTTGTCCCGCGAGGGCGGCGTGCTCAGCCGGTCCGAAAGCGACCTCGTGGATAAGCGCGGGAGCGTCACTATTCACGACCGACTCCCGCCGGTGTATCCCCGCAACGTCCCCTTCGCGACGGCCGTCGTCGGCGGCGGCGCGTGGGTCGGCGTCTTCCTCCTCGCGCCGCTCTCGGAGGTCGTCTCGGTGCTCGACGTGCTCGCCCGCCCGGAGGCGGTCGTCAGCGTCGCCGCGCTCGTCGTCGGGCAGGTCGGCGAGACGGCGGCCGCGTTCCTCCGCGGCGACCGATACGCGGAGCGCTCGCCGTACGCCCTCGTCGAAATCCCCGCCCGGCAGGCGATGTTCCTCGCGTGTTTCCTGTTCGTCGTCGTCCTCGGCGGCGCGACGGTCACCCTCGCGGCGTTCGTGCTCGTGAAACTCCTCTTCGAGTGGTCCGGCTTCCGCGCGGACCGGGGCGGCGGCGGTCGGCTGACTGGCTGGCTCGCCGGCCCCGACAGCGAGGCGACCCGCGAGGTGCTCGACGTTCCCGACGGCCGACCCGCGGCCGAAATCGACGTGGACCGCCGTGCGGTCGTCGCGGCCGCGGTCTGGCGCGCGGTCACGACGACGGGTCCGTTCTACGTCACCATGGCCGCGATGGTCTGGATTGGCGGGACCGCCTTCGTCGCCGAGGAAGCCTCGCTCGCGGTCTGGGTCGGATTCGGCCTCTTCGGACTCGCCCTCCTCGGGTTCATGCTCGCCGGCGACGTGGTCGAGGACACGCTCGCGAGCGGGTGGCTGACCTACCGGCGGTTCGGCGGCCGACTCGTCGCTCACGACCGCTTGACCGGCAAACCGCAGTGGGCGGCGGCGGTCGGTGACTTCCGCGACGCCGAGGTCGTGGCGACCCGTCCCACAGACCGCTATCTCGGAACGCGAACCATCGCGGCGACGGTCGGCCGGGGCGACGACGAGACGGAGCGCGCGTTCGGGCCGGTCGCGGACGCCGAGAGAGTCGTCGAGGCGTTCGATCTACCGGTCGAGTCCACGACGCTCCCGCCGCTCGACCGGCGCTTCGTCTGGGCCGCCGTCGCTTCGGTCGTCCTCACGGCGGTCGGCGTCGTCACCGTGGTGGTCACCCCGCTCGGCCCGTCCACGAGTTGGCTGCTCGCGTTGTTCCTGTTCCCGGCGTTCGCCATCGTTCCCAAGGGGTTCTGGACGCTCGCGCACTCGTGAGGTGAGACGACCAGAGCGGTGTTTGTGACGAACGAAAAGATGAGAAGCAGAAAGCGCGTGAGTGAACGAGTAGCGTCACGACGAGGTCGCCCGCGACGGCCCGCGGACGGACTACCCTCGCGAATGTAACGAGTAGGCGATGAGCACCACGCCGCAGAACTGGAACAGCCGCGTGACGAGCGTGAGCGGCTGTTGGTACTGGAGGCCGATATAGCCCTGACGCAGGAGCACCGAGCCGACGAATGCGACGCCGAACGCGACGGCCGTGAGGAGGAACAGGCCCGCGGACAGCGCCCGCATCGTCCGGCTGTCGTGACGGCGGTAGCCGCGATAGGCCTGATAGCCGACGTAGCTCCCGACGAGCGTCGACCCGAGGGCGAGCGAGACGATAAGCCAGTCGAGGACGGCCGACAGCGTCGCCATCTCAGAGGTCCTCCCACATCCGTTTGAAGCGGTCGGCGGTGTCGGATTCCCCCTCGCCGGGGAACGACTCGTCGTCGGTACGCGTCAGCGACGCCTCGAACGACCCGTCGTCTAGCGCCACGGAGAACTCGGAGAGCGTGGCGGTGTAGACGCTGTAATGGTTGTTACTGGTTCGAATCTCGGTCTGCTCGTCGAGGAGTCCGTACGCTTGTAATCGTTCCACCCGGCGGTAGACCGTCGGTTTGGACATCTCACACTCGTCGGCAAGCTCTTGTGCGGACATTGGTTTGGTACTCGTCGCTGCGAGGATGTCTCGGGCGTACTCGTCGCTGAGGAGGTCGAGAATATCGCCCAGCGCCGGATCCTCACTCACGGTGGTCGAATGACTGCTCGTCGGATTAATAGGCCCACGGGTTTCCACCCCTGTTGGTCGCGGCGACCGAGTTGGAGTCCGAATCGGGGCTGGAGCACGGCGGGGCTGTCGAGAGAGCACGATGGTACGGGTTAGTGCGTCGATACTGCGGGGTAGTACGGCGATGCTGTGGAGGGGCTGCTGCGTCAGCGATGACCGCGATGGGCGCCGGGGTGCTGTCAGAGGGCACAGTCCGGTACTGCTCGGGAGGGCAGTCCGGCGTCAGTTCGGCGGGGCCCATCGCAGTTCGACCGACGCGCCGTTAGCCCATATAAAACGGGGGCCAGTTTCTGACCCAGAAACTCGCCCGTTTTCAGGCGGGACAGCCGACCGAGCGACCGACTTCGACGAGGCGGTCCGTCTCGACGCCGGTCCCGCGGACGGTGTACCCGTAGCCGTCGCAGTTCCACGACACCGAGGTGGTCGGTCCGTAGTCGATAGTCGCCGGCCGGCCGCCGACCGTCGCGTCGCGCTCGTCGGCGTCGATGTCGAGGGTGTAGTTGAACTTCGCGACCGTGAGTTCGCGGCCGCCGGCGGCGTAGCGGAGTCCGACCCCGTCGATGCGGCCGGTGGTCCGCGTGGCGTAGACCAGTTCGTACGCGGACGGAACCGTCGGCTCGGGAACCGAAATCGAACTCCGCGCCACCAAGTCGGCCCTGCTCCGGAACCACGACGTGTTCGGCGTCTCCTGACGCTCGACGGTCGTGCCGGCGCCGATGTCCGGGCGGAACGTGTCGGCCGACACCGCCGCGTCGAACGTCACGTTCGTGTACGTCGTCGTCACCGACCGCCGAGTCCCGTCGGCCGTCCACGCCGTCTGCTTGCGAAGCGGGTAGAACCGCTCGGTGTCGAGCCACAACCGCTGGCGGTAGCCCGCCTCGCTCCGGTTCGTCTCGGGTACGATGTCGAGGACGTACGCCTCGCGCCCGCCGACGGTGTCGGTCTCGACGAACTCGACGGTGTAGCTACGGTTCGCGTCGGCTCCGGGGGCGACGCCGGCGTGCCGCGGTACGACGGGGAGCGGTGACACGCCGATGGACTGCGGACGACCGGCGTCGTCGGTCAGCCCCGCGGCCGCGACGAGCAGTTGGAGCCGTTCGGCCGTCCTCGACTCGGTCGGCGGCCCCGTCAGTTCGATGACGGTCACCGCATCCCTGTCTGTCTCGTGAAGCCAGAGCGTCGACCCGTTCGAGACCTGCCGGTCGTACTGTCGATTCGCGGCGTTCCGGAAGTTCACGCGCTTTCGCTCCGTCTCCGGGACGAGCGTCACGTCGGCGACGGTCCGAGACGTAACCGTGTCGTCGGCTCGGACCTCGACCGTCTGTGTTCCGGTGAGCGCGTCGATGCCGCGGTAGCGCTCGGTCACGTTCGCGTCGACTGCGGGGCTCGCGTCGCCTATCGCGCCCCCCGTCGTCCAGAGGACCGCGGAGAGCGCGACGGCGACAAGCACGAACGCGGCGAGCGTGCGTCGGTTGAGTCGGAGTGGAGGGCGGGTCATACTGGAAGCACTCTGGCGGAAGTTCGACTGCGTGTCGGAGTGCCGACGGCTAAATACTTCTGGACGCCGGGCCGAGCGCCCACCGGACCGATAGCTACACGCGCAAGGCGCGAGACGAGTCTGATATGTCGCCCTCCACGACGCCTTCGACGCGAACGCGGGCGTTGGTCTGCGCCCTCCAGTGGGTCTGGTGCAGACGTTCGTCGCCGAGACGACGCTCGTTGCTCGACTCGCTGACGGGTGACTCGACGACCGGTCGACGGCGCTTCCGACCGTACACGCCTCGAACGCCGGGGAGTTTATGCGCGTGCGGATGGTACTCAACCAATAATGTCAAGCGAGCGGAGAGAGCTGTTCGAACACATCGAATCCGATCTCATCCTACGAGAGTTCTTTCAGGAGGTAACTGAATACGCGATATTTCTCCTCGATGCGGACGGATACGTCGCAACGTGGAACGAGGGCGCGAGACGAATCAAAGGCTACGAGCGCGACGAGATTCTCGGCCGCCATCTGTCGGTGTTTTACCCCGACAGCGACGACGGTACGTCGCCCGAGACGGTGCTCGCAGTCGCCGAAGCGGAGGGGAGCTACGAGGAAAAGGGGTGGCGCGTCCGGAAAGACGGGTCGCGGATTCTCGCGCACGTCACGGTTCGCGCGTTGACCAACGACCGCGGGGAGCTCCGCGGGTTCACGAAAATCGTCCGGGACATCACCGAGACCTACGAGTACCGACAAGAGCTGGAACGGAATCGAGACCGGCTCGAACGCACCGAACAACTGGCCGATATCGGGGGGTGGGAAGTCGATTACGGGACCAACGACTTACAGCTGACCGACGGGACGAAACGACTGGTGGATCTCCCGCCCGACACGGAACTGACGCTCGAAGAGCTCAGACAGTTCTTTCACGAGGACGACCGGACGATTATCAATGAGGCTATCGAGAGCGCGCGGGCCGACGGCGAGTCGTTCGACATCGAGATGCGGGTGATTACGGCTTCGGGTCGAACGCGGTGGGTTCAAATCCGAGGCGAGGCAGCGGATGACGGCATGAGCGTCCGCGGCGCGGTGCGCGACATCTCGAACCGAAAAGAGCGCGAAGAGCGACTCATGGTGCTGAATCGGGTGCTTCGGCACAACCTGCGGAACAATCTTAATATCGTCAGCGGGTACGCACGAGAATTGCGCCGAGACCTCGACGCAGTCGACCTCCCGACGGAGAAGGGCGACTACGACCAGTTGGCCGAGACGGTGACGAACCTCAGCGAGACGACCAGCGGTATCGATGCCGAACTTCGAGCGCTCGACGAGATAGTCACCGCGGCGAGTCAGTTTTCGGTCGAGGCGATGGTCTCGAAGACGGACCGAATCATCGAGAACGCCGACGACCTCATGTCGACCGGCGAGAAGGCCCGGCGGTTCGAGAACGTCGTGGAGGAATCCACCGACAAGCAGCCGGTCCGCGTCGACGACGTGTTGTCGGATATCAAGCGGACGTACGAGCGGCGATATCCCGATGCGACGATTCGACTCCGGCCGGGCGAGCAGACCGTGCTCGCGAGCGCGCACTCGCTTTCCCTCGCGCTCGACGAACTCGTGCAGAACGCCATCGTCCACAACGACGAGGATGACCCCGTGGTCACCGTCGCGTCGCGCCGCATCTCGGGCGAGCGAGTCGAAATTACGGTCGAAGACAACGGGCCGGGAATCCCGCAGACGGAACGCGAAATCTTGGAACGCGGGGAGGAAACGCCGCTGTCGCACGGGAGCGGGATGGGACTGTGGACCGTCTCCTGGTTCGTCACGCAGTTCGACGGCGAGGTTTCTATCGTCGACCGCGCCGGCGGTGGGTCGACGGTCGAAGTCAGGCTCCCCACGCCGGAGCACTGACGCGGCTGTATCGGCCTCGCCGCCCGAGAACGCGGGGCGACGGCCTCAGACCGACCCGATGTCCTCTTTTTTCCGCATGAGGTAGAGGAAGTACGGTCCCCCGACGAGGCCGGTGATGATGCCGACCGGGAGCTGAATCGGACTCAGCGCGAGTCGCGCGCCCACGTCGGCACCGACGAGGAGCGCCGGCCCGAGGAACGCACAGCCGATGAGGAGCCGCTTCGAGTTGCTACCGACGAGGTTCCGGACCATATGCGGGACGATGAGGCCGACGAAGCCGACCAGTCCCGCGACGGCTATCGCCGCCGCCGTCGAGAGGATGGCGATACCGGCGACGGCGAAGCGGACCTTCTCGACGGGCATGCCGAGCGACTGCGCGGTCTCCTCGCCGAGGAGCAGCACGTCGAGTTCCTTGGTGACCGCGAGCGCGAGTCCGAGCGCGACGATGGTGAACGGGAGCGCGATACGCACCTGCGCCCAGTCGGTTCCGAGCAGCGACCCGGACAGCCACGCCTGCGCGGACATCACGACGCCGAGGTCGTTGATGAAAAAGAACATCGCGCGCTGGACGGAGCCGAAGACCGTCCCGACGACGACGCCCGCAAGGACGAGTCTGACCGGCGAGGTGCCGTTCTTCCACGCGATGAGGTAGACGAGGAGGAACGCGATTGCGCCTCCGACGGCGGCGAGCACCGGCATGAGCGGGAGCAGTCCCGACAGGAACGTCAGCGTGACGAGCACGACGAGCCCCGCGCCGTCGCTGATGCCGAGGACGTACGGACTCGCCAGTTCGTTTCGGGTGACGACCTGGAAGATTGCGCCCGAGACCGCGAGGTTGGCACCGACGAGGACGCCGACGAGAACCCGCGGCAGGCGAATGTTCCAGACGACGAACTGGCGCTGGGTGAACCATTCGGGGATGTCGCCGCCGAGCAGGAACGCACGCCACACGTCGGCGTCGAACACGACCGCCGAGTCGAAGACAGCACCCCACGCTTCGGAGAGGGTGAGGGGGTACGCGCCGAAGCTCACCTGTAAGAGCGTCGCCCCGAGGAGGACCGCGAGGCTGCCGACGATGACGAGGGCGAGCATCGAGTCGGCGTACCGGTCGCGCCACTCCGCGCGAACCGCACCGACCGCGTCTGTAACCTTGCTCATCGGGCGTCAGAAGTTCCCGTTGACGATGTCGACGAGGCGCTCGCGGTCGAACAGCTGTTCGTCTTCGGGCACGTCTCCGACCGCACCCGGCCACTCACCGAACTGGTCGGGATACACCATCTTGGCGACGGCTTCCGTCGAGAACATATCGACGATTGGGCCCATGTACTGCCCGGCGCTTCGGATGAGGTTGCCCTCCTGAACGGCCGTGAGCCGCTGTCCGCTCTCGTTGTTCTCGAACGGCTCAACGACGGTGTCGACGAACTCCTCGTGGGTCGAGGAGGTGAGCGCGCCCACCGCGCCGATGTAGTCGGGGTCGACGTTGATGAGCTCCTCGTAGCCGATGGGTCCCTCGGGGTAGCGTCCCTCGAAGGCGTCTTTCATGCCGACCCGGAAGTACGACTTGGTGTTGTTGCCGAGGCGGTGGAGGGGCGCGACGCGGAACTGGCCGGAGTCGGGGCTGACGCCGCGCCAGATGGCGGCGACGGTGGGGCGTTCGTCCTCCGGCGGGAGACCGGCTTCGATAGTGCTCATGAGGTCGTCGTGGAACGACTGCCACGCCTGGAACTGCTGTCGGCGCTGGAACACCGTTGCGACCTTCTCGAACGCCTCGTAGAGCGTGTACGGATTCGGCTCGTTGCTGACGGCGGCCGTCGGGGCGAACCGGAGAGTCGTACCGAGGAAGGGTCCGGTCTGGGATTCGACTTCCTCGTAGTCCGAGGCGTCCCAACTGACGTAGCGGCCGAGCGTGGCGCGGGCGATGAGCCACACGTCGGCGTCGGCGGCGTAGAAGTTCTCCTTGTCGAAGCCGGATTCCGCACCGCTCGCGAGCTTGGTGATTCGACTCTCGTCGAATTCGAGCCCGAGGAGGTCGTAGAACTTGAGCGGCGCGCGTTCGAGGCCGGTGGTCGCACTCGGATGGATGCCGAGCGCCATCCCCATATCGAGGAAGGGCCCGGAGGCGACGCCGTACGTCTCCGGCACTGCTTCGAACGTGTACGGGTCGTTCGGTTCTATCTCGACGGTGTACTGCCCGGCGCTCTCGGTCGTCTGTTCGGTCGTCGTCGACTCGGTGGCGGCCTCGGTTTCGGATTCCGCGGCGGCCGTCGACTCGGAATCCGCGCTCCCGCCCGCGGTACAGCCAGCGAGAGCCGATGCGAAGAGTCCTGCACTTCCTGCGAGTATCTGTCGTCTTCGAACCATATTATTTAGGCCTGCCTAAAGACAGATAACCGTTTCGAAGTTTAGGCAAACCTAATAACAGGATATCGCACGACAATGTCGGGCCACACGCATATTTCGACCGTAGACATAATGATTATAACTGTGGTATCACCCATCTCTAATCCGGGTTGTCCAGCTAGCGAATATCCAAATTATCAGATGGGGTTACTAACACTCTCGCGTCGGTTTTCGACGCTCGCGTCCGCGGTGACGGGCGTTCGGTCGTGTTACGTCGTGCTGTCGCGTCGAATGGCTCGTCCCCTCCCGGGAGTTAGCCGGTGGACCGGTCGCAAACTGCTGTCGAAGTTGGGCTAATCCGTTCTCGCGTTTGTCGTCACCGCGCCGCCGTCCAGTCCAGCGCGACACGGTGCCAGTCTCAACCCTCCCCACGGAGTGTATTCGACCGACCACATCCACCCTATCTGAGTAATTCGAATAATTTGAATTTCCCGAACTACCTCGATTTGTGAATTATGTGGATTGTCTGGAGTACTTCGGTAGTGTCGGTACTGTCGATACGGTGCCCCATCGGGTCGATGCATAATTCGACAACAGGCCATTATCGACCAACTTTACAGTATTTAGATACTCTATCTAAGCCACATACTTCACATTATCTGAATTACACACAGTCTCGAAGTGTATCACCGCGGCCGCGGATTCGGGCGCGCGGAGTCAGCTGCCTAAACGTGCGTAATAAGGATATTGTAGATAACCTAAATTATCTATATTCGTCGAGTAATTCAATTAACTGCAATTCTGTGGCTCGTTCGTCGTCGTCGCAGTATCCACCCAGATGAGAGGAGATACATAATCTGTCTACTTCGGCTTATCATTATACGTCTCGTTATTCAGATTATTTCGCTATCGTCGGTTACCTCGATGGCCCACAGTCGAGATACTGTTCCACATCCAGATACTGTAAATTATTTAAATTACCAGAATTGCTCGGATGTCCCCCGGAACTGCACATCGTTGAGGAATCCGGTGGCGTTCGATTTTCCGGAAAATCCTACTAGCTCAGAATATCGAAAGAATCCACGGAATCAGAATAATTTAGATAACTCGACAAACCCGAATTACGACCCGCCGTTCGATTTAACTCGGTCTCGGGAGTGAGCACAGGCGACCGTGACGACGCACTTCGACGACTTCGACCACGAGAGACACATGCGCGAGAGTTTCGAACTCGCCCGAAAGGCGGCCGCTCGCGGCGACGAACCGTTCGGGTCCGTACTCGTCCGCGACGACGAGGTCATCATGCGCGACTCGAACCGAATCGTGACGGAGTCCGATATCCGACGCCATCCCGAGTTACAACTCGCCTATCAGGCGTGTCGGGAGTACGACGCCGACGAGCGAGCGGCGATGGTGATGTACACCAGCACGGAGCCCTGTCCCATGTGCGCCGGCGGAATGGCGACCGCCGGGTTCGCGCGCGTCGTGTACGGTGTCGGCGGCGACGAAATCGGGGAGTTCACGGGTTCGAATCCCGGCGTTCGGTCGGCCGCAGTTCTCGACGGCGTCACCGAGGTCGTCGGCCCCGTGCTGAACGACGAGGCCCGGCGGGTTCACCGGGAGTACGAGTGGTAGGAGCTAGCCAACCACCGCGACGAACGCCGACTCAACCGGAGCGCGAACGCCCGGAGCATCGGGCGTTTCGAACAGTCAGAAATTCAATAGTTCATTCGAATACCCGTATCAAATATCAATCACAGCTACATTCACAGGTCGACACCGTATCGACGAGCGTTCGGGCCCACTCGCTGAATCTGAATGTCGATACCGGCGGCGTATCTCCTCTAGCTGTATATTCACGGCTGACGAGGGCGCGTTCGAATCGAGCGACGTGTTCGGAACCGCTCCATCTCGTCTCCGAATCTCTCATTCGTGCACCAAACGCTGTTTGTGCTCTGTAATGGGTGTACTACTCAGTTCGGCGGTCGATGAGGTACGTTCGACGACGGCCGTCGTTCGCAATCCGAGCCTCCTGTATCTGACTATCTAATTGTTCTCTTAGTAATATTGAAAATTGATACGAACGGGCAACTCGGTGAAGCCACGTCAAGCTACGGACCGACCCGTCGTCGGCCGGTATCGAGACGAGACGTTGCGCTTGGACTGAGCGACAACGAGTATTTACATAATTCGAACGATGGTCTACCTCACGGCGAACCACCGCAAAGCATTACAACCATATGCTTGTAATCAATTTTCACTTAATCCCATATATCTGTATAATGTGCACACATGACATCATACACATTTACATAATGTAAGTTAGTGATGATAGTGGTGATGAGGCGGTGCGGTGACCGAACGGTGGGGTGTATCGTCGGTCGCACTCGTCGGGTGAGCTCAGGAACGAAATCACGGCGAACCGCCCGAGTTCGACTCGAAGTTGGGCGAGTCTAAATATTTAATATGTTTCGCAAGAGACGTTTCGACTGTCGATATGAGTAGCGACAGAAACTACGAACGAGAGTTCGTACGGACGTTTTTCACCTCGCCGACGGCGGTCAGCGGCGAGAACTCGGCGAAGATGTTGCAGAGCGCGGCCCAACTTCGGGGGATGCAGGCCCCCGACACATGGATTCCGGACAACGAGGACGCCACGGCACCGACGATGCGGGCCGAGGGCGTCCAGAACCTCGTCGAGGTCGTCTCCGAACACGGAGCCGACTTCCCCGGCGAGATTCACCCCCGCGTCGTCTGGCACCGCGACGACCCCTCGACCCGCTACGAGGGCTTCAAGCAGATGCTCGAAATCACCGACCCCGAAAACGGTGCGGTCGAGCACATCGACGGGTTCGTCATCCCCGAGGTCGGTGACCTCGACGACTGGAAGAAGGCAGACGAGTTCATCACCATCATCGAGAACGAACACGGTCTCGACGAGGGAAGCCTCTCGATGTCGGTCATCATCGAGAGCGGCGAGGCCGAACTCGCGATGAGCGACCTCCGCGCGGAGAAGGGCAAGCCCTCCAACAACCTCGAACGGCTGTTCCTCCTCGTCGACGGGCAGGTCGACTACACGAAGGACATGCGCGCCATGACGCCGACCGGCGAGCTTCCGGCGTGGGCCGAACTGCGGCACAACACCTCGCGCGGGGCCAGCGCCGCCGGCTGTATCGCCGTGGACGGCCCCTACGACGACATCCGCGACGTGGAGGGCTACCGCGAACGCATGGTCGAGAACCGCGCCATGGGGATGACGGGTATCTGGGCGCTCACGCCCGGGCAGGTCGTCACCGCCAACGAGGCACCGCTGCCGCCGAAGACCGGCAGTTGGCTCCTCGAACTCGACGACGACGAAATCGAACTCGACGCCGAGGACGGTCGACAGGTGTACGACGGCGACGAACTCTCGCTCGAACAGGTCGGCGACGACAGCTACGTGCTCCGCGTCGACGGCGACGAACAGGAACTCGACGGCGGGGAACTCCACGAGGAGCTGTTGGGCCTGACCACCTACGTCCCGAGCATGGACGACATCGTCGACTCCATGGAGGAGTTCGAGGCGGCCAAGGAGGCCGGCAAGGGCGCGATTGCGATGACGCAGGCGACGACGCTCGTCATCGACGGCGTCGAAGTCGACATCGCCAAGGACCGCATGTGGGACGAGGCGACCTATCAGGCCGCGATGACGCCCGTCGCCCTGTTCCAAGACGTGTACGAGCACCGCCCGGACCAACACGACGCCCTCGAGGAGATGTACGGCGAGGGCATCGTCGAGCGCGCGATGGCCGTCGGGACGGACGACTAACGACCAGCAGTCAGCCTGACAACGCCAGCCAACCCGCACCCGCCATTTTCGCGGTTGGTACCTGAGACGGCGGTGTTTGCCTACGAGAGCGCCGCTTCCAGCGACTCGACGGCGTTCAGCAGTTCGTCGGCGAATTCGCGTTCGAGTCGCGTCATATCCACCTGATACTTCGGGCCGCCGACGCTGAGGCCGCCGACGATACGCCCGTCGCCGTCGTGGACCGGCGCGCCGACGGCGATGAGATTCGGCGCGAACTCCTCGTCGACGACGGCGTACTCCTGAGTCGCGATTTCGTCCAACGCGTCGAACAGCCGGTCGGCGTTCGTAATCGTACCCTCCGACTCCCGCGGCAGGCCCCAGTGGTCGACTATCGACGCCACCTCGTCGCGGTCCAGTTCCGAGAGGATGGCTTTCCCCGCGGCCGTGTTGTGCAGATGGTACTCCGACCGGTAGCGGATGCCGTTCGCGTCCCGTCCCTCGTCGGTCGACGAGCCGTAACACATGAGCAGCCGACCGTGTTCGAAGATAGTGAAGTTCGCCTCTTGGCCGGTCGCGTCGGCCAGTTCGTCGACGACCCGCTCGACGACCTCGTCGCTCGGATACCGATGTCGGGCGCGCTCGCCCAACAGCGCCACCCTGAAACTGACGCGGTAGACGCCGTCGCGCTTGACCAGATACCGACTCTCCAAGAGCGTGTTGAGGTGACTACAAATGGAGCTTTTCGAACTGTCGACCATCGTGTCCAGTTCAGCGAGTGTGAGACCGTCGTGTTCCAGAATGAGGCTGAGAATCTCCAGCGAGGCCTGGGTCGTCTTGAGCCGTCGCCCGGTCACGTTCTCAATCATACACCAATTATTATCATGATGGTTCATAACTGTTGCCATAATGTAAATCAGCTGAACTGCCCCGCCAGCCCGGTCAATCCGGGCATGTTTCTCTCGTATTCCCGCGGGAACAAACGAAATAGAACGGTGGGATGCGTCGAACGCTGTTCGGTTCGCGTGCGTCGTGGCTGTTCGGTCGGCCGTCAAATCGCCCGCGACCGTTTCACCCAGCCGATTCGCGTGATTGCCTCCGCGCCGAGTTGGCCGAGGAGGCCCGCGGCTTCGAGGTCGTGTTCCTCGAACGCGTCGACGACCACGTCGCCGGCGCTGAGCACGCCGTGGCTCCCGATGGGGACGTACAGCCCCGATTGGAGCGCGCCCCGACTGTGGTCGTCTTCGGTGTGCTCGTGGTTCGCGTGGATGACCGGCTCGCCCGTCCGGTACGTCCGCGCGGCCGGCGTGTCCTCGCTGACCGAGTAGTTCGGCCGGTCGCCGGCGCGTTCCAGACACTCCTCGGTCGCTTCGATGGTTTGGAGCATGTTCCGGTTCTCGTCGACCAACCGGACGGTCGTGTTGACGAGGCCGAGGACGTTCTTCGCCGCGTCGGCCAGTATCTCCGCCACCTCCGCCTTCGAACTCGCGTTCCGTAACTCCTGGCTCGTCCGGCGAAGAATCTCGATGCGCTGTTCCTGACGCTTCGTGTCCGTCACGTCCCGCACGACACCGTAGAGCGTGACCGTCTGACCGTCCTCTACCAGCGGGTCGCACGAAAGCCGTATCGACCGCTCGGTCGTTCGCTCGCTCGCGTACCGCACGTCGATAGCAAAGGGCTCGCCGTGTTCGATAGCGTCGCCGAGGCGAACCAACACGCCGTCTTGGTCGCCTTCGGCGTACTGCTCGACGACGTCCGAGACGGTCGGCGTCGCCGCCGCGTCGAACCCGTGTATTCGCTTTGCCTCGTCGCTCCACCACAGTTCGTCGCGCGACACGTCGTAGGACCACACGCCGATACCGGTCAGTCGCTGGAGGCTCGCGAGCAGTTGGTCGACCTCCGTCTTGGACGCCGTCGGGATGGCGCGCGCCACGTCAGTTTGATTCCAGTTCGGTGACCTGACCATGAATGAAGATACGTACCGAGGACGCGACTATAAATCCCCACGTCGGTCGTGAGAGCCGTTCGGGGGACGAGAACGTGTCGCAACACCAGAGGATTTAATCCGTGCGTATGTGTATCATTGATGATGGCAGTTGAAGACGTGCTCGACTCCCCACGGGGAGGAGAGACATCGGCGACGACGCTCGACGTGGACCGTCCGGACGCGACGGCCTACACCGCACTGGCGACGGAGTTACGGGACCGCGTCGACGGCGACGTGAAGTTCGACGAGTACGCGCAGGTGCTGTACGCGACCGACGGCAGCATCTATCAGGCGCGACCCGCGGGGGTCGTCCTGCCGAGGGACGCCGACGACGTTCGCGCCACCGTGGAGACCGCGGCAAACCACGGCGTCCCCGTTCTGCCACGCGGAACGGGCTCCTCGCTGGGCGGTCAGACCGTCGGACGGGGCTGCGTCGTCATCGATTTCACGAAGTACATGGACGATATCGTCGATATCGACCCGCAGGCGAGGCGTGCCACCGTCCAGCCGGGGTGCGTTCAGGACCACCTCGACGCCGCGCTCGCGGACCACGGCCTCAAGTTCGCGCCGGACCCCGCCTCCTCGAATCGCTCGACCGTGGGCGGCGGCATCGGCAACAACTCCACGGGCGCGCACTCGGTCCGCTACGGCATCACCGACGCCTACACCGAGGAGTTGGAAGTGATTCTGGCCGACGGCTCGCTGATTCACACCCGCGAGGTCGTCCTCGACAGCGACGAGTACGACTCGATTCTCGCCCAAGACGACCTGGAGGCGAACATCTACCGGACGGTCCGGACGCTCGTCGAGAACCACGAGTCGGAAATAGAGAACAAGTATCCGAGCCTCAAGCGCTCGGTGTCGGGGTATAACCTCCAGAAAGTCATCTACGAGAACGACGACGGAGAGGCGGTCATCAACCTCTCGAAGCTGTTCGTCGGCGCGGAGGGCACCCTCGGCGTCATCGTCGAGGCGACCGTCTCGCTCGTCACCAAGCCGGACGAGACGGCGCTCGCGCTGTACTGCTTCGACGACCTCGTGGACGCGATGGAGGCCGTCCCGGAGGCGCTCGAATTCCCCGTCAGCGCCGTCGAACTCATGGACGACGAGGTGTTCCGCCTCGCCCGCGAGTCGGAGGGCTACGCCGAGTACGCCGAACCCATCCCCGAGGGCGCGAAGGCGGCGCTGATGCTGGAGTGGGACGACGAACTCGTCGACGACTTCGAGGCCGCGGTCGCGGACACGAACGCCCACTTCGTCGACTCCGGCGCGGCGTTCGACGTGCTCGAAGCCTACTCCGAGGAGAGCCAAGGCCGACTGTGGAAGCTCCGCAAGGCGGCGATTCCGCTGTTGATGAGCCTCGAAGGCGACCCGAAGCCGTACCCGTTCATCGAGGACGCGACCGTCCCGCCCGAAGAACTCGCGGAGTACGTCCAGAAGTTCGAGGACGTCCTTGAGAACCACGGCACGTCGGCCGCGTACTTCGCCCACGCCGGGTCGGGGACGCTCCACATCCGCCCGATTCTGAACCTCAAGGAGAACGAGGGCATCGAGAAGATGCACTCCATCACCGACGACGTGACCGACCTCGTCGTCGAACACCACGGGGCCTTCTCGGGCGAGCACGGCGACGGGATGGCCCGGACCGAGTTCAACCCGAAGATGTACGGACCCGAACTCTGGGGCGCGTTCAAGGAACTGAAGACGGCGTTCGACCCCGACTGGCTGTTCAACCCCGGAAACGTCGTCTACCGCGACGGACCCTCGGACCCCGGCCCGGACAGCGACCGGGGCGTCGGCGCGGACATGCGCGAGAACCTCCGCTACGGTCCTGACTACCAGTCCGTCGAGCCCCAGACCGACCTCGACTTCGACGACGAGGGCGGCTTCTCGCACCTCGTCGAACTCTGTAACGGCTGTGGCACTTGCCGGCAGACCGACTCGAACACCATGTGCCCGACCTACCGCGCCTCGAAGGAGGAAGTCCAGACGACCCGCGGGCGCGCAAACATGCTCCGGGCCGCCATCTCGGGTGAACTCCCCGAGGACGAACTGTACTCCGAGCGCTTCCAGACCGAGGTGATGGACCTCTGTGTCGGCTGTAAGGGCTGTCAGAGCGACTGTCCGACCGGCGTCGACATGGCGAAGCTGAAATCCGAGGTGAAACACCAGTACCACCAGAAAGAAGGCACCAGCCTCCGCTCGCGGGTGTTCGCCAACGTCGACACGCTGTCGAAACTCGGGAGCAAACTCGCCCCGCTTTCGAACGTCGCCGCGGAGCTTCCGGGGAGCCGTCTCCTGCTGGAGAAGGTTCTCGGCATCGCCAGCGAGCGCGACCTGCCGAGTTTCAGCAGCGAGTCGCTGGAGGAGTGGTTCGAGGCCCGCGGCGGGTCGTCGGTGCCGCCCGCCGAGGCCCGCGGGAAGGTGCTTCTGTTCCCCGACACCTACACCAACTACAACTACCCCGAACCCGGCAAGGCCGCGGTCGAGGTCCTCGAAGCCGCGAACGTCCACGTTCGGATTCCGAGCGACCTCGAATCGAGCGGTCGCGCCGCGTTCTCGATGGGGATGCTCGACACGGCCCGCGACCGAGCGCGACACAACGTCGGGCGACTTCGCCCCTACGTCGACGACGGCTGGTCGGTCGTCTTCGTCGAGCCCTCCGACGCGGTGATGTTCCAAGACGAGTATCTCGACCTCCTCGACGGGACGGCCGTCGAACTCGTCTCGGGGTCGGCCTACGGCGTCATGGAGTACCTCGACGCCGCGCGCGCCGACGACCACCTCGACTTCGACGCCCCCGCCGAGACGCTGACGTACCACGGCCACTGCAACCAGAAGGCGACGAACAAGGACCACCACGCCGTGGGCGTCCTGCGACGCTCCGGCTACGCCGTCGACCCGCTCGACTCCAGTTGCTGCGGGATGGCCGGGTCGTTCGGCTACGAGGAAGAGCACTACGAACTCTCGAAGGGCATCGGCGAAATCCTGTTCGGACAGGTCGACGACAGCCCCGGCGACGTCGTCACGGCACCCGGCGCGTCGTGTCGCTCCCAACTCGGCGACAGACCCGGCGAGTCCCGCCCGCCCCACCCCATCGAGAAGATGGCCGAAGCCCTCGACTGACCACGCCACCGACAGCCGACAGCCGATAGCCTGACGCGCTCCCCCCGGACCAGCCAGCCTGACGCGGTTCACGAACCAGCACCGAACTCGCCGCCTTGCACCCGCGGCGACGTTTCGTGCCGCCGGTTCCCACCCGCGGAGCCGACGTTCACGGCCGGCGATACTTATTACTGACAGCAGCGGCTGCGTAGAGACGACGATGCTAGACGTACTGGAGACCGTCGAACTCTCGACCGCGTTTTTCGCCTCGCTCGGCGCGCCGGGGCTGCTGCTCGTGGCGTTTCTCGAATTCTTCTTGCTACCCGTCCCGCCGGACTTGGTGCTGGTCCCGCTGTCGGCGACGAACCCCGGGTTCGCGCTCCCGTACGCAGTCGTTGCGACCGTCGGGTCGGTGTCGGCGGGGCTGGTCGGCTTCCTCATGGGCAAGAAAGGAGGCCGGCGCGCGCTGGACTCGCGATTCGCGGGCGAGCGGATTCACAAGGTGGAGCGCTACTTCGAACGCTCGGGGTTCGTGACGGTCGCGTTCGGGGCGTTCGCGCCGATTCCCGAGGGGTACGAACTGCTCTCCATCGGGTCGGGCGTGTTCGACCTCGACCTCCGGACGTACCTCGCGGCGTCGGTGCTCGGCCGCGGCGGGCGGTACGCGCTCGAAGCGATACTGGCGGTCTACCTCGGTGAAGCCGCCCGGTCGCTCACCGAGGTCGACGTGTACTCGATTATCGGCGTCGCCACCGCGGTCGTCCTCGTCGCGTACGTCGTCCGCAATCGGTGGTTCTCGGACCGCTCGGCCGAGCCGGTGCAGTAAGTCGGCGGAACCGCGGTCAGGCGACTTCGTCGCCGCTTCGCCACTGGTCGATGACTTCGAGCAGCACCTCGGTTTCGAGGGTTTCGTTGCGCCAGTCACCGACCGCGTCGGTCAGCCCCGTCGCGTCGACGACGTTCTCCTCGTTCGCGTAGTCCGCGACGGGGTTCTCGACGACGAACGGAATCATCATCTTGTTGTCCTCGTGTTCGAGCATGTGGCAGTGCCACGGGAACTGTCCGGTGTAGCCCTCGAACGTCACGAGTATCCGCACGCGTTCGCCGGGGTCGACGCGGACGGTGTCTTTCGGCCCAAGTTCGTTGGGGTCCGGCGGTTGCGTCCCGTCGGGTCCGCGGCCGATGACTCTGAACGTGACCAGATGCAGGTGAATCGGGTGTCGCCCGCCCGACTCGTTTTGCAGTTCCCATATCTCGGTCGATCCGAGTTGCGGGTAGACCGGCGCGTCCTCGTCGCCGAAGACGTGGCCGTTCAGCGTGTGCGTGATGAGGCCGTTTCGAACCTCGGTCCCGAGCGTCATCTCGCGGGTCACCCGCGCGTCGCTCTCGTCGTACGAGGCCGGCGTCGGAAGCGACAGACTCGTCGGGTCGGCGCTCGCGTCCTCCGGCGGCGTCGACGGGTCCGAGACGCGGAACTCGACGAGGTCGGTCAGTTCGGGACCCATGTCGGCCCCGTTGGCGAGCGTGAGCGTCTCGCCCGCGTGGTCGGAGAAGTCGACGACGAGTTCGCCGCGCTCGAACGGCGTGAGCAGCAGGGAGTCGAGGTCGCCGTTCGGGCCGATGGGGACGACCGATTCGAGGAAGCCGTGACCGGGGGCGAACTGGTACATCGTCGGGACGCCCGACCCGCCTTCGCTCTCCAGTTGCAGGTCGAACGAGCGGTGATTCGCGCCGTTCAGGATGCGGAACCGGTACCGCCGCGGTTCGACCTCGACGTACGGCCACACGGCCCCGTTGACGACGGCGGTATCGCCGAGGAACGCCGAGACGAACTCCTCGGGGTAGTGCAGCGAGCCGTCGTCGTTGAACTCCTTGTCTTGCAGCAACAGCGGGATGTCGTAGTCGCCCGACGGCAGGCCGAGTTCGCGCTCCGCGTCGGTCGTAATCGAGTAGAGACCGAGAAGCCCGGCGTAGGCGTTGAGTCGCGTGATGCCCAGCGTGTGGTCGTGGTACGTCGACGTCGTTCGCCCCTGTTCCATCGGAAGCTCCTGCCACGCCGAGTCGAACCGCGGTCCCTCGACCCCGCCCGGCGAGGTCCACATATCGGACTGCCCGTCGTTCGCGGGGTCGAGTTCGAGGCCGTGGAAGTGCGTGACGGTCCGAACCTCCGGCACGGGACCGTCGTAGCCGGGGTGGTTCTCCGCGGTCGTGCCGCCGAGTCGGTCGTCGACGGGAAAGAGGTGTTCGCTCGGGAGGCCGCTGTTGTCGAAGCGAACGTGGACCGGGCTCCCGGCGTCCGCCTCGATGGTCGGGCCGGGATACGACCCGTCGAACCCCCAGACCGTCGTCTCCGGCAGGTCCGGGTGAAGCTGTTGGGTGAACTCGGTGACCGCTATCTCGTACGCGTCCGCGCCGTCTCGCTGTCCGTCGGGCTCTCGAACCGACGGAATCGGAAGCGGTTGGACGAACTTCTCCAACGTCGGTGACGCCGCCGACACCTCCGTCGTCGTCTGCGGGAGCGTTCCGGCGATGCCGAGGGCTGCGCCTGTCTGTAAGAACCGCCGCCTAGACCAGTCTGTCATGATGGACCCTGAACTACGACTTGGGAGTTATTATATTAAATCTTCTGAATGTCCGAATCAGGCCCGAGAACGGGCGTCGAGAGCGTGGCTGACCGCGGCGATTCGAGTGCGAGACGGGCGGGCCGTCTCGCTTCGCTAGGTCGCTCGCCGGCGCGCGAGGAGGACCGAGCCGATTACCAGCGCGGCGAGCGCGACCGAGACGCCGAACCCGGGGACGGGCGTGTCGGTCGTGGTCGTCGCGGGCGTGTTATCGTCGGTCGTCGTCTCCGGAGTCCCTCCCGAGTCGCCGTCCGACCCGTCGGAATCGTCGCCTGCGTCGTCACCGTCGTTCGAGTCGTCGCTGTCGCCCGAGTCGTCATCGCCGTCGTTCGAGTCGTCGCTGTCGCCCGAGTCGTCATCGCCGTCGTTCGAGTCGTCGCTGTCGTCACCAGTGTCGTCATCGTCGCCGTCGTCCGGGGAGTCCGTGGACTCGGGCGTATCGGAGTTCTCGTCGTCCGTATCGTCATCATCACTCTCGTCGTTATCGTCGTCATCTCTATCGTCGTCGTCATCGTCACCGCCGCCGCCGCCACCACCACCGCCGCCACCGGCGTCGTCGTCGGAACCGACCGCGAGCGTCTCGACGCCGTCGACGCTCATCTCCTTGCCGTCGGCGTCGAACTGGGTGAACCCGTTGAGCCGGTACGAGGCGTCTTCGTCCACGTCCTCGCCGGCGGTCACGCGATACTGGAGCGTGACGTTCTCGCGGTCGCCGTAAGTGGCGAACAGTTCGTCGTTGGCGTCGCGCACCCCGGAGAAGTCCGCGCCGTCGGCGTCGACGATTTCGACCGACGCGAAGCCGGGGTTGAACTCCTCGACGACGGTGAAGTTCGTCGCCTCGTCGCCGGTGATTTCGACCGAGACGACGGCCGATTCGCCGGGGTCGAGCGTCTCGTCGTCGACCGACCGGGTGAGGTCCCAGTTGTCGTCGTCGTCGGACCCGCTTTGGACGTTGAGCTCGTCCGTCCCGCCGGTCGTCGCCTCGGAGCCGTTGACGTCGGCGAAGCCGTCGAACTGATAGGCCGTTCCGGCGTCCGCGTCGTCGGCCGCTGTCACCTCGTAGACGAGCGAGACCGTCTCGCGGTCGCCGTAGGTCGCGAACAGTTCGTCGTTGGCGTCACGGACGCCGGAGAAGTCCGCGCCGTCGGCGTCGACGATTGCCACCGAGTCGAACGCGGGGGTGAACGCCTCGACCAGCGTGAAGTTCGCCGCCCGGTCGCGGTTGACCTCGACGCGGACGGTCGTCGATTCGCCCGGCGCGAGCGTCTCGTCGTCGACCGACCGAACCGCACCGGCCTCGTCGCCGTCCGACGGCTGCACGCTGATTTCGTCGGTGCCGCCGGTCAGCGATTCAGAGCCGTTGACGTCGGTGAAGCCGTCGAACTCGTAGACCGTGCTAGTCGTCGCGTTATCGGCCGCGGTCACCTCGTAGACGAGGGTGACGGCCTTCCGGTCGCCGTAGGTGGCGAACAGTTCGTCGTTAGCGTCACGGACGCCGGAGAAGTCCGCGCCGTCGGCGTCGACGATTTCGACCGAACCGAACGCCGGGGTGAACTCCTCGACGACGGTGAAGTTCGCCGCCGCGTCCCGTTCGACATCGACCCAGACGGTCGCCGGTTCGCCCGGTTCGAGCGTCGCCTCGTCGACCGACCGGACCACGCTCGCGCCGGCGTCGGACGAGACGCTAATCTCCTCGTCGCCGGTCGTCGAGGCGCGAATATCTTCGAGCCCGAAGTCGCCGTAGCCGGTGAGGTCGTGGGTCGTCGCGGTCGCGTTATCGGCCGCGGTCACCTCGTAGACGAGGGTGACGTTCTCGCGGTCGCCGTAGGTCGCGAACAGCTCGTCGTTGCCGTCGCGCACCCCGGAGAAGTCCGCGCCGTCGGCGTCGACGATTTCGACCGACGCGAAGCCCGGACTCAGCTCTTCGACCACCGTGAAGTTCCCCCGTTCGGAGGCGTTTATCGCCACCGTGACCGTCGTCGACTCGCCGGGCGCGAGCGACGACTCGTCGACCGTCCGAGTGAGCGTCCCGCCGTGGGCGTCCGCGGCGACCGGCGCGATAGCCGCCCCCAGCCCGAGCGACCCGACCACCAGAAGGGCCGCCATCACGACGACGGGGAGCGCACGTCGCACCTCCGACGACAGCCTCGGGCGTGAACTGTCCGGTCTCATGGTGAGCGAGCGGGGTTCGGTCCCGACGGGTCACTCGTTCCGCGAGCGACGTGCGAAGCGGCCGTCGGGGGCTTCGATTCGCCCCGGCGGGTCGCGGTCGTGTGACGGGTCGCGGCCGCCGGCGGTGTCTGTTCGACTCGTCGGTCTGGAGACGGGCGTCTCGGGCGCGCGCTACCTCTGAACGCCGATAGCTGGCTCTCGCTGGAACGCATGCAATCAGCGTGTGAATCGAAATCGGCATGCAAATAGTTAACGATTATCTGACTCAGTCCCGCGCTCGGCGGGCCGCGACGCCACTCGCGGGACGCCGCTCGTCGGAGTCCGAGCCCCATTCGGGGCGATATTCGGTGAGTCGCGCCGCGAATCCGCGCCCGTTTTCGGCGTTTCAGCGGACGTAGTCGGCCAGTTCGTCTCGCGCGCGCCGGGCCGCGTCGTCGGGGTCGTCGGGGTAGGTGTACAGTTCGAACGTGGCGAAGCCGTCGTACCCGATGTCGTCGAGCGCGCCGAAGACGGGGTCGAACTCGATGTCACCTTCGCCGGGGACGAGGTGGTAGTGTTTCCCGCCGCGGCCGCCCGCGATGTCTTCGAGGTGGACGCCCGTGATGCGGCCGGCGCACTGCCGGATGCTCTCGGCCGGGTCCTCGCCGCAGACGGCCGCGTGGCCGACGTCGAAGTTGACGCCGAGCGCGTCGCTCCCCACGTCGTCGATGAGGGTGAGCACCTCCTCGGTGTCCTCGACGAGTAGTTCGGGTTCGAACTCGATGCCGAGGTCGACGCCGACGCGTTCGGCGTAGTCGGTGAGTTCGTCGAGCGAGTCGAGCAGGTGGTCGTAGGCCTCGTCCGGCGGCGTTCCGGGGAGCGCCGACCCGCTCGCGACGCACGCCGCGGGCGCGCCGACCAGCGCCGCGAAGTCGAGCGCGGCCTTCGTGTAGTCGATGCGCCACCGGCGGTCCTCCTCGTCGCCCGAGATGAGCGTCGGGTCGAAGAACGCCGAGGGCGGCGCGTCGTCGTAGTAGCCGCGGGTCGTGTTCGCGTTGACGTTCGACACGGAGAGGCCGGTCTCGTCAAGCGCGGTCAAGACGCGCTCGCGGTCGCGCTCGTCGAAGTCCGCGAGGAACGCGTGCGGCACGTCCGCCAGTATTTCGACCCCGTCGTAGCCGTGGTCTGCGATTCGTCTGATTGCCTCCGGCAGGTCGAAACGCGTGTACGCGTTCGTGGAGAAGGCTAACTGTACCATACGTCGTGGTACAGTCACACATGAATAATTGTTTTGGTACTGTCACTCATTCGGGCCGAAAAACGTGAAGCGAGCCGCCGAGAGAGCCCGTCGGTTCACGACACGTCGAACGCCGACGAGAGGCCGGCCGCCGGGACGACGAACGCCGCCGCGACGACGCCCCACACGGGAGTCAGCAGTCCGGAAAGCGCCCCGTTGAGGACGACGAGACCGAGGACGCACGCGCCGACGGCGGGGCCGATAGTGCTCGGTCGAGGGTCGGCGTAGGCGGTCAGGAGGTCGCGGCCGGTCCACGCCGCGAACCAGCAGAGCAAGCCACCGGCCACGACGACCGTCGCGGTATCGCTCGGGCCGACGCCGACCGCCGCGCCGGCCGCGACCACCGACCCGGCGGCGAGTCCGACACCGGCCATTCCGACCAGCACCGCCCGCGAGTCGCCCGCACCGGTCTCGCGCTCGGCCATGTACGTGACGCCGGCGATGTAGAGCGCGACGACGACCGGCACGAAGAACACCCACGCCGGGAGCGTCAGGGTCGTCGGGGCGGAGGGCGACCCAGCGACGACCGCCATGCCGAGGGCGACGTTCGCCCCCCGACAGCCACCCATGGCGGCGAAGCCCAGCGGCGTGCCCTTGAGCGCGCCGTCGTAGAGCGCGATGAACGAACCGAGGACGGCGGCGACGATTCCGGCGGTCGGTCCCCCGGCGGCCGCGGCGACGACGACCCCGGCACCGAGCAGCGCGATGCCGAGATTTCTCGCTCGCGTGCGCGACACGTCTCCCGACGGAATCGGTCGCTCCGGGCGGAGCCGGGCGTCCTCGTCGGCGTCGGCGTAGTCGTTGAGCGTCGTGCCGGCCGCGTAGAGCAGCACCGAGGCGAGCGCGGTGCCGGCGAGCGACGAGAGCGGAACCGCTGGGCGGCCGCCGCTGACCAGCACCGCCCCGAGGATAACGTCGGGCGGCGCGGTGAACAGGTTCGGGACGCGGACGAGTCTGGCGAGGCTCGAAAGCGAGCGTCGAAGACCGCCGGTCGCGGGTGTCGCGTTCGTTCGGTTCATCGTCGGCCAGTCGCTGGGTTGGGTGCTCGCGTTCGAGCGAGGCGGTCAGGTCCACCCATGGGCTTCGAGGTACTCCATCGCGGTTCGGGCCGTCTCCGCCGCAGTCTCCTGATAGGGGTACAGTTCGACCGTGACGTGGCCGTCGTAGCCGGTCGCCTCGACCGCGTCGAGGAAGCCGTCGATGTCCATCGCCCCCTCACCGAGTTGGGTGTGTTCGTGGGTGCGGTCCGCGGGGATGTCTTCGAGGTGATAATGTGGCGTGTGGGGTTCGAGCGTCTCCACCAGTTCGACCGGGTCCTCGCCGACCGAGTAGAAGTGTCCCGCGTCGAAGTTACAGCCGATTCGGGGCGAGTCGACCCGGTCGACGAGGTCGAGGAAGTCCTCGGAGGTCTCGATGAGCAGGTGCGGTTCGGGTTCGACCAGCACGTCGACGCCGAGTTTCTCCGCGGTGTCAGCGACCTCGCGGAGCCCTCGGACGAAGGCGTCGAGCGCGTCCGCCCGCGTCATGCGCTCCGGGACGGGGCCGCCCGGCGGGACCGAGATGCTGTCCGCGCCGAGCGCGGCCGCGGTGGCGAGCGCGTTCTGCGTGTGCTCGACCCGCGCCTGTCGGTCCTCGGCCGCGAGTTCGACGAACGAGGGGTGGTGAAACGCCTCGGTGTCGCGGTTGAACGTCGCCGCCCGACTCGCCGCGGAGGGCTCGATGGCGCTGAGCATGAACGCGTTACAGTTGCTGACTTCGATGCCGCAGTCGTCGAGAAGCGTCCGAACGCGTTCGAAATCGTCGCCGTCGGCCGTCCCCGGGAACAGATGCGGGTCGTCGAGCAGGATTTCGACGCCGTCGTAGCCGGCGTCGGCGATTGCCTCGACCCCCTCGGTGAGAGTTCGCTGGCGGAACGCGTTCATCGAGAAGCCGAACTCCATCGGTCACACCTCGTAGTGGAAGTTCGGTGACTGGCCGAAGAACTCCCGGGGGTTGTCGTAGACGACCTTCCGGACCTCGTCTCGGTCCCAGCCCCGGTCGAGCATCTTGTCTCGGGCCTTCGGGACCGCGAGCGGGTCCGAGGGGTCCCAGTCGGCGGCGCTGTTGAGCAGCATCCTGTCGGTGCCGTACTCTTCGAGGATGTCGATGGTCGTCTCGGCATCTATCTTTCCGGGGTAGAGGGTGAAGCCGAGCCAGCAGTCGGTTTGCAGCGAGATGTCGACCGTGTTCTCGGTGTTGTGGTCGATGACGATTCGCTCCTCGGTCACGTCCTCGTCTTGAATCATCTCGACGAGTCGCTCGGTCCCCTCGGGCTTCTGGGTGTGCGGGGTGTGGATGATGACCGGCAGTTCGCGCTCCTCCGCCATCCTGAGTTGGCGTCTGAACGCGTACTCCTCGGCCTCGGTCCCCTGGTCGAGCCCGATTTCACCGAGTCCGACGACGTGCTCGCGGTCGAGGTACTCGGGGAGGCCGTCCATCACGGCCTCGGCCATCTCGGGGTAGTTCGCCTCCTTCGGTTCGAGGCCGACCGTGACGTAGTGGTCGATGCCCGCCGCCCGCTCCGCGCGGTCGGTCTCGAACTCGATTATCTGCTCGAAATAGTCGAAGAACGACGCCGCGTGCTGCTTGTCCGTCCCGCTCCAGAACGCCGGTTCGACGCAGCATTCCACGCCCGCGAGTCGGGCGCGCTCGTAGTCGCTCGTCGAGCGAGACACCATGTGCATGTGCGGGTCGATAATTGGTATCGACATGTGACCTACCTCTCTGATGGTAGTTAATCATTGTTTCGGTGGATTCGGTGACGGCCGGGGGGCGGGGGCGCCACGGCCGCGCAACGCCCGGCCGACGCGGCCGCGAGCGACGGCGGAGACAGCTATTTACTCGTCCGCGCCGACGCCGTAGTCGATGCCGGAACACTGTCCGTTCTGCGGCGAGCCGATAGAATCGACCCGCGTCACGCCCGAGGACGGTCGCCCCTACGAGGAGTGGCGCTGCGCCGACTGCGACGAGACGTGGCGACACCCCGAGGAGACGGTTCTCGACCGGTCTCTCGATTTCAGCAAGCACGGCGACCAACTCGACAGGCGGGACGTCGACACCGACCTCGACTGGTGAGCGGTCGCCCGCCGGTACCGACGCGGAAACAATCATGATTGACGGACAAGGTTATGTATCGGCCACCGCAATCGTGAGTCGATGACAGTCGGAGTGTGGATTATCGGAGCCAGAGGTAACGTCGCGAGCGTCTCGATGACCGGCGCGCGCGCAATCGCTCGCGGAGTCGCGGACACGACCGGGATGGTGACGGCCCGCGAGCCGGTGGCCGCGCTGGACCTCCCCGCCGTCGACGACCTCGTGTTCGGGGGCCACGACATCCGGTCCCAGCGAATCGAGGAGACCGCCGAGGAGATGGCGGGCCACGGCGGCGTCGTGGCACCAGACACCCTCGACGCGGTCCGCGAGGACCTCCGCGAAATCGACGAGCGCGTCGAACTCGGGACCGCCCGGCGGTGCGGCGAGGCGGTCGAAGGGATGTCCTCGGAGACGACGGGAGAGGACGTGTCGGTTGCCGACATCGTCGAGGAGATACGGGCCGACTACGCCGCCTTCGCGGACTCGCAGGGCGTCGACCGGTTGGTCGTCGTGAACGCCGCGTCGACCGAGCCGCCGATTCCGACGCCCGGCGACTACGACACGCTGGCGGCGTTCGAGACGGCGGTCGAGCGCGACGACCCGAACCTCCCCGCGAGCGCCTTGTACGCCTACGCTGCGCTCCTCGACGGCCACCCGTACGTGAACTTCACCCCCAGTACCGGCTCCTCGCTCGGCGGCCTCCGCGAACTCGCGGAGCGAAACGAGGTGCCGCACATGGGCCGCGACGGGAAGACCGGCGAGACGCTGATGAAGTCCGCGCTCGGGCCGATGTTCGCGGGGCGGAACCTGCGGGTCCTCTCGTGGGAGGGCCACAACATCCTCGGCAACAGCGACGGACTCGTCCTCGAAGACGACGCGAACAAGGCGGGGAAGATAGAGAGCAAGGGGAGCCTGCTGGACGACATCCTCGGCTACGAGACCCACAACGCCGTCCGCATCGACTACACGCCGTCGCTCGGTGACTGGAAGACCGCGTGGGACCACGTCCACTTCGAGGGCTTCCTCGGGACGGAGATGAAGATGCAGTTCACGTGGGAGGGGGCTGACTCGGCGCTCGCGGCCCCGCTCGTTCTCGACTTGGTTCGGCTGGCCGCCTTTGCCGACGAGCGCGGAGAGGGCGGGACGATGTCCCACCTCGCGTCCTTCTTCAAGTCGCCCGAGGGCGTCGACCGCCACGAACTCTCCGAGCAGTTCCGCCTCCTCTACGACTACGCGGAGCGCCACGCGGAGGGAGCGTGACGACTCGCGACCCCTCAGCCGCGGGCGCGTCCGGTGCCGGGCGCGTCGTCGTCCTCGATATCGTCGGCCTCCAACAAACGCACCTCGAGGAAGGGCTGGCACCGAACGTCGCCGACTTGCTGGCCGGCAAGCCGTCCGGCCCGCTCGAACCCTCGTTTCCGAGCGTCACGGTGCCCGCGCAGACGACGCTCTCGACCGGGCAGTCGCCCGCGGCCCACGGCGACGTGTCCAGCGGCGAGTTCGACCGCGAGCGACAGGTCGCCGAGTTCTGGGAGCGCGACCGAGGAGGCCGAACCCGGCTGTGGGAGGTCGCGAGCGACGAGGCGGGCCTCACCACGGGCGCGCTGTTCTTCCAGCACCTCATCGGCACGAGCGCCGACGTGGCCGTCACGCCGTCGCCCATCGAAGACGAGGACAACACCCTCATCGAGATGGACTGCTGGACGACCCCCGACGGCTTCTACGACGACCTCCGCGAGGAGTACGGCCACTTCCCGCTGCACAACTACTGGGGGCCGGTCGCCGACGAGCGGAGCAGCGAGTGGATTCTCGCGGCCGCGCGGGAGTCGATAGCGCGGTACGACCCGGACCTGCTGTGGGTGTACGTGCCGCACCTCGACTACGACGCCCAGCGGCACGGCCCCGACTCGCCGGAACTCCGGGAGGCCGTCGGCGTCGTCGACGACCTCGTCGGGGAGTTCCTCGACCGGCTCGAAACGACGCCCCGCTGGGCCGAGACGGCGGTCGGCGTCGTCAACGAGTACGGCTTCAACGCGGTCGACACCCCGGTGTTTCCGAACCGGGCGCTCCACGAGGCGGGCCTGCTCGCCGTGCGCGACGACGACGCGGGCGGCGAGGAAGTCGATATCGCCGGGTCGTCGGCGTTCGCCATGGTCGATCACCAAATCGCGCATGTCTACACCGACCGCCCGACGGCCGCCCGAAAGGTGCTCGAATCGCTCCCCGGCGTCGACGCGGTGCTCGAAGGGGAGGCCCGGGGCGACGCGGACCACCCGAACGCCGGCGACCTCGTCGTCGTCGCGGACGCGGACGCGTGGTTCCAGTACTACTGGTGGACCGACGACGCCGACGCGCCGTCGTACGCGACGGAGATGGACATCCACGCCAAGCCCGGCTTCGACCCGTGCGAACTGTTCCTCGGCGACGAGGGACTCGTGACGCTCGACCCGACGAAGGTGTCGGGGTCGCACGGCCGCATCGACCCAGACACGCGCGGCTTCTACGGCTTCGGCGGGCCGGCGGCACCCGACGGCCCGTCCGACCGAATCGTCGATGCGCGGCGGTTCGCGCCGACGGTCGCGGACCTCCTCGGCATCGCAGAGGACGTGTCGCTCGCGTTCGAGCGCCCGTCGCTGTTCGCCGGGCCACAGGCGTAGGTTCGGCACTACCGCGACGCGCTCGAAGTACTGATTTTCCGCGTCGCTCGGTTCGAGTTCGAGAGTACGATACAAAAGAAAAGCCGCCGCGGACCGCGGTCGGAACGCGTCTCGCCCGCTCAGTTCCCGCCCGAACTCGCGATTTCGATGGTGCCGCGCATCCGTAGCTGGTGGGCGCGACAGACGTACTCCGCCATCGCGTCGGTGACGGTGAACGTGACGGTCTGTGACTCGCCCTGCGTCGAGAGGTACGACGTGGAGATGTCGTTGACGGTGGAGTCGTCGCCGTTGACGATTTCGAAGTTGTGGGGCGCGCCGTTGCGGTTCGTCCACGTGAGCGTGTACTCGCCGCCGGCTTCGAGGGTGAGCGTCGGATTCGTCGCGTCCGCGATTCCGGACGGCGCGACGCCGGTCCAGCCCTCGTTGCTCTCGGCTTCGAGTTCGATGGTCGAGCCCGACGGGACGACATCGCTCCCGTCGTCGTCGCTGCCGCCGTCGTCGCCGCCGCCGCTCGTCGCCTCGACGTGCGCAGTGACGCGGTCGTAGACGAGCTCCAGCCCGTTGCCGGAGCCGCCGATGCGCGTCAGTTCGGTGTCGTCGAACCAGACGGTGCCGGTGGCGTCGCCCCAGCCGCCGAACAGCAGGTTAAGCTGGAACTCGCCGGGCGACGCCCCGGTCGAGAACGTCGTTTCGAGCAGTTGCCAGCCCTCGACGGGCTCCGTGTAGTAGTCGGTGACAGAGCCCTGTCCGAGTGAGTGGACGTTGATGGTGACGCCGTAGGAGCTTCCGATTTCCCCGGTTCCGTCCTCGGAGTTGCTGAAGTCGTCCGAGGTCCTGACCCACGCCCGGAAGCGGTACTCCGAGTTCGGTTCGAGGTCGTCGCGGTACTGGGTCCACGACGCATCCGCACCCTCCGTGGAGTCGACGCGGACGCTGTACTCGCCCGTCCGCGAAACGTCCGAGGTGTAGGTGAACTCGGCCGTGCCGCCGTAGGTGATACCCTCCCAGTTCGCCGGAGTCTCGGGGTCCGACGGGGAGTCGGTTCCCGCTCCCTCCTCGAACGACGCGTTCGGCAGGAGGTTGTTCCCGTCGGGGTCGGTCAGCGAGACGTTGTCGAACCACGCCGTCCCGGTGGCCGTGCCGTAGCCGCCGAACAGGCAGTTAATCTGGACCGTCGTGGTGTCCGCGCCCGTGGTGAACGTGGTACTCACCTCCGTCCAGTCGTTCGTCCCGGTCAGCGGCTCCGTCTCGAAGTCCGTGCTGTGGACGTTGAACAGCGCGCCGCGGGCAGAGTCGCTCGCCTGCACGTTCTCGGTCCGTATCCAGCCGCTGAGGGTGTACTCCGTCTCGGGCTGGACCGAGATGCCGTCGACGAGCCAGACCGCGTCCGCGCCCTCGGTGGACGAGATTTGGACGCTCTGACTGCCGTCTTGGCCCGCGTCCGCGTAGGTGTACTCGGCGGTGCCCGTGAACGTGTTCGTCGACCAGTCGGCGGGCATCGCCGGCTCGCTGCTGCCGGTGCTCTCTTCGAAGGAACCGTTCGAGAGCACGTCGGTGCCGTCCGGGTCGGTCAACGAGACGCTGTCGAACCACGCCGTCCCCGTCGCCTCGCCGTAGCCGCCGAACAGGCAGTTAATCTGGAGCTCTTCGAGGTCGCCGCTGTCGATGGTGGTGCTCAGTTCCGTCCAGTCGTTGGTGCCGGTCAGTCCGGACGGGATGGTGTCCCACTGCGTGCCCGAGTCCGTGTTCGCTATCTGCTCGACGTTGATGGTCGCGCCGAGCGGTCCCTCACCGATTGCGGTCCCGTCGACGAGTTCGAGGCCGTCGGTCCTGACGTACGCGGAGAGGGCGTACTCGGTGTTCGGGTCGACCGCGACGGTCGTGTTCCACGAGGCGTCCGCGCCCTCGGAGGACGACACCTGGACGCTCCGGTCGCCCTCGTAGCCCGTCTCGGCGTACGAGAACTCGGGCGACCCGGAGTAGTCCGTGTTCGACCAGCCGGCGGGCATCGCGTCGGCGTCGCCGGTGTCGCCGCCGGCGGGCGTCTCGAACGAGGGGTTTTCGAGGAGGTTCGGCAGGTCGTCGCCGCCGTCGCCGCCGTCGCTCGTGTCCTCGTTTGCCTCGTACGCCGGGATGAAGCCGTCGGCGTGGGTCGCGCCGGCGAGCGACGCCGCGTCGACGAGAACCGTGTCCCGGTAGTTCGACTCGTCGCTAATCATCTGGTAGACCGCCTCGCCGGACGCGTCGTCGGCCGGCGTCTGCGCGAGCGCGACGAGCGCCCACATGGCGACTCGCCCGTCTTCGTCGTCGAGGAGGCCGTTGTCGAGAATCGCCCCCCGCGTCTCCGCCGTCGACGGGAGGACGCGGAGCGCGGTGAGCCTGACGCCCGCCGAGGAGTGGGTCAGCGCGCCGAGCGCGGCCTGAATCGCGGTCGCGTTTCCGGCGTCGGCGTCGAGCGCGCCGAGGCCGTGCATCGTCCACAGCGCGTGAATCGCCGCCGGGTCGAGGCCGGTTTCGTCGAGCGTCTCCGTCGCGACGAGGTCGACGAGCGCCGAGAGCGCGCCGGTCTCGTTCCGTTCGACCAACAGCCGTTGGGCCGTCTGCCGCCAGAACATGTTCGTGTTCGACAGCGCCGCCACGAGTTCTGAGACGCTCGCGTCCGAGAGGTCGGTCGGCTCGTAGCCGTCGTCGTCGCCGTAGACGACGCGGAAGAGCCGGGCGGTCGCGTGGTCGCGAACCTCGGACATGTACGCGTTTCCGGGGCCGTTCTCGAAGCCGTCGGGTGTCGGGTTGTGCTGGTAGATGTAGTTGTACCAGTCGATGAACCAGAGCATGCCGTCCGGGCCGACGGAGGAGTACGACGGTGCGAACCACGCATCTGTCGCGGCCGCGATGTTGTGGGCGTAATGGTTGGTGTAGCCCGCGCCGTCCTGCGAGAGGAAGAACGTCCCGAGCAGGTTACCCGTTCCGCCGCCGACGAAGCCGGTGTTGTTCCAGTACTTCTCGGGATATTCACGCGCCGTGTAGATGGTGTGACCGGTCGCCGCGGTGTAGCCACCGTGGAGGTCGACCTGCCGGACGCGGTCCGTGACCGGAAGGAATCGGTTCGTGTCGGACGCCGCGCCGAAGTCGTTCGGCCCGGTCCCCTCGATGAGGTCGTAGTACTGATGCGGGATGGCGAAGTAGTTGCTCGGTCGCCCGGAGGTCGCCGCCGAGCCGAAGGCGAGGCCCTCCTCGGTGAAGCCGAGGCCGGCCTGGTTCCCCGGGAGCGTGCCGACGATTTCGAAGTCCGTGACTGAGCCGTCTTCCAGCTTGAATCGGAAGACTGAGGAGCTGAAGTTTCGCTCCTCGCCGGCGACGGTGCCGCTGAAGCCGGAGTAGCCGACCTGTCCCCAAATCCAGTTGTCGATGCCGTGGGCCAGTTCGTTGGGGCCGGCGTGGGTGTCGCCGTTGCCGAACCCGGAGAACAGGACCGTCCGCTCGTCGGCCTCTCCGTCGCCGTCCGTGTCAGCGAGGTGGACCATCTTCCCGCTCTCGCCGGGGTCGTCGAGGTCCGCAACGACGACGCCGTCGTCGACGACCACCATGCTCGTCGGAATCGAGAGGCCGTCCGCGAAGACGGTGAACTCGTCGGCCTCGCCGTCGCCGTCGGTGTCCTCGCAGACGACGATTTTGTCGCGGTTCTGCCCGAGTTCGTTCGGGTAGTCGCGGGTGACAGACAGCCAGACGCGACCCCGCGCGTCGAACTTCGCGTCGAGGATGTTCCCCCGCGCGTCGTCCGGCAGGTCGGCCTCGGTGACGAACGGTTCGAGGTCGAACCCCTCCGGCGTAATCGTCCGCCGGACCGTCTCGCTGGGGTTCAGCGCCCGCTGCATCCTGTTCCAACTCGTCCCGCTGCCGACCTCCTCGGGGACCTCCGGCGTCAGGAGGCTCCCCTCCGGCGGCGGATAGTACGGGATGTCGGCGTCGATGAACTCCAAGTCGTTGAGAACCGTGGTGTCGTCGGCGATGGTATCTTCGTTCTTCGTGACCCAGCGAATCGCGTTCTCGATGAGCGCCTTGAAGCCGTCGGTCGCCCACGGCGCTCTGCCGTGACCCCACGCGGTGTAGAAGACGCGGCCGTCGCCCTGAGTGCGGGTCCACGACCACGGTTCGCCTTGGTCGCGTCCCTCGTCGTACTCGGGGATGCTGTCGCCCTCGGGGAACTGCGCGTAGGCGAGTACGTCGATGTCGTCGTTGAGGTTCGTGTGGCGATACGTCTCGTCTTCGACCGTGATGGGGTCGAGGGTCGACAGGATGGGGTGGCTCGGCTGGGCGAAGTTCGTCGTCATCTCGCCGTAGTTGTGGGCGGCGAACTCGCCGCCGACGAGGTTCATGTAAGCGTCCGAGCCGGTGAAACAGGCCGAAGCGCTGTGAATCGGGATGAAGCCGCCGCCGTTCTCGACGAACTCGACGATGGACTGCTCCTGTTCCGCGGTCAGCGATTGACCGTAGTTCGCGCCGCGGTTGTCTATCATAACCCACGCGTCGTAGCGGTGGAGCACGTCGGGTTCGAGGTCTTCGAGTCGGTCGGTGTACTGGACCTCGATACCGCGGTTCAGCATGTACTCGGTGAGCTGGACCTGCCGTGCGGGCGCGTTGTGACTGCCGCCCTGCGGGCCGCCCATCATGAGGACGCTGATGGTGTCCTTGGCCGGCGGCGGCGTTATCTCGACGCTTCCCCGCATCTGCTCGGGGTGTTCCTCGGCGTAGTACATCGCCATCGACGACTCGGCGGTGAAGCTGACCGTCTCCGAGTCGCCGGAGCCCTCCATCGTGGAGAACGACTCCATCACCTCGCCGGTCGGGTCCGCGAGCATGAACGTGATGTCCTCGTCCATGGCGTTCGAGAGCTCGATTTCGTACTCCTCGCCCTCGTGCATGACGAGCGTCGGATTGGCCGTGTCCGCCATCTCGTCTGGCTCGGTCGCGACCCACGAAAACGAGTCCGCCGCGGTCTCGATTTCCGTCCCGTTTCGCCAGCTGTTGATGCCCGTCAACAGGGAGTTGGTCGTCAGGTCGCCCTCGCGCCAGTCGGATATCGCGTCCGCGAGACCCGACCCCTCGATGACGGACTCCTCGTTCGTGTACGCCGCGAGGACGTCGCCCTCCGTCGCCACGAGGCGAATCGTGTCGTCGGCGGTGAGCTGTTGCGCCTGCGCGACGCCGCTGGCCCCGAGGAAGTTCGCCGCCCCCGCGCCGCTTACCTTCATGAAGTCGCGTCTGTTGATGTTCAGTCGGTCGCCGTCGTCGTCCGGGTTCGATTCCCGTGTCGTGTCGTCGTGTGTCATAGTGTTGCGTCGGTCGCTGTCGTCGGTTACCGTTCGATTCAGGGTTGCGCTGCTCTCGGGGAGCGCACCCCGGCCGCGTCCCCCGCCAACGGGCCGAGCGGACAGACGGCTCTCCCCCCGCGCGCTCGCCCGAACCGCTCGACGAGGTGTGACGGGTGTATCGCCGTTACGTCCGCAGGCTCATTGTGGTGGGCTACCGAATTTCATGAACTAACATTACTTGAATGTACTGTCCGGCGGCAAGGAGCGACCGCCCGGTTCACCGCCTCAGTCGCCGGTGAACGTTGGCCTAACCCCAATGTTAATTATTGTCTGTCGTGTTGCTTCAGTTGCACGTATGAACCGCGCACACACACAGTCTGTCGTACCGGCGGCGACGCCAAGGGGCGTCGCGGGTTCGAACCACGGGGGCGGACCGACCGGGCGCGAGCGGCCCGAAGCGGGTGGCCGATGAGCGTCGTCATCGTCGGCACACTCGACACCAAAGGCGAGGAAATCGGGTTCGCCCGCGACGTGCTCGAAGAACAGGGCGTCGAAGTCCATCTCGTCGACGTGGGCGTGCTGGGCGAGCCGGAAATCGAACCGGACACCGACGCCGCGGCCGTCTCCGAGGCGGGCGGGAGCACCCTCGAAACGCTTCGGGAGGCCGGCGACCGGGGCAAGGCCATCGAAATCATGGGCGACGGTGCCGCCGTCGTCGTGTCCCGACTCCACAGCGAGGGCCGACTCGACGGCATCCTCGGGCTGGGCGGCGGGGGGAACACGTCGGTCGCGACGGCCGCGATGCGCGCGCTGCCGATGGGCGTTCCCAAACTGATGCTGTCGACGATGGCGTCGGGCGACACGGAGCCGTACATCGGCTACCACGACATCGCCATGATGTACTCCGTCGCGGACATCGAGGGGCTCAATCAACTCTCGCGGACCGTCATCTCCAACGCGGCGCTCGCGATGGTCGGCATGGTGTCGAACGAACCGGACGTGGAGACCGAGGAGAAGCCCACCATCGGCATCACGATGTTCGGCGTCACCACGCCGTGCGTCCAGAGGGCGCGCGACTGGCTCGAAGCGCGCGGCTACGAGACCATCGTCTTCCACGCGACCGGGACCGGCGGTCGGGCGATGGAGTCGCTCATCGAGGAGGGCGTCATCGACGGCGTCCTCGACGTCACGACGACCGAGTGGGCCGACGAACTGGTCGGCGGCGTCCTCGCGGCGGGGCCCGGCCGACTCGACGCCGCGGCCGAGCGCGGCATCCCGCAGGTCGTCTCGACCGGCGCGCTCGACATGGTCAACTTCGGGCCGAAAGACTCCATCTCAGACGAGTTCGACGGCCGGCAGTTCCACGTCCACAATCCGCAAGTGACGCTGATGCGGACGACGCCCGAGGAGAACGCCGAACTCGGCCGCATCATCGCGGAGAAACTCAACGCCGCGACCGGGCCGACCACGCTCGCGCTCCCGCTCGGCGGCGTCTCGATGCTCGACGCGGAGGGCGAGGCGTTCTACGACCCCGAGGCCGACGACGCGCTGTTCGACGCGCTCCGCGAACACCTCGACGACGACGTCGAAGTCATCGAATCGCCGGCGAACATCAACGACGACGAGTTCGCGCTCACCCTCGCGGAAGCTATCGACCGCCGGATGCGGGCGGCGGCGTGAGACGACCGACGTCGACGTGAGGCCGCCTTCGACGACCCAATAGCTCCACCGAGACGGCCGCGTGTCGCCCCGCGAGCAGCGACGCTCGAAACACCGACCGGCGGAATTTCCCGCTCGCAGTCGGTCGTTCGACCTGTTTTCTACCTGTATAATCACAAAGTTTAACTATACCATGCCACCATGTCACTACCAGCGTTCCGAAGAAACATGACTGATCAACCAGCGCTAACTGACGAATCCAGGCGACGCTATCTGAAAGCAATCGGGACGGCCGGACTCACCGCCGGTCTCGCGGGCTGTTCCGGCGGGGGCGGCGGTAACGGCGGCGGCGGTGACGGCGGCGGAGATTCTGACGGCGAGAACAACGCCGGGGGCGGCGGGGGTGACGACTCCTCCGGCGGCGGCGAAGACTACGAGGCAATCGGGAACTTCCCGCCCGAGGGGAACTCCGTGAGCATCGGTTTCAACGGGCCGACCTCCGGCGCGTTGGGTCCCGACGGCCAAGACCAGGAGAAGGGCTTCGACCTCGCGGTGAAGCACCTGAACGAGGGCGGCGGCCTCGTCGACTACTGGGACCGACTGAGCGGCGACGGCATCATGGGCCACCAGGTCGAGCCGACGAAGGCCGACACCGCCGGCAGCGCCGACACGGCACAGGACAACATCGAGCGGATGATTCAGCGGGACAACATCCAGTTCTGGACGGGCGGGATGTCCAGCACGGTGACGATGGCGATGCAGAACGTCGCCCAGCGGGAGAAGGTCCCGTTCATGGGCGGCAACTCCACGTCCGCCGGCATCTCCGGCGAGAACTGCTCGCGGTACTACTTCCACCCGACGTTCCATGCGGAGATTATCGGGATGGCGATGGGCGAGGCCGCGCCCTCGGTCCTCGGCGAGGACCGCTCGCTGTTCCACATCTACATGGACTACTCCTACGGGCAGTCGAACCGCGACGCCGCCCGGAAGTACCTCACCGAACAGGGGCCGTGGGAGGACGTCGGCGGTGCCGCCATCGCGGAGGGCGAGACCGACCACAGCTCGCAGATTCAGGCGCTCGAAGACTCGGGAGCCGACACGCTGTACTTCTCCAGCTTCGGCAACTTCGCCGCCAGCGGCCTCGCGCAACTGCGAGACGCCGGCCTGACCGACGACATCGACGTCATCATCCCGCACGTCAGCGCGTTCACCCTCGACCCGCTCGGCGCGGACGCCGAAGGCGTCCTCGGCATGGAGCCGTGGAACCCGAACGCCGACAACGAGGCGAGCCAAGCGTTCGTCGAGTCCTACCAGGCGGAGTACGACGAGACGCCGAATCAGAGTTCGCTGCACACCTACGAGTCGATGATGGTGTACGCCGCCGCCGTCGAGGAGGCCGGCACGTTCCACCCGCCGACCGTGGTCCGAACGCTCGAAGACTTCGAGTGGAGCCTCGCGTGGGGCGACTCCGCGTTCCGGACGTGCGACCACCAGGTCGAACGCCCGTGGTACATGGTGCAGGGCGTCGGCGACGAGCGCGCCGAGGAGCTCGGTATCCGAACCGAAATCGTCGAGACGACCGACCCGCTCGTCTACGAGTGCAGCGAGTTCCCGGCGTCCAACTGCGCCATGGGCGACAACGAGTACGGAGACGAGTGACAGCCTGACAGCGCCTCGATACGAATACAACGTACCAACTCCATTTTGGGCAGTCGAGGCTCCCTCCGCGGTCAGTTCACCCGCGTTCGACTGCTCGAACGCCGCTTTTTCTCGGTCGCACGGACCTCGCGTTGACGCCCGGAGACGACCCGCGCCGCACCCGGAGAGCGGGCCGCTGCCGTGTCAAAAGTCAGCGAAACGCAAGATTAACATACTGAAGAATTCATGAATAATCGTGCACACCATGAACTGCTTACTCACAGCTGTACCGAGGTGGCTGCGATGAACGTCGACGGCGTCGTCGGATTCCTCTTCATCGCGCTGAGCGTCGCGTCGCTGTATCTGCTCGTCGCGGTCGGACTGTCTATCGTGTTCGGGTCGCTCAAGTACGTGAACATGGCCCACGGCGTCCTCTACCTGAGCGGCGCGTACATCGGCCTACTCATCGCGTCGAGCGAACAGTACGGCGGGCTGTTGAGCGACTTCGGGCAGGTCGGCCTCGACTGGGGGTTCGTCCCCGCGCTCGTGTTGACGCCGGTGGTTATCTTCGTCGTCGGCGTCGCGATGGAGCGCTGGATTGCGAAACCGTTCTACGAACGAGAACTCCTCGACCAACTGCTCGTCACGTTCGGCATCCTCATCGCCGCCCAAGAGCTGGTCGCCATCCTCTTCGGCCGAACGGGGACCATCTACCCGCGCCCGGAGTGGCTCACGGGCGCGATATCCCTTCCCGTCATCGGAACGCCGCCGGGGATGAGCGCGGCTTCGACGATACGCGTCCTCGTCGTCGCGCTCACGCTGTTGCTCGTCGCCGGTATCTTCGCGTTCTTCAAGTACACCGATTACGGCCTCGCCGTCCGGGCGGGGACCGAAGACTCCGAGATGACGCAGATGCTCGGCATCCGTATCGGGCGGCCGTTCCTCCTGATATTCGCCGTCGGAGCCGCGTACGCCGGGCTCGCGGGCGTTCTCGGCGGGTCGCTTTTCAACGTGACCTCCGAAATCGGCATGGAGATAATCATCCCGTCGCTGGTCATCGTCATCATGGGCGGCGTCGGCAGTTTGCGCGGGACCGTCGTCGGCGCGCTCCTCGCCGGGCTCACCTTCGCGGTGGCGACGGAACTCGAACCGAGCATGACGCAGGCCAGCATCTACCTGCTCGCCATCGTGGTGCTGACGATTAGGCCGAGCGGTATCTTCCCCTCGGCGGAGATCGGACAATGAGCACGGACAACATCCACAAGACCGTAGCCGAAGCATCGTCGTTGATTAGCTGGGACACCTGGGACCGAATCAAACACACCGAGTCGTTCGTCCTCCTATCGTCGGTGCTTTTCGTCCTCCTGTTCTCGTACGCATTCGGCCGCGCGCCGGTCGTCTCGGACGTCTTCCAGGGCTATCACGGGCTGGCGATTACCATCCTCATCTGGTCGATATTCGCGCTCGGATTCAACCTCCTTTTAGGACAGACCGGCCTCCTCTCGTTCGGCCACGCCATGTTCTTCGGGACCGCGAGCTACGCCGCGGCGCTGTTTGCGATTCACGTGTACAACGACCCGCTGGCGGTCATCGTCGTCGGGACGCTGGCCGCGGTCGCCCTCGGGGCGGTCGCGGCGCTGATTCTCCTGCGCCTCCACACGGTGTACTTCTCCATCGTGGCGCTCGCCATCGGGCAGTTCCTCTACTTCCTCGCCCGCGAGCCGCTCGTGGAAATCACGAAGGGGATAAACGGCCTCGAAGTGCCGCGGTCGGCCGTTCTCGGGGTCTTCGAGCTGGAACACCAGTACGGCGGCCTCCTCGGGGAACTCGTCGTGAACAACCTCTATCTCTTCGTCGGCGTCTTCTTCGTCGCCGTCGTCGCCTCCATCACGCGCATCCGCAAGTCGCCCTACGGGCTCATCTTCAAGGCGATTCGCGAGAACGAGACGCGGACGGCGTTCGTCGGTCTCGACGTCTGGCGCTACAAGTTCGCGGCGTTTCTCCTCTCTGCGGCCATCGTCGGCCTCGCCGGCGGACTGATGGCCGTCAACACCCAGTTCGCGGGCGTCGAGCGCCTCTACTGGTCCGTCAGCGGCGACGTGGTCGTCATGACCGTCCTCGGCGGCCTCGGGACGCTCGCCGGCCCGGTCATCGGGACGTTCGTGTTCTTCTACTTCAAGGGCATCGTCAACGGCTTCCCGACGCTCGGCAACTACTGGCTGCTCCTGCTGTCGCTTTCCTTTACCACGGTCGTGTGGGTCTACCGCGACGGCATCTGGGGGATGATTACCGCGCTCACCGGCGCGCTCCGCGACCCCCGAGAGCTGGTCGCCGCGATCACGGCCCGAGTCACGGGCGGCGACTCGACCGGCGACGCCCCGGGAGGTGAGGACTGATGGCGCTGCTCGAAACCCGCGGACTCACCAAGGAGTTCGGCGGGCTCACGGCGCTCGACGACGTCGACATCGACGTCGAAGAAGGCGAACTCGTCTCGCTCATCGGCCCCAACGGAGCGGGTAAATCCACGCTCATCAACACGATTACCGGACGCCTGCACCCGACCGAGGGCCAAGTGTCCTACGCCGGCACCGAGCTCGTCGGGATGAAACCGTTCGAAATCGCACAGCTCGGGGTCGGCCGGTCGTTCCAGACCGCGTCGATTCTCCCCGAACTCACGGTACGCGAGAACGTGCAAGTCGCGTCGTTCGCGGCCGAACACGGCTCCTTTCGGGTCAACTTCTTCCGCCGACGGGACTCCTTCGACGAGGTCCAATCGCGAACGAACGACATCCTCGACACCATCGGCCTCGACTCGAAGGCCCGGATGGAAGCCGGCTCGCTCCCGTACGGCGACAAGCGGCGCTTGGAGGTCGCCATCGGGCTGGCGACCGACCCCGACCTGCTGTTCATGGACGAGCCGACCGCCGGCATGTCCCCGACGGAGACGCAGATGACGGTGAACCTCATCCACGACCTGCTGGCCGACTGGGGGATGACCATCTTCCTCGTCGAACACGACATGGACATCGTCTTCGACGTGTCCGACCGCATCTTCACGCTCCACCAAGGACGGCTCATCGCGCAGGGGACTCCCGAGGAGATTCGGGAGAATCCGGCCGTCCGCGAGGCCTACCTCGGAGGTGGGGAGCAATGAGCCTGCTCGAACTGGACGGCGTGCACGCCTACTACGGGCCGAGCCACATTCTCCGCGGCGTCTCGCTTGATATCGACGAGGGCGAGGTCGTCACGCTCCTCGGCCGCAACGGCGCGGGGAAGACGACGACGGTCCGCAGCATCGCCGGGACCGAACCGCCGGCGATTCGGTCAGGGTCGATTCGGTTCGACGGCGACGACATCACGGACTGGCCGGCCGACAACATCGCCATGGGCGGCATCGGCGTCGTCCCCGAGGGGCGGCGGCTGTTCACCGAACTGACGGTCGAGGAGAACCTCGAAATGTCGAAAATCACCCGCGGTTGGTGGAACACCATCCGCCGGGGCGGCCTCGGCGGCGGCGAGAGCACGATGTCGATAGACGAGTTGTACGACCTGTTCCCGCGACTCGACGAGCGTCGCACCCAACAGGCGGGGACGCTCTCGGGCGGCGAACAGCAGATGCTCTCCATCGCGCGGACGCTCAGGCTGCCGAACCTGAAACTGCTGTTGCTGGACGAGCCGACCGAGGGACTGGCCCCGCAAATCGTCAAGGCGGTGGGCGACTCCATCACGGAGATTGCCGACCAAGGGCTGACGGTGCTTCTCATCGAGCAGAACGTCCGCGAGGCGCTCCGCATCGCGGACCGCGGCTACGTGCTCGACCAGGGCGACATCGTCTACGGAGGCACCGTGGACGAACTCGAATCCGAAGACCTCGACGAGTACCTCGTCGTCTGACCGCGCCGGCCTCGCGCTCCTCGGCGCGACCGACCGCGCTCCGTTCTATCCCACCTCGATTCCGTTTCGGTCCGTTCTCGTTCCGACTCCTACCTCGGCGCTCAGTCTCGAATTTCGAAGTCGGAACCCAACCCGCAGCCGCCATCAATCAGTCGACAATATTATTTTGTGACACTCGAACACACGGGACATGAAACGGACCAATCGACGACGGTTTCTCGCCGCGTTCTCCTCGTCGGCGTTCGCGTTCACCGCGGGATGTCAACGCCCGGTGGCGTCCGCGTCCGAGCGCCACCCCGTGTCCGAGCCCGTCACCTCGTGGCCGACGTTCCGCGGAGGGCGCTACAACACCGGCTACATCGGCGACGTGTCACCCCTCGATTCGGAGCCCTCGGTAGAGTGGACGTTCGAGGCGGGCGACGCGTTCTGGGGGAGCCCAATCGTCGCCGACGGCACCGTCTACATCGGGAGCGCTGACAGCGCGCTGTACGCGCTCGACGCCGAGACCGGCGAGGAGCGCTGGTCGTTCGAGGCCGGACACCGAATCGAGGGAACGCCGGCCTACGCCGACGGCGTCGTCTACGTCGGGTCGTACGACAAACATCTGTACGCGCTCGACGCCGAGACCGGCGAGGAGCGCTGGTCCCGTGGGTTCGGCGGCCTGATTCGGGGGAGCCCGACGGTCTGGGACGGCACGGTCTACACCGGCGTCGGGTGTCACAACCTCGCGTGCGCGTGGTACGCCGAGGAGGCCAACGTCTCGGAGACCGGCTGGGTGTACGCCCTCGACGCCGAGACGGGGGAGACAGAGTGGCGGTACGAAGTCGGTGACGAGGTCGTCAGCACGCCGGCCGTTACGAACAACCGCGTGTACGTCGGCACCTCCGACGAGGCACTGTACGCGCTGTCGCGGTCGACCGGCGAGGTCGAGTGGACCTACGAGACCCGCGACATGATATGGTCGAGCCCGGCGGTCGCCTACGGCTCCGTCTACTTCACCGACTGGAACGGGAACGTCCACGCCGCCGACGCGGCGACGGGCGAACAGGAGTGGCTCGCGGACACGGCGGGCCGATACATCTCGGGGTCAGTCGCCGTCGGCGAGGAGGCCGTCTACGTCGGTCACACGCCGTACAACACCCTCGACGACCCGACGACCAACCACGCGAAGGTGTTCCGCTTCGACCGCGAGAGCGGCGCTGAGAACTGGAGTTTCGAGACGCCCGCGCTGGAGGTCGGAAGCAGTCCCGTCCTGACTGAAGACGTGCTCTACGTCGGAACGCACCGGCAGTCAGACGGCGACGGCGTCGGCGTCCACGCCATCACGACGGACGGGCAAGAAGAGTGGTTCATGGAAATCGACGGGCGCGGCGTCGGGTCGAGTCCGGCGCTCGTCGACGGGCGACTGTACTTCGGCGGGACGGACGCGAAGGTGTACGCAGTCGAGTAGCTTGACGGCGCGGGACAGCCCTCACGACGGCCCGTATTCGGTAGCTGTGGCTTGGAGACCCCTCTAGAACTCGATTTCCTTGAACTCGCGCGCCTGATTCTCGATGGCCTCCTCGGTGGCGAGGCGCTCGATGCTCGACGCGCCGAAGAAGCCGACGACGCCCTCGGTGTTGTTGAGGACGTACGCCGCGTCGTCGGGCCACGCGATGGGGCCGCCGTGGCAGATGACGTGTACGTCGTCGCGGACCGCCTTGGCGGCGTCGTGGTGCGCCTGCACGCGCTCGGCCGCGTCGTCGAGGTCGAGCGCCGTCTCCGCGCCGATGTCGCCCGAAGTCGTCAGCCCCATGTGCGAGACGATGACGTCCGCGCCGGCCTCGGTCATCGCCGCGGCCTGTTCTTCGGTGAAGACGTACGGACACGTCAGCATCCCCTGCTCGCTCGCCTCGCGAATCATCTCGACTTCCTTATCGTAGCCCATCCCGGTCTCTTCGAGGTTCTTCCGGTAGCTGCTGTCCTCGTCGATGAGTCCGACCGTCGGGAAGTTTTGGACGCCCGAGAACCCGCGGCGACGCAGGTCTTCGATGAACACGCTCATGTCGCGGAAGGGGTCGGTGCCGTTGACGCCGGCGAGCACCGGCGTGTCCTCGACGACCGGAATGACCTCGTGACCCATCTCGACCACGATTTCGTTGGCGTCGCCGTACGGCAGGAGGCCGGCGAGGGAGCCGCGACCGTTCATCCGGTAGCGTCCCGAGTTGTAGATGATGAGGAGGTCGACGCCGCCGCGCTCCGCGAACTTGGCGGAGATGCCGGTACCGGCACCGGCACCGATGACCGGGTCACCGGCTTCAATCGTGGCTTCGATACGGTCGAGTGATTCAGCACGTGTATACTTCATCCGGGTTGACAGGCCATCGCGTGCGACTTTAATATTTCGGAAGAATCGACCGGCAGCCGAATGTCCGGCGAGCGACCCGGCCGCGACGAAGTTCGGTACGAGGGCGCTCGACCGCGCGAATCAGTTGCCCGGGAACTCGCCGGGCGGGAAGACCGTCGCGTCGTCGTCCGCGCGGATTTCGGCTTCCGGGCCGGGCGGGCAGTAGACCGCGAGGAACCGAAGCGGCTCCCACGAGGTGTTGATAGTGCTGTGTTCGACGCCGCTCGGGATGTGAACCATGTCGCCCGCGCCGACCGTCCGGGTCTCGTCTTCGATGGTCTGTTCGCCCTCGCCGCCGAGGAAGTACAGTATCTCCTCGCTGTCGGGATGGGTGTGTCGCTCGTGGCCCTTCCCGGGTTCGAGCAACACGACGCCGGCGCTGAACCCCTCGGAGCCGGTGACCTCGGGGGCGTTCATCCACTTCAGCGTGCCCCAGTCTAATCGAATCGTCTCCACGTCGTCCGGCTGGACGAACCGCTTTTCGGATACCATGACGTGTTGAGTCAAACAGTATCAATTATTAAATATTTTGGTGGGCCGAACGCGCTTGCCGGACCCGCAGAGCGGCCGTGGCCGAGCCGCGGTTTTCGAGAGGGAAACAGTGGCTCGGAGCAGCAGGTCGTGGATTTTTGCCACTGAACCGATGGAAGAGCGGTTCAAACCCCGGTTCGTCCCCAGTCGACCAGTCGGCACTCGCGTCGGCGGCTGCTCCGTTCTCGTGTTGTAAATTATTAATACAGAGGTACATTCGAGGGCGACGCGAGCGCGAATCAGTCGGTGACTGACAGAGAAACGCCGCCGAAGCGAGGGTACCGTGCCGACATCGGCGGACTGTCCCGCCTCGTCGACCCGAACGATTTTCGCCTCGCGCGGCAGATGCGGATTCCGACCGCCACGAACAGCGTCGCTCGCGTGTCGAACGCGAGTCGCGTGAGGGGTCGAGGGCGACTCCTCGAACACGGATTTTCATATCGAAAATGAGGTGAGCAGGCGCGCGGGTTGCTCGGCGTCGTGTCAGTACTCGCCCGCACCTTCGGTCGGCATTACTGACGTACGTTCGTCACACAACCATTACAAGCATATGTCTGTAATTACTACACCGTTACCAAGCGTTTACGAGACGAGGAGGGGTCAGTCGTGGTCGCCAGTCGAGTTCCGTTCTGTGCGTCCGCCGCGCGTGAGCGCTGAGCGATGTCGTGACGGTGGTACGCCGGCAGTACTCCGAATACCCGCAAGACGTGGCGACCGCTTGGGCCCACCCCGTTTACGAGAACACAACCAGCACCGACTCCGCGTCGGGTGACGAGACGCGTATCCGAGAGTGCACGAGATGCAAGCAGCGCACCACAGAGGACGTTTTCGAGACGTGAATCGGCGCGGTCCGACGGCGACGGCCCGAATACGGCCGTCGCGAGTCGGTTCAGAACAGCGCACCGGCTTGGAGGACCGCCACGAGGACGGTCAGGACGCCGACGCTGGCGACGGTGGTGGTGAAGATGGTCGTACTGAGGTACTCGGGTGCAGTGATGCCGTCGACCGTCGTCTCGTCGGCGTACTCGATGGTGAGCGCCAGCGGGATGACCGCGGCGGGCGTGGCGCATTCGAGGACGAACACCTTTGCGACTGTCGGGTCACCGAAGCCCAACGCGAGCGCGAGGCCGAACCCGACGAGCGGCGCGACGACGAGCTTCAGCGCCGACGGGGCGACCGACCGCGATATCGCGGACACGTCGGTCTCGGCCAGTTGGATGCCGAGGATGAGCAACATCACCGGAATCGACGCGTCGCCGACGAGGCCGACGGTCTCCATGAGCGCCGCGTCGGCCGGCGGGACGACCCCGAGCGCGCGGGCGATGACGCCGGCGACGATGGCGTACAGCAGCGGGAGACGGAATATCTCGGTGACGGCGTCGAGTGCGCCCGCGTCGGAGCCGTTGGACGCGATGTAGACGCCGAGCGTGTAGACCACGACGTTCTGGATGGTGAGGTAGATAACGGCGGTCGTCCGTCCGACCTCGCCGAAGGCGAATCCGGAAAGCGGGATGCCGACGAAGCCCGAGTTCGGGAACGCCGCCGCCAGCATGAGCGCGCCGAGGAGCGGGCCCGATTCGCCCGCGAGTCGGCCGACGCCCCACGCGATGACGATCATGAGAAGGGAGTAGCCGACGACGCCGAGGCCGAGTTTGAGGACCTCCCCGCCGCCGAGGGTCGTCGTGGCGATGCTGTGGAACGCCAACGCCGGGATGAGCACGTACAGCCCGAGCGTGTTTATCGGTTCGACATCGATGTCCGTCGTTCGCGCCAGGAGATAGCCGACGACGGCGACGCCGAGTATCGGGAGAATCGCGTTCGTGAACGCCCCCGTCAACGACATGGTCGGTCTCCCGGGGAAAGTCGCTTCGGCGGTCGAACGGGTTCAACTGAGACTCTACGCTGTCGCTGTGGGCCCATGTCAGTCCAATATCGCTTCTGGTATAAATAGTATCGGAGACGGTTACGTGCGGGTCAAAACCCGTTGCCGACGAGAGTGACCGCCATAGCGATGCACCCGGTCTTTCCCCTTCGGAAACCTCGTGGCCATGCATGTATTATGCAATGATACTATCGGAAAATCAAAGGACAGAGAGAAACGACAGCCCACAATCCTGATTTTCTCAAAGATTATCCATGAGAGCGTACTGAAAGGAGTATCGCAGGTCCATAGCTACCACAGAACAACCAGTATTTTAAATTATTCAAATAATACACAGTATTCGCAACATTTGGATTTCTTCACAGACCAGTGCTATTTCAGTAGAGTCGCAATATAAAGTACCGAAACCTGTTCGGGAACGACACCGCGATTCGCTGAGCGGGGGATGCGACCATGACCATGGCAGGACGACTATCGGCTTCACCTCCGGTCGAGTGGAGGCGTACGCGGCAAACGTCGTCGAGAGCGGAGTTGTGAGTCGTGAGGCCATTACGGGAACTACGACAGTTCGACGACACGCTCTCCCGGTTCGTATCCGAAGTTTGACCGACGTCGACCCCGCGGCCTGCGTAGCCACCTCTCACTCCACGTCGACTCGCAACCGGACCACTCCTTCGGGGGGTACGTCCGGTGGGACGCTCGTCGGACGGTGGCGGACCGGTATGGATACGGAAGTATATTCCGAATTAGAGAACAGCTTCGAGAGATAGGACTTTCAGCCTTCTATGGCCTCTTCAGTGCCAACCGAGAGGGCAAAGATGAATTAGATTACAACGTTATGAGTGTAATGAGATTGCGCTGAACGGACTTACTGATGACCGAGAGGAGAAACACAGCGTGAGTATGGAAACTACTTTCTGAGAGTAAGAACACTGTGGAGACTGTGCTCATCGGCGTACCGCTCGATGGTCAGGAGTCGAACCGACGGAGACAGTCGGCCGTAATACGACCACCGGTCTCGTGCCACCCACCGGAGAAAGGGAGTGTGTATAGTCGTTCTTACACTATCTTCGGTTTCGTGTCTATGCACGTACAGTGTAGCCATCGTTCACCGGAGTAACCGACGGCTTCTACTAGTTCGTTGCAGGCGGTCCCGCCGGGTCAGTCCGGGCGGAGTCTATTCTGTATTTCAGAATGCAGTTGTTCGTCCCAAGACTACGGGGCGGGCATGGGCGGTTCAGTCATCCACGGGTTGTATCGGCGGCGATTCGGGAGGCGTCGATAGCGTCGCCGCACCTCGCCGGAGACGAACCGCAGTGCCGACTACGGCCTTCACCGACGAATCGAACCGACGCGTCGCTCGCGTCTCCCCTCCGATAAAACTAGCTCCAAGTATCAGCCGTGGCTCTCCGACAAACCGGGTTCGTTGCGTTTCACAGGGCCGCTATCAGGTGTTCTGCCCAGCCGTCGCCTCTAACGGTGGTTCTTCTTGTGCGAGAATGTTGATGCCGTCAGACTGCCGAAAGAGATGCAACCGCTCCTCGTCGAAGGCGAGCGACAGCTCTTGGTTCGTGTCGGGTTTGACATCGCCAGGCACGCGGACCCAGCACTCCTCGCCCTCGATGTCGAAGTGGAGGTAGTTGTCCGACCCCACCGGCTCGCGGACGTCGAGGAACGCTCGAACCGCGTTGGGCTCGTCGCTGTCTGTGAGGGTGATGTTCTCGGGCCGAATGCCGAGCACGAACTCGTCTACGCCATCGGCGTACTGCTTGATATGTTCGAGAACTCGCTCGGAGAGGTCGTAACTGAAGCCGTCGGCGACCAGCGACGTGCCCGACAGTCGTACCTCGAACTGGTTCATCGGCGGGTTCCCGACGAAGTCGCCCACGAACAGGTTCCGAGGTTCGTTGTATATCTCCTCCGGCGTCCCTATCTGCTGGAGTTCGCCGCCGTCGACAACAGCGATGCGGTCGGACATCGTCATCGCCTCCTCTTGGTCGTGAGTGACGTACACCGTCGTCGTCCCGAGCGTGTCTTGGAGCTGCTGGAGTTCCGTCCGCATGTGCAGCCTGAGCTTGGCGTCGAGGTTCGACAGCGGCTCGTCGAACAGGAAGACGGACGGCTCGCGCACGATGGCGCGGCCCGTGGCGATACGCTGTTGCTGTCCTCCAGAGAGGTTTCCAGGATGCTTGTCGAGCTGGTCCGTAACACCCATCATCTCCGCCGCGTCCATCACCCGCTGGTTTATCTCGTCTTCGGGGAGGTCGGTCGTCAACTGCAACCCGTAACTCATGTTCTTGCGCGCGGTCATGTGCGGGTACAACGCGTAGTTCTGAAACACCATCGCGACGTCCCGGTCCTGCGGCTGGACGCCGTTGACGACCCGGTCCCCGATACGTATCGTCCCTTCTGTGATATCTTCCAGACCCGCAATCATACGGAGCAACGTCGACTTGCCCGACCCCGAGGGACCGACGATAGTCAGAAACTCACCGTCCGCTATCTCGAAGCTGATGTCGTCGACGGCGACAATATCCGAGTCGCCACCGTAGACTTTTCGCACGTTTTCGATGCTAACAGTACTCATTGTTCGTGGGTTGCCAAGAGAACTAATAATAGTTGTGGTTACCTCCGCTCGAAGTCGCGTCATTCGGGGACGCGAGCGCAGTCTGGACGGCGCTCGCTCTCCGCGCCGCCACGACAGACAGGCGAGCGAGTAGTGCGTCGGATTTCATCTACCGGCAGAATTAGTCACGGAAAATAGTTTAATCCATACCCCTACATATACACATGACACATGGTTCGAGAAGCTATCACTAGCAGTACCCGTCGGAGGTTTATCAAATCTGCCGGAGTCGCGGGGACCGTTGCACTCGCGGGCTGCGCCGGTAACAGCGACAACAGCGGAGACGGCGGAAGTAGCGGCGGTGACGGCGACAGCAGTGACGGCGGTAGTTCCGGCGACACCCGGAGCGAGTCCTACGAGCTCACCTTCTGGGAACTGTTCAGCGGTGGCGAAGGGCCGATTATGGAGAGCATCGTCAACAAGTTCAACGAGGAACAGCCGCTCGACACGGACGCGGAGGTGACGATTAATCGACAACGGACGCCGTGGAACGAGTACTACAACAAGCTGTTCACCGCCCTCTCCGGCGGCGAAGCGCCTGACATGGCAATCATGCACGCCGCGTATCTCCGAGCGTGGGACGGCGGTATCGATGCAATCGGGTCCTACGCCGACACGGCGTCGATTAAGGGCGATTACACCGAAAGCCACTGGGACCTCGTCACCGTCAACGACAACGTGAACGCGCTACCCATGGACATGCATCCCATCGGCGTGTACTACAACAAGGACCTGTTCGAGCAGGCCGGCTTAGACCCCGAGAGCCCGCCGACGAACTGGGAGGAATTCCGCCAGGCGGGTGACGCGGTCGTCCAAAACACCGACGCCCACGCGTTCACGCAGTCGCCGTACAACGACGGCTTCGGGTCGTTCCGTACGTGGAGTTCCTGGGTCAAACAACAGGGCGGGAGTCTCTACGACGACGAGTGGAACCCGACGTTCGACAGCGAGGCCGGGATGAACATCGCCCAACTCTTCTCCGACATGACCGGCGACATGGGATGGGCCCCCGCCACGAGCGAGGACACCTGGGGGAACAACGCCTTCCAGAACGGGACGTGCGCGATGGCGATGAACGGGACGTGGTACGTCGCCGCCCTGTCCGGCGTTGACGACCTCAACTGGGGCTTCTTCGAGCCGACCGTCGGCCCGAACAAACAGCAGGATACGGTCTGGGCCGACGGCCACTCCATCGTCCTCCCGAAGAAGGAGGGCCGGAGTGACGCCAAGTCTGAGATCGCCGCCGAGGTCGCCCACTGGATGACCACGCAGAACCCCTCGTGGGGTGCCGAAGCCGGTCACCTGCCCGCCGCGAACAGCATCTACGAGTCCGACACGTTCCAGAACAGTCCGTACTACGATAAGACGCTCAACAAGTACGTCGAGATGGCCGAAGACGGCGATTACTTCTACCACCCGAAGGTTCCGAACGGCGACCCGAACGCGCAGAACTGGTACACGTGGCTCGTCGACATCTGGGCGCAGAACTCCGAGCCGCAGGCAGCTATCGATTCCGGAATCCAGACGGTCTCGAACGGTATCTCGGAGTAATCGAAGATGGGGATAACAGAACGCATCATGGGAGGTGAGACCGCAGCGAACAGCAAGACCGTGATGGGTCTGCGTAAAGAGACCATCGAGGGCATCGTCTGGTCGCTTCCGTACCTCGCCGTGTTCACGGTGTTCCTCATCTGGCCGGCCCTGAAGGGGCTCTACATGAGCCTCCACACGTACCCGAACAAGTTCGACCTCACCGAGACGGAGTGGGTCGGCCTCCAGAACTACGTGGAACTGTTTCAGGACCCCGTGTTTTACAACGCGATGGAGGGAACGCTCCTCTTCGTCGCTATCTCGGTTCCGGCGCTGGTCATCCTCGGCTTGGTAATGGCACTCGGCGTAAACCGAGACGTGGCCGGGAAACGCACCCTTCGGGCCATCTACTTCAGCCCGTACGTCCTCACCGTCGCGGTCGTGACGCTGGTGTGGGGACAGGTGTACTCCCAGAGCTACGGCCTGATAAACTACTACCTCGGCTTCTTCATCGACAACCCGCCGGGGTGGCTCACGTCGCCGGACCTCGTCATGGCGGCGCTCGCGTTCATGACCGTCTGGTGGCTGGTCGGGTTCAACTTCGTCATCTTCCTGGCGGCCCGACAGAGCATCCCCGAACGGCTGTACGAGGCCGCTCGGCTCGACGGTGCGACCGGCTGGCGAGCCTTCAGGGATATCACGCTGCCCCAGATGCGAAACTCGGTCGTGTTCGTAGTGATGGTGCAGTTCATCCTCCAGTTCCAGGTGTTCGCACAGCCGTACGTGATGACGCAGGGCGGCCCGAAGGACACCTCGGACACGCTCGTCTACTATCTCTACCGGAGCGCCTTCTCCCAACAGCAGTTCGGCTACGGCGCGGCGATGGGGTACGTGCTGGTCGCCATCCTCATCATCATCGCAATCGTGAACTTCAAAGTAATCGGTGATTCAAATGACTGAAACGACATCGCAGGACTCGATACGGGCACGGCTCGACGGCGACACGGTTCGGAACGTGTTGCTCCACGCGTTCCTCTACGGTCTCGCCGTTCTCATGGCGGTCCCGTACCTGTACACGCTCTCTCGGTCCTTCCAGCCGACCGAGCTGTTGCGCGACCCGCGACCGTACTGGATACCGCCGCTCGCGGGCGAGCCGATAACGCTCGAACACTACCAGTACCTCCTGAACAACACGCTCGTCGTCGAGTGGACCATCAACACGTTCATCATCGCCGCCGGAGCGACGCTGCTCATCGTCGTCATCGACTCGATGATCGCCTTTTCGCTCACGCGGCTCGACTGGCCCGGTCAAGGGCTGGTCATGGGGGTTATCCTCGCGAGCTTCATGGTCCCGTACTACATGAACATCGTCCCGCTGTACCAAATCGTCTCGGACCTCGGCCTCATCAACTCCTACTGGGGTGTGATACTGCCGGCCGTGGCCAGCCCGCTCGGCGTGTTCCTCCTCTACCAGTTCTTCAAGGACATCCCGGCCGAGTACGAGGAGGCGGCGAGGCTCGACGGGTTCACCACCTTCCAGGTGTACACCCGAATCATCCTCCCGCTCGCGAAGCCGATTCTCTCGGCGCTGGCGCTGTTCATGTTCGTCTACAACTGGAACGCGTTCCTCTGGCCCCTCCTCGTGCTGTCGAACGAGACGGCGTACACGCTTCCCATCGGACTGGTGAACCTCTATCAGGGGAACATCGACACGCCGGGACTCCACATGGCGGTCGCGATTCTGGGGTCCTTGCCGCTGTTCATCATCTACCTCATCTTCCAGGGACAGATCGTGCGAGCAGTGCAGATGCAGGGCGCGACGGGATGAGCGAGTCAGCGGACGGGACCGTCGGCGTCCACCGCGCGCTCGTCGCCGCGGTTCGAACGGTGTTCCATCACCCCGTTCGGATGGTCGCTATCAGCGTCGCGTGGGTGCTCGCATCGGTCCCGCTGGTCACAATCGGGCCGGCGACGTTGGGCGTCTACGGCGCCGTCGCTTCCGTCCGCGAACATGGCCACGTCGACCGCGACGCCGTCAGAGAGACGCTTTCGGACCACTGGCTCGACGCGCTCCTGTTCAGCGGACTCCTGGTCGCGTTCCCGGCGCTCGCCGTCTTCTATCTCGGCCGGTTCTCCGCCTCCGGGTCGGCGTTCGCGGGCCTCCTCGGGATGGTCGGGTTCTATCTCGCGTATCACGCGTGGGTCGTCTTCGCGCTGGGCTTCGTCGCGCTCGCGCAGGGCGACGACGCGTTCGACGCCGTCACCGACGGCTACCGGTGGTCCGTCGAGCGGCCGGTGGCGACGGTGCTGGTCGGCGTCGTGACCGCGACGCTGTTCGTCGTATGTCTGGTCTTGACGGTCGCACTCCCGCTCGTGTTTCCCGCGCTCGCGGCCGCGTTCCACACGGAACTGGCCGCCCAAACGCGCGACCGAAAAGAGGATGCGGCCGACGCGGCCGACACAGCCGACGCGACCGCGCCGACCGACCGTCCAGTCTCCGGTGAGAGTCCGAAAAACGAGTTCTCCGCGACGTTTCGACGGTGACGCTACGTCCCGTCGTCGAGGGGTAGCGACTGGACGCCGTAACTGATTTCACAGAGATTCGGGCCGTCCGCGACCGACGTGAGTTGCAGTAGTTCGTCCCCGTGGCGCGAGGGCAGCAGCGGTGTCGTCCACCCGACGAACGCCCGACCGCCGAGGTCGCCCTCCGTCTCGAACGACAGCGGGGCGTCGACCGCCTCCCAGTCGCCGCTTCCGTCGAGGTTCGAGTTCGCGAGCACGACCTCGCCGTTCCCCTCCGCGAGGTCGCGGTTCCCGTCGACGAGCTGTTTTCCGGACACGAGTATCGTTCCGTCTTTGCCGCCGGCCCGTGTCCACGTCACGTACGGGCCGTTGATGAACCGCCGACCGTCGGCCGTCGAGACGAGGGTCCCCACGTCCGTCGGGTCGCCCCACTCCCGCCCGTCGGGCGAGGTCTTGACGTGGACCTCGCCGTACAGGTAGTCCGGCCCGATGACCTCGTAGCTCATCACGTACGTGCCGTTGGGGAGCGGGGTGACGGTGGGCATCCCCGGGCGCGTCGTCTCGTCCGGGATGGCCGCGACGAACTGCTCGTCGCCCCACGACTGGCCGCCGTCCTCCGAGGCCTTGTACGCGACCAACTGATTGTAGTCGTCGTCGCTCCCCATCCGCTCGTCGGCGAAGTAACAGACGAGGTTTCCGTCGTCGTCCAGCCCCAACTCCGGCTCCCAGACGGGGCTGTTCCCGTCGTAAGGGACGGCTTTGCCGCCCGTGACGACGGTGCTCACGAACTCCCAGGACTCCCCGCGGTCGGTGCTGGCGTACAGGTCGATGCTCGTCTCACCGAGTTGGCCGACCTCACCTTCGGGGACGTCTTCGGGGTCGTCGAGGATCGGAATGGAGTTCCCGGCGGCGAGGACCGTCCCGGCCGGCCACGGACCGACGGCGTGCGGGAGTTCAAACAGGGTCGGCTGGTATCGAAGCCCCCAGTCCTTCCCGCTCGTGTCGTGAATCTCGGAGAACTTCGACCAAGTCTCTCCCCCGTCGGTGCTTCGGTAGACGGGGAAGTACGGCTTCGACCCGCCGCTCATCGACGGATAGTACTCGAACGTCGCGAGCAACTGCTTCTCGCCGCCTTTCCCCGACCCGCGTTTCAGTCGCGTGACGCGGGGATACAGCGACCCGGGAGCGGGCGCGCCCGACGGGGGCGAGTACAGCGTCCCTTCGACGTCTGTCTGTTCGTCGTCGCGTCCGCGGCCCGCGATAACGCCGGTTGACCCGACTGCTGCGACCCCGGCAGCGCCGACCGCGGCGAGGTACTTCCGGCGGCTATGCTGGCGGCTTGAATTGCGTTCGCTCATGACGCAGCCGCATGTTAACACGGGACTACAATAACTGTACCTCCGCCGTCAGCTCAAAATAGAACGGTGGCGGCGCGGTTACTCGGTCAGCGTCAGACCGACGACGGACGCCGGCGGCGCGTCGAACGTGACCGTGCCGTCGCCCTCGTCGGTGACGTCCAAGACATCGGCTTCGAACGAGTCCGCGTTCTCCTTCGTCGAGTACTCTCGGATGTCGTTGCCTTCGAAGAGAACGGTCGCCGACGACACCGAGTACGCCGACGACCCGACGTCGACGGTGAGCGTCTCCGGTTCGTCGTGGCGGCGGTTCGAGGCCGTGACGAACAGTTCACCGTCGCCCTCAGAGGCCGACGCCGAGACCATCGGTACGTCGTTTTCTTCGCCTTCGATAGTGCGCTGTTCCGTGTCGACGCTCGTTTCGAGCGCCGTCCGGCCGACGTGGTTCTCGTACAGGTCGAAGACGCGATACGTCGGCGTCCGCCACGCGTCCTCTTCGTCGGTCTGGACGAGACACTGCAAGACGTTGACGAGCTGTGCGATGTTCGCCATCGAGACGACGTCGGCCCGCTCGTGGATGAGGTCGAGGACGCCGGCGGTCGTCAGCGCGTCCCGAACCGTGTTCTCCTGCTCCAGTCCGTTGTCGCTCCGCGCCTCCGGATGCCACACGCCCCACTCGTCGACGATGATGCCGATTTCGTCCTCCGGAACGTACTGCGAAATCGTCTCGGCGGCTCGGTCGATGTCCCCGCCGACCTTCTGTGCGCGCGCGAAAATCTTGTAGTACTGCTCGTCGGTGAAGTCGGTGTCACCGCCCGCCTGATAGTAGCGGTGGACGGAGAAGTGGTCCATCAGGTTGAACGGCGACCCCATGCCGAGGAACGAGCCCGGACCGTACTCCATGCCGCCGTTGAGGCTGTCGAAGAAGACCTTGTTCCAGTCGTCCGTGAGGTGTCCGCACGCGATGAACTCCGTCGACTCCTCGTTCATCAGCTTGTCGAAGCCGTTGAAGTAGTTCGCGAACCGGCGGTATTCGTCGGCGTACTCGTCGGGTGCGAACCGGCCGCCACAGCCCCAGTTTTCGTTCCCGATGCCCCAGTACTTCACCCCGTACGGCTCTTCTTGGCCGTTCTCTCGCCGTCTGTTAGCGAGTTCCGTGTCGCCGCCGTAGTTGCAGTATTCGATCCAGTCGAGCGCCTCCTGCGGCGTCGACGACCCGACGTTGACCGCGATGTACGGGTCGGTATCGAGGAGTTGGCAGAGGCGGAGGAACTCGTCCGTCCCGAACTCGTTGGACTCCTCGGGGATGTTTTCGCGCCCCTGGGTCCACCACAGATTCCGCCGTCGGGGACGCTCGTCGCGCGGGCCGACGCCGTCTTCCCAGTGATAGTCGTCGGCGAAACAGCCACCCGGCCAGCGAAGCACCGGCATGTTCAGTCCGCGGAGCAGCGAGACGGTGTCCATTCGGATGCCGTCTTCGGTCTCGACACTGTCGTCGTCACCGACCCAGAGACCGCCGTAGATACAGCGTCCGAGGTGTTCGGCGAAGTGGCCGTAGATGTTCTCCGAGATACGGTCTATCGGCTCGTGACTGCTAACGCGTACTTCACTCTGCATACGTTCTCCCATCAGTACCCGGTTAGATAACTATTGTGCCTTGTTCCCTGCTTACACGAGATGCGCTGTGGAACGGTCCGGATAAGCGATGAACCCGCGTCAAGCGTTGTGAGCGCAAGTCGGTGAGAGACGCGTTCGGTGCAACCGCACCAAGGTTCCCTATTTCAGAACTAGCTAACGTCGTTCCACGCATTACAATTACAAAGGTAAATATGTAATCTCCGTGGCGCCCAAAGTGGATACTCTCCGAAACCGGTCTGCTCGGCCGGTTTCGAGGGACCCGACGTGTTGTTCCAGCATAGTGAATAGCGGCAAATAACCGGGAACCATCGTCGCGGATGGGTAGTTCGACGACAGTCGTCGTTCTCGGAGACATCCAGCGGACTCCTCGTGAAATCTATCCTCACCGAGCGACGAGCCGACGCGAGATACGAGCCGTTCACGGAACGTCGCGGAGACGTTCAGAGGTTGACGCACCGAGAATCCGCAGGGACTCGTCAATGTCGATGGCGCATCCGCGCTCGCGAAAACCGTATCTCAGTCACGCAGCCGTCTCCAGACTGTAACGCGGATGGTTTCTGGAGCGCTGACAGGCGGTTGCGGTCGGGCTTTTGTCCGTGGAGAGCGTTTTGACCGACTCAAGGACGCGACACGCGTACGTTTCAATTCACACATCGGGGAAGGAGCCCCGTGTTTCTGGTATCGAAAACAGCAGACCGGCTGGGGCAAACGGGACGGAGCCGTCATCGTGAACTCAGGTGAGTCAGGCGACCAACTGGTCTGCGACCCGGTCGGTTGCGAGCGCGCACAAGGGTTCGACCTCAGTATAGCGTCGGTGCTGGAACCGGTACGACGTTCCAAAAAATGATGGCAGCGGGTGGTGTGCTGAGCTCGACGTGGAGTGCTGTCAGGTGTTCATGAGCTTCGGTCGGGACAGACCGACTCTGCGCATATCACCACGTCTGTGACATGACTGATACGTTAGTCTCTTGGTCGGTTGCGCTATCGACCATATGGCTTGACGACTGAGTTCGACATTAATTTTTTCGTCTCTGCAAATATTAATATCGGGGCTGAACGCAACTACTCTTCGAGCGATACGACAATCGTCGTGGTAAGGGTTAAGTGACTATCGAATGGTTACACGAAACGCATGCGTTGCCCAAAGTGCAGTCACAGTCTCGCCATCTACGATTCGTTTTACGACATCGCCTTCGTCTGCGACTCGTGTGGGTACGTCCTTCCGCGGGGAGCAGATTGAACAGACAGCCGAACCGATAACCGACCAACCACACCGCTTAGCTGAATCGCGGCCGCGGACCGCAGCGCCGGAAGAGGAGTCACAACGATGTGTGAACACAATCTCGGAGGCTGATTTTGCTGCGTGACTTATTTGCAGCGTCGGTACGGAAAATCAGCCGTTTAATAGAGAAGATGTACGGGTATTCATCTTCTAACGCTATCGAATGTCTTGTTCAAAATCGGAGTGATAACAATAAATCCGATGAAGATTGCAATAATGGAGAAGATGAACTCGACACCAATCGTGACTGGGTCGGCAGTATCGCCAGTGTAGGTGTTGTAGATTGTGAATATGGTCGCAGCAACTACGGCGTTTGGAAGGTAATCGGAGACCAACTTTCGTAACTCCATATCCGAACTCGTCGGTGGATCCCCAAATTCGCATCGGTTAGGACGTAGTTACCAGAGAATAGACACGGGTAGTGTGCACCCGACACTACTCAGCTAATGCACACCAGATAACGCTGCAAGTAGCAACGCATCAAACCGATTCCCCTAATGAGAAGCAGGGGAAGAATCGCTCAGTTCGAACTAAATCCCGCTACAAACGGTTCGAGAGTCCGATATCCGCTCGATTTACTCGTGGACCCGCTGTGTAGCCAGTCGGTATTTACTCTTGAGTGTGAGGAAGGGAGACCAGAGCAAGAACGAACACCAGAGCTCACCTAATAGAGATACAAACGGATGGTCACCTACACGCCTCGAATAACCGATACGTCCGCTATCTCGCTTGTATATAGCAGCCTCGCCGTTCAGTTCTGACGTGAGACACCGGTTCCAGAACTACCCTCCGAACTGTGAGTGAAGCGGGAAATAGATATAGCGATATACGATGTATAGACGTTGTCGAGCCTCGCTCGCGGGCCGAAACGGAGTACAGACAGGAGTTCCGTCACAGACACGCTTGCAGGGGCAGTCAGTTCACTCCGGAGAGGAGTACAGCGAAACGTAGCGCCCCGTGGGTCAGTCGTCGCCGCGTGCGGCGCTCCCAGCGCCGGCGTCCGGGGTCCGCAGCACGTCCGGGTCGGCGTCCGGGCCGAGCGGTTCCACGCGCACGCTCGACACTTTGAACTCCGGAATGCCGGCCTGCGGGTCGAAGACTTCCTGCGTGAGTTTGTTGACCGCACCGGCCGCGAAGTGCATCGGGATGAACAGCGTCCCGTCGCCGACGCGGTCGGTCACGGTCGCCTTGACGACGATGTCGCCACGCCGGGACTCGACCCTGACGTACTCGCCGTCCGAAACGTCGAGTTCCGCGGCGGTCGTCGGGTTGATTTCGATGAAGCTCTCGCCGACGTGGCTCATGAGGCCCTCGACGCGTCGGGTAATCTGTCCGGTGTGCCAGTGGTAGAGGACCCGCCCGGACGTGAGCGTGAGGGGGTACTCCTCGTCGGGGAGTTCGCCGGGGTGGCCGCCGTCCGCCGGCACGAAGCGGGCCAGCCCGTCGTCGAAGTTGAAGTTCCCCCCCTCGTAGTCGTAGAGATACGGCGTACCGGGGTGGTCGTCGTCCCAGCACGGCCACTGGAGTCCGTGCTCGTCGCCCGAGTCGAGTCGCTCGTAGCTGACGCCGCCGTAGATGGGCGTCAACTCGCTAATCTCGTCCATGACTTCCCGCGGGTGGTCGTAGCCCCAGTCGTAGCCCAGTCTGGCCGCCAGCTCCTGCGTGATTTCCCAGTCCTGGCGCGCCTTTCCCGGCGGCTCCGCGGACGCTCGAACCCGCTGGACCCGACGCTCGGTGTTGGTGAACGTGCCGTGTTTCTCCGGCGAGGTCGCCGCCGGCAGAATCACGTCCGCGTGCTCTGCGGTCTCCGTCATGAAGATATCCTGAACGACGAGGAAGTCTAAGCTTTCGAGCGCCTCGCCGGCGTGCTGGATGTCTGGCTCAGAGAGCGCGGGGTTCTCCCCGACGATGTACATCCCGCGGAGATTGCCCTCGTGGGCCTCCGAAAGCATCTCCGGCACTTTGAGGCCGGGTTCAGCCGGTGGACGCTCGCCCCACACCTCGGCGAATTTCTCGCCGACCTCGTCGTCGGCCGGGTCCTGGTAGCCGGGGAGGCTCCCGGGCAGGGTCCCCATGTCGCCGCCGCCGCCCTGCACGTTGTTCTGGCCGCGGAAGGGCGACAGTCCGGCACCCGGTTTCCCGACCTGCCCGAGGGTGAGCGCGAGGTCGGCCATCGCGAGGAGATTCTCCGTCCCGTGGCTGGATTGGGTCATCCCCATCGCCCAGCCGAAGACGACGTTCTCGGCGTCGGCGAGCGTCTCGGCGGCCGACTTCAGTTCGTCGGGCGAGACGCCGGCCAGCTCCTCGACTTTCTCGGGGGTGAACGCCTGAACTTTCCGTTTGACCTCCGCGAACCCTTTCGTATTCCGTTCGATAAACTCCTCGTCGTGCAGGTCGTGCTCGATGAGATATCGGATGAGTCCGTTGAGCCACGCCACGTCGTAGCCGGGCGTCGTTCTCGTGTACTGGTCGGCGTGCTCGGCGATGCCGATTTTCCGGGGGTCGAACACCACGAGGTCGGCCCCGTCGCGGACGTTCTGCTTGATGCGAGTCGCCAACACCGGATGCGACTCGGTCGTGTTCGACCCGCTGATGAGGTAGGCGTCGGCCTCGCCGATGTCCTCGTTGATGCGGTTCGTCATCGCGCCGTAGCCGAGCGTCTGTTGGAGCGCCGCCACCGTCGACGAGTGACAGAGCCGGGCGCAGTTGTCGATGTTCTTCGTGCCGAGCACCTGCCGCGCGAACTTCTGGACGAGATACGCCTCCTCGTTGCTCCCCTTCGACGACGCGAGGCAACTGACCGCGTCGACGCCGTGTTCGTCCTGAATCTCGCGGAGTCGGCCGGCAACGTAGTCGAGCGCCTCGTCCCACGAGGCCGCCTCGAACTCGCCGTCTTCGTTTCGAATCAGGGGCTTCGTGAGCCGCTTCTTGCTGTTGGCAAAGTCGTGGCCGAACTTCCCTTTCACGCACGTCGAGAAGTTGTTCGCCGGGGCGTTGTCCGGGTCGTCGACGGGCTGGACGCCGATGGCGTTGCCGTCTTTGCCCCACATCTCGAACCGACAGCCGACCGCGCAGAACCCGCAGGTCGTCTCCGCTTTGTCGAGGTTGCCCAGCCGGTAGTCGCTGACGAGCGACGCGACATCGAACAGTCGGCCCTCCGGCAGCGTCCGCGCCGCGAGGTTCTCGGCGGTGTGTTCGCCCGCGAGCATGGCCTTCCGGCCGTATGTTTCGAGGAAGTCGGACGCTCGGCGCTTGCTCTGGGCCATGTATCGGGCGACGCCGCTCCGTTTCTCCCGTCCCGCCCGTCCCGACTCGGCTTCGCCCCCAGCGGTCCCAGAACTGCCGGGGTCCGGCGAGCGGTTGGGTGCCGTCGTGTCGTCGAGGGTCTCGACATCCTCGTGTTCGATGACTCGCCCGACGGAGTTCCGCTGCGTGAACCCCGGAAGCGGGAGCGTCCCCGCGCCACCGATGTCTTTCTCGGTCAGGGCACCGGTCGGACAGACCGTGGCACAGTGCCCGCAGGAGACGCAGTCGGAATCCGCCATCGTCTCGGCGTCGGACTGGAAGCCGATGCGGGTGTCCTCCCCGGAGCCCTCGATACGGAGGACGCCTTCGACCTGCACGTCGTTACAGCCCTCGACGCACCGGTTACAGAGGATACACTTGTTGCGGTCGATTTGGATGAACGAGGAGCTGTCGTCGAGCGGTTCGTACTCGCTTCGGTCGTCGAAGACGCCGTAGCGCGGGTGGTCGACCCCCTCGCTGACGGCCGTCTCCTGGAGTTCACACCGACCGTTCCCGTTACAGGTCGTACAGCGTAGATTGTGGTTGGAGAGGACGAGGTCGAGGTTGACGCTCCGGGATTCCTCGGCGGCGGACGTGTCGGTCTCGACCGTCAGCCCGTCGGTGGCCGGGAACGAACAGGAGGGGACGACCCCGTGTTCGTCGGTCTCGACCATGCAGGTTCGACACTCGCTCCGAGGGCCGATTTCGTCGCTCGCGTCGCCCCCGCGGTCGTAGTAGCAGAGCGCCGGCACGTCGGCGTCCTCGTCGAGGCTGTCGGCGCCGGGGTCCACGCTCACGACCTCGTCGTCGACGGCTTGCATGGCGTCGATGACGGTCGACCCCGGCGGGACGGTGACCTGTGTGCCGTCGACGCTGAGTGTCGTCGGGGCCTCGCCGTCGGTTCCGACGGGCGGGTCGTTCGCGGTCCCGGTCTCGAACTCCGCCGTGACCGGCGTCTCGTGCTGCGGGTCGTCTATCTCCGGAACGCCCGGGAGTGGGTCGTCAGTGCTCATAGTTTGTCAGAACAGGTGCCGCTCGGACAGCGGCCGTCGGCGTGTGCTTCGAAACTCGATTCGAACTCGTCCATCGCGGTCAGCACCGGACGCGGTGCATGAGCGCCAAGCAGGCAGTTGCTCGACCGGGACATGACCCGACCGAGTTCGCGTATCTTCGCTCGGTCGAACGAGCCTCGGTAGACCGCTCGCAGCAGTTCGGTGAGTTGGACGGTTCCCTCCCGTCCCGGTACGCACCGCCCGCTGTTGGCTTCCGAGGCAAAGCGCGCCCGCTCTCCGGCAGTCGCGACCGCACACCGCTCGTCGTTCAACAGTTCGACGACGCCTTCCGTTCCGAGGCCGGCCGCGGTCAGTGCGACGTCCAACGTCCGGGTGAGACCGCCGAACACCCCGCCGACGCAGGCCATCTTGAACGACCCCTCCAGTTCGACGGCGTTCCGAACCGTCGAGAGGCGGGCGTCCGCGCCGACCTCTATCGTCGCGGGCGCGGCTACGTCGCCGGTGACGGTCAGGAGTCGCGTCGTCGATGCGGCGTCTCTATCGGTGCCCTCTGGGTCCGCGAGCGCGAGCCGTACCCGGGCGAAGGTCCGCGGCGTGTGGATGACCGTCGGGCGACCGTAGAGCCCGTACTCGGCCGGCGTCGGCGGCTGGAGACGGGGCTCGATTCTGTCCGCCCCCTCTATCGCTTCCAGCGCCGCCGTCGGTTCGCCGGCGCGGTACTCGTCGGGACCGGTGACGACGACCGGCACGACCGGGAGTTCGTCCGCGGCGGCGTCGATAGCCTCCCGAAGATGTGCTTGCAGTTCGGTGTCGGTCTCGGCGACGTGGATGACCACGTCGGTCGTGCCGAGGTACTCGGCGACGGCCGCCACGCCGTCGAGCACCGACATCGGCGACCCGGCGAGGAGCGTTCGGTCCGCGCGCTGGCGGTCGTCCGCGTCGTTCGCGTTCACGACGACGACCGGGTCGCCGTCGGTTTCTCGCGCGCGTCGCCAGGCGTCTGCGACCGGGTCGTCGGCGGCGGCGTCGCATCTACCTCGACCGACGAGCTCGGCGTCCGCGACGGCGCTCGCGTCCCTATCAAGCGAGTGAAACTGATACGCTGTCGGGTCCAGCGGGTCGAGCCACCCACAGGGGCCGAGGACGCGCCGCGTTCCCACCGCGAGCGGCCCGTCGGTCGGAACTGGCAGCGTCGTCCGCTCGGCGTCGTGGTCGACGACTGCCGCAGCACCGTCCGTCGGTAACTCCCCGTCTTCCATGGCGGTGACGAGGTCTCGGACTCTCGATGTCTCCGCGGTCGGGAAGAACGCGGTCCGCCCCGCGTCGGTCGCGAGAACCAACGGGTCGTACTCGCTGATTCCGGTGGGTCCCGTTCGGAGGACCGTGACGGAGTCGGCGGTGCGACGTGCGGCGCTCAACACACGCGCTCCGCGCTCCGTCCGCCCGGCTCCCGAGACCCGAAGTACCGGCGACCGGACTGCGTTTCCTGTGCGACTCATTCTCACAGATGAAGAGACACGGCGGGGTTAAAAAATCACCCCAACCCACTCGCGTCGGAGTGCGGTTTCGAGGCGTTCGGGAAGCCGAACACGAAGTCGGTGCGAGCGCGAGTGGGCGGGAGACGGGTGACCGCTCCAGACGGGACAGCGAGCGGAGCAAAGAGCTAAGGCGGCGACGCGTCGTCTATCGTGATGATGACGAATCCACGGTTCGACGACGTGCGAGCGAAGGCGGCCGACGCGACTCGCGAAGACGACATCCAGTCCGTGTACACCGGACTCGTCCACGACGACGGTCGACAGGAGTACTACTTCGCCAACGACACCGAAGAGGCGTCGGAGTTACGCGAGACGGCGGCCGTCCAACTCGGAATGTTGGTTCGCGTCCTCGCGGACCGCTCCGAGAGTGACATCGAGGAAATCACTGAACTCGCGGCCGAGCGAGCCGAGAACATGCGATTGGAGTAGCCGACGATTGTAACACCGGCTGCTCGGAAGTGCATTCTCTCGGGACGTGTCGGCTCGAAAAATGCCGGGCGCGTCGGAATCGTCGAGCGCCCTTCAGAGGTCAGCGGCGGTTCGCTTATTCGGTCACCGCAACCGCTTCGATTTCTATCGCGGCTCCTTTCGGCACGTTGCCGACTTCGACCGCGCTCCGCGCCGGCGGCTCGTCGTCGAAGAACTCGCCGTACACCTCGTTGAACTCCTCGAAGTCGTCGATGTCGTCGAGGAAGACTGTCGTTTTGAGCACGTCGTCCAAGGACGCATCCTCGGCGGCGAGAATCGCCGCCACGTTTTCGAGACACTGCTCCGTCTGGTCACCGACCGAGGCGTCGTCGAGTAGCTCACCGTCGGGCGTCAGCGGGAGCTGTCCCGCGGTGAGAAGTAGTTCGCCGTTCGTCGTCGCTTGGCTGTACGCGCCAACAGCCGCCGGAGCGTCCGAAGTGCTAATCGTGCGCTTCATAGCAGGACCTTCCGGTCGGTTCCTATTAAATCCAGTTCGGGGACGGAAGCCGCCACACGTCGTGTGAGAAACCGGAGCGTTTGTGGAATGCCTCGGCGCACGCGCGAGTTGACGACGACCGTTCGGCGGCCGGGGAGTGGTGCGTCACCGGACGGTCCGGCAGGGAGCGCCGAGCGTGGCCGGGACCGGCGACTGCGATGCGGAACCGGGTCGTTCGGGTGTGTCCTCCAGAGAGTACGACGTGAGAGAACACAGCTAGTAACCTATCTGGTAGTTTGAGAATGCGCTACGCCACTCTACCCAACCGTAACGTGTCAGATTATGTCAAAATAGAGCCCACCCGAGCTATAAATAGTGACTGTTCGCAGATGTCGAGTGGAGTCCACACAATGTCTATGGACGCAGTCGTCTACAAAGGCGAACGAGAGGTCGCAGTCGAAGCGGTCGAAGAGCCCCAGATTCAACACCCGAACGACGTCGTCATCGACATCACGACGACCTGTATCTGCGGGTCCGACCTGCACATGTACGAGGGGCGGACGGCCGCGGAGCCGGGAATCGTGTTCGGCCACGAGAATATGGGTATCGTCGAAGAGGTCGGCGATGCCGTCAGCAGTCTCGAAGTGGGCGACCGCGTCGTCGCGCCGTTCAACGTCGCCTGTGGCTTCTGTGAGAACTGTGAGAACGGCTACACCGGCTTCTGTACGAACGTGAATCCGGGCTTCGCCGGGGGAGCGTACGGCTACGTCGCCATGGGGCCCTATCAGGGAGGACAGGCCGAGAAGCTCCGCATCCCGTACGCCGACTTCAACGCGCTCAAACTGCCGGACGGACGGGAACACGAGGACTCGTTCGCGCTGCTCGCGGACATCTTCCCGACGGGCTGGCACGGCACGGAACTCGCCAACCTCGAATCCGGTGACTCCGTCGCCATCTACGGGGCGGGTCCGGTCGGCCTGATGGCCGCTTACAGCGCCAAACTCAAGGGCGCGGCCGAGATTTACGTCGTCGACCGCGTTCCCAGTCGCCTCGCGCTCGCCGAGGAACACTGTGACGCCACGCCCATCAACTTCGAGGAGGGCGACCCCGTCGAACAGATCAAAGAGATTCACGGCGGCGGCGTCGACAAAGGCGTCGACGCGGTCGGCTACCAGGCCATCGACCCGGAGAAGGAAGCCGACTCCGCGTACGACCCCGCCCGGGAGAACCCGGCCGTCGTCATCAACAACCTCATTCGGACGGTCCGACCGACCGGCGAACTCGGTATCCCCGGTCTCTACGTCCCCGACGACCCCGGCGCGCCCGACGAGATGGCCGCGCAGGGTCGCCTCGGCATCGACTTCGGCCTCCTGTTCGAGAAGGGGCAAGCCCTCGGCACCGGCCAGTGTAACGTCAAGGAGTACAACCGTAAGCTCCGCGACATGATAATCGAGGGACGCGCCGACCCGAGTTGGGTCGTCTCCCACCGCGTCGACCTCGAAGACGCGCCCGAGATGTACGAGAAGTTCGACAACCGCGAAGAGGGCGTCACGAAGGTCCTGCTGGAACCCTAGGACTAGGGGCAGCGGAGTCTCCCGCTCCCAACTCGGTTCCCACCGATACTCCTTTGCCGGTTTGCCCGGTATCCCGTTCTATGTGTCAGTACTGCAGTTACCGGTACCACGACGGCTGGACGCAGTTGTTGGAGTACGACGAGGTGTATCAGACGGTCATCGGCGGTGAGTCGGAGTCGACCTACGGCTTCCACGAATCGTGGGACGAACTCCGAGACGAGGTCGACCTCGGCGCGGCCTAGTCAGGCGGACTCGCGGGGAAACGGGTCGTCCGGATACGCCGCCTCTCGCTCGTCCGTCGTCGCCAAGCACTCGTCGAGTTCTCGGGTCACTGCGTCCTCGTCGAGGTCGCGGCCGATGAACACGAGTCGCGTCTGGGGGGTATCGTCTCCCCACCGACCGATGGGGCCGGCCTGCACCGACGGCCCCGCCTGACTCACGCCGAGAACCGTCTCGGGACGACTCGCGACCCACGCGAACCCCTTCGCGCGGACGACGTTCCCCCGCCAGTCGTCGAGCCACGCGTCGAGGCGCTGCGGGTGGAACGGACGGTCTCGACGGTAGACGAAGGACTCGACGCCGTGGGCCGTCGCTGCCGAGACGCCCTCGTCGTGGATATGGTCGTGGTCGTGGCCGTGGTCCGCCTCGACCCCGTCGCTCGCGAGGGCCTGCTTCCAACCCTGATGGCGCTTCGCCGCCTCGAAATCGAAGCGCCCCGTGTCGAGAACCCGCGTCGGGTCGACGTCGCTGTACGTCGTCCGGCGGATGCTCGCGCGCGGCTGGAGTTCCCGAATCTCGGCTTCGACGGCGTCCAACGCGTCGTCGGGGACCATATCGCACTTGTTCAGCAACAGCACGTCGCAGAACTCGACTTGCTCGACGAGCACCTCCGTCAACGGGCGCTCCGGGTCGGGGGCGGCGTCCGGAAGCGATTCCGCCGGGTCGAACGCCTTCCAAAACCCGTAGGCGTCGATGACCGAGACCGTGGTGTCCAACCGGAGGTGGTCCGGCAGACCGCCCTCGTTCGACTCGCTCGCCAGCGTGCGTGCAATCGGGAGCGGTTCGCTGATTCCCGAGGCCTCGATGAGCAGATAGTCGAACGAGCGGTTCTCCGCTAGCCGCGTCACTTCGGTCACGAGGTCGTCCTGAAGCCGACAGCAGATACACCCGTTCGAGAGGTCGATAACCCCGTCGTCCGATTCGGACGCGACTAACTCCGCGTCGACGTTCAGTTCGCCCATGTCGTTGACGACGACGGCTATCTCCCTGCCACCGGGGTCGTTCAGGAGTCGGTTGACCAGCGTCGTTTTCCCCGCGCCGAGCGGACCGCTGACGACCGTAATCGGTATTTCCGTTGTGGACATATCGATGCTGTGTGACGCCTCGCGGGTGGTCGTAATGAAGACTGGGTCGGTCGACCAACACGGGAGACAGAACCCGCCGTGCTCCGGACTCCCGCCGTGAAAACACAAAATATATTATAATTGTCATGTATGATTTCCCGTCTGTTCGCGTCGGGCACCGCGACCCACCGAGCGAACCGCAGAGTACGGCTTTGGCGGAGGCGTTCGCGCCGCCGCACTCGCTCGGTGGTCCGCGAGAACGGCACATCTTTTTGGTCGCCGGCGCTGACGAACGACCAGATGGCACCTCCAATCGCTGACCGACTCCTGCGGGTCGACTTGTCCGCCGGCTCGGTCGAGAGCACGCCGATTCCGGACGAGTGGCGACGGCGATACGTCGGCGGCAAGGGGTTGGGTGCCCGCTATCTCTACGACGAACTCGACGCCGGCGTCGACCCGCTCGGCGAGGAGAACGCGATGCTGTTCGTGCTCGGCCCGCTTTCGGGCTATCTCCCGGGCGAGTCGAGATACGCCGCCATCACGAAATCCCCGCTGACGGGGTGTTTTCTCGACTCGTACGCGGGGGGCGAGTTCCCCGACTCGCTGGCCGGCGCGCTCGGGTCGCACATGGGCCTGCTCGTGACGGGTGTCGCGTCCGAACCCGTTCGCCTCGTCGTCGAAGACGGGGACGCGACAATCGAACCCGCCGAGACGTGGGGGTCTGGGACGGTCGACACGGCGCGGGCGTTCCCGAACGCGGCTGTCGCGTGTATCGGCCCCGCGGGAGAACGACAGGTCGCATACGCCACCATCGCCTCCGACGCCGGCGACCACCACGCGGGCCGCGGGGGAGCGGGAGCAGTGATGGGCTCGAAGCGACTGAAGGCCGTCGTCGCGCGGGGAGCCCCGCCCGACGCCGACGGGTTGGACGACCTGCGAGACGCCTACGCGGCGAAGTACCGAGAGACCGACACCGGACGGTGGCTACGGGCCAGCGGAACCGTCGAGACGATCGATTTCGCGAACGAGATCGGTGCACTCTCGACGCGAGGCTGGAGCGACGGACAGTTCGAAGCGGCTGAGGAGTTGGGCATCACGACAGTCGAAGACCGGGCCGTCGGCCGCGAACGCGCCGACACGGAGACTCCGGGCGGGTATCGTGTGGCCACGGAGGACGGCGACCACGTCCCGCGCGGTGCCACCGCGATGACGCTCGGAGCCGGACTCGACATCGACGACTTCGACGCCGTCGCAGTGTTGGGACGGACCTGCGACCGCCTCGGGATGGACCTCATTAGCGCCGGAAGCGCGGTCGCGTGGACGGTCAAGGCCAACGCCGCCGGCGTGCTCGACCGCTCGCTCTCGTTCGGTGAGCCCGACGGCGCGCGGGCCCTCTTACAGGAGATTGCGGAGCGCGAGTCGGAGCTCGGTGACGCGCTCGCGGACGGGGTCGAGGCGGCGGCGACGCGGTTCGGCGGGCGCGACCTCGTCCCCACGGTGAAGTCGATGGAGCTACCGGCATACGACCCGCGCGGCGCGCAGAGCATGGCACTCGCGTACGCGACCAGCGACCGGGGTGCGTGCCATCGGCGGGCGCGACCCATCGAACGCGAGGTGTTCGACGGCGACTGGGGAGCCGACCGGACCGCGGCGGAGGTCATCCGCGAACAGGACCGGCGGTCGACGCTCTGGAGCCTCATCGCGGATGACTTTTTCGGCGACGCGCTCGACGACCTCGGCCGGGAGTGGCTCGAATCGGTCGGCCTCGACCCCGCCGGCGGACTCGCCACAGTCGGCGAGCGGATTTGGAACGTGACGCGGCTGTTCAACGTCCGCGAAGGCATCTCGCGCGAGGACGATTCCCTCCCGGCCGCGCTCCAAGAGCCGCTCGAATCGGGGCCCCGGGCCGGTGCGACCGTCGACCGCGACGACTTCGACTCGATGCTCGACGCGTACTACCGCCGCCGCGGCTGGACCGACGACGGCGTGCCGACGGCGCAGACTATCGACCGCCTCGGACTTGCTGCCCTCACCGATGACTTCGACACCCTCGATGACTGAACACCGAACGAACGGCTGGACGACGAACCGCGCGCGACCCGGAGAACGAACATGACGCTCGCTGATGCGCTCTGCGCTCGACGCGGCGTGGTCTGCGTCGTCGGCGCGGGCGGGAAAAAGTCCACGCTGTACGCGCTGGCGCGTCGGCTCGGCCGCGCCGTCGTGACGGCGACGGTCCGCATCCCCATCTTCGACCAGCACGTCGCCGACGTGGTCGTAACCGACAGGCCGGTCGCCGCGCTCGAAAAGGCGACCGACTGGCCGATGGGTGTCGTCCCCGACCGTGACCGCGACGACCGCTACCGCGGCTACGACCCCGACGTGGTCGACGCCATCGGGGAGTCGGGCGTCGCCGACGCGGTGCTGGTGAAGGCCGACGGCGCGCGGATGCGCGAGTTCAAGGCCCCGGGCGACCGCGAACCACAACTCCCGGCGACCGCCGACACCGTCCTCCCCATCGCGAGCGTCCACGCCGTCGGTGAACCGCTCACCGAAGACTGCGTCCACCGACCGGAACGGGTCGCCGCCCTCACCGACCTCGAAGTCGGTGATACGATTCGTCCGTCGGATATCGCAACCGTGCTCATCAGCGGGCGCGGCGGCCGCGCGGACGTTCCCGACGGTGCGACAGTCGTGCCCGTGCTGAACAAGGTCGACGATGCGACCCTCGAAGCTGTCGCACGGGAGATTGCATCGGACATCCTCGCTCGGTCGAACGTTCCACACGTCGTACTGACGCAGTTGACGGCGTCCGAACCCGTCGTGGCCGTCGTGGAGCGCTAGCGCAACTGTTCCGCCGCGTGAGCGAGCTCGTCGGGGGTGTTGATGTTCTCGAAGGTGTCGAGACTCGCGTACTCGCGCACTTCGCTCTCTTCGAGGACGACGTAGTCGAGCGTGAACAGCGGGTCGATGATTTTGTGACTCCCCTCGGCCAGCGCGGCTTCGCAAGCGTCGGCCATCGACGAGGCCCGGTACACCGCGTGCGTCGGCTGGAACCAGCCGTCACCGACCCGCGGCACGGCGGCGTCGTGGCCGGCCGCCCGCTCGAACAATCTGTCGATGAGCGCGGGTTCGAGAAAGGGCATGTCGCAGGCGGCGACGAACGCGTACTCCGTCTCGACGGCCCGCAGACCCGTCATAATTCCCGCCATCGGGCCCTCGTCGCGCTCCGAATCTTCCGCAATCGTTATCGGGTGGTCGTAGCCGTCGAGCGCGGCTCGGAGCGCAGCCGTCTGCTCCGGTCGGCAGTTGACGACGAGAGCGTCGACGACGCCGGCCATTCGGTCGGCGACGCGGCGGATGAGAGGTGTTCCAAGGAGGGATGCGACTGCTTTGTCCTCCTCACCGAATCGCGTCGAGTATCCGCCGGCAATAATGACACCAGTTCGCATACCGGCAGTGTTCACGTTCGTCGCGCAAAGCAGTTGTGCTACGAGTCGTATAGTCCGTCATCGTTTCGCGTCGGCTCGACTATCGCACCGCGCGGTATCTTCGGTCTACCGTCGCTCGAATTTCGGGAGGTCGACGCTTTTGAGGGTCAAGGCTTCGATTTCGGGACGTGAGAGTCGGTGAAAACGCACACATTACACAGCTAGCCGTGTTATTCAGAGTTTCAATGTATTTAAAGATAACGGGAATTGGAACTGACTGGCGGTGATAACTGCTGAATCGTAATTGTGCACTCGATGCTCGCTGCCGCAGTAGAGGTGTGTTGACCCCTCGTACGACGTTCTTCACTACTCAGTCGCCGCTCGTGCTATCACGCCGGTTCGTCAGCCGGAGACGAAGCAATAGATATTGCGCCATACAGTTTATGAAATTGACGACTGTCGGTTTGCAGTACGAGACAAACCCCCCGTCAGCACCGAGTCACCACAGTCGTGAGGGCCGAACCGGTCCAGTTAGAATAATCTGCTGCGTCACGTTTCGACAGTGAGTTGCAGCACTCTGGCGGTGTACCGGGAAAGTTCATCGACCTCAGTCCATCTCTCATCCGCGGGTGTTCATGCGGCTCGTACCCTGGAGTCGAAGCACCCAAAGCGGCCCTCTGCCGACCAATCCGAAACTGAATACACGATTTTCGAGACAATCAGCGGTGGTGAAATGTATTTGAGAAGAATACGAGTGTCGTTGTCTGCTATGGACAATGAGTTTTAGTAAACAACTGATGGAAGCGCGTACAGACTAAATGAATTGTATATCGCTATATTAAATTTGGAGAGTCGGTCGGAACACGGTTCGACGGAACTGTCGTTTTCGCGTTGTTCCCCGGTGGTGGCTCGACCGGGCGTTACTGATGGAGAAAACGGAGTAACGACCGCCAGACCGTCGAATCGAGGATTCGATTAGCGCACTGAGCTCACCCGACGGTCGCTGTGCAGCGACGTATCGGTTCAGTACTTCGCTCCGCTGGCGAGCACCGCTCGGAGACAGCAGTACTTAAACACCCATTGTAGATAGCATAACCGGGAAGTCAGTAAAGAGACTACTAACAATTGATGTCAGAAGAATTCGGTTCGGAACTGGACGGAAAGGTCGCAATCGTCACCGGCGCGTCGTCGGGTATCGGCAGCGCGACGGCCAAATCCCTCGCCTCTCGCGGGGCCAGCGTCGTCGTCGCCGCCCGCCGCGAAGGCGAACTCGAAGAACTCGCCGCAACTATCGAAGACGACGGCGGCGACGCCCTCGTCGTCCCGACGGACGTCACCGTCGACGACGACATCGACGCCCTCGTCGAGGCGACGCTCGACGAGTACGGTCGCATCGACATTCTCGTCAACAACGCCGGCCTCATGCCGCTTGCACACATCGGCGAGGCGGACCGCGAGACGCTCCAGACGACCATCGACGTGAACCTTACCGGTCTCATCACGCTCACCCACGCGGTCGTCCCGACGATGATGGAACAGGAAAGCGGCCACATCGTCAACCTCTCGTCGGTCGTCGGCCGGTTCCTCCAGGCGAACAGCTCGCACTACAACGCCGCGAAAGCGGGCGTCAAGATGTTCAGCGACTCGCTGCGACTCGACGTCGCCGAAGCGGGCATCCACGTCTCGTCAATCGAACCCGGCGCGGTCGACACGGAACTGCTCGACCACATCCCGGACGAGGAAGTCCAAAAGAACGTCAAGGACTACGTCGGCACGATGGACGCGCTCGCGCCCGAAGACATCGCGCGGACGATTACGTTCGTCGTCACGCAACCGGAGCGCGTCGACATCAACGAAGTCCTCATCCGCCCCCTCGACCAGGTCCAGCCCTGAGCCGCGTCGAACGACCAACACCTCACCTCTCGTTCGGCGTCTCGATACCGCGGTGACGTTTCGATACCGCGGTGACGGCGCGACGAGACGCGACGGTCCGAACCATGTTATCGGGTGCGTGTAGAGTCGTCGTTCGGTCCGAAGGCGACGTTCGGACGGCACGCTCGGGATACTGAGCCGCCGCGTGCGTGAGCGTCGTAGGAGCCGTCCGACGAAGAATACTGTTACTAAAACGGATACCGGGCGGTCACGCGCCGAAGGGTAATGATAGCATTACTGGCAATGACAACCGACATGGATTCTGCGACTTCAACCAAGAAAGATTACACGGATAAGTCTGTAATTTATTGGTCGGAACGACTCGGGGAAGCTGTTTCGCGGGCGAGAGCGAATCATCTCGAATCGGCGTAGGACACCGCCCGTGAGTCGTCTATCGGACGTTGAGTCGGCGTGAATCGAGAGTAAGGAGAGTATTACTAACCGGCCACGAACGCAGGTGTGGGACATTCGTTGGTCGGTGTCGTCACCGCCGCGCTGGGCGGTCGACCGACACGACACGGAGCCGCTGTTCCCGTTCGGTCACGGCCTGTCGTATGCGACCATCGAGTACGGCGACGTGACCGTGTCCGAGCGCGAGACCGGTGACGGCTTCGAGGTCGCCGTCGACCTCCGCAACGCGAGCGACCGGACCGGAACGGAGGGCGAGGTTTTTCGAATCGGTGGGAACGCCGGGCCACGACGCTCGAGGCGGAACCAACGCGGAAAAACGCGCCGCCGATGGCCGGTTCGAACCGACCGAGACGGTCGTCTTCGGGAGCGTCGCCCAAGCGGGGGTCCGGAGGCACCCCGCCAGGTACGTTCGTTCGTGACGCCTGAGATGAGCGAAACGCTAACCGGATTCGAAAGTATTTATTATCCAGAATCCGAACTCGGTAAAGAGGTCAGGTAGCACACGGCGCAGAACGGACCAGACCATGATATTCGAAAACACATCCACAGTCGGTAGTATCGAGTGGCGTTTCACCCCGTCTCGGTATCGAGATGCGTCCCGCCGGTATGGAGGGTCCAATGAGTAGCTCAGTGTCCGAATCTGACTCTCCACTCAAGGTCGCAACGTTACTGTTTGCGACGACCTTGGTTGCGCTCTCGGGCGCAATCGTCAATCCCGTGTTGCCGGCAATCGAAAGCGCGTTCCCGTCGGTTCCGAACGCGGGGACTTTGGCGCAGCTCGTCAGCACGCTGACTGGGCTAATCATCGCTATCTTCGCCCCGATAATCGGCGTGATAGTCGACCGATACGGTCGGAAAGCGGTGTTGGTCGGGTCGCTGGCGCTGTACGGAGTCGGGCCATCACTGGCGTACGTCGCCGATTCGCTCTACGTAATTCTCGGGACGCGAGTCCTGCTCGGCATCGCCGTCGCCGGCATCATGGTGAGCAGTACGACGTTGATCGCTGACTACTACTCGGGCAAGCGCCGGGAGAAGGTGCTGGGCTGGCAGGGGGCCATCATGCCGTTCGGTGCAGCGGTCGCGGTGATCGCCGGCGGGGTCATCGCTGACCTCAACTGGCGGACTGCGTTCCTCACGTATCTCGTCGCCCTGCTCGTGCTCCCGGCGGTAGTCCGGTATATCGACGAACCGGACCGAGGAGATAAACAGCAGGCGGGGTCGATTCCAACGTGGACGGAGCTCCGAGAAATCCTGTCGACGCTCCCGCTCGCGTTCCTCGCGGCCCTCTATCTGATCATGTTTGCGGGGATGATCGGCTACAATCAGATTAACGTCGAGATTCCCTTCTATCTGCGGACGGTGACATCCGTCGGCGGACTGATGACCGGGGTCGCGCTCGCGGCGATGATGATTATCTCGGGGCTCGTCACGATGAACTTCGACCGAATCCGCGAGCGGTTCGACCCGGTCGTGATTCTGGTCGGCGTCTTCGTCGCGACGGGCGTCGGGTTCACCGTCACGAGCCTGACCACCAACTACTGGGCTATCGTCGTCGGAATCGTCATCGCGGGAACGGGACTCGGCCTGCTCCTCCCGACGACGAACTACTGGGTGTCCGCGCGGGTCGACGAGCAGTATCGCGGGCGGGCGCTCAGCGGCGTGACGACGACGCAGTTCCTCGGGATGTTTATCTCCCCGATAGCCGTCGCGCCGCTCATCGAGATGTTCGGAACCGGCCGAACCTTCCTCGTGCTCGGCGCGGTCGGGCTCGTGCTTGCCGGCGTCTTCGGCGCGGTTGCCGTGCGCAACCAGTCTTCGCTGACCGAAGCGACGCCGGCCGGCTCGGACGATTAGTCGCACGAGAGGACGAGCGGGCGCGGATTGCTCCCGGTCGGGCGATAGCTGAGCGCAGTTGGCGCGGCCGCGACGGGACCGACCCGCTTGGACCCGTCCCGACCCGACCCGGCCCGACAGCGGGTCGGTCGGCCCGCTCCCTCGTTGGACGGTGTCCGCACAGCGACGTCGAAGGCGGACCGCCCGCGGAGAGGCGAGAGCGGTTCGTAGCGGTCTGCCGGAATGCAACAGAGAAAACTCGCCGCCGCGGACATTACGGCTGGGCTGCATCGTTAGCTATTCGGGAGTAGTATTGTAAATAAGATTGAATTCTATTGGTCGGCCGCGTAGCTGTCAGTCCGCGAACGGTGGAGACGCTCCGCTCGTGGTTTTCGGGCGTGAAACTGCGCTCGACAGGATTCTATCGAACGATCAGCTCGAAAAACGGGGAGTAATCGAACGCATGCAGCCGAATGGGTCTGCAACTGTCGGAGTTCGGGTTCGCTGAAGACCGCGTGTCTCCGAGAGTCGGAAAGATGAACCGGCAGCGTCGTCTCTTGCCGTCGAATCGATTGGCCGTCGAAGACGAGTTGAACCCAACTAATATTGTCCTTGATAAGCAAGTCACTATGATGAGTCGACGAGGAGTTCGTCGACTGTACTCTCTCCGTCGGCTTCGCTTTCGACGGGGTGTATCAGATGGGATAATTCGACGGTGAAGAACGGAACCGTGAGAAAAACGCGTTCGGCCGACGAGTACCTGCGGCGACGCGGCCGACGACACGGTGAAGATGTACTTATCCTACAATACCGAGTTCGAGAACGGATACGGTCGGTGACCGGCGACGACGTGCCGGACCGACCGCGTCAGTCGCCCGAGACGCTTTCATCGAACTGGTCGATGAGAGTCGGAACGCTCGCCCAACTCAACGCTCGGGGAGGTAGATAATCTGCCGACACAATGCGCTAACGGGCCAGCATGAGACGGCCAGTGAGCCAAGAGGATTCCGGCCTCGCTGACGACGGCTGCCGGCAGTGAGGTCAATTATCACCTGCACGCGGAATCCGCGCTCAACCGCCAACATCTGGCCGCGATAGTGAATCGCTATTCGAACAATACTCCGTGACGCGTCGGTGCGACGGCGAGCGACGCGGGAGCCGAGACGGACCCGGTGGCTCGGCGGTCACCGACGAGGGAGAGACAGAAGCGCTGTCCGCTGTCCGAGGCTTTTTTTCGCCGTGGGGAGATGTTCGGGCATGGATGCAGACCCGCGCGAAGCAGTCGCAATCGACGCCGCGGAAGTGGGAGCCGACCACGCGTCGGCGCGTTTCAGAACCGAACTGGACATCGAACAGAAAGGCGACGCAATCGACCTCGTGACCGAGGTCGACCGCGAGACACAACGGCGCGTCATCGCGGCGATTCGAGAGCGGTTCCCCGACGACGCGGTCGTCGGCGAGGAGGACGACGAACTGAAGACCGTCCCCGAGTCGGGCTACGCGTGGATTATCGACCCGATAGACGGGACGCAGAACTACACGCGGGGGGCCCGCGAGTGGGTGACGAGCGTCGCCGTCGTCGAGGACCAGACGCCGATTGCGGCGGTGAACGTCTCGCCCGAGACGGGAGACACCTACGTCGCGACGGCGGCGCGCGTCGAGCGGAACGGCCAACCCATGACGGTCAGCGACGAATCGAACACCAGCGCCTTTCTCGTCTCCTCGACGCTCCGGTATCAGGTGGGCGACCGGCCGGGAATCGAACGGCTCTCGGGCGATATCTTCGGGACGTTCGGTGAGATGCGAAAGCTCGGGACGACGCAGCTGACGCTGTCGCGACTCGCCGACGGGTCGATAGACGCGGTCATCGGATTCGACGAACACCCGAACGCGTGGGACACGGTCGCGGGGGTCTACCTCGTCGAGCGGGCGGGCGGAACGGTGACCGACATCCACGGGAACGCCTGGGGACCGGGACAGCCCGGTCTCGTCGCGTCCAACGGGCACGCACACGACGAGGTGCTCGAAGCGGCGCAGGCGGCGTTCGAGGAGACCCGATAACGGCGCAAACGGCATCACGCGGCATCGCGCCGACCCAAACCGAGTCCGTGGCGACGTGGGCGTGACCGCGACCTCGACCCTGAGCCCCGACCGACTGAATTACACGGTTACGCCTGTAATGGAGATGCGGACGAGAGACCGACGACGACGGGGAACCGTCAAGCGACCGGGAAGATATATCAACTCAAATATATTTCTGAGCGCGGGAAGCCGCACAGGGGACCGACCTCGGACGGACGGCGCGGCCGCAGCGCGCCGACGGATGAGACGGCAAACGAGCCGGGTTGTTCACCCGCCGACGGACCTACTTAAACGTTCACGCGTCCGAAAACCGAGCCGAGAGCGGTCGTCTCAGCCGCTCAGTCGCCCGTGAAACCGACTCTCACGCGTCTCGGAAGACTCGGCGTTCCTAACTCCCGAATACGTATATATGAACGAGCCGGTCACCCCGCAGCGGCCACGATGATTCCGACTCGAACAGGTCGTAATAATCATAGAGAACCATGTTAACTATTGACAATCAAAGCGCGAGCACATAAACGTTCGACTCCGCGGAACGCTCGGAGCACCGACCAGTCGGGGAGTGTCACGGGTACGCGAGCGTGCAGCGCCGGTGTCGCGGCCGTCGTGAGGGCGACAGTAGTCGTGACGGAGGTACATCTTTAAGCCCAGACCGTAGATTCCCCTCCATGAATAGACACGACCCGTCCGGCGTGCTCAAGACGACAGCCGCCTCCTTGGCGCTCGTCGACCACATCCTCGAACTGGAGGGGGCCACGATGGGCGAACTGGTCGAGGCGACCGACCTCGCGAAGAGCACCGTCCACGCTCACCTCAAGACGCTCGCGGAGTACGGCTACGTCGTGAACGTCGACAACGAGTACCACCTCGGGGCGAAGTTCTGCCACCTCGGAGACTACGTCAGGACGCGAAAGGACTACTACCGCGTCGCCCAAGAGACCGTCTCGTGGCTCGACAGCGAGTCGACGATGGACGCGGACTTCGCGGTCGAAGAACACGGTCGCATCGTCTCGCTGTACGGCGACCTCGAATTCGCCAACACGCCGCGCTTTCTCATCGACGGCAGCCCGTTTCACGTCCACACGACGTGTTCGGGCAAGGCGATTATCGCCGAGTACCCGGAGACGCGAGTGCGGGAGATTATCGACCGCTGGGGACTCCCGGCGGCGACTGACGACTCCATCACGACCGAAGACGAGCTGTTCGCGGAGTTGGCGACCGTCCGCGAGCAGGGCTACGCCGAAAACAGCGGCGAGGCGGTCGAGGGGTTTTGGGCCATCGGCAAAGCCGTGAAGTCGCCGCGCGGCGAGGTGTACGGGTCGCTGAATCTGAGCGGTCCCGCCTACGTCATCGACGAGGAGACGCGGGCGACGCAGGTCGAACTGCTCGAACGCGCCACCGAGCGGTTCGAACAGGGCGTCGCGGAGCTGTACCGAACACAACAGGACGAACTCGGAGAAAGATGACGGCGGTTGGGTGAGAGAACAGCGATTCGGTGAGAGAACAGCGATTCAGCGGGTCGGGCGCGCGTTACGCCGGGACGTTGCCGGACGGGACGATACCGTCGTCAGTCCACCCGCGACGCTCGTAGTACGCGTCGAGCGCCGCCTCGAACCCGTCTAGCTCGTCGGCGTACGGGAGCGTGTCGTCGCCGCGGTCGAAGCCGCGCTGGTTGTTGAAGTGGCGTTCGAGCGTGACGATGCGGTCGCCGACGGCCAGCAGGTCCTCGAAGTCGGCACCGAACAGCATCTCGTAGCGCTCGGGGGTCATGAAGTCCCGCGAGAACTTACAGACGATGCCGCTGTCGTTGAGCGCCATCTGGTTTTCCTTCTCGATGAGGCGCTTGGGCTTGCCCTCGAAGCCCTCCGGCGGGTAGGCGTCGTCCTTGCCGACCAGCGGGTACTCCTGCGAGTAGAACACCGCGTACATGTGGTCCGCGCCGCGGTTGGCGACGGCGTACGACAGGCCCTGCCCGTGGAGGACGCGGCCCTCGTGGGCGGCGAAGTCCATCCCCTTGACCGTCCAGTTCTCCACGCCGAGGTCGTCGTGGACGCGATCGATGCCCTCCGCGAGGTCGTCGCCGACGCCCTCCCGGAGCGCGATTTTCTCCACGAGGTCGTGGATGAGGTCGGTGTTGCCGAACTCGTCTTCGCTGGCGAGGTAGGCCGCGACGGTGTTGCCGGCCGAGATGGCGTCGAGTCCGTAGCGGTCGCACAGCTCGTTCGACTTCATCACTTCCACGATGTCGTCGACGCCGGAGTTCGACCCGAACGCCATGGTGACTTCGAACTCGGGCCCCTCGGTCTCGACGCCCGCCGCCTCGTCTCTCGTGGGGAGCTTACACGCGAACGCGCAGGCCGAGCAGGTTCCCTTCTTGTACTTCTTCTGCTCGATGGCGTCGCCGTTGATGCCCTCCGCGCCCTCGAAGTGGCGCTCGGAGAAGTAGTACGACGGGAGACCGTCCATCTCGTTTGCGAGGTCCAGCACGGCGACCGTCCCTTGACGCTTCATGATGTGGTCGTCGGTGGCGGCGTCGCGGTGAATCTCCATCTGCGACGCCGGAATCTCGATGTCGGGCGCGGCATCGCCGCCGAAGGTGAGCGCCTTCACGTTCTTCGACCCGAGGACCGCGCCGAGGCCGCCGCGGCCGAACGCGCGCTCCTCGCTCGTCATGATGGAGGCGAAGCGCACGAGGTTCTCGCCGGCGGGACCGACGACCATCGTCCGGTCGGCTTCGATGCCGTGTTCGTCGTCGAGGTACGCGACCGTCTCGGGGACCGTCGCGCCGGCGAGGTCCGGGACGGCCTCGAACTCGACGCCCTCGTCTGTGACGTGGAGGACGACCAGTTCGTCGCTCGCGCCCGCGAGTTCGACCGCCGAGTAGCCCGCGTCAGCGAAGTTCCGCGAGACGAACCCGCCGGCGTTCGACGAGCAGAGGCCGCCGGTCAAAGGCGAGACGCTGGTGCAGTTCGTGCGGCCGGTGAAGCTCATGGTCGACGCCTGCATCGGGCCGGTGCTGAAGTACACCCGGTTGTCCGGGCTGAACGGATCCACGTCGAAGGGAACGCGCTCGTGGGCGAGTCGAGTGGCGACCCCGCGCCCGCCGACGTAGGATTCGAGAATCCCGTCGATGTCTTCCGTCCGACTCGTCTCGTCCCCCAGGTCGACCGTGAGAAGCGGACCTTTTGCGTGTAACATTGGAAAAAGAAGGAGTTGCCTCGCACAAATCCATTGTGGTTACTGTTGTGTCGCTAACCAAATCACCGCGGGAGGTCGACTTCGAAACCGGATACTGTGTACGTTATCAATAGGAATCGTGGACAAATTATTTATGACTGTTCTGCATGGGTTGAGGCATGGTCGCAGGTCCGCCGATTCACGAGTTGCACTTCGACGACGCGCCGAGCGTGGACGACGTTCCGGGGCCGAAGTCGACGCGACTCCTCGAAAAGCAACAGCGAATCGACAGCAGCGCCGTCTCGTACCCCGAAGACATCCCCATCGCGTTCGACAGCGGGAAAGGCGCGACGGTGCGCGACGCCGACGGCAACACCTTCATCGACATGTTCGCCGGTATCGGCGTGCTGAACGTCGGCCACTCGAACCCGTACGTCCTCGACGCGGTCCACGAGCAGACGGACAAGTTCGTCCACACCGTCGACTTCCCGACCGAGGCGCGGCTCGACCTCATCGAGAAGCTGGACGAAATCGCGCCCGAGGGGCTGCGCGGGAACAACCGCGTCGTCTTCGGCGGCCCGACGGGAAGCGACGCCATCGAGGCCTCGATTAAACTCGCCAAGTACAACACCGAGGGGACCGGTCTCGTCGCCTTCCGCGGCGCGTACCACGGCGCGACGAGCGGCGCGATGAGCCTCACCGGCAACAAGAAGTTCAAAGGCGACTACGCGCCGCTGCTGCCCGACGTGGTCCACGCGCCCTACCCGAACACGGTCGAGATGGGCAAGGGCCCGCAGGAGGCGGTGGACCACTGTCTCGAAGAGGTCAAGGCCATCTTCGAGGACCCCTACGGCGGCCTCGCCAACCCGGCGGGCATCTTCGTCGAGCCGATTCAGGGAGAGGGCGGCGTCGTCACCCCGCCGAAGGGATTCCTGAAGGGTCTCCGCGACATCGCCGACGACAACGACGTGCCGCTCGTGTTCGACGAGATTCAGAGCGGTCTCGGGCGCACCGGCGAGTGGTGGGCCAGCGAGTGGTACGGCGTCACGCCGGACGTGATGACCTCGGCGAAGGCGCTCGGCGGGACCGGCTTCCCGCTGTCGGCGACCATCTACCACGAGGACCTCGACACGTGGGGGTCGGGCGACCACGCGGGAACCTACCGCGGCCACGTCGTCGGGATGCGCGCCGGCACCCGCGCCATCGAGTACATCCAGGAACACGACCTCCTCGCGCACGCCCGCGACCTCGGCCAGTACATCCGCGGCCGGCTCTCGGAGGTCGCGGAGGACAACCCCCGAATCGTGGACGTTCGCGGGAAGGGCCTGTTCATCGGCGCGGAGTTCGTCGACGCCGAGGGCAACCCCGACGGCGACGCGGCCGACGCGCTCCAGCAGTACTGCTTCGAGCGCGGCGTGCTGGTGTGGAAGGCCGGCCGGCACGGCAACATCCTGCGGCTGCTCCCGCCGCTCGTGCTCACCCGCGACCTCGCGGAGACGGCGCTCGACGTCATCACCGACGGCATCGAGTCGGTCACGGCCGAAACGCAACGAGTCTAACCACCCTCACCACCGATGCCACCGGAACGAGTCATCACGGACGACGCCCCGCGCACCGACAACCCCTACTCGCAGGGCGTCGTCGCCGGCGACACGCTCTACGTCTCGGGCTACGGCCCGGTCGACCCCGAGACGGGCGAGGAGGTCGACGGCGACATCGAAGCACAGACCGACCGCGTGCTCGACAACATCGCGGCCGTCGTCTCCGAGGCCGGCGGCGACGGCCTCGACGACGCGGTGAAACTGACGGTGTACGTCACCGACCTCGACGACTACGAACGGGTGAACGAGGCGTACGGCGCGCGGTTCGACGAGGTGCCGCCGGCCCGCGTCTGCGTCGAGGTGGCGCGACTCCCCGGCGACGTGCGAGTCGAGATGGACGCGATAGCGTATCTCGGATAGGTCGCGGATGCGGGGACGGGGCGCGGGGACGCACCCGCGCGACAGCCGAGGTTCCGGGGACCGGCGACCCGCCGGTCAGTCGTTCAGGTCGTCGACTCGGCGGTCGCGCCGCTCGTTCGCGGCGTCGATTCGCTCGACGAACTCGGACATCTGCGCTTTCATGTCGGCGCGCAGGTCGGTCGCAGAGAAGTCGTCGGACTCCGCGAGGAGCCTGACGAACGCCTGTAACTCCTCGTCTGTGAGCTGGTCGAACGCGCCGCGTTCGAGCTTGTCGATGACGGCGTCGACGTCGATTTGGCCGACCGGTTCGACGTTGAAATCGACCGTGACCATCCGGTAGTCGGAGCCGGCCAGTTCCTGTTCGGCCTTGTTGACGCCCTCGGCGAGCATGTCCTTGAACGGGGTGTAGTAGCCCATCGTCCCGAGGTGGAGGAAGGCGAGCATGTCGGTGATGCCCCGCGTGTACGCCTCGCGGTCGGCGGCGTCGGGGTTGAACACCGTCTCGCGGTCGCGGTCTTCGAGCGACTCGAACAGGATGGTGAAATCGAGGATGGCGTTGCGGAGGCGTCGTCGAATCCGGTTTCGCTTCTGTTTTTTCGAGTGGTCGGTGTAGTCGGTCTTCCGGCCGAGCAGGAACTCGCGGTCGCTCGGCGTGAGGATGCCGCGGCCGCGGTCGGCGGCGTAGGCGAGGTCGTCGGTGCCGTCCGTTCCGTCGGCGTCGTTTGCCATATACAGAACGCGTGTACGAATTCGATTAAGCGTTACGAACGAACCGGAAATTCGGCAGATACGGGCCGGAAACCCGGGATTCCTCGGATTCTGTCTACAATTCGTGTGAGAACGCCGGGAGCGCGCGAACGAGGCGGCACCGTTCGGAGCGAAGCGCCCGGCCACGGCGCGACGACCAACCGAAATCGAACCGACCACCGATTTTTCGACCGTTTGTAAACGGATTCCGTTCTCGGCGTCACCGATAACCACAAATTTTATGGTAATGTTTGCACTTGTCGTGACGTAAGACACCAGGTAGCATGGTGTCCGTCGGAGCGATAGCATGACAGACCACATTACAGCACACGGGTGCAACGGTCATCGTGGCGCACAGTTCGGGGCGCGGGCCTCGACCAGTCAGTCGGGAGGTGACGGCTCCGTGCGCACGGAGTCGAGAGGCGCGGTCACTCACGGGGGGTGTCGGCGGTGAGTTCCTCCAACGGCGCGGTCAGCGAGTTCCTCGACGAAATCGAGCCGGTGATATTCGCGTTCGGCGCGGCGATAACGCTGCTTTTCGTCGGCGCGTTCAGCCTCAATCCCGAAGGCTCCTACGAGTTCGTCCTCGGAATTCGCCGGTGGATTCTCGCGACGTTCAACTGGTTCTTCCTGATAGCGATGCTCGGGTTCGTCCTGTTCTTGGGCTTCGTCATCTTCGGGCCGTGGGGGAACCTGAAGCTCGGTGACGAGGACCCCGAGTACGGCTTCCTCTCGTACTTCGCGATGATGTACTCCGCCGGCCTCGCGGCGGGCATCGTCTTCTGGGGCCCCGCGGAGGCGCTGTTCCACTACTCGACGGTCCCGCCGCTGTACGGGGCCGAGGCCCAGTCCTCGGCGGCGATGCCGCTTGCGGTCCAGTACTCCATCTTCCACTGGAGTCTGACCCAGTGGTCGTGTTTCACCGTGATGGGCCTCGCCATCGGCTACTTCGTCTACAACTACGACGCGCCGCTCCGCGTGTCGGCGGTGCTGACGCCGATTCTCGGCGCGGACAACGTCGACGGCGCAATCGGGAAAGTCGTCGACATCCTCGCCGTGTTCGCGACCCTCGGCGGCGTCGCCACCTCGCTTGGCTTCATCGGGAGCCAGTTCATCACCGGCCTGAACTTCCAGTGGGGTATCCAGCTCGGTGACGTGGGGACCATCCTCGTCATCACGGGCATGGTGGTCATCTTCACCATCTCGTTGGTGTTAGGCGTCGACAAGGGGATTCGCCGGCTCTCGAACTTCAACATGGTCGTGTTCGGCCTATTGATGCTCGCGACGCTGATATTCGGGCCGACCTTCCGCATCCTCGAACTCGGTACGCAGGCGACCGGCGGCTTCGTCGGTGATTTCTTCCAGATGAGCCTGTTCACGCAGGCCACCGCGACCAGCGCCAGTAAGTGGGTCAACGCGTGGACCGTCTTCTACTGGCTTTGGCCGCTCGCGTGGTCGCCCTTCGCGGGGCTGTTCATCGCCCGCATCTCGCGCGGTCGGAGCGTCCGCGAAGTCGCGTTCGCCGGCATCGGCGCGACCTCGCTCGCGACGGTCCCGTGGTTCGCCATCGTCGGCGGCGCGGGCGTCATCATGCAGCACACGGGCGCGGCGAACGTCCTCGGTCCGGTCTCGGAGTACGGCGAGGCGGTCTCGGGGTACGTCCTCTTCGGCAATCTCCCCATCGCCGGGCCGCTCCTCCTGTTCGCGTTCCTCGTGCTCGTGACGACGTTCTTCGTCACCTCGGCCGACTCCTCGACGCTCGCGGTGTCGATGATGACCACCGGCGGGAAAGAAGAGCCGTCCGCGCTCAACCGCATCTTCTGGGCCGTCCTCCAGGGCGCGGTCGCGTCCATCCTGATGGTCGTCGGCGGCGTGAACGCCTTGCAGTCCGCGGCGATTATCACGGGCGCGCCGTTCGCGATTATCTGCGTGATAGCGACGCTCGGACTCATCCGAACCTTCCAACAGGACTACGGCAGCCTCCTCCTCCAAGACGAGACGCGCCTCTGGGGGAAGTCGGAGTCGACCGGCGGGCAAGCGCCGGCCGTGAACGTCTCCAGCCACGACGACGACTGACGCCGAGTCCAGCCGACCGCAGTTCCGTCCCCGTCGCCGTCCGTCTCCGTTCTCTGCGCTCGGTTCCCATCGCGAGCGCCGCCGGCGCGGTCGATACGGCCGACGCGACCGACGCGAATAGACCAACACGGTCGTCCCTGAGATACCAAGTTTTAATGTATGCCATTAACAAATCCTGTGTATGAATCGGGATACCGCAGAGCCGGACGCAGCAGCGCTGCCCGGACCCAACGCCGAGAAGTGGGTCGAGTTCCACCACGAACACGCCGCGCCCAGCGAGTACTCCCACGAGTTCGTCTGGGACGTGACCGCCGAGGCCGACGGCCCGTTCGTCACCGACGTGGACGACAACGTCCTCTTGGACTTCACCTGTCACATCGGGGCCGCCCCGCTCGGCTACAACAACGAGAAGGTGCTGTCGAAACTCCGGGAGTTCGACCTCGTCGAGCCGATGAAAATCGCCGGGCAGGACATGTACTTCGGAGCCGGTTCGGACCCCGAGACGGCCGAGTTCCCCGGGGCGAGCCACCTGATGGACAAGCTCACCGACGTGTCCTCTCACTACGGGATGGACACGGTGTTCCTGTCGAACTCCGGGGCCGAGGCCGTCGAGAACGCGATGAAGATAACGCACGACCACGAGGCCCCCGCGAAGTACGGCTACGCCTTCGAGGGGAGTTTCCACGGCCGGACGCTCGGGACGCTCTCGCTCACGAAGTCGAAGGAGGTCTACACCCGCCACTATCCGCAGGTCGCGGGCATCGAGACGGTGCCGTTCTGCGCGGATTCGGGCTGTTCGGGGGGCGACGACGCCTGCGACTGCGGCTTCTTCGCGGGCGACGGCTCGCGGTTGCGGAACTCCCTGTCGCCGGAGGGTGGCCACGTCAACCCCGACGAGGTCGCCTTCGCGATTCTCGAACCGATTCAGGGCGTCGGCGGCTACCGCTTCCCGAGCGAGGCGTTCATGGCCGAGGTGGGCGCCGTCTGCGACACCTACGACATCCCGCTCGTCGTGGACGAGATTCAGTCCGGCGTCGGCCGCACCGGCGAGATGTGGGCCGCCGACCACTACCCCATCGAACCCGACGTCATCGCCAGCGCGAAGGGACTCCGCGTCGGCGCGACCGTCTCGCGGTCCGACGTGTTCCCGACCGAGAAGAACCGCCTCGGGTCGACGTTCGGCGGCGGCGACCTGCTCGCGTCGATGCAGGGCGCGCTCACCCTCGACGCCATCGAGGAGTACGACCTGCTCGACAACGCGACCGAGCGCGGCCGGCAGGCGAGGGAACTCCTCGCCGACGACGCGCCCGACCACGTGGTCGACGTGCGCGGCAAGGGTCTGATGCTCGCCGTCGAGTTCGACACCAAGAAGCGCCGCGACGCCGTCGTCGAGGCGGCGCTCGACCGCGGCCTGCTCACCCTCGGCTGCGGGAAGAAGACGATTCGCCTCCTGCCCCCGCTCGACTCCACCGAGCGCGAAATCGAGCTGGGCGTGGGTATCTTCTGCGAGGCGATGGACGCCGTGGCGACCGAAGCGGTCGCGTGAGGGTCGGCGTCGCCAGCGAACAGCACAGAAAAGATGCAGGCCCGAGAGGGGCCACCCCCGTTTTTCCGGACGCGTCAGGATGACTCAGTAGACTCGCCGCGCTCGTCCAGCGAGTGCGAAGCGACTTCGACTCCGTCAAGCGCCGAAAGCGAGTCGAGCGCGTCCGCGAGGTGGTCCGGGCCGCTCCCGTCGAGTCGGACCTCGACCGGAACCCGATTCAGCGCGTCGGACGCGGTTCGGGCGGCGCGCTCGACGCTGTCGAGTTCGGCCCCCGAGGCAGCGACTGCCTCGGAGAGGTCGCCCAGCGTCGCCGGCCAGCCGTCGAGTTCGAGGCGGGCTTCGACGGCGCGCCCGAGCGCCTGCATCCCGACGCGAGTCAGTTCGGCGTGTTCGGAGAGGCCGACGTTGCCGCCGGAGACGACGGCCGCGACGCGCTCGTCCTCGACGTCGACCGCGCCGGAGAGCAGCGCGGCGACCGGGGCCGCGCCGGCCGGTTCGGTGACCGTCTTCGCCCGCTCCGCGAGGACCGTCGTGGCGACCGCGAGGTCCGTGTCGTCGACCGAGACCACGTCGTCGACGCGGTCGCGGACGACCGCGAAGGTCCGCTCTAACAGCCGCGCGTCGGCGATACCCTCGGCGACGGTATCGACCGCCGAGAGCATGCGAATCTCGTCGGCCTCCAGCGAGGGCTTGGCGTGGGCCGCGCCCTCGGGTTGGACGCCGATAACTCGCACCTCGGGGTCCCGCGCCTGCATCGCGGTGGCGATGCCCGAGATGAGGCCGCCGCCGCCGATGGAGACGAGAACCGCGTCCACGCCGGGCGCGTCGGCCGCGATTTCCCGCCCGACGGTTCCCTGCCCGGCGATGACGGCCGCGTCGTCGAAGGGGTGGACGAACTCCAGTCCCTCGTCCTCTGCGAGTCGCAGGGCGTGTTCGTACGACTCCTCGTACAGTTCTCCTTCGACGACGACGTCCGCGCCGTAACCGCGGGTCGCGTCGATTTTCACCGCCGGCGTGATTTCGGGGACGACGATGGTCGTGTCGATGTCCAATAGGTCGCCCGCGAGCGCGACGCCCTGCGCGTGGTTGCCGGCGCTGGAGGCGACGACGCCCCGCTCGCGCACCGACTCGGGGAGTTGCGCCATCGCGTTGTACGCGCCGCGAATCTTGAACGACCCCGTCCGCTGGACGTTCTCCAGTTTGAGGTCGACCCGCTCGGCCCCGCAGCGGTCGGCTATCGTCCGCGAGCTATCGAGCGGCGTCCGGTGGACCACGCCGTCGAGGCGCTCGTGGGCGTCCGCCACGTCGTCGGCGGTGACGATTTCGGACGCCGGCGGTGCCGACTCGCCGGTGACGCGCCCGTCGCTCATCGGTTCGCTCCCGTCCCGACTGTCGGTGCCGACTCGACCCCCACGACCGACAGAATCGACCGCGTGAGCACGTCGACGCCGGTTTCGAGGCTTCGTTCGTCCACGTCGAACGTCGCGGTGTGGTGGCTCGTCGGATGGTCGGTCCCGACGATAGAGTAACAGGCGAGGCCGCCGTCGCGCTGGACGCGCTCCATGAGGAACGTCGCGTCCTCGCTCGCGCCGAAGTCGGCGGTCTGGACGACGCGGTCGACGCCCTCGACGGTCTCGGCCGCGTCGGCCACAGCCTCCACGAGTTCGGGGTCGCTGTCGGCCCGGGGACTCTCGCTGACCACGTCGACCGTCGCCTCGCAGCCGTGCAGTTCGGCGGCCTTCTCGAACCGCCGGCGGAGTTCGGACTTCGCGTACTCCATGAGTTCGGTCGTCTCGCCGCGCGCCTCGGCGACGGCTTCGACCTCGTCGGCGATGACGTTGCTGGCGGTGCCGCCTTCGACCCGACCGACGTTGACGCGAGTCATCCCGTCGGAGTGTCGCGGGATGCCGTAGACGCTCTCGATGGCCGTTCCGAGCGCGTGGATGGCGTTCGCGCCGGCCTCCGGCGCTTTTCCGGCGTGGGCGGTCGTCCCCTCGATTTCCGCGTCGATGTGGCACATGGCGAGCGGTTTCTCGATGCCGGCGACGACTTCGCCCGTCGGGTGGTCGAGGCCGACGTGGACCGCGAAGAAGTAGTCGATGCCGGCGGCGTGCTCGCTTTTCGCCATGGGCGCGCCGCCCCCCGAAACCTCCTCTGCCGGCTGGAAGAACACGACGAGGCGACCCGAAAAGTCGCTCTCCTTGACGGCTTCGAGCGTCGCCAGCCCCCACGTCATGTGGGTGTCGTGGCCGCAGGCGTGCATCGTCTCGCCCGTCTCCGAGCGGAAGCCCTCGGCGGCGGGGTCGTGGCCCGCGTCGGCCGACTCCTCGATGAACAGCCCGTCGATGTCGACGCGGAGCCCGACCGTCGGTCCCTCGCCGCGGTCGAGAACGGCGACACAGCCGGTCGTCCCGCCGCGGAGGGGTTCGAGAAGCTCCGGGTCGGTCCCGCGGTCGAGCGCCCGCTCGTACCACTCGTCGAGCCGGTCGTCGCTCGGGACGGCCATCCGGTCTGCGGGGTCGTAGGCGTCCGCGCCGACGGCGAGTTCGTCCACGCCGATGGCGCGGAGTTCCTCGACGAGCCGCGCGGTCGTCCGGAACTCGCACCAACCCGGTTCGGGGTGGCGGTGGAGGTCTCTGCGAAGCTCCGCTAATCGCGCTCGAACGGCGTCAGCCATGCGTACACGTACCACCCGCCACCCACTTAAGCATAAACGGTATCCGTGGACACCGGCTACACAAAAAGACTAAGGGAGCGTCACCCAATCGATGTAGCAACCGCGCCCGCGACGCGCGCGACCGATATCATGACCGAGACAGACATCGTCGTCCTCCGCGAGGGGACCGAGGGCCTTTCGATGGAATCGTACGCCGACGCGCTCCGCGAGCGCCTCCCGGACCGGACCGTGACGCTCGCCCGGACGCCGAAACAGGAACGCGAACTCGTCGCCGACGCCCGCGTCGTCACGGGCATCACGATAGACGAGGACCTGCTGGACCGCGCCGACCGCCTCGAACTGTTCGCCTGCACGTTCGCCGGCACCGACCACGTCCCGATGGACGCGCTCGCGGACCACGGCGTCGCCGTCACCAACGCCGGCGGCATCCACGCGCCGGGCATCGCCGAGCAGGCCATCGGCAACATGCTCGTGTTCGCCCGCCGCCTCCACGAGGGCTGGCGGCGCAAAGAGCGCGCCGAGTGGCGGCACTTCCAATCGGGCGAGTTCACCGACAGCACGGTGACGATTATCGGCCTCGGCTCCATCGGGCAGGCCGTCGCTCAGCGGTTGCAGGGCTTCGAAGTCGAGACCGTCGGCATCCGCTACACCCCGTCGAAGGGCGGGCCGACCGACGAAGTCGCCGGCTTCGAATCCGACGCGATTCACGACGCGCTCTCCCGGAGCGACTACGTCGTGGTCGCGTGCCCGCTGAACGACCTGACCCGCGGGCTCATCGGGAACGCGGAGTTCGCCACGATGCCGACCGACGCGGTGCTCGTCAACGCCGCCCGCGGCGGCATCGTCGACACCGACGCGCTCGTGTCGGCGCTGCGGTCGAACAAGATTCGCGGGGCCGCGCTCGACGTAACCGACCCCGAGCCGCTCCCCGCGGACCACCCGCTGTGGGGGCTGGAGAACTGCCTCATCACGCCTCACACGGGCGGCCACACGCCGAAACACTGGGACCGCCTCGCCGACATCGTCGCCGGCAACCTCGGGCGGCTCGACGAGGGCGCGGAGCTGGAGAACCAAGTGCTGGCCGCCGAGTCGAACTGACTCCCGATGGCGACGCAGGAACGCCCCGACGACCCTCGCGGCGACCGGCGGGCCGACTCGCAGGTCGACCGGCGTGTCGACCCAAGCGACGACCCGCGCGCCGGCTACGACTACGCCGGCGGCGACACCGACCGCGAGGCGCTCGTCTCCGACCTCGACCGCCTCGTCGACGGCGACGTTCGGTTCGACGAGTACACCCGACAGCTGTACGCGACCGACGCGTCGGCGTACGAAGTGCTCCCCGTCGGCGTCGTCATGCCGACCTCGACCGCCGACGTGGCGGCGGTCGTGGAGTACTGCGCCGACCGCGAGATTCCCGTCCTCCCGCGCGGCGGCGGCACGAGTCTCGCCGGGCAGGCCGTCAACGAGGCGGTCGTCCTCGACCTCTCGCGGCACATGGACGGGGTCGAATCGGTGGACTCCGAGGCGGCGACGGCGACCGCGCAGGCCGGGGTTACGCTCGCGGAGCTCAATAACTCCGCGGCCGACCACGGTCTCACGTTCGGCCCGGACCCCGCCGCGGGCGACCGAAGCGTCCTCGGCGGCGCTATCGGCAACAACTCCACCGGCGCGCACTCGCTGAAGTACGGCAAGACCGACTACTACGTCGAAGAGTGCGAGGTCGTCCTCGCGGACGGGAGCGTCCACCAGTTCGGCGAGGTGGGCGTGGACGACCTCCGGGAGAAAGCCGACCCCGACAGCGACGCGTGGGGTGCCGACGGTCCGGAGAGTCCGCTTCTCCCCCGAATCTACGCCGAGGTCGTCCGCGTGCTCGACAAGAAGCGCGAGGAGATAGACGCCCGCTACCCGGACCTCAAGCGCAACGTCTCGGGGTACAACCTCGACGCGCTGGTCGACGAGGCGCGCGGGGAGCGCCCGCTTTCCGACGGGACCGGCACCGACCCTGACTGCGAGGCGGGGTCCGTGAACCTCGCGCGCCTGCTCGCCGGGAGCGAGGGCACCCTCGCCGTCGTGACCGAGGCGACCGTCTCGCTCGAACCGCTCCCGGAGACGAAGGCGGTCGCGCTCCTCACCTACGAGGACGTGTTCGACGCCGCCGCCGACGTGGCCCCCATCCTCGACCACGACCCCGCGGCGGTCGAACTCATCGACGACGTGCTCATCGACCTCGCGCTCGACACGGCCGAGTTCCACGACGTGGCCGCGTCGCTCCCCGACGGCACCCGCGCGGCCCTGCTGGTCGAGTTCTACGCCGACTCCGACGCGGACGGTCGGCGGAAAGTCGCCGACCTGCTGACGGCTCGCGCGCCATCGGTGACGCCGGAGGCGACGCCGTCTTCGGGCGTCGGCGTCGCTGACGACGCCCGCGCGTTCGACGCGCTGGAAGCCCACGACGAGGCGGCGCGCGCGGGGCTCTGGGAGATGCGCAAGGCCGCCGCGCCCATCCTGCTCTCGCGGACGACCGACGAGAAGCACATCTCGTTCATCGAGGACTGCGCCGTGCCAGCCGACGAACTGCCGGGGTACGTCGAGCGCTTCCGCGAGGTCATCGACGACCACGACGCGAACACGAGTTTCTACGCCCACGCGGGGCCGGGCGTGCTGCACGTCCGCCCGCTCGTCAACACGAAAACGCTCGACGGCCTCGACTCGTTCGAGACCATCGCCGACGAGGTGACTGACTTCGTCGTCGAGGCCGGCGGGTCGGTGTCGGGCGAACACGGCGACGGCCGCGCGCGGACCCAGTGGAACCGCAAACTGTACGGCGACCGCCTCTGGAACGCCTTCCGCGACCTCAAGACCGCGTTCGACCCCGACTGGCTCCTGAACCCGGGGCAGGTCTGCGGCGACGTGTCGATGACCGAGAACCTCCGCTTTTCCCCCGACTACGAGTTCGACGCCGGCTTCGACCCCGAACTCGAGTGGGACACCGAAAACGGCTTTCAGGGGATGGCGGAACTCTGCCACGGCTGCGGCGGCTGTCGGGGCGACCAGTCGACCACCGGCGGCGTGATGTGTCCGACCTACCGCGCCACGGAAGAGGAAGGATTGTCGACCCGCGGCCGGGCGAACATGCTCAGACAGGCGATGAGCGGCGACCTCGACGCCGACGCGACGGACACCGAGTTCATGCGCGAGGTGCTGGACCTCTGTGTCGGCTGTAAGGGCTGTGCCCGCGACTGTCCGAGCGAAGTCGACATGGCGAAACTCAAAGCCGAAGTCGAACACGCCCACCACCAGCGCGAGGGTGCGAGCCTCCGAGACCACCTGTTTGCCGAGGTGGACCGGCTGAACGAACTGGGGTCGCGACTCGCTCCGCTTTCGAACTGGGCGGCGAAGGTGCCGGGCGCGCGGACGGTCATGGAGAAGACCGTCGGCATCGCCCGAGAGCGGTCGCTCCCGACGTTCCACCGCGAATCGCTGGAAGACTGGTTCGAGGCGCGGGGCGGCGCTCGCGTCCCCGAGGCCGAGGCGACCGACAAGGTGCTTCTGTTCCCGGACAGCTACACCAACTACAACCACCCCGACGCGGGGAAGGCCGCGGTCCGCGTCCTCGAAGCCGCCGGCGTCCACGTCTCGATTCCCGACGACGTGACCGCTACCGGCCGCCCGGCCCACTCGAAGGGCTTTCTCGACCGGTCGCGGGCGCGCGCCGAGACGAACGTCGACGCGCTCGCGCCCCGCGTCGAATCCGGCTGGAGCGTCGTGCTCGTCGAGCCCTCGGACGCGGTCATGCTCCAGTCGGACTACCTCGACCTGCTTTCGAGCGAGGACGCCGAGCACGTCGCCGCCGAGACCTACGGCATCATGGAGTACCTCGACGCGAAGCGCCTCGTTGAGGGCCTCGACTGCGACGCGGCGGCGGGCGCGGCCGACGAGACGCTGACGTACCACGGTCACTGCCACCAGAAGGCGACGCGGAAGGACCACCACGCTGTCGGTGTCCTCCGGCGCGCCGGCTACGACGTGGACCCGCTCGATTCCGGCTGTTGCGGCATGGCCGGGAGCTTCGGCTACGAGGCCGAACACCACTCGCTGTCGACGGCCATCGGCGGCATCCTCGCGGACCAGATTAGCGGGAGCCGCGGCGACACCGTCGTCGCCCCCGGCGCGTCGTGTCGGACCCAACTGGAGGACATGGACGGCGCGGCCGACGACCCGCCGCACCCGATAGAGAAGGTCTCCGAAGCGGTCGCTAACTGAGACGCGCGCCGAAAAAGAACCGCGAGTCGTGTCAGCTTTCGCCCGACGCGCAGTCGCTCAGGGCCAGAGGCCCCGCGTCTCCTTCGCGCCGCCGATGCGAGAGAGCGCGACGACGTACGCCGCGTCGCGCCACGTCAGGTCGCGTTCTTCGACGTGTTCGCGGACCGCGTTCCACGCCTTGAGCATCTCCTCTTCGAGTTCCTCGTGGACGCGTTCGAGCGACCACTGGCGGCGGTTGATGTCCTGCAGCCACTCGAAGTACGAGACGGTGACGCCGCCGGCGTTGGCGAGGATGTCGGGGACGACCGGAACCCCGCGCTCTTCGAGGACGGCGTCGGCCGCGAACGTCGTCGGCCCGTTCGCGCCCTCGACGACCATCTCCGCCGAGATGGAGTCGACGTTCTCGGTCGTGATGACGTTCCCGATGGCCGCCGGGATGAGCACGTCCACGTCGAGTTCGAGCAGTTCCTCGTTCGAAAGCGACTCGGGGGCGTCGTAGCCCGACACCATGCCGGGGCGCTCGTCGTGGCCCTCGACGTCCTGCGTGTCGAGGCCGTCGGGGTCGTAGATGGCTCCGTCCACGTCGGAGACGGCGACCACCTTCGCGCCCCACTCGTCGAGGAGGCGGGCGGCGTTCGCGCCGACCGAACCGAACCCTTGGACCGCGACGGTCGTGTCTTCGATGTCCCAGTCGTAGAAGTCAACGGCCTCGCGGGTGACGATGGCGACGGAGCGACCGGGGGCTTCCTCGCGGCCGTACGACCCGCCGATGACCGGCGGCTTGCCCGTCACGACGCCGGGCGTCGTCTCGCCCTGCTGCATCGAGTAGGCGTCCATGAACCACGCCATCTCCTGCGGACCGGTTCCCATGTCGGGCGCGGGAACGTCCTTCTTCGGCCCGACGACGTTGCGAATCTCCTCGGCGAAGCGGCGCGTGAGTCGCTCGCGCTCCTCGTCGGAGAGCGTCTTCGGGTCGACCGCGACGCCGCCCTTGCCGCCGCCGAACGGCAGGTCCATCACGGCGCACTTCCAGGTCATCCACATCGAGAGCCCGATGCACTCGTCGGCGGTCACTTCCGGGTGGTAGCGAAGTCCGCCCTTGTACGGCCCGCGCACGTCGTCGTGCTGGGCGCGGAAGCCGGTGAACACGTCGAGCGAGCCGTCGTCGCGGCGGAGCGGGACCGACACCTGCTGGACTCGCGTCGGGTGCTTCAGGCGCGCGACGACGCCGTCGTCCACGTCGGCGTGACTCGCCGCGCGTTCGAGTTGCCGTCGCGCGGTCGCCAGCGCCGTCTCGGGTTCGGACCCCGAGCCGCCGTCGGTGACCGCCTCGCCGTTTCGATTTTTGCCATCTTCGTTCATCATATTAGGGCTGTGACCCGGAGTCATAATTAAGTTGTGAATAGCCGGCGGGGGAAGTCGGCCAGCGGTTCCGCCCCGTCGGACGTGACGACGAACGTCTCGCTGAGTTCGACGCCGAAGTCGTCGAACCAGAGACCGGGGATGGTGTGGAACGTCATGTTCTCTTCGAGGACGGTCTCGTCGCCGGGGCGGAGGCTCGCCGTGTGTTCGCCCCAGTCCGGGGGGTAGCCCAGCCCCATCGAGTAGCCGATGCGGTCTTTCTTCTCGATGCCGTACTGGGCGATGGTGTCGCGCCACGCCTTCTCGACGGCCTCGCAGGTCACGCCGGGTGCGACCGCGTCGAGGGCGGCTTCCATCCCCTCGACGACGATGTCGGCCCGCCGAGACAGCTCTTCGGGCGGGTCGCCGACGAACGTCGTCCGCGCGAGCGGCGAGTGGTAGCGGTGTCGACAGCCCGAGAGTTCGATGATGACCGGGTCGCCGTCCTCGAATTCGCGGTCGGTCCACGTGAGGTGCGGCGTGCCGGTGTGGTCCCCCGAGGGCATCAGCGGGACGATAGACGGGTAGTCGCCGCCGTAGTCGTCGGTTCCCTCGATGAGCGCCGAGTAGATTGCCTCGGCGGCCTCGTACTCGGGGACGCCCTCCTCGATGACGTCGAGGCCGGCCTGCATCGCGTTCTCGGAGATGCGGGCGGCCTCGCGCATGTAGTCGAGTTCGGCGTCGGACTTCTTGATGCGCACGCGGTTCACGAGGAGCGTCGTGTCCTCGAAGCTCGCCTCGGGGAGATTCTTTTGCAGGCGCGTGTACGACTTCGCGGTGAAGTAGTAGGCGTCCATTTCGAGGCCGACGCGAGCGTCGTCGACGCCGAGGTCCTCCAGCACGGCCGCGACGAAGTCCATCGGGTGGAGGTCGTGCGGCGACTGGACGTGGTCGTCGCTGTACGGCCGGATGCTCTCCTCGCTCAGCGTGGTCGTCGCGCGCGCGCCGTTGGCGTCCATGTCGCGGCCGACCCACACGGGTTCGTCGCGGTCCCGCGTGACCACGACGCCCTGATGGACGTAAAACGACCAGCCGTCGTAGCCGGTGAGATAGTTCATGTTCGCGGGGTCGCTCACGAAGAGCGCGTCCAGTCCCCGCTCGGCCATCCGCTCTTTGGTCCGGGCGATGCGTCTGTCGTACTCGGCGCTGTCGAATACGGCTCTTGGCATGGGAACCTCTATCGAACCATCGAATAGGGCCCGTAAAAATTTTTTGTGGACCACGGTCACGGATACTGTGTACGTCAACGCCGCGGTGGCAGTTAGTATTGTATATTATCCACATGACTATATCCGATGCAGAGGGCCACAGGTACCGGTCGTATCTCATTACAGCCATATTAAGCCTCCAGAAATTTGAATTATCTAAACTATGTGACTTATATAGATAATCTAGATTATTTCACCAAGCTATTGTGTTCCACAGATACAATTCTAACTGCCACCAGCTCACCGAAAACAGTACGCATCTGCTGGGAGCCCAATCGTTATTCCTCGCAGTCTCGGAGCGGGGGTATGGACTTCTCTATCGTCGACCTCTCGCCGGTTCCAAAAGGTGGGACCGCGACCGACGCGTACGCGAACACCGTCGAAACCGCCAAGCAAGCCGAGCGACTGGGTTACTCGCGCTTCTGGGTCGCCGAGCACCACGGCATGGCGAACACCCTCGCGGGGACGACGCCCGAGGTGTTGCTCGGCCACCTCGCCGCCGAGACGGACTCGATTCGGCTCGGTTCCGGCGCGGTGTTGCTCAACCATTACAGCCCGTTCAAGGTCGCAGAACAGTTCGGCGCGCTCGACGGACTCGCGCCCGGCCGCATCGACGCGGGACTCGGGCGGGCGAACGGGTCGCCGGCGGCGGACCAGGCGCTCGGGACGGACCGGCACGTCGAGGACCCCGACGGCGACCACGCGGAGAAAATCGAGGCCGTCGTCAACCACCTCTACGACGACTACCCCGACGAACACCCCTACGCCGACCTCGAAATCCCGCGGGGCGACGGCGACCTGCCGGTTCCGTGGGTGCTCGGGTCGAGTCCGTCGAGCGCGACCATCGCGGGCGAACTCGGACTCCCCTACTGCTTCGCGGGCTTCATCAGACCCCAGTTCGCCGTCCACTCCTTCGAGGAGTACCGCGAGAGCTTCCAGTCGTCGTCGCTCGCCGGCGGCATCGACGAACCACACGGCATGGTCGCGGTGAACGCCGTCTGCGCCGAGACCGACGAGGAGGCCGCGCGACTCCGCGCGGTGGCCGAGGCGTCGTACAAGCGGATGCGCCGCGGCGAGGTCGGCACGCGACCGACCGTCGAGGAGGCGATAGACGAACTCGGCGGCGTCCCCGAGCCCACGCCGGCGACCCTCGGAGCGAAGGAGTGGCCGCGCGCGATTTCCGGCAGTCCCGACACGATTTCGGGGCTGTTGGACCAGCTCGCGGAGCGCGTCGGGGCCGACGAGATGATGATTCAACACGTCGTCGGCAATCACGAAGACGGCCTCCGCTCGCACGAACTGCTCGCAGAGGGCGTCGGCCTCGTCTGACGCGCCGGTCTCCGAGACAGTCCGGCTCCCGGTCGATTCATATCCCAGTCCCCGAAATGAGAGGTGTGTCACGCCTACGTCATCTCCGGCTCGAAGACACGCCGTTCGAGGCCAGAGAGTTCTCGCTGCTCTGGCTCATCGCGCTGGCGACCTACGGCGTCGGCGACATCGTCACGACGCTGACGATTCTCTACTACGAGCGCCGGTTCGACGAGGCGAACGCCCTCCTCGTGGCGAGCACGGACGCTCTCGGACGGTGGGGGCTGGTCCTCCCGAAGCTCGCGGTGTTCCTCCTCTGTCTCGGCATCTGCGTCTACGGCGCTCGCGCCGGCGATAAGGTGCTGTACTACCTGCCGCCGGTCACGCTCGCCGTCATCGGAGCGTTCGCCACGGCGTTCAACCTCCGGCTCTTCGTCGGCTGAGCGGCGAGCGACGGAAAAACGAGGCGCGAACGGCTCAGTCGGTCGCCTGTTCGAGCGTGAAGACGAACTCCACGTCGACGCTGTCGGTCTGTATCTCGTTGCCTGCCGCCTCCCGAATCTGCCACTCGACGACGAGCGACAGCGACTCCCCGCCGTCGAGGCGGCCGAGCGCGACGGACTCGTTCCACACGTCGGCGAAGTCGAGATACGTCGTCTCGTCACCGAGCACGTAGGTACTCGTCCCGTTCGCCCGCTCGACGCGAAGCCGGACGGCGAGCGCCTCGTGGAGTTCGCCCTCGTCGGCTCCGCCGGTCGAATCGACCGCTAACTCGGGGCCGGAGCGACCGTTTTCGGCGGACTCGAACGGCATCGACACCAGCGTCAACACGCCGGGGTCGCGCCCGCGGTTGGTGAGCGTCCCCGTCGAGTTGCCCGCGGAGCCGGGTGCGACCGACTGGGTGTCGAGAAGCGAGACGCCCGCCCCGCCGGAGCCGAGTTCGAGGTCGACGCCCGCCGGGGCGCTCCCGGCGGTGTTCTCGACGGTCACGTCGAACGACGCCGTCTCCTCGGTTCGGGCGACCTCGGTCGAGTCGCGGAAGAACACCGCGGTCACGGAGACGTAGCCCGTCGTGACAGTCGTCTCGCCGTCGTCGGTGGCGGCGAAGCCGGCGGTTCGGTTCCCCTCGGCGTACGTCACGTCGGAGCCGAGTGCGGTGGCGATGTCCACGGGACTCGACTCCCGGAGCGTGACGCGCCGCTCTTCCTGCCAGCCGTCGTCGGGGACCCACGCGTTCACCACGAGCACGACGCTGTCGACCGTGCCGGTCCACGAGAGCGTCCCGGTCACGGGGCCGCTGAGCGTCCCGACCGTCCCGTCGACGCTGCGGACCGTCGCCGGGTCCGCGGCCTCGACGGTGAGCGTCGGGTCGGGCGACACCGACGATTCGGCCGTCGTCGTCGTTTGACTGTCTCCGGAGCCACCACCTCCACCGCCACCGCCACCGCCACCGCCGCCTCCAACGCCACCGCCAGTTCCAGCGCGTGCCGTGGTGGTCGGGGGTGGACTGCTCGTCGGCGCGGGCGTTGGCGTGGGAGACGACGGGGTCGGGTTCGGCGTTGTGGTCGCGCTCGGCGTCGACGCGGGTGTCGGAGTGTCCGGGTCTTCGAACTGGTTCGTTTCCTCCGGTGGGGCGTCCGGCGTCGGCGGCGGCGGGGGGGTCACGGTGACGGTCGGCGGCGACGGCTCGGGGTCGTCGCCACGGAGGTCCGAGAGCACGTCGTTGATACCGCGGTCGTCGAGGAAGCGTTCGATGCTTCCGGGAGCGGCAAAGCCGGTTCCGACCAGCACGATGCCGATGACGACGAAGACGATAAACACCCGGCCGACGACCTGCGAGAACTGCGGCGAGAGCGTGCCGAAAAGTTTCGCCGGCAAGAGCGAGGCGAGCGACAGCGGAAGCGGGAACAGGCCCGCACGCGGCGGGCGGTACTCGACCACCAGCGCCGTCTCGGTCGGCCGGTCGCCGGGTTCGACTTCGTCGCCGACGTCGACCGGACGCGTCTCGGTTCGCGGCCCGTCACCCTCGTCGGAAGAGGACCGCTCGCGCTCGCGTTCGACGAGCGTGGCGTCACCGTCGACGCCGACGAACGACGCCGACGACGGGTCCCAACGCCGGACCGCCCGGACGACGCCGTGGACGGGGAGGCGCTCGCCGGGGAGACAGAGGACGCGGTCGCCCCGCGAGAGACGGTCGAAGTCGACCTCCTCGAAGCGCTCGGCGTCGTCGTCGCGGTCGGCCGCCGACGCGTCGACGAGGCGGCGACACCGCGTCGCGTCGGCGAGCAGGAGTTCGGGCGACCGCTCCGGCGTCCAGTCGAAGTCGAACGCGTCCCCGTCGTCCGAGCCGGTCACGAGAAATTCACCGCCCGTCCTCGGAGGGCTCGTCGGTCGCCGCCGCGTCAGAAGCGCGGTCGACGGGGTCGGTCACCCACACCATGTCGCCGGGCGAGTCGGAGGACGCGGAGGCGGAGACGGAGGCGGACGCCGAGGGCGACGGGTCGACGACCGCAACGGGCTCCGAGAGACGGACGCCCGTTCGCTCGGGGGAGAGCGTGACGCCGCCGTCGGAGGCGCTGACGTAGCCAGTTCCGGTCTCGGTCCCCGCGTCGGGCGACCCGTCGCGTCCGGCGCTCTCGTCGGACTCGTCGGAGTCGACCTCGACGAGCGCGTCGGCGTACAGCGAGTAGAGTTCGGTCACGACGAGAAGTACGCCGGGGATGATGACGAACAGGACCAACCCGAGTTGCGACTGGGCGAACTGCGCGGCGAGGCCGAGGTACGGGACGCGGAACCAGACGCGGCCGACGACGCGGTCGGCGGCGACGGGGTCCGAGTCGATATCCTCGTTGGCGTCGCCTTTCGTCCGGAACACCGGGCTGTCGCCGCTTCGGTCCACCGCGACGACCCGGTGGGTCACGCGGTCGGTCCGCTCGTCGGTGATGGCGCTCCCGGCCGCTCGGTAGGTGATGATGTCGCCCTCCGAGATGTCCGCGGGCGACACGTCGCGGACGACCACCACGTCGCCGGCGTCGAACGTCGGTGACATGCTTCCGGAGAGGACAGTGTAACTGGCGTCGGCCCCGAAGGTCTGCGGCGCGGCGAGCACGACGACGAGCGCGACGGCGACGAGGAGGACGACGCCGCCGAGGACGCGGGCCGCCGCGGCGAGGCGAGACCAGTTCATTGGTCAGTCGTCTCCGTCGTCTCCGTCGTCATCGCCTGCTCACCGTCGTCGTCGCTGTCGTCAGCTTCGGTCTCACCGTCTGCATCCTCGCCCGGGCGACGCTTCTCGTCGGTTCCCTCGTCTGCTTCAGCTGTGCCGCTCCGGTCGGGCTCTCCGGCTGTGTCGTTGACCGTGCCGCTCCGGTCGGGTTCGTCGCCTGCGTCGTCGCCCGTGCGACTCTCGTCGTCTCCGCTTGTTTCGTTGACCGTGCCGCTCTCGTCAGCTTCGGCTGCGTCCTTTTCCTCCGGGCGAGGCTCGTCGTCTCCGCCTGCCTCGGTGAGTTCGTCGCTCTCGTCGTCTTCGTCGCCTTCGGCGGCTTTTTCGACCGGGTCGCGTTCGTCCGCGTCGACTTCAGCCGCTTCGATATCGTCTTCGGCGCTGGTGTGGTGATGGTGGCCGCCGTCGGTCTTGACGTCGACGCGCATCACGAGGTCGTCGGGGTCGGCGTGCGAGTAGTGGTGCCACGAGAACCGGAGTTTGCCGGTGAGCGAGAACGACCCGTCCATCTCGCGGCGAATGCGGACGTGGTTCGTGCCGGTCGCGTCGACCGAAACGTCTGCGAGGCTGCTCGTCCGCCCGTCGGCGGTGAGTTCGAGGTCCGAGACCGCGACCGACGACCACGCAGCCGAGGCGGAGACCGTGACGCCGAGCGCGACCACGTCGCCCGCGCCGACGCCCTGTCCCTTCTGGCCGTATTTGTCCGGGTACTCCGTGTCGCCGACGGTCATCGTCACCTTGCTGCCGTCGAAGTCGACGCGGAACGATTCGGTTCGGCCCGAGACCCACGCGCGCTGCCAGTCGTTGTTCTGCTTGTGGAGGCGGGTCTCGAAGGGACCGGAACGCTTCAGCACCGCGATTTCGTAGTTCTCCGGCTCCGAGTTGCCGTACACGAAGCCGTCGTAAGGCTCGCCGTAGCGGGCGACCGTCGCCCAGTCCCAGCCGCCCATCGCGTCGCGGGCGTCGCCGGAGCCGGACTCCGAGTCGTCGTCGCCGGCCTCGCAGGTCGCGCCGCCGTCCGAGTCGGCTCGCTGGTCGAGCGCGAACCGGAGGTCGACGCCCGCGATGTCCGAGGCGACTTCGTTGCCGGCGCTCGACGGGAGTCGCCACGCGATGGAGAACTCCACCGACTCGCCGGAGGCGAGTTCGTAATCGAGGTCGAACGTCTCGTCCGCGACGAAAATCGAGTCGAGGGTCGCGTAGTCCGAACGCCCGCAGAGGAACGTCTTCGACCCGTCGGGAGCTTCGAGCCACGCGCGGACTTCGAGCACCTGCGCGAGTTCGCCGTCGCCGACGCGGGGGTCGTTCTGCGACGGAGGCTCCGACTGGCCGTTTTCGTCGTCGGTGACGCCGAGCACGTCGATGTCGAGGAAGCCGGTGAGCGACCCGCGGTTGCGGAGCGTCACCGACGCGGTGCCGCTGTCGCCGGGCGCGACGTCGACCTCTTCGAGGAACGTGAGTTGCTCGTCGTCGCCGTCGACCGTCAGGTCGAGCGTGCCGACGCCGAACGACGCGTCGGCGCGCTCGGCGTCGGAAAACGCCGAGTAGGTGCCGACGCCCGCGGCGGCGCTTCCGGCGCTAATCGTGAAGAGCCCGCCGAGGAAGCGGCGTCGAGTGAGCGTCAGCGTTGGCGTCTGTTTCGGCATTGAGTGGCGTCGATGAGTGCGTCCGAACGGCCGGGACGAAAGAGGAGACTCGGTCGGAGTGGCTGCGACCGAGTCGCGTCGTCCCCGTCGCCCGCGAACGAGGGTGATTGCTGGCTGTGCTGCGGGGTCGTTACCGGCGGTTCTGCCGGGTCGTTACTGGCTGTCCCGCTGGTTCAGTTCGAAGTCGAACTGGATGTCGAGCCCGTCGGCCTGGAACTCGTTGCCGGCGCTTTCCTGCATCGCCAGCGCGAAGGAGAACGTCTTCGTCTCGCCGGATTCGAGGTCGATGTCCTGGACGTTCGAGTCGTCGTCGCCGTCGGCCGCGTCGCTGTTCGCCGCGACCACGTCGGCGAGGGTGGCCGAGCCGCCGAAGCGGTCGTCGAGCACGTCGAGGCTCCCGACTTCGAACGTCGTCACGTCGAGGACGCCCGCGAGGTCCGCCACCGAGGCGTCCGCGTCGCCGTCGTCGCCGGCCGTGGCGTCGCTGTCGTTTTCGGTCAGCGTGAGGTCGATGTCGAGACTGCCGTCGAGCGACCCGTCGTTTTCGAGGTCGACTTCGAAAGTGTCGGTCTCGTCGCCGGGCGCGAGACCCGTGGCGCTGAAACTCGCGGAACTGGCTCCGTCGGCGAGGCTCAGCGTCCCCGCCTGAAGCGTGTTCTCGGTGCTCGATTCGGTGTCGTTAAAGAGGGCGAACGTGCCCACGCCGGCGGCGGCGCTTCCCGCACCAATCGTGAGGAGCCCCCCGAGGGCGCGGCGTCGCGTGAGTTTGAATACTTTGTCTGCCATTGAGTTCTCCGTGCGGCCCACCGTACACCCACTCCCGTCCGTGATATTCTGGGTGGGGTGACCTTCAGACATCTCTACTCGATTACGCGGCAATAACCCGATACCACCACTATGCGGTATCCGACAAGAACCGAGCGACGTGATAGCGCTCGGCACGTGAGCGCGGAGGAACCGACGAACGCGTATCGGAGCGGTCGGTTCACCGACCGCCGCGCTCGCCGTCGAACAGTTCTGCGAAGACCTTCCGCTGGGCCGCCCGGAGGTGTTGGGTGAACGTCGACCGCGAGACGCCGATGGCCTCGGCGACTTCGGCGGCGCTCCGGCGTTTCGGGCGCTCGAAGTAGCCCGTCCGGTACGCGACTTCGAGCGACTCGCGCTGTCGGTCGGTGAGGCCGGCCAGCACGCTCGCGCCGATATCGGACTCGACGGTCCGGTGGCTCCGCGCGGTCATGGTGACGCTGTCGAAGACGGCCGCGAGCGCCTCGACGAACGGGCCGGCCGGTCGCCGCCGGGGGAGGTCGACGACGACGGTCGCCTCGCCGGCGGCCACGACGACGCGGTGGAGGACGCCGCCCGCGTCGGCGACGGCCGTCCCCAGCGAGGGGGCGGCCGTGTCGAACTGCGCCCGGACGACCCCGCCGTCGGCGGTCACGGCACCGGCGGTCACGCCGTCGAGGCTCGAAAGCACGTCCGTCACCGCGGCCTCGGACGCGCCGCGAACCGTCACGAAGTAGCGCTCGCTGTCGCCGCGTGGCAACACCGTGTGGACGACGAGTTCCGCGTCGCGGCCGAGCGCGTCCACGACCGCCAGAACCCCCGCGTCGGCGTCGCGGACGCGGAGGCTGACGCGGACGACCTCGTCGGCCACGAGCGCCTCGCGGCTCTCGGCGGTGCTGAGGGCGTAGCCGAGCGTCTCCGCCAACTCTTCGAGTCGCCGTCGCTCCCGGTCGTCGTCGGCACCGCGGTGGTAGACGCCGAGAACGCCGTAGTCGACGCCGCCGTACCGAAGCGGGACGGCGACCGCGGTTTCGATACCGTCCGCGCCGGCGGCCGCCGTCCACCCGGCGTCGGGGGCGGTCGCCGGCGCGTCGGACTCGCGTCCGTCGACGCCTTCGACGCCGCGGACGACCGTCGCGCCCTCGCGGAAGGCGGTCAGGCTCGGTTCGGTCGAGTCGCGCCGGGCCGCCGCGTCGGCGTCGAGAACGCCTGCTGTGCGCAGGTACGACTCGTCGCCGACGACCGCGAGCGGGTCGAGCCCGCCGCCCGCGGTCCGCTCGCCCACCCACGCGACGACGGCGTCGGGGTCGCTCCCGATGTACCGACAGAACGACTCCGCGACCTCCACGCGCGAGGACTGCCGGACGAGAATCTCCCGAATCGCCTCCTTCGTGTCGCGTTCGCGTTCGAGTCGGCGCTGGTGGTGGACCTGCGCCGTGATATCCCGGAGGACGCCGATGGACCCCGGCAGCCCGTCGTCGACGACGTAGTCGACATCGAGGATGCAGTGGCGCGTCTCGCCGGCGCGGTCGCGGATGCGAATGTCGAGCGACCGCGGGGCCGACAGGTCGAGCGCGTCGCGGACGCGGGCCCGGTCGTCGGGGTGGACGACCGTCTCGACGATGTCGCCGTCTGTGAGCGCCGCGCGGTCGTAGCCGGTGAGCGTCGTCGCCGCCTCGTTGACGAGGACGGCGCTGCCGTCGCGGGCGACGAAGATGGCGTCGCGGACGTTCTCGACGAGCGTCCGGTAGCGCGCCTCGCTCTCGGCAAGCGCGCGCTCGGTCCGGTGCTTGTCGACGGCCGTTCGGACGCGCGTGGCGAGCGCCGCGGCGCTGTCTCCGACGCTCGTCTTGACGATGTAGTCGTTCGCGCCGGCCGACAGCGCGCTGCTGGCGAGTCCCTCGTTGCCAGCGCCGGTAAAGAGGAGAAACGGGATGTCCGGTCGGTGCTCGCGGACCTCGGAAAGCAGCTCGATGCCCGTCCGACCGGGCATGTAGTAGTCGCTGACGACGCACTCCACGTCGTCGGTGAGGCGGTCGAGCGCGCCCTCTGGACTGTTGGCCTCCCGAACGTCGAAGTCGGGGGCCTCCTCGCGGAGTCGCTGCACGACGAGCGCCAGCCAGTCGCGGTTATCGTCGACGAGGAGGACCGTGACGGGGTCCGCACTCGTCTCGTCTGTCGTCTCGGTCACGGCGGTTCGGCCGTCCGTGGCACATCGACCGGGATAAGCTGTTCGGGTAACGGGTCCGGGCGGCGGCCCGAGAAACATGGAATGCTCGTTTGGTTTGCGCCGACAGCGACGGGAATAATCGCTCGCAAACAGACACCTCTAAATACCAGAGCGGGCACAGAACACGCACCGATGGACGCGAGCAGCGGTCGGGCCCGGTGAGAGATGGACTGGCAGTACACCGTTTTGGTCCTTCCGACCCTCTTTGCGATGAGTACCGCGGTCCTACTCGGGGCGTACAGCCTCCGGCACATGCAGGCCCACGGGCAGTCGTCCGAGCTCGTTACCTTCTTCGCCGTGAACGTCGGACTCGCCCTCTGGACCGGGTTTGCGGCGCTCAAACTCCTGCAGACCGACCCGGCGCTGAAGCTGCTTTTCTACCGGTTTCTCTACTTCGGCGTCGCGCCGCTCGGCGCGCTCGCGTTCCTCTTTACGCTCCTCCACACCGACCGGGTCAGCCGAATCACGCCCGGACTGGTCGCGGCGGTCATGACCGTGCCGGCCGTCTTTCTGGCGGTCCTGTTTGCGAATCCGAACGGCCTCGCCATCGAGGCGACGCGCCTCGTCGAGACGAACGGTCTCGTCGTCGTGCGGGTCGACGTCGGTCTCGGTCACGTCGTGTTGCAGTTGCTCTACAACGCGGTGCTCTCCGTGCTGGCTATCGTGCTCATCCTCTACGAAGCGGCCCGACTGGGTCGAACGTACATCCCGCAGGCGGTGTTGGTGAGCGTCGGTCTCGCCGCCCCGTTCGTCTTCGTCGCGTGCAGTTCGCTCGGAATCCCGCCGTTCAACAGCGACGGCGTGAACCTCGTTCCGACCTCGGCCGCAGTCACCTCCGCGGCCATCGGCATCGCGCTCTTTCGCTACCGGTTTCTCGACTTGCCGCCCATCGCCTACACGACCGCGATGGAGGAGTCGCCCGACGGCGTGTTCGTCCTCGACGCGGACAAGCGAATCGTCCACGTCAACACCCGCGGTGCGGCGCTCTTAGAGCGCTTCGGCGCGGCCGTCGGCGACCCGGTCACCGCGGTCTCGCCGGACCTCGACCTGACGACGGAACAAAACGACAGCATCGAAACCACCCGAGAGGGCGGCGAAGCGGTGTATCTCAGCGCCCGCTCCCAGCGACTCGAACGGGGCGACCAGACCGTCGGGTGGGTCATCGTCCTCCGCGACGTGACCGAGTTACACCGCCAGAAACAGACGATTCTCTCCCAAAACGAGAAGCTCACGCTCCTCAATCAGATCGTCCGTCACGACATCCGAAACGACATGGCCGTCATCCTCGGCAACGCGCAACTGGTCGAGGAGTCGGTCGACGACGAGGCGCTGCGCGAGCGCCTCGACACGATAATCAGGAACGGCGAGCACGCCACCGAACTCACGGTGAACGTCCGGAACCTCATGGCGACGATGCTCGACGACGAGGAGACGAATCGCCCGACGACGCTCGCCGGACCGCTCTGGGCGGAAGCGAGCGCGGTCCGCGACGGAACCGCCGACGCGTCGGTCTCGCTCCCCGACGAGCCGTCGACCGTGACCGTCGTCGCCGACGACATGCTGGGGACCGTCTTCCGCAACCTCCTCACGAACGCGGTGCGGCACAACGACACCGACCGGGCCGAAATCGACGTGTCGGTCGAGGTCCGCGACGACGACGCGCTCGTCCGCATCGCCGACAACGGACCGGGCATCCCCGACGACCGAAAAGAGGTGGTGTTCGGCCGCGGCGAAAAGGGACTCGAAAGCCCCGGAACCGGCCTCGGCCTCTACCTCGTCGACACCATCGTCAGCGGCTACGGCGGCGACGTGTGGGTCGAGGACAACGAGCCCCGCGGCGCGGTCTTCGTCGTCCGCCTGCGGAAGGCCTGAGAGCGGGACGACCGCGCTCCCAAACACTCAAAAAGTCAGCACGTCGATAGGAAGGCGATGCCCTCCACCGTTCTGCCCGCCGGCGTCAGCCGGTGGCGAGTGGCCGTGCTCGCGGCCGTCGCCGCCGTCTTCGTCGGTCTGGCGACGCTCATCGACGGGCCGGTCGACCCGGTGCTCGCCGCCATGGGTCTGCTCACGCTCGTCTACATGGCCGCCGGCGCGGTCGATACCGTCCGTGAACACCCCGCCTTCCCGCTCGCTTCCGCGGTGTACACGACGTTCCTGTTCGCCGGCGGATACGTCAGCGGCGCGCTGTCGAATCTCCTGTGGGCCGTTCTCGCGGTTCTTTCGGCATTCGGCGTCGTGGTCGAGGCGTACAACTACCGGCACGGAACGAGCTATCTCCGGCTGGATTTCGAATGACGGGACCGAGCGAGACCGCCGTTTCAGGGGCGATAGCCGCCACGTCGGTCTTCGTGGGACTTGCCGTTGCCTTCGGTGGCCCGCAGGTCAACTTCGCGGCCGGCGTCGTCTGGACCGTTGCGACGGCCATGGTGCTCCTGCATCTCCGCGGGAAAGTCCGCGACGCTCGGAGCGACGAACCGCCAGAACCGGGACCGCTCCTGCGTCTGGCCGAAATCGACTACGACCCGCGGTACGACCGCTATCTCGGTGTCCTCCTGTTCGCCCTCGGTATCGCGGCGTTCGCGGCGCTCCTCGTCGTCGATACGTCCGATTGGAACGCGTTGTTCCTCGTCGGCGTCGGGAACTGCTGTCTGATTGCCGCGCTCGGGGCGGTCGCGCTCTCCGATAGATAGTGCGAAAATCGGAAGGACCACGTCGCAGTCCGCTGGTTTTCGAGGCGTCGGCCAAAAAGACTACTTAGGGAGCTGGCGATTTCCACATGTCCGCACGACGCTGTCTGGTCGGCGGACAGGTGACATATCTGCACAGACAGGCGGCCCATCCCGTGCCAACGGTACTCCGACCCTGCCCCCTCGGACTGCCGCCCGATGGTCCGCCCCTACATTTCTACCCGGTCATCGTCGTTCAGCGAGCGACCGGTCTGCGACTCGTCAGCGACTCAGTCGCGGCCCGGAGCCGCGGCCCCGGCGAGACCGGCCACGCGGGACCCGAGTTCGTCGTAGACGCGGACGACCGTACCGCGGAGCGACTCCGTCGCGAGGACGGCGAAGCCGGTGAAGATAGTCGCGAAGCCGACGACGGTGAGCGTCGAAATCGACTCGCCGAGGAGCACCGTCCCCCCGAGCGTCGCGACGATGGGCACGGCGTAGAAGACGAGGTTGCCGCGAATCGGCCCCACGTCGTCGAGGAAGCCGAAGTAGGTGAGGTAGGCCACCGCGCCGGCGAAGACGCCGACGTAGGCGAGCGCGACGAGCGCCGTCGGAGACCACGTAGCCGCGGCGAGCGACTCGCCGGAAGCGACGCTCATGCCGTGGGTGAGCGCCGCGCTGACGGGGAGCGCCCACGCCGTGCGGACGGTGCTCGAAAGCGACGTGTCGGCCCAGCGGATGAGCACGGTCCCGAGCGCGCCGCTGACCGCGCCGAGGAAGACGACGCCCTTCCAGAGCGCCTCGCCGCCGAGCAGGTTCGCGGGGTCGACGCCGACGACGAGGCCGACGCCGAGCAGGCCGATGAGCATCCCGAGCGCGCCCCGGGTGGAGAGGCGCTCATCCGCGAGAAGCGCCATGGCGAACACGGGCGTCAGAATCGGATTGAGGCTGAAGATAATCGACCCGACGCCGCTGGAGACGTGCTCCTGCCCCACGAACAGGAGGGCGTTGGCGAGGCCGATGACGAACACGCCGGTGGCGAGGATGCCGACCACGTCGCGGACCGACCGCGGGAGCAGTTCGGCGCGGGAGCGGGTGGCGACGACGTAGCCGACGAGCAGCACCGCCGCGATGTCGAACCGGAGCGCGACGAACAAAAGCGGCGGCAGGTAGTCGAGACCCGCCTTCGCGGCGACGAACGTCCCGCCGAAGAAGAACGCCGTCAGCACGAACAGGACGAGCCGCCGGCGCGTCGCCGTCACCGACCCACACCTCCGAGCGAGAGACCGAACGCAGAGTGAAGTGAACGCATCTTGGATACACGTACGACTCCCCCACGTATAGTTTGATTCAGAAATTAATTCATGGCAAGAAAAGTTCGCGGCGGTCGAGCATGATTCATGGTGTGAAATTATTTCGAGACGCGAAAAGGGTTTAATGGAGCGCGCACAACGTCGCCGCATGGAGTCGGCATTAGACGAAATCGAGTTCCTCGCGCTCTCGCAGAACCGCGTCGACGCGCTCAGATACCTCGCCGAGCGGCCGCACTCCAGACGCGAACTCGTCGAGCGAACCGGGGCGTCGCAGCCGACGATGGGGCGGATTCTCAGCGACTTCGAAGACCGGTCGTGGCTCGTCCGCGAGGACGGCGCGTACCGGGCGACGGTGACGGGCGAACTCGTCTCGCGGGGCTTCGACGACCTCGTCGACATCCTCGACACCGACGCCAAGCTCCGGCCGGTCGTCGAGTGGCTCCCGACCGACGCCATCACGTTCGACCTCGAACACCTGACCGAGGCGACGATTACCACGCCGAGTCAGGTCCGGCCGAACGCGCCTGTCAAGCGCGCCGTGACCCTTCTGAGCGAGGCCGAGGACGTGCGAATCTTCTCGTACGCCTTCAACGAACAGAACCTCGACATCGTCAGGGAGCGGACCGCCGCCGGCGACCAGCGGTTCGAGGGCGTCTTCTCGTCGGACGCCATCGACGCGCTCGCCCACGACTCCCAACTGCGCGAACAGCTCCGCGACCTCCTCGACGCCGACGCGGCCGCCGTCCGCATCACCGACGAGCCGATTCCGATGGCGGCGACCATCGCAGACTCGACGGTCCACCTGTTCCTCCGCGACGACAGCGGCATCCTCCAAGCCTCTATCGACGTGACCGAACCGGAGGTGCTCACGTGGGCCGACGAGCTGTTCGAGCGCTACTGGGAGGCGGCGGAGCCACTCGACCTCGACCGACTCTGAAAGCGGGTATCACGACCGACCGCGTCGTCGCCCCGTCAACCGACTCACGAGACATATCGGCGGCCTGCGAGATGCCAGCAGATGCCCTCGTCCCACCCGTCAGTCGAGTTCGTCGAACGAGTCGACCTCGTCCCAGCAGGAACACGGCAGGTCGTCCAGAGAGGTGACTTCGTCCGGGAGGCTGGTGATGGGAATCCCGGACCCGGCCTCGTCGCAGTCCTGTTGATGAACGCTGAAGTCGTCGCTGGACATCGTGTACATGGTCAGCACGCCCTGTTCGCCGGCTTCATTGAAACAAGTTGTGAGTGTGGCAGCCGAGCGCGGGGCGTCAGAGAACCCGGAAGACGCGAACCGTGTCGCGCTTGCCCGGTTCGCAGAGCAGTTGGGCGAGGCCGAGGTCCGAGAACTCGTCTTTCCAGTTGCGGTGATACAGCGGGAAGTCGTCGTTGACGTAGCTCACCTCGGAGCCGGCGCGCCCGCGCGTCGGGCCGTTGCCCTCGTTTTCGGCGGTTATCACGAGGTCCGAGGAGACGCGGGCGATTTCCTCGAACACCCACGTGTCGTCGGGGTGGACGTGCTGGAGCGTCTCGACGGAGTAGATAACGTCGAACTTGTCGTCGGGGAAGTCGGGGAGCAGGTCCTCGATTGCGCCGGTGAGGAACGTGCCGGTATCGACGAGTTCGGGGAAGTACTCGGCCATCACCTCGAAGGAGTCGTCGTTGATGTCGATGCCGGTGATGTCCTCGTAGCCGCGGTCGTGGAGGTGCGCGAGGTGGCGACCGGAGCTACATCCGAGTTCGAGAATCGACGCGTCCTCCGCCGCGTAGTGCTCGAACACGGTCGCGAGCGTCTCGCTGACCTCGTTCGGGCCGATTTGGGCGTAGTACTCCGGCGAGAAGTCGCCGGAACGCTCGGCCCATCCGCGGTGGTTGTCGTCTGCGTCCATACCCCGAGTAGCGAGCGGGCGGGTAAATGTTCCGCGGAGTGTGCGCCACCGGGACGGAACGCGATTGGGGTCCGAAAAGTCGGTGACTGCACGTCGGTCGAGTGCGCTGGAGGGCGCAGGGAGCGTGCTGGAGGGCACAGGGGGAGCGTGCTGGAGGGCACGTCGAGGAGGTGTGCGTCAAGGGGACCGAACGTGAAGGGTGCGTCAGGGGGGATTCGGCTGTCCCGCGAAGGGACAGGGAGCGAGTGTGTCGTGGGGGGCTGGAGGGGTGAGCGCCGCCGCGGGCACGAGCAGTCGGGTGTACCAGTCGAGCGTGCCGTGCCTCGCTCGCGGCGCGTGCGCCAGCGGGTCGTCGACCGCGGTCGTTACGCCGAGTCGTCGGTCGTCGTCTCGTTCTCGGTCGTTTCGTCGTCGGTCGTCGTCTCGTCTTCCGTCATCTCGTCGTCGGTCGTTCCGTCGTCGGTCGTCGATTCGTCTTCCGTCGTTTCTTCCTCGGTTGTCTCTATCGTCGTCGTCTCGTCTTCTGTCGTCGCTATCGTCGTCTCGTCCTCGGTCGTCGTCCCGACACCACCGGTCTCGGCTGTCGTCTCGGTACCGCCGACCGCGGGTTCGCCGTCCGTGCCGTTCGTACCGTTCACGGGACCACCACCACCGCCCGTGTCCGTACAGCCGGCGAGTGCGACGGTCGCTACCGCGACGCCGACACCGAACTGCCGTCGAGTGAGCGTTTCGCGCATCGCAGTCAGCAGTCTCGCTCGGCGGATGATAATGGGGGAGAGTCGTCCCGACCGTTCTCCCCCTGAACAACCGTTTCGAGCGACTGTTTCGACCGTTTCAGTCGGATTAACGGAACGTTCGCCAGCCAACCGAGGGCCGACGAGGGCGGCCCAGTACGGCGATTGTCTCGTCGCTGCGGAGCGACCCGGCGAGAGACGACGGCGAGCGGTCGCGGACGGCGACGAACGACATCGAGAAGCGATAGACCCGCCTGTGAACCCCGGTGGCGACTGTCGATACCGACGACCCGGACCGGGAGAAAATACAGTATATGAAAACATTCAGACCGAATTGACTGTCCGAATAGTTGTAAAAATGTTCAATAAACAGATAAACAAAACATTATACACTAGCAGAGTCGACAGATAAAGAACAAACACATGCCAGTCAAACGCGTCTCGGGGGTCGGATGGACGCTCGTCGCGGCGTTACTCGTCGTCGCGGTCGCCGTCTCGCCGGTCGTCGTCGCCGCGGATGGCGTCGAAGTGCGTGCGGTCGACCACGGCGGCCCGGGCGTCGTCGCGACCGAGAACGGCCGGCCGTACGTCGCCTCGTGGCAACCCTCGACGGTTTCGGTGACCGTCGCGGGAGACGGCAACGACACCGAGGTCTGCTTGCAGACCGACCGCGACGACGGCTCGACGATGCTGTTGGGGTGCGAACCGCTCGGAAGCGAGGGGGCGAACGCGACCGGTGAACGGCGCGTCGGCTTCGAGTTCGCAACGTGGCCGGCGAACGCGACCGGCGACCGCACCGTGACAGCGGTCGTCAGACCCGGGGACGGCGGCGAGCCGGTCGCGCAGGCGAGTCGCGGTGTCACGGTGCTCGCGCCGGCCGGCGACGCCGACGGCGACAACCTCGGCAACCGGGACGAACTCGGCCGCGGCACGGACGTGCTCGTCGCCGACACCGACACCGACGGCGTACCCGACGGCGCGGAGGTCAACCGCTACGAGACCGACCCGACGAGCACGGACACCGACGGCGACGACCTCAGCGACGGCGTCGAAATCAACGAGCAGGGGAGCAACCCGACCGAGACCGACACCGACGGCGACGGCCTCGACGACGGCGCTGAGGTGACGACCCACGGCACGGACCCGACGACCGCCGATACCGACGGCGACGGCCTCGAAGACGGCGCGGAGGTCAACCGCTACGAAACCAACCCGACAGCCACCGACACCGACGGCGACGGCCTCGAAGACGGACCCGAGGTCAACGTCCGCGAGACGAGCCCCGCCGCCGCCGACACCGACGGCGACGGCCTCGAAGACGGCCCCGAAGTCAACCGCTACGAGACGAATCCGACCGAGGCGGACACCGACGGCGACGGTCTCGACGACGGGCGCGAAGTCAACGTCATCGGGACCGACCCGAACCGCGGCGACACCGACGGCGACGGCCGCGGCGACGGTGCTGAGGTCGAAGCGGGAACTGACCCGAACGCCGCGCCGGGGGCGGTCGTCGGGTCGCTGGAACTCGGCGGCGAGGGCTGGCTGCTCGTCCTCGCGGTCGCGGCCATCGCGGTCGCCCTGCTCGTCGTCGGCGTGCGAGTCCGCGACAGCGACGCGCGAGCGAGGCTGTCCGACGTTCGCGCCCGCGCGGCCGACCACGTCGACGGCCGAGGCGACGGAGCGTCGGCGGACGCGGTCCAGACTGGCGGAGGCGACGGTTCGGCGCGTGCGCAGTCGGCCGCCAACAGTTCCCCCGCCGACGGCTCCCCCGCCGCCGAGGAACTCCTCGACGACGAGACGCGCGTCCTCAGGCTCCTCGACGACAACGGCGGCCAACTCCGGCAGTCGAAAGTCGTCGAGGGAACGGAGTGGTCGAAATCGAAGGTGAGTCGCGTCCTCTCGCGGATGGCCGACGAGGGAACCGTCGCGAAGATAAATCTCGGCCGAGAGAACCTCATCGCCCGCCCGGAGAGCGTTCCCGAACACGCCCGGTCGCCGTTCGACGAGTCCTGAGCGGGCGACGCGGCGACCGGGACGACCCGACCCGCGAGTTGGAATCCCGAACCGCGGACGGAGTTGGAACATACCAACCAAGAATATAGGCCTCGGGGAACTAGGGAAGACTCATGCGAGAATTCGTCTTCACCGTCGAGTACGAGCGGGGTGCCGACGAGGTGATGGACCTGTTCATCGAGAACCCGGATTTACACTCCAAGACCATGGCGATACACGCCACGAGCGAGTCGATGTGGCGACTCGACCGCCTCACCGGGCCGACGGAGGCGCTCGAAGCGTTCGACGAGGTCATCGAGCAGGCCACCCGGTGCAACGGCGTCCTCGGGATGTGCGGCGCGCCGGTCGTCGAGTGGGAGTACGAGGTGCTGTCGGAGACGCCAAACGGGCGCATCGTCTACTCCTGCCGCGAGGAGGGCGACGGGATTCAGTCGATTCCCCACGTCGCCGCGAAGCACATCGGCGACGGCCTCCTGATGCAGGCCGAACGCCGGGGGGCACAGAACCAGTGGCGACTGCTCATCTCCGACGACGACACGGTGAGCGAGATTTACGAGGAGGTCAAAGACAGCCTCAGCGACGGCCTCTCGCTGAGCGTCCAGCGCATCAGCGAACCCGAGTGCTGGCTCGAAGAGAGCGTCTCCGCCGACGGCCTCCCGCCGGAACAGCAGGCCGCGCTCGAAGCCGCCGTCGAGTTCGGCTACTACGAGACGCCGCGCCAGCACACCGTCCAAGAAATCTCGGAGGAACTCGACATCCCGAACTCGACGCTCCAGTACCGCCTGACCCGCGCCGAAGCGTGGCTGGCCCGTCAGTTCGTCACCGGCACGCTCGGCACCGAAGTCGAAGACCGCGTCGACCCCGAAAAGCTCGAAGCGAGCGCCTGACCGGCGACTCCCGGGCCGGACGCTCGACGAGAGACGGCCGCAGAACGGTTGGAACATTCCAACCACACCCTGATACGCCGCGGACGCGTACGTAGATGCGTGGGAAAGGACACTTTCAGCGACATCACCGGCCTGCCGGACGACCTCGGAATCGGCGACGACCTCGCGCGGGCGGACCAGCGCGCGTCGATTTGCGTCGACACCCGACGGTACGGCAAGCCCGTGACGGTGGTCGACGGTCTCGACCTCCCGGCCGACGAACTGGACGCCCTCGCGTCGACGTTGAAGCGACGGCTCGCGGTCGGCGGGACCGTGACCGACGGGCGCATCGAACTGCAGGGCGAACACGGCGAGCGCCTCGAAGCCGCGCTCCGCGACGAGGGCTTCGGCGTCGAGCGCTGAGCGTGTTGTCGTGATTCGATAGCTCTCGCGGCCGAAAAGGGCGGATGACTGACGCGGCAACCGACGTGCGAGCGGTCGATGTCTCCCGGTCGCGTATTCCGGGAACGAACACAGTTGGTATATTCCAAACGAGAGCCCATTACCCTGGGTCCGGAATACAGAGGTACTCAATGGACACGAAACACGTCGACTGGCGTTCGATGCGAGACGAGTCGGCACCGGCGGCGGGACCCGAGGCCCGACAGTCCGGCGACGAGCGCGACGAGGGCGAGGCCGAGACCGAATCGGCCGAGGCGGCGGTCGCGGAGCGGACCGACCTCGTCTACGACGAGCAGCACGGCGAGTGGGTCGACCCCGAGACGGGCGAAATCCTCCGCGAGGACGAAATCGACCGCGGCCCCGAGTGGCGCGCGTTCGACGCCGCGGAGCGCGACCAGAAATCCCGCGTCGGATCGCCGACGACGACGATGATGCACGACAAGGGGCTGTCGACTAACATCGGCTGGCAGAACAAAGACGCCTACGGCAACTCCCTGTCGACGGGACAGCGCCAGAAGATGCAGCGCCTCCGGACGTGGAACGAGCGGTTCCGCACCCGCGACTCCAAAGAGCGCAACCTCAAGCAGGCGCTCGGCGAGGTCGAGCGGATGGGCTCGGCGCTCGGGCTTCCGGACACCGTCCGCGAGACCGCCTCGGTCATCTACCGCCGCGCGCTCGACGACGACCTGCTGCCCGGCCGCTCCATCGAGGGCGTCGCCACCGCCGCAATCTACGCCGCCGCTCGGCAGGCCGGCGTCCCGCGCTCCCTCGACGAGGTGCGGCGCGTCTCCCGCGTCGACAAGATGGAACTCACCCGGACGTACCGCTACGTCTCCCGCGAACTGGGGCTGGACATGAAGCCGGCCGACCCGGCGCAGTACCTCCCGCGGTTCGTCTCCGAACTCGACGTGAGCGACGACGTGGAGCGCCGCGCTCGGTCGCTCCTCGACAACGCGAAGCGGCAGGGCATCCACAGCGGCAAGAGCCCCGTCGGGCTCGCGGCGGCGGCCATCTACGCCGGCGCGCTCCTCGCCGACGAGGAACTGACGCAGTCCGAGGTGAGCGACGTGACCGACATCAGCGAAGTGACCATCAGAAACCGCTACCGCGAACTCCTCGAAGCGACCCAGAAATCGGGCGAAAGGGCCGTCGGGTCGACCGCCTAAGCGGACGTTTCGAGCGCGAGAAGACGCTTCTTTCTTCGATTCGCGTCGTTTTCAGACGCCTCGTTCGGACTGTTCGACCCGTTCGACCCATTCAGACTGTGCGGGTTCGGCCGCGGGCGACGCGACGCCGTTCTCACGCCGTCAGCGGTTGCACGAACACGACGACGACGCGCGAGTCGAACTGCCGCGACCCGGCAGCGCGTCGCGGACGCGGTCAGCGAGTGCGCCCGCGGTTTCGCGGACTCTCCCCTCGGCGCTCGATTCGGCGCGTCGTTCCCGGTAGTCGAAGTAGAGCGCCGTCGGCAGGAGAAGCGAGGCGTACACGCCGCTGATAGCGACGGCAATCTGCATCGGATGGTCTGCGGGGATGACCGCCCAGCCGACCGCGATAATCGCCCACAGCGCGATTCCCTGCCGGATGGTCGGACACCATCGGTTCGTGCGCGCCGACCGCGACTGCACGTCGGCGGCGTCCATGTCGGCGTCATCGCCCGATTCGGACGCCGGGCGGTCCGTTCGATGGGACTCGGCTCGCGCATCGTCGGATAGCGTAGAGGCGTGACGGAACGTTCGTTCGGACATAGAATGGTATCGGCGGCTACGGTTCCGAGCCTAATGTGGTCTCGTTTGGAATATACCAACCACGAGGGCAGAGCCGGCGTTCGGACCCGCGGGTCAGACGCTCGCGCCGTCCACCGGTTCCGCGAACGCGACGGTCTGTTTCACGTCGGTGACTTCGACCTCGACGCGGTCGCCGGGTTCCGTGCCGGGGACGATGATGACGAAGCCGCGTTCGACCTTCGCGATGCCGTCGCCTTGGTCACCGAGCGTGTCGATGATGACGGACCGAACGTCGCCCTCCGCGACGGGCGGTTGTCGCGGCTGAGAGTGCGCTTCGCGGGGTCCAGACGCGGTGTCGGCGGCGGATTCCCGAGCGGGGTCCGAATCGATGTCGCGGTCGTCAGCGGTCGTCGTCGCCGTCGTCTCCGTCGTCGTCGCCGCCGCCGATTCGACAGCGGCCTCGGTCGCCGACGCGGCGTGCGGACTCGAAAGCAGCGCGACGCGGTACAGTTCCTCCGTCGAAATCGACCCGTTTTCGACGAGTTCGGTCGGAATCGACACCACGTAACGGTCGCCGTCTCGCTCGACCGACGTCTCGAAAAGGAGCCGAAGAGAATCTGAGATATCAGTCACTACCGCTACTTCGACTCAAACAAAATAAAAGGTGGTGAAAGTGACTACCGTTCCGGTCGCCGAGACACGATAGAATCCCCGGAAATCCGATTCGACCCGACCGGAATCGTTCCCGAAGACACATGTCAACCCAATGCTAACTATCGGGCATGGCACGCGACACACTCGTTTCGTGGCAGACGTTCGCGCTGTTCGTCCTGTTTCCGCCGGCGGCGCTCGTCGCTCTCGTGTTCTTTCCCCTGACGCTGCTCGTCTTCGGGTGGCTGTACTACCGCGGCAAGTACGAGTCGATACAGGAGTCCGACGACGAGCAGACGGCCGTGGAACCGAGCGACGCCGCTCGGTGAGTGACGCATCCGCGGGCGCGAACGTGGCCGGGCGGCCCCCGAGGGGTCGGCCGTCCCACACACGGGCGAGCATTTCTCGTCGGGAAGACGGATGTCGACGAGACAACGGATTTTTGAGTTCGTCAACTAAGTAGTTGAGCATGGTTTACGAGACTGGGAACCCGACTGTCGACGACGCGGTGCGGCGGGTGCTCGACGGCGACGAACTCGACCGGACCGACGGGATAGCGCTCATCGCGCAGTCGGTCGAGCCCCTCGCGGCGGGTGCCGACTACGTCCGCTCCGTCCGCTCCGACGGGACCGTCGACGCCTGTTCCATCGTCAACGCGAAGGCCGGCGACTGCGCCGAGGACTGCGGCTTCTGCGCGCAGTCGGCGCACTTCGACACCGGCATCGAGACGCACGGCTTTCTCGGGCCGGAAGCGGTGTTAGACGCCGCGCGGCGCGCCGAACGCGACGGCGCACAGCGGTTCGGCATCGTCGTCGCCGAGAAGGGCGTCTCGAAGGAGCGCCGACCCGACGAGTGGGCGGAGGTGCTGGCGGCGATTCGACTCGTCCGCGACGAGACGAGCGTCGAAATCGACGCCTCGCTCGGGCTGCTCACCGAGGAGGAGGCGCGAATCCTCTCTGCGGAGGGCGTGAACCACTACAACCACAACATCGAGACCTCGCCGCGGTACTTCGACGAAGTGGTCGGAACCCACGACTTCGAGGACCGACTCGTGACGCTCCGGCGGGCGAAAGACGCCGGGATGGACCTCTGTGCCGGCGTCATCCTCGGGATGGGCGAGACGCCGGCGGACCGGGTCGACGCCGCTCTCGAACTCCAGAAAATCGGCGTCGAGTCGCTCCCGGTGAACGTGCTCAACCCCGTCCCCGGCACGCCGCTCGGCGACGCCGACCACGCCGACATCACGACGACGGAACTCGTCAAGACCGTCGCAGTCTACCGACTGCTCCACCCCGACGCGCGCGTCCGTTTGACCGGCGGGCGGGAAGTGAATCTCGCGCCCGACGAACAACACCTGCCGTTCGAGGCCGGCGCGGACGGCGTCCTCACCGGCGACTACCTGACGACCGACGGCCAGTCGCCGGCGGCCGACATCGAGGTCGTCGAGCGGGCGGGCCTCGAACCGAACCGCGCGGTCAACGACTTCGACGTGGACGCCGTCAAGCGCCGAGAAGCGAGAGACGGCTGAGGGGCTGACGAACCGCCGAGCCGTCGAACCCTGAACCGCCCAATCGACGAACCGCCGAACCACCGAACCGCCGAACCGCCGCCCGAGACGCGCCACATCACCCGAGCGCGCTGTGCCGGGACATGAGCGAGATGACCTGCCGGTGGAGCGCCTGATTGGACGCGACGACGGTGTCGCCGGTCACGTCGTCTATCGCCTCGACGTGCGTCACCTCGCCGCCGGCCTCGCGGACGAGAAGCGGGCCGGTCCGCGCGTCCCACATATCGAGGTTCTGCTCGAAGTACACGTCGAAGCGGCCGGCGGCGACGAGCGCCAACTCCGCGGCGGCCGACCCCATCCGGCGAACGCCTCGCGTCGACTCGCAGAGCGCTTCGAGGTACGCGCCGTCGCCGTTCGCTCGGGCCAGCGAGTCGAACCCGGTCACGACGAGCGCCTCAGACAGCTCGGCGGCGTTCGAAACCGAGAGTTCCCGCCCGTTGACGAACGCGCCTTCGCCCTCGATTGCGACGTACAACTGGTCCGCCGGGACGTAGTTGACGACGCCGACGTCGGGCCGCGTCGCCCCCTCGTACATGACGGAGACGGAGAAATGCGGCACGCCGTTGTGGAAGTTGACCGTGCCGTCGAGCGGGTCGACGACCCAGCGCGGCTTCGGGCGGAACTCCGGGGAACCCTCCTCGGAGACGACGTTGTCGTCCGGGAACGCGGCGGCTATCACGTCGGTGATTCGCGCTTCGGCGGCTTCGTCCGCCGGGCGGTCGCGGAACCGCTCGCGCGAACTCGACTCGAACCGGGCCCGTAACTCGTCGCCGGCGACCTCGGCCGCCCGAATCGCGGTCCACAGGTAGCGGTCGTTCACCATGCACCGACGTGGCCGGGGCTCGTATATTGTGACTGCTATGTTGTCTCAATAGTAATCTGTTCAGTACGTTGCTATCATAGTACGGTTGATAAGTCGTTGTCGATGACGTATCGTATGCTCACTATCGGGCATCGAGGCTGTGCGGGCCAGTATCCAGAGAACACGATTCCCGCAATCGAGGGGTCCGCGCCCCACGTCGACCTCGTCGAGGTGGACGTGATGCGCTGTGGCTCCGGGGAGCTGGTGGCGTTTCACGACGACGACCTGTCGCGGCTGACGACGGCCGCGGGTCGACTCGACGAAACCGCCGTCGACGACCTCACGGCGCTTCGCGTCGACGGCTCGGAGGCGACGATTCCGCGGTTCGACCAGGTGGTCGAGGCGTGGCCCGCGGGCACCGGCATGAACCTCGACACCCGCGACCCGGGCCTCGTCGAAGACGCCTTAGCGGCCGTCGAGGGACTCGACGAGCGGGTCGTCTTCTCGTCGCCGTCGCGCGAAGCGGTCGATATCGCGCTGGAGACGCCGACGCCGGCCGAGGTCGGCTACTCGTTCCGCGACGACGCGTCCGCGGAGTTGACGTGGGCGGCAGAACGAGGCTGTGAGTTCGTCCACGTCGAACACGGCCTGTGTACCTCCTCGGACCTCGTGGAGCGCGCGCACGACGCCGGCCTGCTCGTCGACGCGTGGACCGTCGACGACGAAGCGACCGCGACGACCCTCCGGTCGCTCGGCGTGGACGCCCTCACCGTCGACCGATGGGATGTCGTCGCCCCGGAGGCGTGCTCGTGAACCCGACTCGACGCCCGAGGCCGTCGACCACCTTTTTATACCCCAATCAGAGCGGTACGAGCCACACCAGAGAACAACATATGTCTAAGTATACTCCAAATAATAGGAAAATTTAAATTATGTGTTCGGATATGTCCCAGTACATGCCTGAAAATGGCCCTATCGGCGAGCGAGCCGAAACGACGAACCGAGCTATCGGACGCACAACCAGTCGGCGCGGATTCCTCGCGACGGCGGGGGCCGTCGGCGTCGCGGGACTCGCGGGCTGTTCCGGCGGCGGGGGCGACTCACCGACCGGGACCGAGGGCGGAAGCGGGAGCACCGAACAGTCGGGAACGACGGCCGGGACATCCGGCGCGCAGGACGTGACCGTCTCGTTTTGGCACATCTTCGGCGGCGAACTCGGCCAGACGCTGGGAGACATGGCCGCCGAGTTCTCACAGCAGAACGACGGAATCACCATCGAGGCGGTCAACAACGGCGGCTACCGGCAGAACCTCAACCAGTCGTTGCAGGCGTCGCGGGCCGGCGACCCGCCGGGTATCGTCCAGATATTCGAGGTCGGGACGCGACTCGCGCTCGACAGCGGCTCGTTCACGCCGGTCGAGGAGATTCTGCCGGAAGAGGAAATCGACTTCGACGACTTCCTGCCGTCAGTCTTGAACTACTACCGCATGGACGGGACGCTGAACTCGATGCCGTTCAACTCCTCGAACACCATCATGCTCTACAACAAGACCGCGTTCGAGCAGGCGGGCCTCGACCCCGAAACCCCGCCGCGGAGCCTCGCGGAGGTCCGGCAGGCCGCACAGACCATCGTCGACCAGACCGACATGGAGAGCGGTATCAGCTGGCCGAACCACACCTGGATGCAGGTCGAACAGCAGTTCGCCAAACAGGACCAAGTGCTCGTGAACCAAGAGAACGGCCGCGACGGTCGACCCGACCAGACGTTCTTCAACTCCGAGGCGGGCCGCAGCGTCTACTCCTGGTGGAAGGGGATGGCCCAAGACGGCCTCTATCTCAACCCCGGAATCGAGGCGTGGGGCGAAGCGCGACAGGCGTTCCTCACCCAGAAGGTGCCGATGCTGTGGGACTCCACGTCGAACATCGTCTCGATGCAGTCCGGCGCGAAGGAGAACGGCTTCGAACTCGGCTCCGGCTACCTGCCGACGCCCGACGGCGCGAACACCGGCGTCGTCATCGGCGGGGGGTCGCTGTGGGTGCCCGACGCCCTCTCCGACGAGAAAAAGCAGGCCGCGGGAGAGTTCATCGCCTACGTCACCCAGACCGAGCAGCAGGCGCGCTGGCACCGCAACAGCGGCTACTTCCCGGTCCGACAGAGCTCCATCGACCAGCTCACGGACGACGGCTGGTTCGAGAACAACCCCAACTTCAGCACGGCGTTCGACCAGCTACAAGACACCGAAGACACGCCCGCGACTCGCGGCGCGGTGATGGGCGTGTTCCCCAAGACCCGGTCGATTAACGAGGAGATATCGGTCAGCATCATCAACGACCAACTCGGCGTCGAGGAGGGACTGTCGCGGATGGACACGCAGGTCGGCGAGGCGCTCGCCGGGTACAACGGCAACTACGACGGGAGCCAGTAGGCTCCCTCGACACGTCAGTCACATGTCTACTGCCACAAAACCGTACGATTCGACGCTTCAGGCGGCGCTGTTGTTGCTCCCGACAGCTGCGGTACTCGTCGCGTTTCTGTACTACCCCGCGCTCGAAACGTTCCGCCTCAGTCTCTACGAGACGCTGTTTCTCGGACAGCGACAGACGTGGACCGGGCTCGGGAATTTCGTCACCCTGCTCACGTCGGGCACCTACCAGTACAGCTTCTTCATCACGGTCGCGTTCGCGGCGGTCGTCGTCTTCGGGACGCTCGGCGTCTCGCTGCTGATCGGCTACCTGATATTCTCCGTCGACGTTCGGTCGTCCGTCTATCTCGTCGCCGCGATTTGGCCGTACGCGCTCCCGCCGGCGGTCGCCGCGATTCTCCTGAACTTCATTCTCCACCCGAATCTCGGCATCTTCACCCACTACCTCGAACTCCTGACGCCGCTCACCTTGGACTGGTTCAACGACGGCCCGCAGGCGTTCGCCATCCTCGCGGTCGTCGCCGTCTGGAAACAGCTCGGCTACAACATCATCTTCATCGTCGCCGCGCTGAACAACATCCCCGAGATACTGACGGAGAACGCGCGCATCGACGGCGTCGGTCGGTTCAGGATGCTGTACAAGGTGTACGTGCCGATGATTGCGCCGACGATGACGTTCCTCGTCGTCATGAACACGATATACGCGTTCTTCTCGACGTTCCCGCTCGTCGACCTGATGACGAGCGGCGGGCCGAGCGACGCAACGAACTTCCTGATATTCAAGCTCTACCGCGACGCCTTCCAGTTCAACAGCCTCGGGCTGGCGTCCGCGCAGTCCGTGATTCTGTTCGTCGTCGTGTCGGTTCTGATGTACATCCAGCTTCGGTTCGCGTCGGGCTACGGGCGGTACGGAGGATAACGAGATGGCCACAGAGACAGACACCACGACGTTCGACGCGAGAAGACTCGCGCACCGACTGCCGGACGACGCGCTGCTGCACGGCGGCATCGTCTTCGCAATCCTCCTGATGGCGTCGCCGCTGCTGCTCGCGATTATCATGAGCACGCAGTCGACGACGGAGGTGTATCAGGTGACGAACCTCGGCCTCGGGTCGAGGGGGCTGTCGAACTACTCGGACGCGCTCGTGAACTACGAGTTCAGCACGTACATGCTGAACTCGTTCGTGATGAGCGTCGTCGTCGTCGTCGGGAAGGTCACACTCTCGCTGTTCGCGGCGCTCGCGCTCGTCTACTACCGCTTCCCGTACGAGCGGGCGGTGTTCATGTTCATCCTGCTGACGCTGTTGTTGCCGGTGCCGGTTCGAATCGTCCCGCTGTTCCAGCTGATGGCCGACCTCGGCTGGACGAACTCCCTGTTGGCGTTGACCGGACCCTACATCGCGAGCGCGACGGCCGTATTCCTCTTTCGCCAGCAGTTCACGGGGATTCCGGCCTCGCTCGTCGAGGTCGCGCGCCTCGACGGCGTCGGCCCGCTCACCTTCCTGTTCAGGGTGCTCGTCCCGATGTCGAGAGGGATGATTGCCGGGGTGTGCGTTATCACGTTCATCTACACGTGGAACCAGTTCCTCTGGCCGCTGGTCGTCGTGACCGACAAGAGCAGTCAGGTCGTCCAAGTGGGGATTCGGTACCTCCAGGGCTCCGCGCAGGCGGGGCTGACGCAGTGGGGGCTCATCATGGCCGGCGCGGTCCTCGCGTTGCTCCCGCCGCTCGTCGTGCTCGTCGTGCTGCACCGACCGCTCCTGCGAACGCTCACCATCCAACAGAAATAGCGAACCCACCATGTCAGACATCACGATTCAGAACTTACGGAAGACGTACGACGACGTGCGCGCCGTGAAGGGTATCGACCTCGAAATCGAAGACGGCGAGTTCCTCGTCGTCGTCGGCCCCTCGGGGTGCGGCAAATCGACGACGCTCCGGATGCTCGCCGGCCTCGAATCGGTGACGGACGGCTCCATCGCCATCGGCGACCGCGTCGTCAACGAGGTGCCGCCGAAGGACCGAAGCATCGCGATGGTGTTTCAGAACTACGCGCTGTACCCGCACATGACGGCGGCGGAGAACATGAAGTTCGGCATGAAATCGGCCAGCGAGTTCTCCGCCGACGAAATCGAACGGCGCGTGGAAGACGCCACCGAGACGCTCGGTATCGCACACCTCCGCGACCGGAAGCCGAAGGAACTCTCGGGCGGGGAGCGACAGCGGGTCGCCATCGGTCGGGCGCTCGTCCGCGAACCGGACGTGTTCCTGATGGACGAGCCGCTGTCCAACCTCGACGCGAAGCTCCGGGTGCAGATGCGCGCCGAACTGCTCAAACTCCACCGCGACCTCGATACGACGACCGTCTACGTCACCCACGACCAGACGGAGGCGATGACGCTCGGCGACAGGGTCGCGGTACTCGAAGACGGGAGGCTCCAGCAGGTCGCACCGCCCCAAGAGCTGTACGACTACCCGACGAACCAGTTCGTCGCCGGCTTCGTCGGCGAGCCCGCGATGAACTTCGTTCCCGTGGCGGTCCGCCGGCAGAGGAGCGAACTCGTCGCCGAAGCGCCGGGCCTCTCGCTCACGCTCCCTGCGGGCTCCGGGCTGGACGACGTGGACGACGACGGCCTCACGCTCGGCGTCAGACCCGAAGACGTGTCTCTCGTCTCGAACACCGCCGGGGCGTCGGAGTCGTTCACCGCCGAGGTGACGGTCACCGAACCGCTCGGCGAACTCCTGCTTCTGCACTGTCGCCTCGGCGACGAGGAGATTCGGGTCAAAGTCGAGCCGCGAAGCCGAATCACGGCCGGAGACACCGTCGAACTCGCCGTCGATACGGACCGCCTGCACCTGTTCGATGCGGACGGCGACGCCGTCTACCACTCGTCGGTTCCCGAGCGGGCGACCGAGAGCGTCGTAGCCGACTGACGAGGCAGGCGGCGAGGCGAGCGGCGAAGCGAACGCAGGGCGCGTCGCTACCGCCCGTCGAACGCCTCGGGCGACAGGTCGAGTCCCGCGCGCTCCTCGTCGGTGAGTTCTTCGAGGACGCTCGTGCCGGACCCCGGTTTCGAGTCCCACGACCAGTCCTCGTGAAGGCGGAGGCGGCCGTCTTCCAGTCGCTCGATGCGGTCCGTCGAGTGGCCGGTCGCAGTCGTCCCGTCGTCGGTGACGTGAGAGTACCGGAAGTCGAGCGTGTCGCCGCGGTGGCGGCCGACGAGGTGGCCCAGCCTGACGGTTCCGCCGCGGTACGTCGCGTGAATCAGGTCGCCGGACTGGTCGAACCAGAAGTGGGTGTCGCCGCCGACATCGCCGCTCTCGGCGTTGGCGACCGATTTGAAGACGCGCCCGTCGAGGGACGGCGCGTGAGATTCGGACATAGTCCGTGTGCGAGGCGGACCGTTATGAGTGGTCCGCCGAGAACTGCGAGCGGCCGACTTCCCCCGGTCGACCGCCCGTCGCGGCCCCTGCACCACCACTACCACCAGCGGTCAGTAGCTACTCCGATCTCCCGAACCGGAGTCAGAGCCGTTTTTGACCGCGTCAGTCGCCTTTTCGATGCCTTTCTTGGCTTTCTCCTCGCTCACCTTCGTCCGCTTGCCGACCTGTTTGGCGACTTCGTCTTCGTGGCCCTCTACCAGTCCGAGCAGCCGTCGAAGCTTGCTCATCACGCCCATGGCGTCGGCAGTAGCGACCCCTCGGAGGAAAAGGTGGTGGCCCCGAACCGCGGAATCGACACCCGAGAGAGACGGCGGCCGGCTTCGGGTAGACGGTGAATCAACAGTCGAAAGAACGGCATATCTATAAATCCAATATATAATAAAATCTGAGAGGTGTGCGAGCAGTCAATCGTCTTTCTCTACGGTAGGAGAGGAGTGAACGGGTCGGTCGATACGGCCCGTTCGAAGGAACCAACAGACAAAAAAAGGAACTAGACGCAGTCTTCAGGCCCGCGAGGGTCGAGCTTTCGATACGTGCCGTTCGGAGCGACTCTCGCGTCGTCAGCACGAACGACGGCCTCGCGTGATGTTCGAGTCGGTAGCGCCAGTACGGTCGCTTTCGTCGGGTACAGTGATTGAGCGTCGGTTGTACTCTGGCAGCAAGGTCTCGAAACCGGCGAGTATCCGACGGCGGGCTCCGAGACGAGTGGGTCCATCGTCCAGTCCCGAAATTGATACGGAATATGGTATTTTTTCGATACTCCCGAATTTCTGTTAGTTCGTTCTGGCGTTCCTGTCGGGGCGACGAGCCATGGTCCCGATCGGCGTCTCAGCTTCCCCGGTAGGTCGTGTAGCTCCCCGGCGACAGCAACAGGGGAACGTGATAGTGCTCGCTGGCGTCGTCGACGACGAACCGGACCGGAACCGTCTCCAAGAACGACGATTCCGTGGGGCCGTCGCGGTAGTACGGGCCGACTTCGAACAGGAGTTGGTAGGTTCCGGTCTCCATCGCGTCGCCCGACAAAAGCGGCTCGTCGACCCGTCCGTCGTCGTTGGTCGTGCCGCGGCCGACCGTCTCCGCCTCGCCGGACGAATCCAGTTTTTGAAGCGTCACGTCGACGCCGGCCGCCGGTCCCTCGCTGCTGGTGTCGAGGACGTGCGTGGTTACTCCTTCGCTCATCTTACTGCTCGTCGAGGTCGCCGCGGTCCATCGAGAACTGCTGGAAGCCGGTCGGCGCGGGCGGCTCCCGCAGGACGCTGGCGTCGCCGTCGAGGTCGTCGCGGACGCTGAGCCAGGTGCGGTTGTTCGCCTCGAACCGAACGGACGCGAGCTGCGGATAGCGTTCGAGGACGCGCAGGCCGATTTGGTAGATGAGGTCCTGAATCGAGTTCGAGTCGACCTCGTCGAAGACGACGTGGGCGATGTCGCGGACCTGCTCGGACGGCACGTACTGTTCTGGGTCCTCCCCGAGCGCGTCTTCGGGGTCGTCGTAGCTCCAGAAGATATCGAGCGAGATGTAGAGCGTTCGGTCCTCGCGCTCCGGGAGCGTCGTGTACTCGTCTTGGACGTAGCCGGTGAACGAACTCCCATTGACCTTGACCAGTTCGAGGCCGGTGACGCCGCTCGTCTGGTCGGTGATGACGGGTGTGCCGTCGTCTCGCGTCAGCGAGATGGACCCGTAGCCGGACTCGTTGTCGGAGACGCGGAAGACGAGGTCGCTCGCCTCGTACCCGTCGCCGTCGTCCTCTGGGACGGGCAGTTCGTCGAATCGAATCTCGTCGGCCGACACCTCGACGGCGCTCATCTGCGAGTAGGTGTCCAAGAACCCCGACCCGACGAACTCCAGGAAGCCTTCGAGGGTGGCCCCGTCGTACTCGCCGGCGTGGTGGAGGATGAAGTTCTTCATCGAGTCCGTCGCCACGACCTTCGTGTTGTCGCCCTCGCTGAACGACGGCAGGAACTCCTCGCCTTCGACCTGCACGCGAACGTCGAGGCCGAACAGCACGTTGTCCCGCCCGTCGAACGACGACTCCGGAATCGTGCGAACGCCCTCCAGCGGGGTCGCGTACGTCCGGTAGACGGCGACGTTCTCCTTCCCGTAGTTCATCGTCCGCTGTTCGCCGCTGTCCGGGGCGTCACCGTCCACCGGTGACTGTTGCGCTGTCATAATTCGTCTATGAACGGTGCATCGTTAAACAAAAATCTTTGCGTTCGCGTGACATACGCGACTCGTTTCGGCTTTGATTCAGACAGACAGTCGATTCCTATTCTGACGAGAACCGCTCCGCCAACCGGAGTTCCGCAATCGTGTGGACCTCGTCCAGCGCGGTCCGAAACTCCGTCGACTCCGAGTGGTCGACCCGGCGTTCCATCGCCGCGGCAATCGCGTCGGGGTTCTCGTCTTTCACCGCCATGACGAACGGGAAGCCGAACCGCTCGCGGTACGTCTCGTTCAGTCGTTGGAACGTCTCGTACTGGCTCCGCGAGAGCGAGTCCAGCCCGGCCGACGCCTGTTCCGCCTCCGAGGCGTCGGTCATCTCGGTCCGCTCTCCGAGGTCGGGGTGCGCCCGGAGCAACTGGAGTTGCTTCTCGCGTGAGGCGTCCTCGACGGCGCGCTTCATGGCCGACCGAAGTTCGTCCACGGACGAAAACGGTCGCGACGACCGCGCCCGCTCGGCGACCCACGGCGAGTGTTCGTATATCTCCCCGAGCGCGTCCACGAACGAGTCGTCGTCGAGGCGGTTCACCTGCTGGAGCGTGAGTTCGTGCATCGTTGTTTGGCGTGCGTGACCTCGACACTTCAACCTACTCGTGAACCTCCCTCCTTCCGCGTCGAATCGGCGGGGGGCCCGACTCACGCGCTCCAATCGGGGCGCTCGCGCTCCACGAACCGGCCGTGGCCGGGGTCACCGACGACCTCGCCGTCGGCCGCGACGACCTCGCCGCGGACGAGCGTCTTCGTCACCCGGCCCGTGACTTCCCGACCCTCGTAAATCGAGTAGTCCGCCTTCGAGGCGTTCGCGTCGGCGGAAATCGTGTACGTCTCGTCGGGGTCGAACAGGACGATATCGGCGTCGGTTCCGGGTTCGAGCGTGCCCTTGTTCGGGAGGCCGAACGTCTCGGCCGGGTTCGAACACATCACGCGGACGAGGAAGGGGTACGAGAGCCCGCGCTCGTTGACCGCCTCGTCGTGGAACACCGGGAGGCTGACCTGCACGCCGTTCGCGCCGAACGGGCCCTCCCACCACGGCCGGTCGACCTTGTCGGCGCGCTTCGAGGCGACGTGGTCCGTCGAGACGACGCTCAGCACGCCGCGGCGGAGGTATTCGAACATCGCCTCCACGTCGTCTTCCTTGCGGATGGGCGGCGCGATTTTCGGCAGGTTCCCCAGTTCCGCGTAGACGGAGTCGTCGAGCGTCGTGTAGTGCGTGCAGGTCTCCGCCCTGACCCGCGACCCGTCCTCGCGGTGGCGGGCGAGCGCGTCGGCGGCCGCCCGGCACGTCGTGTGGATGCCGTAGTATTTCGCCCCGGCCTCGGTCGCGAGCGTGACCGCGTCGGACGCGGCCATCGCCTCGGCGTAGTCGGGGCGAGACTGCGGGTACGTCTCGGGGGCGTCCTCACCAGCGGCCCGGAGTTCGGCGGTGAGCGCCCGGCAGACCGAGTCGTCTTCGCTGTGGACCACGCCGACCGCGTCGTGTTCGGCGAGGCGGTCGAACACCCGCTTGAGAAAGCCGTTCGAGACGCCGAACTCGTAGGCGGTGTACATCTTGAACGAGGTCACGCCGTCGTCGACGAGCGCCGGAATCTCCTCGAAGACCGCGTCGTCCTCCCTGAGAATCCCGCCGTGTAATCCGAAGTCGACGAGCGCCTGCTCTTGGTTGGCGCGTTTGCGTTCGAGGCCCTCCGAGAGGGTCGCCGGCTCGTCCCACGGACTGTCCGCACCCTCGTAGGCCTGCCACGCGAAGTCGATGAACGTGGTGACCCCGCCGAGCGCCGCCGCGCTGGACACGGTTCGGTAGGTGTCGATGGAGACGTGGTCGTCGACGTGGACGTGCGGGTCGACGACGCCGGGCATGACGACCTGTCCAGTCGCGTCGATTCGGTTCCGTCCAGCGGGGAGGGCGTCCTCGTCGCCGACGCCGACGATGCGACCCTCGTCGACCGCGACCGCTGCGTCGAGCGTCCGCGAGTCGGTGACGACGGTCCCGCCGGCGAGTATCGTGTCAATAGTCATCACGACACACTCCTCGGTGGAGCGAATTATACGTACCGGTAGACCGCGGGTCGAACTGGGGCGAGAAAGCAGCAGACGGGGCGAACTCAGTCGTCGACCGGCGCGGAGGGCGACGACTCAGAACTCGACAGTTCGGTCAGGTCTTCCGGGTCGAGGCCGTCGGTGTGCTCGGTCGGGCCGAGGCCGACGCCGCCGCCGGGGAGCACGACGTTGAGCGCGAGCGCGGTGAAACCGCCGGTGACGAGCGCGGAGCCGAACAGCGTCTGCACCTCGGCGGGGAAGTTCTGGAGCACCTCGGGGCGGAACGCCACGCCGAGGCCGAACGCCATCGACAGCGCGAGAATCGTCGAGTTCCGGTGGTCGAGCGTGACGTTCTGCGTGATGATGCGCGCCCCCGAGGAGAAGATCATCGCGAAGAGGATGAGCGCGCCGCCGCCGAGGACGGCGTCGGGCATCACGGAGACGACCGCGCCGACCTTCGGGACGAAGCCGAGCACGACGAGGACGACCCCGCCGATGCCGACGACGTATCGGCTCGCGACGCCGGTGAAGCTCACGAGGCCGACGTTCTGCGAGAACGACGTGTTGGGAAGCGCGTTGAACAGCGCGGCGAACGCGCTCATCACGGCGTCGGCGACGAGGCCGCCGCGGAACTCCTTGCGGGTCGGGTTCCGGCCGGTCGCCGACACCGTGCCGGAGATGTCGCCGATGGTTTCGAGGCCGGTGATGACGTAGAGGAACGCGACCGTGAGCACGGCGCTGGGCGGGAATTCGAGGCCGAACCTGAGCGGCGTCGGCACGGTTATCCACCCCGCGGTCGCGACGGCGGTGAAGTCGACCATCCCGAGCGCGATGGCGGCGACGTAGCCGACGACGATGCCGACGAAGACGCTGATGACGCGGAGGAAGCCGTCGAAGAACTGGTTGAGAACGACCGTGACGACCAAGACGAGCCCCGCGAGGCCGAGGTTCGCAAACGAGCCGTAGCCGGCGGCCGAGGGGCCGGCGGACGCGCCCGCGGCGTAGTTCATCCCCGTCGGGATGAGCGTCAGCCCGATGAGCATCACGACGATGCCCGTGACGAGCGGTGGGAAGTACTTCTGGAAGCGGTCGAGCGTGACGCCCATCACCAACTCGACGGGCGCGGCGAGAAGTGACGCGCCGAAAACCGCGGCGATGCCGAACTGTTGGCCGATGCCGATGAGCGGGCCGAGGAACGCGAAGCTCGTTCCCATGACGATTGGGAGTCGCGCGCCGACGGGACCGATTGGGAAGGCCTGCACGAGCGTCGCCGCGCCGGCGACGATGAGCGCCATCTGCACGAGAAACGTCGTCTGGCCCGACACCGAACCGACGGCGCCCGCGAGGATGAGCGGCGGCGCGACGTTGCCGAGGAACATCGCGAGGACGTGTTGGATTCCCAGCGGGACCGCCTCGCCCAGCGGCGGTCTGTCTTCGATATCGTACAGTACGACCGAGTCGCTCTCCGCATCGGCGGATGTGCTAGTCATCAGCTCACACGACACGAGACTGGCTTTTGAAACTACCCCTTATTCACCTAATATATCTATGAATGATGTTTTCCTTCGAGCAAGAACACACGTACAGACAGCGCTCGCTCGTCGAGCGAGACAGTCGCAGAAATCATCGAGGGAACGTATGCAATCGCGCGGCTCATCGAGGGCGCGCGCTACCGGTGCGACCGCCTGTGGCGTCCCCGCCTACGGACGGGCCGATACCGACGGTCGGGAGCGCGTTGAACGTCCGCTCGTCGACGAGGCCGCGCGTCGTCTCGGTGAGGGGCACGCGAGTACGAGGTAGTCGCTCCGCGCGGCGGCCGAAAGCACGTCGTGAAGGACCGCGATGTCGGTCACTCCGATACCTCTCGGATGACGACGTCTTGGACGCCCTCGCGGAGCGTCAGTTCCTCGATTGCCTTCAGCTCCTCCGCCGTCGCGTCGATGGTCGCGAAGTGGTTCCCGGCGAGTTCACCGGCGGGGCTCTTGAAGCACGTCGGGCCGCAGGGGACGAGAATCTCCTGTTCGTTCCGGTAGCCGGGGTAGAGAAGCAGGTCGCCCCGCGACGGGTAGACGGTGTGGTTCTCCCGCGGAATCTCGGGGAGGTCGATTTCGTCGATGTTTATCCACGTCGCGATGCCGCTCCAGCGGACGTGCATGAGCTCCGACTCCAACGGGAGGAACTCTCGAACCGCCTCGACGGAGGCGGGCGCGCGGTCTTCGTGCAGTTCTGCGGTGAACGTCCGGTCTCCGATTTCTAGCTGTAACATGGGTGTAGTGGTTCGTGTGATGGTGGTTAGTTTCGTTCGGTGTCGTCCGTCTCGGTGTCGCCCGTCGTCGCCAGTCTGGCGAGCGTCCCCGCGAGCACTTCGGTCGCGGCGGTGCAGTCGGCCCAGTCGGCCCGCTCTCTCGGTGAGTGCGAGTGGCCGTTCTCGGAGGCGACGAACACGAGCGCGGCGTCGGTCACGTCGGCGACCTGCATCGTGTCGTGACCCGCGCCCGAATGGAGCGACAGCGTCTCGATGTCGCACGCGCGGGCCGCTTCGGTCGCGACCCGCCGACAGCGCTCCGACAGCGGCGTCGGCGGAACGTCGTAGGTGCAGTCGAACGAAGTCGTCACGCCGCGGTGGGTCTCGACCGCGTCGAGCGCCCGTTCGACCGCGTCCAACTGGAGGCGTATCTCCTCGCGGTCGACCGACCGGAGGTCGAGGCGGAGCGAGGCCGCGCCGGGGACGACGTTGACGACGTTCGGTTCGACGTCGAGTTCGCCGACGGTTCCGACGGCGGTGCCGCTGCCGGTCGTCGCGATGTCCGCGGCGCGCCGCTCGACCTCCAAGACGAGTTCGCTCGCGGCGGCGAGCGCGTCGTGGCGCGCCGTCATCTCGGTCGTACCCGAGTGGTCGGCCTGCCCCTCGATACCGACGTGGCACCGCGCGGTTCCGGTGATGTCGGTGACGATACCGAGAGGGACGCCGGCGTCTCCGAGGCGCGTGTTCTGTTCGATGTGGAGTTCGACCCACGCGTCCCACGCGCTCGCGTCGAGGCGGCCCGAGCCGCGGTAGCCGACGCGGTCGAGGGCGTCTTCGAGCGTCACGTCGCCGTCCGTCAGCGCGAGCGTCTCGTCGACGCCGCGTTTCCCGGCGGCGACCGTCGACCCGAGGACGCCGTCAGCGAAGCGCGTCCCCTCCTCGCCGGTGAAGCAGACGACTTCGAGCGGGCGAGCGGGCGTCAGGTCGCTCTCGCGGATGCTTCGGACGGCCTCCACGGCGGCGTAGACCCCGAGCGGTCCGTCGAAGATGCCGCCGTTCGGAACCGAATCGAGGTGGCTCCCGGCGGCGACCGGGGCCGCATCCGGGTCGACGCCGTCCGGGGTCCACCGACCGGCGATGTTGCCGACGGCGTCGATACGGACGTCGAGACCGACCGCTTCGAGGCGGCTCACGAGGTAATCGCGGGCCCGCCCGTTCGCCGCGTCGGCGGGGAGCGCGGTTCGACCGCGCCCGTGTTCGGTGTCTACCGAGCCGAATACCGCCGTTCGCTCGATGTCTTCGCGGAGAGAGTCGCCGTCGATGTCGAACGAAACGCGACCCGCACTGCCGCGAGTCGGGGCCGTCACGGTCCCCCGTCACGGCGACCGCTGCGCCGTCGATTCCGCCGCCGGGTGACACCGTGTCGCGGCGAGGCAGGAACGTCCGCGACCGAACCGCCGCCCGTCCCCGTCGTCCGGAGCCGGCGGTCGGCGGCTGTCGGCTTCGGTCTGAAAGGTATCATTGCGTACTTACCCCGAGAGTAACACCACTTGTTGATAAACATTTCGTGAGATGGCGATTTGGTGGCCAGAATACTCGATATTTTTCAAATTTAGTGAATACATACACAGTTCCAACCGGAGGGCCGGATTAGAATGTTCGACTATTTCAAACGCCGACGAGACAAGTGCGTCCGACAACCGCCCACACGACCAGCTCGAACCCGATTACTCATCCCGTCCGAGCGAGACATCGAGCGCGCTCGACGAAAGTGGGGTGATACCGCTCCGTTAGCCACCGCCGAGCGACGGTGGTTACCTCGGCTCGTCCAAGATGCTCGAACGCGCGACGGGGGACAGCGACACCACGGCGTGCGCTCCCGTCCTTGGGTGAACTCCTCGCGATGGATTACAAACTTACGGTTGTAATTTCCTATTCCAGACGCACGACCCCCGTGATGACAAACGGTATCGTGTCTCTCGCGAGCCGCGAGCGGTCGCCACAGCGCGCTCGACCTCCCGCGGAACGCGTTCGACTATTTCAAACGGGAGCGTCGAATCGGGAATCAGGCGGGGTCGGTGCGAGGCGGGGTGAGGCTGGGGAGACGACGAACGAAACGACCACACCGGCGACATCGAGACCGCTCCCGAAGACCGCGCTCGTGAACCGGACAATCGAGGGGATGCTGGCACAATTATGCCCCCTACCAGAATATTTAATTGCGTATAGGAGCCGATATATTCAAGAATGATTCAAGATAGCACGTCAACTACCGTAATCCGAGCGAGCGTGAACGGTGAAGACGAACAGTTCGCCGTCTCGTCCGGCGAGACGCTCATGGAGACGCTCCGCGGGGCGGGGTACTACGGCGTCAAAAACGGCTGTGACGAGGGCGTTTGCGGGGCATGCAACGTCATCCTCGGCGACGAGGGAGTCACCCGGTCGTGTCTCGTTCCGGCGGCGAGTTGCGACGGAGCGGAGGTGATGACCGTCGAGGGACTGGCCGACGACGACGGCGGCCTCCACCCCCTTCAGTCGGCGTTCCTCGAACACGGGGCCGCCCAATGTGGCTACTGCATCCCCGGCGTACTGCTCGCCTCGTACGACCTCCTCCAGCGGAACGACGAGCCGACCGAGAGCGAGGTCGCAGACGCGCTGAGCGGCAACATCTGTCGCTGTACGGGCTACGTCCAGCAGATAGAGGCGGTGCAAGCGGCGGCCGACCGCCTCTCCGGGTCGGACGCGTCGTCCGAGGGCTCCGGGTAAGATGCCTCGGTCCGACACCGGCGACCCCGAGACGGCGGCGAAGTCGACCAGCGAGGCGCGCGGAGACGACGCCCCCGTCGGCGAGAGCGTCGAGAAAGTCGACGGCTGGGGGCTCGTCACCGGCAAGGCACGCTACACCGACGACGTGCCGACCGACGACGCCCTCGCCGCGAAGGTGCTTCGGAGCCCGCACGCGCACGCTCGCGTTCGGTCTATCGACACCGAGGCCGCGGAAGCGATAGCCGGCGTGAAGGCGGTGCTCACCCACGAGGACGTTCCCGAGGACCGCTTCACGCGAACCGGTTTTCCCTACCCGGCCCCGGCCCCGTTCGACGAGCGCGTCCTGAACGAGACGGTCCGGTTCGTCGGCGAGCCGGTGGCCGCCGTCGCCGCGCGAACCGCCGAGGCCGCCGCGGCCGCGGTCGACGCCATCGAGGTCGACTACGAGCCGTACGACCACGTCCTCGACGCGCACGAGGCGATGGGGGCGGACGCGCCGACGCTCCACCCTGAGCCGTACGAGAACCCTCAAGAGAACGCGGCTCCCGAGCGGAACGTCGTCTGCGAGACCCGCCACGAGGAGGGAAACGTCGAACGCGGGTTCGAGGCGGCCGACGAGGTCGTCGAGGGGGAGTACGAGACGCAGGCCGTCCACCACCTCCCGATGGAGACGAACACGACCATCGCGTGGGTGGACGACCGAAGGCGGCTCGTCCTGCGGACGACGACGCAGGTCTCGCACATCTGCCGCGACAAAATCGCCCGCGTGTTCGGCCTGAACCGCACCGACGTTCGAGTCGTCAAGCCCCGCGTCGGCGGCGGCTTCGGCGTCAGACAGGACACGCTCCCGAACCAGTTCATCGGCGCGGCGCTCGCGCTCGAAACCGGCGAGAAGGTCCGGCTGAAAAACGACCGGAAGGAGGACCTCCACGGGGCGCAGACGCGCCACGCCCAGACCGTCCGCGTCAAGACCGGCGTCCGGGAGGACGGGACGCTCACGGCGATGCACGTCGACGTGACCTCGAACACGGGCGCGTACGGCTGTCACGCCTCCGCGGTGCTGATGAACGCCGCCCACGAACCGCTGTCTGTCTACCCCTGCGAGAACCGGCTTTTCACCGGGCGCGCGGTCTACACCAACGTCACGCCCGGCGGGGCGATGCGCGGGTACGGGGCGGTACAGGGGACGTTCGGCATCGAGAGCCACCTCGACGAGGTCGCCGCGGCCATCGGGATGGACCCGGTCGAGTTGCGGCGGCGAAACGCGGTCGAGGAGGGCGACGAGAGCTTCGAACCGGAGTACAGCGAGAGCAAGCGAACCCTCGAATCCGTCGGCGTCAAGGAGTGTCTCGAACGCGCCTGCGAGACGCTCGGCTGGGCGGACGGCCCCGAGGAACCGGCCGACGACCGCTACCAGCGCGGCTACGGCGTCGCGCTGGCGATGGCGAAATCCGGCGTCCCGAGCAGCGAGTTCTCCCGGTGTAACATCACGCTGGAAGATGACGGGACGCTCACCGTCCGGGTCGGCGTCGGAGACACCGGACAGGGCTCTGAGACGGTGATGGGCCAGATTGCGGCGAGCGTGTTCGGACTCGGCATCGAGTCGGTCCACGTGAAGGCCGACGACACCGACGCGACCCCGTGGGACAACGGGGCGTACGCGAGCAGTACGACCTACATCAGCGGGAACGCGACCGAGAAGGCCGCTCGCGACCTCGCGGCGAAGGTTCGCGACCTCGCGGCCGAGTGGCGCGGAGTCGCCCCGGACGACGTGGAACTGGCCGACGGCGAGGTCCGGTTCCCCGACGGAGAGTCGATGGCCCTCGAACGGTTCGCGTCGGAGGCGTTTCAGGGGATTCACGGGCCGAAGCGGCGACTCACCGGAACCGGGAAGCACCACACTGCGCTCTCGCCCAAGCCGTTCGCGGCGCAGCTCGCGGCGGTCGAAGTGGACACCGAGACCGGCGAGTTCGAAGTGCGCCGACTCGTGAACGCCGTCGACTGCGGACGGGCGATTAATCCCGCGGGCGCTCGCGGCCAAGTCATCGGCGGCGCGGTCATGGGACTCGGACAGACGGTCTCCGAGGACCTCCCGCTGGACGACCGGGGCGCGCCGGAGTTCCGCGGGCTCCGCGACTACGAGGTGATGCACGCGCCGGAACTCCCCGACATCGACACGGAGTTGGTCGAAACCGACGAGCCGACGGGGCCGTTCGGCGCGAAGAGCGTCGGCGAAGTGTCGATACTCGGCCCGCCCGCCGCGATTGCGAACGCGATACACGACGCCGTCGGCGTCCGGGCGACCGAACTCCCGATTACGCCCGAGACGGTGTGGACCGCGCTCCAGGAGGGCCGGGACCGATGACGGCGTTCGAGTCGGTCGAGTACGTCGAACCCGAGACCGTGTCGGAGGCGGTCGAGCGACTCGCAGACGCCGACGAGGCGCGCGTCATCGCCGGCGGATACAGTCTCGTACCCCTGCTGAAAGACGGCATCGAGACCCCCGACCGGCTGATAGACGTGAGCGGCCTCAACGAGCTGCGCGGAATCACGGAGCGGGGCGACGGAGTCGCTATCGGCGCGCTCGTGACCCACGACGAGATTGCAACCGACGCGACCGTCGCGGAGCGCGCGCGGGCGCTGGCCGACGCGACCGATTCGGTCGGCGACTTTCAGGCGAGAAACCGCGGGACGATTGCGGGGAATCTCGTGTTCGCCGACCCGAAGTACGACGCGCCGGCGGCGTTTCTCGCGCTCGGTGGTCGAGTCGTCACTCGCGGGCCGGCCGGCGGGCGAGCGATAGCGGCCGACGACTGGTTCCGCGGCCCCGGAACGACCGCGCTCGACGCGGACGAACTCGTCACTAGAATCGAGGTGCCGGACGCCGAACGGAGCGGCTACGTCCGAACCTCGGAGTACTCGGGGTACGCCGTCGTCGGTGTCGCGGCCGCGTTCGAGACGGACGACGGGGTCGTACGCTCGGCCCGAGTCGCGGTGAACGGGGCCAAGCCGTATCCGGTTCGGCTCCCGAACGTCGAACGCGCGCTCGTCGACGAGGCCGTCGGCAGGGTCGTCGACGGCGACGGTGCGACCGAGGCCGCGACCGCCGCACTCGACGACGTCGAGACGGCGTCGCTACTGGCGAACGACGCGGCGACCGAGGAGTACCGGCGACAGCTCGTCCGGACGTACTGCCGACAGGCAATCGAGCGGGCCGCTTCGGAGCCGTGAACCGCCGGCCGAGCGGGGCGTGTGGGCGTGTTCGTCCGACCGTCCCGTGCGGCGGGGCCACCGAACCGACCGATAAATCAATACTGCTGACGGGAGTACGGGAAGGCGACTGAACGATGCGAACGACAGACGACCCGTGGAGCGCGACCGCAGACAGCGTCCGGCAGTCGATGCGCGAGCAGCGAGGCTCGGGGTCGGAGGCGGTCGTCGCGACCGTCGTGAACGTCGAGGAGTCGGGCTACCGCCGACCGGGGGCGCGGATGGTCGTCGTGCCCGACGGCGAGCGACTCGGCGCGGTCACCGCCGGCTGTATAACCGAGTCGGTGACAGAGACCGCGCGGCGGGTGAGCGCGAGCGGGACGCCGCGACTGGAGACGTTCGATCTCCGGGGAGGCGACGGCGACGCGTGGGGGCTCGGACTCGGCTGCAACGGCGTCATCGACGTGCTCGTCGAGCCGGTCGACGCGAGTTTCGACCCCGCGTTGAGCGAACTCCGCGAGAAACGCGCGGCGACGGTGCTCACCGCCGTCGAGACCGACGACCCGGCAATCGGCGTCGGCGACCGGACGGTGATAACGCGGGGACGGGGCGAACGGCTCTCGAAGGGCCGTCCCGGCCTTCCCGAGGCGGTCGTCGCCGAGGCAGAATCGCGGCTCGACGGGGCGGCGTCAGGCGCGGCGGCGACGCTCGACGTGCGGACGAGCGACGGCGACGTGCGGGTGTTCGCAAACGACCTCGCGCCGACGCCGGAGCTGCTCGTCTTCGGCGGCCACGGAGACGTCAACCCCGTCGCGTCGCTCGGCGCGCAGGCCGGCTTCCGCGTCCGCGTCGCGGCCGCGAGAGGGGCGCACGCCGGCGAGAGTCGGTTCCCGGCGGCCAGCGAAGTGACCGCGGTACACCCCGCCGAACTCGCGGCCCTCGTCGACGCGCCCGACCACACCTACGTCGTGCTCATGTCGCACAACTTCGTCGACGACCGACTCGCGCTGGAGTCGATACTCGGGACCGAGGTTCCGTACGTCGGCGTGATGGGCCCGCGGCGGCGGTTCGACCAGCTCCGCGAGGCGATGGACCGAGAGCTTGACGCGACCGACCGCGAGCGAATCGCGGCCCCGTGCGGGCTCGACATCGGCGGCGACGGGCCGTCGACCGTCGGGCTGAGCGTCGTCAGCGAACTGCTCGCGGTTCACAACGGCCGCAGCGGGGCACGGCTGACCGACCGCGCGGGCCCGATTCACGGGCGGCCCGAGCTCGGATGACCCGGGTGGGCATCCTGCTCGCCGCGGGGGCGGGAACCCGGTTCGAACGCGGGAACAAGCTCTGTCAGCCGCTCGACGGCGAGCCAATCGTCCGCCGGGCGGCCCGGCGGCTGGTCGAGTCGCCGGTCGATGAAACCGTGGTCGTCCTCGGACACGACGCCGAACGGGTCCGGCGAACGTTAGAACCGCTCGAAAGTCGGCTGACGGTCGTCCGTAACGAGCGATACGACGCTGGACAGAGCGCGTCGGTTCGGCGCGGGGCGGAGGAGGTGCTGTCGCGCGACGGGTCGGTCGGCGTGTTCGCGCTCGGCGACATGCCCGCCGTCGGGAGCGCGACCTACGACGAACTCCTCGCGGCGATTGACCGCGACGACCGACACGTCGTCGTCCCGGTGTACGACGGGCGGCGCGGAAACCCCGTCGCGTTCGACGCGGCAGCGCTCGACCGGTTCGGGAGGCTCACGGGAGACGCGGGTGCGCGCGCCCTGTTCGAAGCGATGCCAGTCGCTCGAGTCGCCGTGGACGACCCCGGAATCCACGCGGATATCGACACGGTGGCCGACCTCGAAGCGCACCGCTGACGCCGGTCGTCGAGGCGTCTCCCGACCGCCGCGAGTTCGGCATCGTGGAGGGCTGACCGGGCACGCGGGACCGCCGGAGCGACGCGGGGGCCACACCACCGCCCTCGGAATGCAGTAGACGATTATATTCATTATATCCGCGGGGTGAGAGGGAGGAGATACTAACAACATTACGACGGTACTACTGTAACGAGTCGCGGGCGCGGCTCGGCGTGACCGAACGACGGGCGACACGAGTGAAGGCGGCGTGAGCGGTGAAAAGAGGGGTGACGGCGCGAGTCAGGGCACGGCCAGTGCCACGGTCGCGGCGTCGAACGCCGGGTCAGTCCATCTCGCGGTTGTACGACTGCAACAGCGCGGAGGGGACCGCGAGTCGGACGCTCTCGGTCCGGATGACCGCGTACGAGAGGACGGCAATCGTCGTCAGGTAGGGGTACGTCGACATAATCTGCGGGTTCGTGAGCGTGTTGACGAGCGGGTTGAGGACGCCGGCAAGGGGGGCGTTCGGGTCGAGGGCCAGCGAGAGCGACTGCGACCGGAGTTGAAGCGCGTCGAGCAGGCCGAAGAGGTACGCGCCGACGAGCATCCTGCTGGGCCGCCACTGGGCGAAGACGACGAGTGCGACCGCAATCCAGCCGCGGCCCACGGTCATGCCGGGAACCCACAGTTGGGAGAACGCCAGCGAGAGGTGCGCGCCGGCGGCCCCGGCGAAGCCGCCGCCGATGATGACCGCGAGATAGCGAAGTTTGAACACCGGCACACCCATCGTGTCGGCCATCTCGGGGTCTTCGCCGACAGCGATGATTTCGAGACCGAGGTTCGACCGATACAGGAAAAACCAGACGACCGGCACCGCGAGGAGCGCGAGGTAGTCGGTTGCGGTACTGCGGAAGAACGCCTCACCGACGAGTGGAAGGTGGACGAGGTAGCGGCCGACTATCGGGAAAGTCATCTGGGGGAAGCCGGTGATGGACTCTTGGACCCACCCGGACCCGAAGAACGTCGTCAGGCCGGTCCCCAACAGCGTCAGCATGACGCCGCTTATGACCTGGTTCGACTTCAGGGAGATACAGAGGAACGCGTGGACGGCCGCGAGCGCCATCCCGCAGGCGATGCCGGCACCGAAGCCGAGCCAGTAGTTCCCCGTAACGGCGGTGACGACGAACCCGCCGAGCGCGCCGACGAGCATCATCCCCTCGACGCCGAGGTTGAGGACGCCCGCGCGCTCGCTGATGAGCTCTCCGAGCCCGGCCAACAACAGCACCGTCGCGGCCTGCACCGTCGCGTTCAGGAGGCCGGCGGCGAAGCTCACCACCGCGCATCACCGCCTGTGGCGTCGGCCGGCGCGTCGTTCCCCCGCCGGTCGAACGCGATGCCGACTCGGTAGCGCTTGAAGAACTCCGAGGTGATGAGAAAGAGGATGACGAGCGCCTGAATGATTTCGACCAACGCCGCGGGGACGCCGAAGGCGACCTCGACGCTCGACCCGCCGACGAACAGGACGGCGAAAAACAGCCCGGCGAGCATGACCTTGACCGCGCTGTTGCGGCCCAGGAGGGCGATGGGAATCGCGGTGAACCCGTAGCCGGGGGCGAAGGCGGCGCGGAACCGCCCCTGCGAGCCGGCGATTTCAGCGATGCCGCCGAGCGCCGCGAACGCGCCGCCGAGGAGGAAGACGAACAGGTACACCGTGTACCGGCTCATCCCCGCCTGCCGGGCGGCCTCGTCGTTCGAGCCGACGAACGTGACCTCGAAGCCGAGGCGCGTCTTGGTCATGACGACGTACGTGGCGACGACCGCGGCGACGGCGACCAACAGGCCGGCGTGAACGTCCGCGAAGAGCGGTATCGACTCGCCGCCGGGCACGAGTCCGGCGAGCGGCGGGAGGGTCGCGGCGTCCGAAAAGCGAGCCGACTGCGGGAAGTTCCCGGTGCCGCCCTGCATGGGCCCGCGGAGCAGGTAGCTCTGGAGTTCCTGTGCGACGAACGTCAACAGAAGCGAGGTGATAATCTCGTTGACGTCCCACTTCGCGCGGAGCCACGCGGGGATGCCCGCCCAGAACGCGCCGGCGACGCAGGCGGCGAGAATCATCAGCGGGAGCAACGCCACGGCGGGAAGCGAGACGTTTACGGCGACCCACGTGCCGGCGAGCGCGCCAAGGAGGAGCTGTCCCTCGGCACCGATGTTGAACAGCCCCGCCTTCAGCGGGAGATACACCGCGAGGCCCGCCAGAATCAGGGGGACCGCCCTGACGAGGACCTCCGTGAGGCCGAACTGGCTGGTGAGCGTCTCGACGAACATCACGGTGTAGGCGTCCACCGGGTCGACGTTCAGCGCGACGAGGGCGACGCCGCCGACGGCCAAGGCCGCAAAGACGGTGAGTACCGGTGTGCCGTAAGCCAGCCACGCGGGGATGGTTCGCCGGGGGTCGAGTTGCAGTTCGACGTTCATGAGCTCCCACCGAGTCCTCGGACTTGAGCGCCCGCGGTCGCGGTGGCGTCCCCGCCGCCGGTCATTTCGAGCCCGATTCGCTCGCGGTCGGCGTCCTCGGGCGTCGTCTCGTAGACGACCTCGCCCTCGTAGACGACGAGGATGCGGTCGCTCAGGTCGATAATCTCGTCGAGGTCCTCCGAGAGCAGCACCACGCCGGTCCCCTCGGTCCGCTGGTCGAGAATCGCCTCGCGGATGGACTCTATCGCGCCGACGTCGACGCCGCGGGTGGGCTGGTTCGCGACGAGGAGGTCGGGGTCACGGGAGATTTCTCGGGCGAGAATGAGCTTCTGTAAGTTACCGCCCGAGAGGTCGCCGGCCGTCGCGTCGGTCACGTCGTGGACGCCGCGAACGTCGAACGCCTCGACGAGCGCCTCGGCGTGCGCCCGGAGTTCGCCGTAGTCCAGCGTCACCCCGCTCCCGAAGCGGTCCTCGCGGAAATCCTTCATCGCCGCGTTGTGCATCACAGAGAGGTCCCCCGCGGAGCCGTAGCGGTTTCTATCTTCGGGGACGAACGAGACGCCGTTGTCGATAAACGTCCGGGGCGAGGCGTTCGTGAGGTCCGTCCCGTCGACAGTCAGTTTGCCCGCGGAGACAGTGCGGAGTCCGGCGATGACTTCCGCGAGTTCCTTCTGCCCGTTACCGCTGACGCCGGCGATGCCGACGACCTCACCGCGGCGAACCGTGAGGTCGACGTTCGACAGCGCCTCGATGCCGCGGTCGTCCGTGGCGGAGACGTTCCGCGCCCGGAGGACTGGCTCGCCGGGGGCGACGCGTTCTCTGTCGACCGTGAACAGCACTTCGCGGCCGACCATCATCTCCGCGAGGTCGGCTCGAGAAACGTCTGACGTGGAGACGGTGCCGACGTTCTCGCCGTCGCGGAGGACGGTCACGCGGTCGACGACCGCTTCGACCTCCTCGAGCTTGTGTGTGATGAAGATAATCGACACGCCCTCGTCGGTGAGGCGTTCGAGCGAGTCAAAAAGGCGGTCGGCCTCGGTCGGCGTCAACACGGCCGTCGGCTCGTCGAGGATGAGCAGGTCGACATCGCGGTACAGCGCCTTGAGAATCTCGACGCGCTGTTGCTGGCCGACGCCCAGCTCCCAGACTTTCGCGCTCACGTCGATGTCGAAGCCGTACCGGTCGGCCAGCTCTTGGATGCGCCGCTCCGGAACGTCGAGGCCGAGCGAAAACCGCCCGGCGAGCGACTGGACGAGCGAATTGGAGCGGACGGCGTCCGGGAGCCATCCGCCCGCGTCCGCGTCCGGGCGAAACAGCGTCGCCGGCTCGCGCTCGCCGAGGACGACGTTCTCCGCGACGGTTAGACGGGGAATCAACATGAAGTGCTGGTGGACCATCCCGATTCCCGCGTCGATAGCGTCCTGCGGGGAGTCCAGCCGAAGCCGCGTTCCGGAGAGGGAGATTTCGCCGTCGTCCTGCGAGTAGAGACCGTACAGAATCTTCATGAGCGTGCTCTTTCCAGCGCCGTTCTCGCCGAGCAACCCGTGGATTTCACCGCGCTCGACGGTGAGGTCAATGTGGTCGTTGGCCACGACGCCCGGAAACGCTTTCACGATGTTCTCCATCCGGAGAAATGGTTCCCTTGTCATGTGGTATATTCACAGGAGTGTATTGAATCCACCAAGATAACTGTTCTCATGACCGGAATATTTGTTTTGACGTGCCCATCTGTTCGGGGGTGTTCGGATGACGTGGGGAAATTCATAAATCCCGCCTCCGACAAGAGCGCCTATCGATGTGGACACCGACCGCCTCTCGGATAGCCGAATCGAACGGAGCGCAACGATGAGCGACGAACCGGTTGACCTCCTCGTCAGCGGGAACCTCGTCAACGTCGACACGGGGACCGTCTCGGAGTCGTTCGTCGCCGTGGACGACGGGCGAATCGTCGCGCTCGAAGAGCGACCGGCGGCCCGCGAACTCGACGCGGAGTACATCGCGCCCGGTCTCATCGACGCGCACATGCACGTCGAGTCGTCGATGGTGACGCTCCCGCAGTACGCCGACGCGGTGGTGCCGCGGGGCGTCACGAGCGTGGTTCACGACCCGCACGAGATTGCGAACGTGAGCGGCGTCGCCGGCGTCGAAGCGATGATGGCCGACGCGACACGGACGCCGCTGAAAGTCCGCTTTACCGTTCCGTCGTCGGTCCCGGCGACGACGTTACAGGACGGGGGCGCGACGCTCGATGTCGAGGCCGTCGACGCCCTGCTCGGGGAAGACGAGGTCGTCGCGCTGGGCGAAGTGATGAACATTCCCGGCGTCGTCGCCGGCGACGACTCCGTCCACGAGAAGATTCGGGCCGCGAGGGACCGCGGGCTGACGGTCGACGGACACGCGCCTCGGGTACGCGGAAGCGACCTCCAGACGGTCGCCCGATACCTCGACAACGACCACGAGAGCATCGGTCTCGCGGAAGCCCGAGAGAAAGTCGAGGCGGGACTCCGCGTCTACCTCAGGGAGGGTTCCGCGAGCAAGAACCTCGCGGACGTGGTCGGTCTCGTCGACGAGGTGGACAGTCGGCGGCTCTCGCTGTGTACCGACGACAGAGACGTCGTCGACCTCGTCGAGCGGGGCGGCATCGACTTCGCGGTTCGAAAGGCCATCCGGTTGGGCGTCGACCCGGTGGAGGCGGTGCAGATGGCGACCGTCAACACCGCCGAGAGCTACGGGCTCCCCTTCGGGCGGATTCGGCCGGGGGCACCGGCTGACCTCGTCTTGCTCTCGGACCTGCGAACGTGGGAGGTGGACCACGTCGTCGTCGACGGAGCGGTCGACCCGACGAAGGGTGGTGGCGCGCCGCCGGCGTCGGCCATAGCGACCGACACCGTGAGGTTCGAACCGGTGTCGGCGGCGGACCTCGCGGTGCGACACGCGGGGGACTACCCCGTGCGAGTCAGAGTCATCGACGCGGTCGGCGGACTCCAGACGGGACGGGCGGAAGCAGACGTTCCCGTCGCGTCGGTCAACGAGGAACGGGTCCTCACCGCGAACGCGGACGACGACGTGCTTCCACTCGCCGTCATCGAACGGCACGGGGAAGCGGGCGGCATCGGCCGCGGATTCGTCCGCGGGCTCGGGCTGGAGCGGGGCGCTGTGGGGTCGACGGTGGCCCACGACGCGCACAACTGCATCGTCGCCGGCGTCGACCACGACTCGATGGCGACCGTGGCGAACCACCTCCGGGATGTCGGCGGCGGCGTCGCGGCGTACGACCCGGAGGACGACGCCCTGTCGTCGCTGGCGCTTCCGATGGGAGGGTTGATGTCGGACGAATCGCTGGGGACCGTAAAGGAGACGTTCGAATCAGTCGAGGCGACCGCCGACGACCTCGGACTCGACCGCGACGGTGGCCTGATGGCGCTGTCGTTTCTCGCCCTCGAAGTGATTCCGACGTACCGACTCACCAACAACGGACTGGTCGACGTGGAGTCGTTCGAGTACGTGCCGACAGTTATCGACTGACAGCAGAACGACCGCCGCGGCGCGTGGAGTCGATATTCGTCCACAGAAACATCGTATTCAGCGACATGCGATTGCAAAACGTGGCGGAACCGACCCGTATGACAGATATATCTAGAAGATTATGAAAATATTTAAGTATAAATTACAATGACAAGTAAGCGGTTACGCGATGTTAGACGAGGAATCTTCGATTCAGCGGAGAGACGTACTGAGTGCGCTCGGTGCCGCCGGCGTCACCACGCTCGCGGGTTGTACCGGTGGAGACACCGGAGACACCGACGACACGGAGGCGAGCGAAACGACGGCCAGCGAGGGAACGACCAGTGGAACGACGACCGGCGACGTCGAGACCACCGACGGCGGGGGGCCAAGCGAGGGAGAGACGGTCAACGCCGCGTGGGTGTACATCTCCGAAATCGGTGATCTCGGGTGGTCGTGGGCGCACGACCAAGCCCGGCAGGCCGTCGACGAGCAGTACGACTGGTTGGAGACGGAGTACACGGAGGCCGTCGCGCCCTCGGACTCCGAGCGGGTCTTCGAGCAGTACGCCCAAGGGGACGTGGACGTGATATTCGGAACCACGTTCGGCTACCAGGACCCGATGTACGCGGTGGCGGAGGACTACCCGGACACCGTGTTCGAACACGCGACGGGCTACCGGACGCGGGAGAACATGGGTCGCTACATGGGTCGCATCTACGAGCCGCGGTATCTGGCCGGACAGGCCACCGGAATGGTCACCGAGAACAACACCATCGGGTACGTGGCCGCGTTCCCGATTCCGGAGGTCGTTCGGTCCATCAACGCGATGGCGCTGGGCGCGCGCTCCGTCAACCCCGAGGCGACGTTCAAGGTTCGCTGGGTCAACGCCTGGTTCGACCCGCCGACGGCCAGAGAGGCCGCGAACGCGCTCATCGACGAGGGCTGTGACGTCATCGCCCAAGAGCAGGACTCGCCGGCGGCGGTCAGGGCCGCCAGCGACGCCGGCGTCTGGACCTCAGGGTACAACGCTCCGATGGGGCAGTTCGGCGGTGAGAACTACCTCATCTCTCCGATTTGGGACTGGACCGAGTTCTACGGTCCGACCCTCGAATCGCTCCACGAGGGGTCGTGGGAAGCCGATGCGTTCTGGGGCGGGATGGAGACGGGCGTTCCGATGCTCGACGAGTGGGGACCGAACGTCTCACAGGAGGTCAAAGACCAGGTCGCCGCGACGGAAGAGCAAATCCTGAACGACGAACTCGACGTGTGGGCGGGCAGCGCGTTCGAGGGGGAAAGCGACGAGTTCCTCTTCCAAGAGATGAGCAGTTTCGTCGAGGGCGTCGAAGGCGAAGTGCCGAGCTAATCCGCGTCTGCCGGGGATGCGCGGCGGAGCACGACGACGGTCGACCGGCCGACCGACGGACGAGTATGCCAACCCACAGCGCACTTTTTGCGGCCGCGAACTACCGCAGACGACGAGGGCCACCGGACCCCCGCCGGTGGCGGCGACCCGGAGTCACTGCGTTCGGCTATGGTAAACGAATTTCGCGGATTCCGAGAACGGACAGACCCGCCCTTAGACCGGAATATGAGAATAAGGCCAAATATAGTGTATTTACCGTACGTACATATTCATGTAGCATCGTATAGTTAACATAGGCGAACGTTAATACGGGAGGAGTGACACAACCACACTATGAAACAGACGGGGCAAAAAGGGGGGCCACGGACGCTGAAGACGGTCACGACGGCGTCACGGGTTCTCGACGCCGTCAAAGACTGCGATGGAATCGGTGTTTCGGAGCTCTCCGACTATTTGGACATCTCGAAGAGCACGGCGTACATCCATCTCAGGACGCTGGAGGAAAACGGCTTGCTCGTCCAGCGCGGGGACCGCTACCGGTTCGCGTTCAAATTCACCGTCCTCGGAGAGTACGCGCGGAATCAGAGCCCGCTGTACCGATACGGTAAGCCGGAGGTCGAAAAACTCGCGGCGGAGACCGACCAGTACACGCACATCGTCACCGAGGAGAACGGCTACGGGGTCAACCTCTACCAGGTGAAAGGGGACACGAGCGTCGATGGAGAGTACCAGACCGAGAAGGTACAGAGCCAAGACCACCTCCACTACACCGCCTCCGGAAAGGCGATTTTGGCCGCCCTTCCCGACGAGCGAGTCGAGGAAATCATCGAACAACGCGGACTCCCTGCGCAGACGAAAGCCACTATCACCGACCGCGAGGCGCTGTTCGACGAACTCGAACAGATTCGCGAGCGCGGCTACGCGTACAACGACGAAGAGGAGATCAGAGGGTTTCGCGCCATCGGCGCGCCAATCGAAGACCCGAGCGGGCAGGTGCTCGGTTCGGTGAGCGTGTCGGGCCCGACCAGTCTCCTGCAAGGCGAGCAGTTCCAAGAGCACGTCCCGAAACTCGTCACGCAGTCCGCGAACGTCATCGAGGTCAACATCAACATGAACGCGCAGTCGTAGTCGATGGGACGGGACGTTTGTAATGCTCGAACGCGCTTCCAAACGGGAGTCGTGTGAGGATATTGTTAAATACCCGCGATATTCACCTTGCACTGTCTTGGAGAACACCTAATACCACCGACAGAAGCACGCTCTGTTGGATTTGATTCAGCACACCCACACAAATGTGTTATTACCGTACAATACACCGTGCGCGATGACACGGATGCGAGAGCGGCAGATAATTTTACACATCTACGACCGTAATCCGCTGCGACGAAGTGCTGAAATTGTGTCATTAGATAGTCACGATTCGAGAGCATATAAAGTTCGGCAGAAACGAACGTAACCGTCGGGCGAGCCAGGAGAGCGGGCGAAGACCGCGGGTTCGGCTCGCTCGAACCCGAGTCACGCGAGCGCGAGTTCCAGTTCGAACTCGCTGACGATGTCCTTGACCGTATGTGCGAGTTCGGCCTTCCGGTCCTCGCCGGTCACCGAGTGGGCCGGGCCCGTGACGCTGAAACCGCCGATAACGTCGCCCGAACGGCGCGTCGCGGCGACGCCGATGGCGTAGAGTTCGTTGAAGTTCTCGGCGCGGTTGACGGCGTAGCCCTGTTCGCGGACGCGCTCCAGTTCCTCGAACAGCGTCTCGCGGTCAGTCGTGGTGTTTTCCGTCTCCTGTGGGAGGCCCCATCGGTCGAGTATCTGTTCGATGCGCGGCTCCGGGAGTTCCGCGAGAATCGCCTTCCCGACGGCGGTGTTGTGCAGGAACAACCGATTGCCGAGTTGCTCGTGGGACCACCCCATCTTGCTCCCCGAGGCGGTGTGCAGGAAGACGGCCTTCCCACCCATCTCGACGGTGAAAATCGACCGAAGGCGGGTCTCTTCGAACAGTCGTTCGGTGAACTGCCGCGCGAGGACGAACGCCGGTTCCCGCGTCCGGACTTGGTTCCCTAACCGAAGCAGTTCCGGGCCGATGAAGTAGAAATCGCCCTCCTTGATGACGAACTGTTCCTGCTTGAGCGTCGCGAGGTGACCGTGAATCGTGCTCTTGGGCTTGTCCATCCGCTCGGCGATTTCGGAGACTCGCGCGCCGTCTATCGCTTCGAGTTGCTTCAGAATCGCTATCGAGGTGGCGGTCGTCCGGAGCGTCTTTGGTGAGTTATCCGTTGGCATACCTCAATATTTTCGGCTATGTATTTAAAATTCGGGATGGTCGAACGACTAAGCGGACGCGGTCTCAGCGAGACGGTGTTGGGCGGCGTCCGGGCGGCGTCGACCGACGTCACCCCTCGACTTCGACCCACCCGCCGCGCTCGCCGGACTCGTACGCCGCGTCGAGGACGCGCAGCAGTTGCACGGCGTCGTCGACCGTCGCGGGCACGTCGCCGGTCTCGTAGCCCGCGAAGTAGTCCTCGAAGTAGTCCTGCACGAAGTCGCCCCACGCCGGGAAGCGGTCGTACGTGAACTCGAACTCGACGGTCCGCTTCGGCGCGGCGGTCCAGTCGGGGTGCTCCGAGGTGATATCGAGCGGGACCGTGGGTTCGTGCTGGAGCGAGTCGTGGTGCAGCGGCGTCAGCGCCTGTCCCTCGGTGCCGTAGAGCCCGAGGTGCGTGTCCTTGCCGCGGTCGCTCAGGTAGTAGCCGGTGTGGTACGTGCCGAGCGTCCCGCTTTCGGTCTCGAACTGGAGGACGGCACCGGCTTCCACGTCCGCCTCGACCGCGTCGTGGAACCGGGCGTTCACCCGCGCGATGGGGTCGTCGAGAATCCACGGCATCACGTCGACCCAGTGCGGGCCTATCCATTGGAGCGCGCCGCCGCGGCTCGTCTCGCGGTCGTAGAGGTAGTGGTCGGTGTCGCGGTAGGAGAGTTGGCTGGCGTTGAAGCGGCCGTCGAGCGTCCACACGTCACCGAAGAAGCCCTCCGAAACCCGGTCGCGGAGCGTCATCGCGACGGGGTTGCGCCGGTAGTACATCGTCGGTGAGACGGTCACGCCGAGCTCGTTGGCGCGGTCAGCGATATCTTCGAGGTCGGCGGCGGTCCGAGCGATGGGTTTCTCGCTGATGACGTGAACGCCGTTCTCGACGGCGCTCTCGATGATTGCCGGCGTCTCGTCGCTCCGGTAGGTTATCCACGCCACGTCGACGTCGGCGTCGGAGACGAGTTCGTGAGGGTCCTCGTACACCGCCGCGCCGCCGACGAGGTCCGCCATGTCCTGTCCCTCGGTCGTGATTTCGTCGGGCCGGTCGTCCATCGCCGCGATGTTCCCCACGTCGACCCGTCGTCCGGGTTCGCAGACCGCGGTAATCGTCGCGTCCAACTCGCTCGCGACGGCGAAGTAGGGGTCCCGGTGGTGGTGGTCGATACCGATGTATCCGATGTTCGCACCCATACACGTAGTTCACCGAAAATGATGTAAAAAGATGCGGGTACAAGCAATATAGCCGGTCGCGGGCGGCGCGTCGGCTCCGCGCAGTCAGCCGTCGGGCGATTCGACCCGCCGAGACCACGACCGAAGCCACTGTCGGGTCCCGCCGTTCGGGACGTTCAGTTCGTGGCTGTTGACCGGGAGGTCCGGGTAGCCGCCGACCTGCTTTTGGCTGTCGACGAGATAGCTCGCGCCGAGTTCGACGTGTTCGAGGATGCGCTCGTCGGTCGCCGTCCGGTCGGCCGGGCGCGCGCCGACGTTTTCGAGGTTGTGTTCGAACGTCCGGTCCGACGGCATCGCCGCGAGTCCGTCGGGCCACAGCGGTCGCTCGTCGACGACGGTCACGTTCTCGTCGACCATCGGCACGTCGTCGTCGGTGACGTTGTCTTCGAGGTACGCGGTGGCCGTGTCCACATCGTCCTCGGCGAACACGTTCGCCTTGTCGGAGTTGGGGTTGCGGTAGGCGTTGCCGACGATGCTCGCCTCGGTGTCGGGGTCCAGCCACGTTCCGTCCTCGAAGTCGTACATCACGTTGTTGACGACGACGCTCTCGGTTCCCTCCTTGAGTCGGGGGTGGCGGTCGGTGTTGAACGCCCAGACGTTCCCCAGCATGGCGACGTTCGTCGCGTCGTTGCCGATGAGCGACCCGTAACCGTGTTCGCCTTTCGGGTGGACCGAGTCGTCGAGCGCCTCGGCGACGAGGCAGTTCGAGACGGTCGTGTCCGCGGTCTCGTAGCCGACCGAGAGACACTCGTCGACGCTCCACGAGGCGGAGACGTGGTCGATGACGTTGTTCTCCGTCTCGTCGGCCGTGTTGACCGTGTCGAGCGCCCAGTCCTCGGTCGGCTCCTCGATTCCCGCGTCACCGAGTCGGACCCGGACGTGCTGGAGGACGCAGTCGCTCGCCGCGACGTTCACGCGGCCCCTGACCAACGTGACGCCCGGCGAGGGCGCGGTCTGCCCGGCGATGTAGCACTTGTCGTACGGAATCGGCAGGTCGCGCACGCCGAGGTCGACCGTGCCGCTGGTCTCGAAGACGACCAGTCGCTCGCCGTCGACGGTGACCGCCTTTTCGAGTTGACGGCGCGTCGGTTCGGTTATCACGATGACCGGCGTGTCGTCGTCGAGCCACGGTGCCGCGTCCGCGAACCCGTCGCTCGGTCCGAACTGCGACGCGCTGTCCGGACCGGCATGGTCCGAGCCGGCGCTGTCTGGGGCCTTGCTGTTCGACGGGTTCGGCGTGCTGAACGTGGAGACTGCGCCTCTCGCGGTGTCTCCGTCGGCCGTGTCGGCCACCGCGCGCACCTCGTAGTAGCGGCGGTCCGTCAGGTCGTCAGCCTCGACGCTGAACGCGCCCGGCGAGGAGCGTTCCGTCGATGCCGTGGTGTTCCACGACTCGGTCGGGACCTCCCGGTACTCGAAGTAACACGCCGCGGAATCGGCACCGCCGAGGTCGCTCAGTTCGCCGGTGAGGGTCGCGGCGTCGGAGGCGATGGCGGTCACGTCGCCGGTCGAGACGAGCGGGACGCCCGCCGTACTCTCCACGCTTCCCGCGACATCGACGTCGCCGATGTCTCGGTTCCGGTCGGGGTCGGCCCCCGAGAGGTTCCGGAACGTCGCCGTCGCGAGCGTCCCGGAGAGGTGGCTGGTGACGGCCAGACCGACGTAGACGCTGTCGCCCAGCGAGATGTCGTCGCCGCCGAGCGTGGTAATCGAGGTCCACGTCTCGCCGTCCGTGGAGTGGTACGTCTCTATCGTGTCGCCGCTTCGCGCGAGGCGGAGCCAGTCGGCCGGTGTGCCGCCGACGCTGTTCGTCTCGGCCCCGTCTTCGGGTCGGTACTGCATCGACGCCTCGCCGTTGGGGCGGCGGCGGACCATGACGTTCTTCGCGTCGGGGTCGAGCGACTCGCGAACCATCGGGCCCGCCTTCGTCCAGCTTTCGACGTTGTCGATGCCGGTGTTCTGGACGGCGACGTCGAAGTCGCCGCTCAGTTCCGTGTAGTGGTAGTGGAACGCGTCGGCCGTGCCCCAGATGTCGTCGCCGCCGCCCTGCATCGAAATCACGGTCGCGGCCGCAGCGCCGCCACCGAAGAGGCCAGCAGTCGTCGCGCCGATACTGCCTGCTCCGAGCACGCGGAGGAACGTTCTCCTGTCAGGTGTCATGAGCGAATTACTCACCAGATAACATATTCAACGATTGTTATAATTTATGGTAGCCCCGAACTGGGGCGACGGCAGTAGATAAAGTTCGAGAGTGGCGAACGAATGAAACGGTGTCTGTGACGAAATGACGAGGTGAAACCCAATATATTACAAGCATATGTTTGTAACACGTCGGAGGATGCATATAAAGTTCGGCATACCCGAATCGGAGTCGCCCGAGTCACGCACGTCGTCGGCTCCGCGCTCACATTCGGCGTCGAATCGGCTGTTCACGGGTGCGGGCGACGGTCAGACGCGCGAATCGTTCACGGCGGAACCCGAAACCATGCAAAAGGTTATTACACTCCGACCAGCAGATTGGTGCAACGAGTTAGCCCATGCAAGAGCTAGGTATCATCATGAACGGCGTGACCGGCCGGATGGGAACGAATCAGCATCTCATCCGCTCTATCGTCGCGCTGCGCGAGGAGGGCGGCGTGGAACTCCCCAGCGGGGAACGAGTCATGCCGAACCCGCTTCTCGTCGGCCGCAACGAGCGCAAACTCCGCGAACTGAGCGAGGAACACGGCATCGACCGCTGGACCGTCGACCCCGACCTCGAAACGTGTCTCGACGGCGACGACGAGGTGTACTTCGACTCGCAGATAACCCCCCGCCGCCCTGACAGCGTCATGAAGGCTATCGACGCCGGAAAGCACGTCTACTGCGAGAAACCGCTGGCGAGCGACCTCAGCGCCGCGCTCGACGTGGCCGGGATGGCCGAAGACAGCGACGTGAAACACGGCATCGTCCAGGACAAACTCTGGCTCCCCGGACTGTTGAAGCTCCAGCGGCTCATCGAACAGGACTTCTTCGGCGACATCCTCTCGGTGCGCGTCGAGTTCGGCTACTGGGTGTTCACCGGCCACGGGCAGGAGGCACAGCGCCCCTCGTGGAACTACCGCGCCGAGGACGGCGGCGGCATCGTCGACGACATGTTCTCCCACTGGAGCTACGTGCTGGAGAACCTGTTCGGTGAGGTGGAGTCCGTCCGCTGTCTCCAGAAGACCCACATCGACGAGCGAATCGACGAGGACGGCGAACCGTACGAGGCGACCGCCGACGACGCCGCCTACGCCATCATGGAGTTGGAAGACGACATCGTCGCCCAACTCAACTCCTCGTGGACCGTCCGCGTCAACCGCGACGACCTCCTCGAAATCCAGGTCGACGGGACCGAGGGAAGCGCGGTCGCCGGCCTGCGCGACTGCAAGACGCAGGGCCACGCGAACACGCCGAAACCGGAGTGGAACCCCGACACGCCGAAGGAACACGACTTCTACGAGGACTGGACGGGCGTCCCAAACAACCGGGTGTTCGAGAACGCGTTCAAGCTCCAGTGGGAGAAGTTCGTCCGCCACGTCGTCGCCGACGAGCCGTTCCCGTGGGACTTCACCGCCGGGGCGCGCGGTGTCCAACTCACCGAGGCGAGCTATCGGTCCTCCGAGGAGGGTCGCCGGGTCGTCCTCGACGACCTCAGCGCGTAGGAACGCCCCCGACGAACAGTTTTATGTCGAACTCGGCCGTCGGGTGCGGCATGCACACAGATGACAACGAGAACCCCGCAGACTGGCTCTCAGTCCCGGAAGACGTTATCCTCGAAGCGTGCGGCAACCCCCCGCTCCCCGAGTTAGGTATCGTCGAACAGGTCTGGGAGACGGACCCGATTCCGACAGACGACGTGCCGGAGGCGGCCGCACGGGCCGTCGACACGCTGTCGTTCGCGGACGTTCCCGAGGGCGGCGAGGTCGCGCTCGGCGTCGGGAGCCGCGGTATCGCGAACCTGCCGGACATCGTCGCGGGCGTCGTCGACGCCGTCTCCGAGGCGGGGTACGAGCCGTTCGTCTTCCCCGCGATGGGGAGCCACGGCGGCGCGACCGGCGAGGGACAGCGGGAGATGCTGAACGAACTCGGCGTCACCGAAGCGCGAATCGGCTGCGAGATTCGGTCCAGCATGGAGGTCGTGGAGGTCGGGCGCACGCCGGACCGCGACGTACCCGTCGTCGCCGACGCCAACGCCGCGGCCGCGGACGCCATCGTCCCCGTCAACCGCGTCAAACCCCACACCGACTTCGACGGCGAGGTCGAAAGCGGGCTGTCGAAGATGCTCGTCATCGGCATGGGCAAACAGCGCGGCGCGCAAATCGCCCACAAGTGGGCGGTCGACTGGTCGTTCCGACGGATGATTCCCGAGATAACCGAGCAGCTCTTGGACTCGCTTCCCATCGTCGGCGGCGTCGCTATCGTGGAAGACCAGCACGACGACACCACACTCATCGAGGGCGTCCCCCCGTCGGGCTTCCTCGACCGCGAGCGCGAACTGCTCGAAACCGCCTACGAACTGATGCCGAAACTCCCGTTCGATGAGCTCGACTTGGCCGTGTTCGACCGGCAGGGCAAGGAGATTAGCGGGCAGGGGATGGACACGAACGTCATCGGCCGCCGACCGTTCTCCATCAACGAACCGGCCCCGGAAAAACCGAACATCAAGCGCATCTACACCCGCGGGTTGACCGAGAAGACCCACGGCAACGCGATGGGCGTCGGGTCGGCGGACGTGATTCACGAGGACATCGCCGCCGAGTTGGACGCGGGGACGACGCTCATCAACGCGCTCACCGCGAGCACCATCCGCGGCGTGAAGCTCCCGCCCGTGGTCGAGACCGACCGCGCGGGCGTCGTCGCCGCGCTCTCGACTATCGGCGTCGTCGACCCCGACACGGTCCGAGTCGTCCGCGCGGCCGACACCATGCACCTCCACCGGCTGTACGCCTCGCCGGCGCTGGTCGAGGAGGCCCGCGACCGCGACGGCCTGCGCGTGGTCGAAGAACCCTCGCCGATTGCGTTCGAGAACGGCCAGTTCGCCGCGCCGTCGCTCCGGGACTGAAGCGCACAGGAGCGTTTTTCGCAAAAACGAGTGCGTCGGGCGTCGCCTACCGCTCGACCGTTTCCGGCTGGACCGAGACGACGGCCTCGGCCATGTCGCCGTAGTTGCCGGCGAGGAGCACCGAGGACTCCCCGTCATTCGCGCCAGCCGCGCCGTCGCGGACGTGCGCGAACGGTTCGCCGTCGTCGGGGGCGACACAGCCGCCGATTCGGAGGTGCTCGACGCCGTCAGCCACGACGGCCGGCCCCTCGTCGGCCTCGGTCTCGAAGCCCTCGAGGACGACGGTCGAACTCGCTTCCGCGGTCAGCGGGGTCCCGCTCCCGTCGGGGACCGTTACGCGAACGTCTCGGAACGAGACGCTGCCGAGCGACTTACAGAAGACGCCGTGGCGCTGGTCGTAGCCCTTCGCCATCGCCGGCGAGAGGTCCGACGCGTCGAACGGGCGGGTCGCGTCGATGTCCACGTCGGTAAAGGAGATGCCCTCGAACCGCTGTTCGGGGAGGCCGGCGAGGAACGCCGCCGACTCGACCTCCTCGGCGGTGATGTGGTGGAAGTCGACGTTGCGGACGTTCGGCGTCGCCTCGGTGACTGGCTCGGGGTCGCTGTCGATGTCCGTCTGGTAGTAGCCGTTGATGACGAACGGGCAGGCGACGCGGCGCATGACGATGGTGTCGAACCGGAGGTCCTCGACCGTCCCGCCGCGGCCGCGCTTGGACTTGATGCGGATGCCGCGGTCGGTGTCGGTGAAGGTGCAGTTCGTGACGGTGACGTGCCGCACGTCGCCGGCCGTCTCGCTCCCGATGACGACGCCGCCGTGGCCGTGTTCGACCGTGCAGTTCGTCACGACGACGTTCTCCGTCGGGCGACCGACTTCGCGGCCCTCCTCGTCCTTGCCGGACTTCAGGCAGATGGCGTCGTCGCCGGCGTCGATGTGGGTGTCGCTGACCCTGACGAATCGCGAGGAATCGATGTCGATGCCGTCGCCGTTCGGGGCGTCCGGGGGGTTCCGAATCGAGACGTCGTGAATCGTCACGTCGTCGGAGTAGACCACGTGCGTGTTCCAAAACGGGGAGTTCCGGAGCGTCACGCCGGAGACGGTCACGTTCTCGCAGCCGTCTATCTGGAGCAGCGGCGGGCGCACCGTGAACGTGCTCACCGCGTCCTGTTTGTTGCCCCTCCGAATCTCCTCGAGGCGCTCGGTGAGTTCGGAGGGGTACTGCTCGGGCGGTACCGACACGAACTCCCACCAGTAGGAGCCGCCGCCGTCGATGACGCCCTCGCCGGTGATGGTGACGTTCGCGGCGTCGGCCACGTAGAGACACGGGTGGAAGCCGTCCTGGTTCCACCCCTCCCAGCGGCTCTCGACCGTCGGGAACGCGGTGAAGTCCTGGACGAACCGGAGTTCCGCGCCGTTGGCCAGCCTGAACGTCGTGTCGTCGCCGACGCGGAGCGGGGCGCTTCGGTACGTCCCCGGCGGGAGATACACCTCGCCGCCCGTTCCGGCGCAGTCGTCGAGCGCCGTCTGAATCGCCGCCGTGTCGAACGAATCGTCGTCGTCGATACCGTAGTCGCGCACGTTCCGCTGTTCGAGAGTCACGCCTGAAGCATCCGCGAGCGCGTTGATAAACGTTGTGCCGAGGTACCACGGCGCAGTACGGCCGGTCGCCCGATGGGAGGAAGACGGCAGGTCGCCTCAGAGCCGGTCGCGCAGGAAGGGCCACGCGCCGGCCTCGAAAAAGCGGTGGCCGCCGTCGCCGACGTAGAGACTGCACTCGCCGTCGGCGTCCGCGGCGCAGTACCGCTCGCGGATGCGGTCGAACGCGCGTCTCGTTCCGGCAATCGGGAAAATCTGGTCGGCGTCGCCAGCGACGACGCGGAGCGGCCGCGGAGCGACGAGGCCGGCGATGTCCCACACCTCGCCGAGGCGTCGGAGGCCCGGGACGTAGTTGCACAGGCAGTGGTCGATGGGGACGATGGAGTCCTCGAACGGGCAGACCGACGCGCAGGCGACGACGGCCCCGAGTCGCTCATCGAGCGCGCCCGCGAGGAGTGCGACCGTCCCGCCGCCGGAGTGACCGCAGACGGCCAGTCGGTCCGCGTCGAGGTCGGGGGCGTCCGCGACGAAATCGACCAGCCGGCACACGTCCCAGACGCGCTCGCCGACGAGCGACCGGCCGACGAGTTGGGCGCGCTGCTGCCAGTACGTACACGCGCTGACGGCGTTGGACGCGTTCGATTCGTCGGCCGCGTCGGGGGCTAGCTCACCGAAGGCGCGCATGTCGGGGGCGACGACGGCGAAGCCACGGCGAACCGCCTGCCGCGCGATGTCCCGTCGGTCGTCGGTGATGTGACGGCGGGCCGCCTCGCCATCTGCGACACCGGCGGCGAGGTCCTTGCCGTGTTCGGTGTGGCCGTGAAGCGCGACGACGACGGGATACGGCGGGTCCACCGAGTCGGGGACGAGCAGATAGAACGGGACGCGGAACCCCCGTTCCGTGCGGACGCTCCACGTCTGTCGCTCGTAACTCCGGTGTTGAACCGACCCTCCCGAGCGCTCCCGTCGCCTCGGGTCGATGCCCTCGACGGCGCGGTCACGCATCGCCGGGAATCCGAGTACATCGCGCAGTTCGCCGCGGAACGACGCCTGCCACGCCGCGAACGCCCGGCCGGGGGTGCCCGCGGACGCGACCGAACTGTCGCTCCCGTCGCTCGCTCGGAGGACGCCGTCGAACCAGTCGTCGTAGTCGAAGCCGGTCATTCGGTGTCGTTTCGACGAACGCGACGACCTCACAAGTGCGTGTCGACGCCGTAAACGGGGTAAATCGTTCCCCGTGGGCGAACAGAACAGAGAGAAGCGATAGCTCGCATCTGAGGCCGTCTACGACCCGTTTTCGGACATATCTGGCGGGTAACGAAACGAGCAGAACGCGGGGAAACGAGCATTACGGTTGTAGCGGCGTCACGGCAATCGACAGACGCCCACCGACCGCAGTCCTGCCGATATGAGTCCTGAGAGCGGGGATTCTCGAACACGGGGCGCTGACAGAGCGTCGGTTCGGGGGGACGCCCGCTCGGCCGACGGGTCTGAGTTCCCCGTACGCGAACAAAAACGGCCGTCTCAGAGGTGTACTCGACGCCGAAATCAATAGACAGCGGAATGATAGCGTCAAAAATATCAGCGTGGTATGGAGAACAGGACATTGTAGTATGAAGAACGGTGGCGACGCGAGTCGAGAGCGAGGGCGAGAAAGAAACCGAGACCGGCCGGGACGGACCGAAACGGAACGGGCCAGACCGGACGAGACCGGGCCGAGAGTCAGTCGGTCAGTCGAGCGCGTCGCTCAGGTAGCCGCACCGCCAGAAGACGACGCCGACGGTCGCGAGAAGCACGCCGGCGAGGGCGAAGTCCATCATGAGGACGACGTACGAGGCGGTCCCGCGCTCGATGCCCGTCATCGCGAGGAGTCCGAGCACGACGATGAGGAGCGTGAACGAGAGCACGGTCGTCCACAGCATCTTCTTCCGGCAGATCCAACATTTGAAGTACGACCGTTCTGAGGTTCCCATTACCGTCGATTTCGGGAAACGCCATAATAGTCCTTTGGGGACACCGTCCCGCGGTTCGGCCTCCAGAGTCGCAAGCGCGTCCGCGCAGTCAAACTTAATGTCATTAAATAATCAGCATTATCGATGGGTATATATAGAATAGTCGTAATGAGTACTGTGTGATGGATTCGCAAAGCAGCGCTGAGTCCGACAACTGGATAAGCGACGGTGAATGGGAAGACGTGTCGCCACAGACGCGACGTCGTCTGCTTCGAAACGCGTTCGGTGCCACCGCCGGCGCCGCCGCGCTGGCAGGATGTAGTCAGGGCGGGGACGAGGACACGCCGACACCCCTCGAAAACGAGGGCGGCGGTGGAAGCACGACGACCGACGGCGAGTCGGACGGTCAGTCGTCGGGACAGACGCTCGACCACATCATCTCGCTCGCGCCGACGAACGCCCGGTTCAACCCTTACGGGAACGCCGCGAACTTCTCGTTTCGGTGGTACTGGGCGATGTTCGACCAGTTGGCCGTCCACGACAAGGTGTCGAACCAGACGAAGGGGATGGTCGTCGAGGACTGGGAGTACGCCGACAACGGACAAGTCGCGTGGAACATCCGCGACACCTACACGTGGCACAACGGCGACGACCTGACGGCGGAGGACGTGACGACGCAGCTCAAAATCGGTCAGCTGATGCAGACCGTCCACAAGGGCTACGGCGCACAGCCCCTGTACGAGAACGTAGAGCAGACCGGGACGTACGAACTCACCTTCGACCTCGTCGAGCCCAGTATCAGCCGGGAGATATTCGAGTTCGGTCACATGAAGCGCCGGGCGTGGCTCTGGGCGCACCGGGACATCTGGGGGCAGTACGCCGAGATGTTCGACGACGCCACCACCGAATCGGAGCGAACCTCCGCCCAACAGGAGATGATGCAGGCGATTCAGCAGGACGTCTGGGACAACGCGAACGTGCCGGGGAACTCCGTCTGGGAGTTCGTCAGCGGGGAGGAGAACGTCGCGCACTTCGAACCCTACGACGACTACGTCAGCCCATTCAGCGACGCCGAGTGGGCGAACGGCGAAATCACGGGCGACATGATAGACTACAACCTCGACTGGCACCGTTACCCGAACCAGCAACAGCGGACGAGGGCGATGCAGGAGGGCGTCATCGACGTGAGCTACCCACCCGAATCGCAGTCCGCCCGGGACCAACTCAGAGAGGGCGGATGGGGTCCCGCCGACGACCTCTCGGAAGACCAAATCACGCCGCAGATGCGAAGCGGGTCGATGGGAGTCCTGCTCAACTGCCAAAGCGATATCACCGGCGACCCGCGCGTTCGGAAGGCGATTCACCACATCGTCCCCCGGAGACCGCTCGTCGAGTGGGTCCCGGACTACGGCACCTACTGGGTCGAAGACCGCATCCCGACCGGAATCGGCCAAGACAAGGAGGTGCCCTGGTTCGGCGGGAACTCGGAGTGGCCGAGCGGCGCTCTCACGCAACTCGACCGATACGCCCACACGGAAGACGACGTGGACGAACAGCGGGCGACCGAACTCCTCGAAGCCGCCGGCTTCTCCCGGTCGGGAGGTCGCTGGCAGGACCCGAACGGGGAGAACGTCACCCTCCGGTTCTACACGGCGACGTCCGACGAGGAGCCGATGGCCCTGCGGTTCGCCCAAATCGCGAAGACCTATCTAGACGACTTCGGTCTCCAGACCGAAGTGACCGCACAGGAGGCGACCATCCGCGCCGGAAATACGCTCGAATCCGGCGACTGGGAGATGCTGTTCGACAGTTGGGGCGGAGCGAAGTCCGGCCCGCCGTTCCTCGGCTTCTCGAACTCGTTTAGGGTTCAGGAGTCGCTGTCCGGACAGCCGCTTCCGACCAACGACAACTGGGCGATGGACCGCACCGTGGAGGTTCCGTACCCCATCGGGAACCCCGACGGCGACCTCCGAGAAGTCGACGTCATCAACGAACTCAACGAACTCCGAACGCAGATGTCGGACGAAGAGCGCAGACAGAAAGTCGCCGAGGTCTCGTGGATATTCAACCAGACGCTGCCGATGATGCTCATAAACGAGGAGGGCGGTACCGGCGGCTACTGGCTGAATCACGACAACTGGGGGACGATGCCGCCGGACAACAACCGGAATCCGGCGTATCGCTACGAAATCGTCGAGGTCGGTCAGTACTCCTACTGCCAGTACATGGCCAAGATGGGAACCGAGTACTTCCACCCGGCCGGAGGCCAGTAATCTCACCGAGCGCCGCCATCTGAACCGGAACCCGTCGTCTCACCGAGACAGCCACACGTCTCAGCCATGCGGTGAACTCCCCGTACGGAGGCGGAACTAATCGCCCCGGACGCGACGACGGCGAGGCCGGTTCGGTCGAGTGCGGTCGAAAGTGGCCCGATTCATAATGATTAAGTACACACATGAGAGCTAACAACTAGCAAGGATGGTCGAGAAAAATTACTACGTGCGCCGGATAGCGCAGGCCCTGATAACGGTCTGGGCGGCAATCACGTTCTCGTTCGTGACGGTTCGGCTCATTCCCGGCGGGCCGATGGACTACATCGCCGCGCAGATTAGACAGCGCTCCGGAGGGGCGGTTTCGACGACCCGTCTCAACCAGATGGTCGAGATGTACTCGAACGTCAACCCGGACGAACCGATGTTGCAGGCGTACGTCGAATACATCATCTCGGTCGCGCAACTGGACTTCGGCCGGTCGATATTCTACGCGGACCCGGTCTGGAACGTTCTCGGACCGGCCATCCCGTGGACGATGTTCGTCTCGCTTTTCGCCCTCGTCATCGGCACCATCATGGTGTTTCTCATCGGCGGCTTCCTCGCCGTCCACGAGGGAGACGCCTGGGACATCGTGGGAAGCTACTTCGTCATCTTCTCCGACGCCGTCCCGTACTACATCGTCGGCCTCGTGCTGCTGTTCATGCTCGGGTTCGGCACCGAGTTCTTCCCCAACGGCGGGCGCTACGACAACGCGCTCACGCCCGGGTTCAACATCGAGTTCATGGCTAGCGTGCTGCGACACGCCGCGCTGCCCATCATGTCGTTCGCGCTGACCTCGTGGGGCGGCCTCGAATTCCGGGCGCACTGTACCCGCATCATCGGTGAGGACTACGTCGACGTGGCGGAACTCAGGGGACTGCCCGACAGCCGGATTCAACTGCGGTACATCGGGTGGAACTCGATGCTGCCGATGTACACCGGCCTCATGGCCGGGCTCGCCAGCCTGTTCGGCGGGTCGGTCATCATGGAGCAGATATTCCGCTACCGCGGCATGGGCTTTTACTTCTACGAGGCCACGATGGCGCGGGACTACACGACGGTCATGGCGGCGGTCATCCTCTTTACCATCGTCACCGTCGTCGGCCTGCTCATCGCCGACTTCACCTACGGCTTCATCGACCCCCGCGCCGGGCACACCCAGCGCGAGTCCTACTCGCGGTCGTACCGCGAAACCCTCCAGCGATTCGTCAACCGCCTGCGGGGCGGCGGCGCGGACGAGACCGAAACCATCGACGACCGCATCGAAGGCAACCGCATCTCGTCCAGCGGCGCGATGAGCTTCGACGTCGATAGCTCCGACTTCTCGCGCGGCGAGTACATCAGAGAGCGAATCGACCAGAGCCTCCTGACCCCGTTCCGCATCATCTGGACCTCGCCGCGGGCGCGCGTCGGCGCGATAATCCTCGGCATCTTCGGCTTCCTCGGGCTGTTCGGACCGTACCTCGTCCCCGAGGTCAGGCCGATGCAAGGGCCGATTCTCCTGCAACCGCTGGAGAACATGCGCTACCCGCTCGGCACCGACGACATCGGCCGCGACCTCCTCGCACAGCAGGTGCTCGCGACCCGTCCGATGCTCATCATGATGCTGTCGGGCGCGGCGGTGACGCTCGGCCTGGCCATCCTTCTCGGCGTCACGGCCGGCTACCTCGGCGGCGTCATCGACAAGGTGCTCATGACGGTGACGGACGTGATGATGAACATCCCCGGACTGGCGCTGGTCATCGTCCTCGCCGTGATTCTCGAACCGAAGAGCCCGGTGTTCGTCGGGTTCGTGCTGGCAATCGACAACTGGCCACGGTTGGCCCGACAGCTTCGGTCGCAGGTGCTCACCATCCGCAGTGAGTCCCACGTCGAGGCCTCGCGGGTGCTCGGACTGCCCACGTCGAGCATCCTCTCGAAGAACGTCATGTCCCGGCTCATGCCGATGCTGACGATGGGGACCGTCGGCTCCATGCGGAACATCCTGATGGAGTCGGTCGGCCTGTACTTCATCGGCGTGCTGCCGTTCACGACGAGCAACTGGGGCGTCATCCTCAACATCGCCCGCAACGGCGGCGCGCTGTCCGGCATGGACCGCTTCCACTGGCTGCTCGCGCCGATACTGTTCATCGTCACGATGACGTACGGCCTCCAACTGTTCGCCCAGGGGACGGACCGGCTGTTCAACCCCCGCCTGCGCGCCCGCCACGCGGCCACCGTCTCGACCGACGACATGGAAGGCGGTCGCGGCGGCTCGGAGGGCGGCGACGGTGCCGCGTCCGCTGCGGACTGACGAGCACACCCCAGTCGGTCGATTTCGCGTCGCTGTTTTTTCGGTCGTTTCGCGCCGAGCGTATCCGTGCCACTCGATAGCAGGGAAAAGATTAACACACGCGCTATCGACCTATCAAACGGACTTCAACCATGAAAGTGGAGAAAGAAGGAAATACGACGCGGTACCTGCTCGGCCTCGTGATACTCGTACTCCTGCTCGTCGGGGTGTACTACGGGTTCACCATGATGTGATCAGACCAGCCGGTACGCCCAGATAAGGACCCGGAACGCGACGGCCACGAACACCAGCAATCCGCCGATTATTCCGAACATTCCCGCCCAGACGCCGGTCTGGAGGACCGCGCCCAGGAGAATCAACAGCGCGCCGATGAGAATCACCGCCGAGGTGATACCGCCGAATTTGGAGCGAACTGTCCACAGGACGTTCTGTCGCGTCTGCGCTTGCGCCATGTCAGCACGGACATCGCGGACGAACTTATAGTTTGCCGGTATCGCGGGTCGAACTACCCGAAGCCCACGGAATCGGCACGCGACGACTGCGCCGGCGGAAAGTGTTAAGTAGGATTGAACATGATAGTTTCCCACTACGGTCACATGTTGACGATAGGCACGCGTAACGGGCGGGGTCGCTCGCCCGCCGTACGAACCGACGAGAGGGACTGACCATGGCGACGCAACACACCAAACGGAAGACGCGGGACGAGCCATCTGCCGAGCACAACGTCTTAGAGATAACGAACGCGAGCGTCGCGTTCGCGATGGAGCGCGGGGACGCGCGGGTCCTCGACGACGTGTCGATAAACGTTCGCCGCGGCGAGGTGCTCGGCGTCGTCGGCGAGTCCGGCTCCGGCAAGTCGATGCTGGCGGACTCCATGCTCGACGCCATCGACTCCCCGGGGACGCTCACCGGCGACGTGGTGTTCAACCCGCCGGAGGGGGGCGAGCCCATCAAGGTCAACGAGCTGAGCAAAGAGGAGCTTCGCCGGTTCCGCTGGGAGCGCGTCTCGATGGTCGTACAGGGGGCTCTCGACTCGTTCAACCCGACGCTCAGCATCGGTGACCACTTCGTCGAGACGCTCCGAGCGCACGACTACGACATTCAGGAGGGGATGGAACGCGCCCGACAGCTCATCTCCGACGTACACCTCGAACCGGACCGCGTCCTCGACGCATACCCCCACGAGCTTTCGGGCGGGATGAAACAGCGCGCGCTCATCGCGCTGAGCCTCATCCTCGACCCCGATGTGCTCGTGATGGACGAGCCGACCGCCGCGCTCGACCTCCTGATGCAGCAGTCGATTCTGAAGCTCCTCTCGGAGCTGAAAGCCGAGTACGACCTCACCATCGTCATCGTGACGCACGACCTGAGCCACGTCGCGCGCATCTCCGACCGCCTCGCGGTGATGTACGCCTTCGAACTGCTGGAACTCGGCCCGGTGCAGGACATCGTCATGGACCCCGCCCACCCCTACACGCGGGAGCTCCTCAACTCGATACCCGACATCGACGCCGACCTCGACGAGATGGCGTCCATCGAGGGGACGAGCCCGGACCCGTTGAACGTCCCGAAGGGCTGTTCGTACCACACCCGATGCCCGCTCGCCGACGAGCGGTGCCGGGCGACGAACCCGGACCTCATGGAGGTGTCCGACGACCACGGGGCCGCGTGCTTCTACACGGACGAGGCCCGCGAGACGATTCCCCTCAAGAAGGAGGTCTCGAAATGAGCGCCGACCCCCTGCTCCGCGTCGACGACCTGAGCGTCCACTTCGGCGGCAACGAGGGCATCCTCGACCGCTTCCTCGGTGACGACAAAGGCGTCGTCCGCGCCGTCGACAACGTCTCGCTCGACATCGGCGAGAACGACGTGGTCGCGCTCGTCGGCGAGTCCGGCTGCGGCAAGACGACGCTCGGAAAGGCCATGATCGGCCTCCAGCGCCCCACCTCGGGAACGGTCCGCTTCCGCGGACAGGACATCTGGAAGTCCGACCTCGAAGCCGGCGACATCCCGTACAAGGAGATTCGGAAGTCGCTCCAGATGGTCCACCAGGACGCCGGCAACTCGCTTGACCCCAACCGGACGATATTCAAGAACCTCAACCCGGCGCTGAAGAAGTGGCGGCCGGAACTCAACCTCGTCGAACGGCGGGAACTCGTCCACCAGATGCTCGATACGGTCGGACTCACCCCCGCGGACGACTACGCGTCTCGGTATCCCCACCAACTGAGCGGCGGGGAGGCCCAGCGGACCGTCATCGTCCGGTCGATGCTGCTCGAACCGGACCTCATCCTCGCCGACGAGGCCGTGAGCGCCCTCGACGTGAGCCTCCGGGTGAACCTGATGGACCTGCTTCTCGAACTCCAAGAGATGTTCAGCACCTCGTTCGTCTTCATCTCGCACAACATGGCGAACGCCCGGTACCTCGCCGGCCGCGCCGACGGCCGCATCGCCGTCATGTACCTCGGCCGCATCGTCGAAATCGGCCCGGCGGACGAGATTATCAAGAACCCCCAGCATCCGTACACCAAGAGCCTCCTGTGGGCGACCTCCGGCCTCTCGGAGATAAACGACCCCATCGAGACGCCGCCGGTCAGGAAAATCGACATCCCGGACCCGGAGAACCCGCCGAGCGGCTGTCGGTTCCACACCCGCTGTCCCGAGGCGCGGGAGTACTGCACGTCGAACACGCCGGACCTCTCCGGCATGGGCGGCCCGTCTGACCGCCACGAGGCGGCCTGCTTCGACGCACACGACAGAGTCGACTACCGGAACAGCGAGCCGCTCACCGACGACCTCGACATCGACGTCGCGGACGACGCGGAACAGCCGGCCGACTGAAAGAGAAACCTCGATTGAGACTGCTGTTCAGACGGCGGCACCAACACCGAAACCGGTACCGGCACCGATGCCAGTTTTCGCTCCCGTACTAACGCCCGTTTTCGCTCCCGCACCGATGCCTGCGCTCACTCCCGAGTTCACTCCGCGTCGCCCGCCGGACCGACATCAGTCGGGAAGCCGTCGGGGACCGACGGCGGGCGCTCGCACTGCGCCGAGAGTTGGACGTACGCGCCCTCCTCGGCGGACTCGCGGATGCCGTCCATCGCTTCGAGGACGTGGAACCCGAGGTCGCCGCTGGTCCGGTGGTCCCAGTCGGAGCGAAGCGAGTACGCGAGGTCGACGAGGCCGAGACCGCGCTGTTGGCCGGGGTGGTCGCGCTCGACGGAAACCTCGCGCCACTCGCCGTCGTCGTCGTCGCTGAGGTGGACGCGAGGCGTCCCGTCGAACCGGTTGGGGTCGGTGACGCTCAGCGTCCCCTCGGTGCCGTAAATCTCGAACCCCGGCAGTTCCGACTCCCACACGTCGAAACTCGTGAGGAGCGTCCCCGTCGCGCCGTTTTCGAAGGTCACGACGGCCGTCTCGTGGGTCGGCACCGACACCGGAATCCGCTCGCCGCGGCGCGGTTCGCTCGTTATCTCGCGCTCTGCGAACGGGGTGTTCGCGGTCCCGGCGACCGACTGAATCGGGCCGAGGAGCGTCACGAGCGACGCGAGGTAGTACGGCCCCATGTCGAAAAGCGGGCCGCCGCCGTCCTCGTAAAATCCGTCGGGGTCCGGGTGCCAGTGTTCGTGGCCGTGGTTCGACCAGAGCGCCGTCGCGCCGACTGGGTCGCCGATGCGGCCCTCGTCGATGAGGTCGCGGCAGGTCTGGATGCCGGTGCCGAGGACGGTGTCGGGCGCGACGCCGACGGTCAGTCCGCGCTCGGCGGCGGTCTCCAAAATCGCCTCGCCTTCGGCCTTCGTCGCCGCGAGCGGCTTTTCGGTGTAGGCGTGTTTGCCCGCCTGAAGCGCGGCCGACACGAGGTCGCCGTGGGTTCCCGCCGGAGTGAGCACGACCGCCACGTCGATTTCGGGGTCGGCGAGCAGGTCCTCCGTCGCGAGGACGCGAGGCACGCCGTACTCGTCCGCCTTCGACTCCGCGCGGTCCGCGTCGAGGTCGGCGCAGGCGGCGATGTCGAGGGCGTCGAAGCGGTTCCCCGCCTCGAAGTAGACGTCGCTGATGGCTCCACAACCGATGATACCGAGAGTCACGCGCTCCATACCGGGGCGACGCGGGAGAGGCCCAAATAGCTGTTGCCGGGCGCGGGCGCGAAGGGGTCGTCGGTCAGGGAAGCGCGCTCAGTCGTCCGCGTCTTCGAGGTTGCCGCGGCCGCCGATAGACGACACCGACACCCACTCGCCGCGGCTGTCCGATACCTCGGCGGCGAAGGCGATGTCCAGTCCTTTTCTGGCCGCAGCGGGTGAGACCATCGGCGGTCGCCCCTCGGAAACGGCCGCGACGAAGTCGCGTATCTGGGCGACGTGCGGGCCGTCGGGGCGGGGTTCGGGGAGTTCAACGGGCTGTTGTTCCCCGTTCACTTCGAACAGTTCGACGCCCGTCTCGGTGACGCGAAGCGTCCCCTCGGTTCCGTTGAATTCGAGGCTGATGGGCTGTTGGGGCCGCGTCGCCGTCGTCGCCGACACCTGCCCGAGCGCGCCGCCCTCGAATCGGAGGGAGAGCGCGGCCGTGTCGGGGGCGTCGATGTCGTGGTACAGCGCGTCGCCGGTGCCCGCGACCCGTGACACGTCGCCCGCGACCCACTGGAGCAGGTCGATGCCGTGAAGCGCCTGCGTGAACAAGACGCCGCCGTCGAGGTCCGCGCTCCCGTGCCACGAAGACACGTCGTAGTACGAGCGGTCGCGGTGCCACTTCACCCGCACGTCGGCGAACACGAGTCGTCCGAGCCGGCCATCGCGGACCACCTCGCGGGCGAACTGCATCGTGGGGAACAGCCGCCGTTGGAGGATACAGGCGAGGGTGACGCCCGCGTCGCGGCAGGCGGCGACCATGTCGTCGACACGGTCGGGCGTGATTTCCAGCGGCTTCTCGCAGAGCACGTCGATGCCGTCTGCCGCGGCGTCGACGACGATGTCGCGGTGGGCACCGTTGGGCGTGCAGACGCAGACGGCGTCGAGGTCGGCGTCGGCTAACAGGGCGGCGTAGTCGGTGTACGACGGACAGCCGTATGTCTCACCGAACGAACGAGCGGTCTCCGCGGTGTGGTCGGCGCAGCCGACGAGGTCCGCGCCGTCGACGGCGGCGAGCGCTTCGGCGTGGGACCGGCCCATGCTCGAACAGCCGACGATACCGACCCGAACCGGCGTCTCGGTCATCGGCGCTCACCGTCGGACGAGAGAGTGGCAGTGACTGTGACTGTGGGCGTCATCGATTCGAACGTCAGCGGGCGGCGTGATAAGCGTTTACGAGCGGGGGTCGGGGTCGCGCAGTCGTGCGGTCGCGCGGCCTCACTCGGGCGAGAAGCTCTCGGTGAGCGTCCGCCCGACGAGTCCGGCGGCGACGAACGCGAGGACGCTGGTGCAGACGAACGCCGTGGCGTAGTCGAACCGGGTGGCGAGCACGCCGACGACGAGCGGGCCGAGCACGCCGCCGAGGCCGCGAGCGGTCGAGCGAAGGCCCATCAGTTCGGACTCGCGGTCGACGGGGGCCACGTCGGCGACGAAGGCGATAGTGCCCACGGTGAGCATGGAGAACGTCACCGCGTGGACGACGAAGGCGGTGCTGCTGATACCGATGCGGGCCAACTGTCCGTCGGGGACGAGCGCGAGCACCACGACGAGCGCCTGCACGCCGCTGCCGGCGAGACCGCCGACGATGAGCTTCTTCCGCCCGATGCTGTCGCTCAGGCGGCCGAAGCCGTACATCGAGACCACGCGGACCGCGGGGCTGACCGCGAGGACGGCACCCATCACGACGTTCGAGAGGCCCACGTCGGCGACGAGGAACACCGGGACGACCGAGATGAACCCCTTCTCGGTCATGTTCCGGAGGACGATACCGACGTACAGCCAGCCGAGTCCGGTCCGCTCGAACAGTTCTCGCCGCGCGCCGCCGGGGAGGAGTCGGCCGCGGACTTCCCCCAGGAGTCGGCCCGCGGTCAGCGTCGCCTCCGACGGCGGCGTCGGGTCGCTGATGCGGAGCGTGAGGAGGGTCGCCACGAGTCCGAGGCCGACGACGACGAGATAGAGGTCTGTCGGGACGAGCACGCCGACGAGATAGCCGACGAACAGCCGACCGCTGATGGCTCCCGAGGAGCGGGCGCTGCTGTAAAAGCCGATGGAGCGCCCGCGGCCGGACTCGCCGCCCGACTCGCTCACGATGGTCAGAATCACCGACTGGAAGCCGGCGGTGAACACCGCGAACAGCCCGCGACAGGCGATTTGGAGCGGGACCGACGCGGTGACGGTCAACGGGGCGACCGCGAGCGTCGAGAGGAACGCGGTGCCGATGAGTATCGCCCGCCGGCGACCCGTGATGTCGGCGATTGCGCCCCAGACCGGGGCGAACACGAACAGTCCGAAGGAGAACGCCGCGTACGCGAGGCTCACCGCGAACGGCGACCCCTGTTCTCCGATGTAGAGCGCCATCGCCGTGCCGAAAAGCGACCCGCACGCGACGCGCGAGACGCCGATGAGCGCGAGTGCGCTCCGCTGCCCTCGACTCGCTGGTCGAGCCTGCTGATTGACTCCCACTACGACCGGGTGTGACACTACCACCCAATAAAGATTGGCGAGACGGAAGGCGGCGCGTCCGACCCGGCGAGCGGACTCGGTGGTGCGTCAGGTCGACGGGCCGGCGCGGGCGATGGCGAACTCCGTGAGTCCGTGTCGCTCGGCGCAGGCTCGGTCGCCGTCCGCGACGGCGAGAAGGAGCGATTCGAGGTCGTCCGCGTCGGCCTCGCGAGCGTCGAGGTCGATGTCGTCGGGGACCGCCGCGAGGGTGTCCGCGTCACCCGAGAGTTTCACCACCGGGACGACGGGATGGCCGGCCGGCGTCCCCTGTCCCGTGACGTGGAGGACCAGATGCGCGCCCGCGGCGGCGAGGCCGGTCGCGGCCTCCTCGACCCGGGAGGGGGCGTCGAGAATCGTCACCCCGCCGTCGGCGTTCGTGCCGTTCGCGGCGTCCACGTCGCCTCGGTCGTGCCCGGCTCCGACCCGCTCGCCGTACGCCACGACACCCGTGACCGGCGCGTCACCGAGGAACCCCGTCGCCGCGTCGAAGCCGCGGGTCGCCGCCTCCGTGCCGACGCGCGTCGCCCTCGCGGGCCTGCCCGCCGCGTCGAGCAGTCGGTCGGCGGCCGCGCCGCCGACGAGCGCCCGCGTCTCCTCGGGGTGCGCGGCGAACCGTTCGTTGCCGGCGACGACGACCCGCCCGCCGGCCGCCGCGACTCGCTCGACGAACGCGGCGACCAGCGGGTGGGCGTGCCGTCTGGTCGAGTCCGCGAGGTCGTCGACGACGACGCCGACCGTCAGGTCCCCGAGCGTCGCCGCCGAGTCGTCGGCCGTCGCCGTCGAGTCGTCCGCCTCCGCTGGCTCCTGCGGGGCCGCCGACTCGCGGAGGTCGGCGACGGCGGCCGCGCCGCGGTCGACGCAGGCGTCGGTCCCGCCGGCGTCCTGTATCGTGAGTTCGCGGACCGGAAGCCCGCGTTCCTCGACCGCGGCGGCGACGGCGTCGCTGCGGACCGTCTCGCAGCCGAGGCCGACGACGACCGTGCCGGCGACGTTGGGGTTGCCGGCGAGACCGACGAGCGTTCGTTCGGTCTGCTCGGCGTCCGCGCCCAGTTGCCCGCAGCCGTGGTCGTGGGGCGCGGCCACCGCGCCCGGCGAGCGAGCGGCTATCTCCTCGGCGACGACGTGCGAGCAGATGACCGACGGGAGGACGAGCACCCGGTCGCGGATTCCGAGGCGGCCGTCGGGTCGGCGGGAGCCCGAGAACGAATCGCGGCCGGTTCGGTCGGGTCGGTCGGGTCGGTCAGTGAGGCGGTTCTCGGTCATCGCTCCGCCTCCGTTGCCGCCACGTCGCCGCGGCCGCGGGTGCTCTCGCAGTTGTGCGTGTGGACCCACTCGCCGGCCGCGACCGCCTCCGTGGCCCGCCCGATGACCTCGCCGTACTTGCGGACCGCCTCGCCCGCCGACAGCGGTTCGAGGGCGAACTTGTGGCCGAACGGAACGTCGTCCGCGAGCGTCACCGTCCGGTCTCCGTCGCGGACCTCGCGGCCGTCGTCGAGGTCTCCGAGCGCCGTCGCCACGCTGTCGCCGTCGGCCAGCACGAGGGCGGCCCCGTCGAGGACGCGGCCCTTCACGCGCCACGCACCTCCGCGAGTTCGCGCGGGTGGACCTCGGTGATGGCGAACTCCTCCATCCGGCGCGTCTCGGCCCCGGTGCGCTTCCCGTCGGCGACGGCGAGCACCTCGTCGAAGACGCGCTCGCCCGCCTCGGCAATCGTCGCATCGCCCTCGACCACTGCCCCGGCGTTCACGTCCACGTTCGCCCGCATTCGCTCCCACGTCCGGGGGTTGCCCGTGACCTTCACCACGGGCGCGACGGGGTTGCCGGTGGTGCTCCCGCGGCCGGTGGTGAAGACGATAATCTGCGCCCCGCCGGCGACCTTGCCGACGACGCTCTCCACGTCGTAGCCCGGCGTGTCCATCAGGACGAGGCCGCCGCCGACCGGCAGGCGCTCGGCGTAGTCGACGATGCCGCGCACGGGGGTCGTGCCGCCCTTCGAGATGGCTCCGAGGCTCTTTTCCTCGATGGTCGTGAGGCCGCCGTCCTGATTGCCGGGCGAGGGCTGTGCGCCCCGGAGGTCGACGCCCATCAGGTCGGCGGTCGCCTCGCGTCGTTCGACGCGGTCGAGCAGTCGACGGCGGGTCTCCTCGTCGGCGCATCGCTCCGCGAGGACGTGCTCCGCGCCGATGAACTCCGGCGTCTCGCTGAACGAGGCGGTTCCCCCGGCCGCGACGAGACGGTCGCAGGCGTCGCCGACGGCGGGGTTGGCGGCGATGCCCGAGGTGGCGTCGCTCCCGCCGCACTCGACGCCGACGACGAGTTCGCTCGCGTCGGCCGACTCGCGGCGGGCGTCCGCGACCGCCTCGTTCAGCGAGTCGAGGGCGGTGCGTCCGCGCTGGAGGGCCGCGGCCGCCCCGCCGACCTCGCGGACCGACAGCGTCTCTACCGGCTTCCCGTCGCGGGCGATTCGGTCGGCGATATCGCCGGCGTCGATGTCCTCGGTTCCGAACTCGACGACGAGCGCCGCGCCGACGTTCGGGTTGCGTCCGACGCCGACCAGCACTCGCTCGGTCTGTTTCCGCGCCGCGTCCGGTTGGCTCGCTCCCATCTGGTGCGGCGTCGCACGCGCCCACGCCCCCGCTTCGGCCGCGACGCCGCGGGCGACGCAGGACGACGCGACCGAGGTCGGAAGGACGGCGACGTGGTTTCGGACCCCGACGCGGCCGCTCTCCCGGCGGTAGCCGGTGAACTCTCGTCTCATACCACGGGATTCGGTAGCGCCCGACAAAGTGGTTTCGTCGGGCGCGGGCGGAACGCTCTTGCGGGCGGGTCGAGTGAGTGAGTCGTATGCGAACCTACGAGGTCAGCCGCATCGACGCGGCCAGAGCGGTCCCGCTGACCGGGACGGTCGACGGGACGGTGTGGGAGCGGGCGAACGTCGCCCGGCTGGACGAGTACGCGTGGGGCGACGAACCCGGCCCGGAGACGACGGTCAGGGCGCTGTTCGACCCGGCGGCGCTCTACCTCCAGTTCCACGTCGAGGACGACGAGATAACCGCCGACGTGACGGAACTGAACGGGCCGACGTTCGAGGACAGTTCGGTCGAACTGTTCGCCACGCCAGAGCCGCCAGACGACGGCTCGCCGGGGCGGTACTGCAACTTCGAGGCGAACTGCTGCGGCGCGTTCAAACTCGCGTGGCAGGAGCCGAACTGGCGCGAGCGCGACATCGGCCGCGACCTCGTCGCACCGACCGACGCGGCGGCCGTCGAGGTCGAGACATCAGTTTCCGGCCCGACGAAGACCGCGTCCCCGGACGACGACACCTGGTGGCTCGCGGCGCGGCTCCCGCTTTCGACGCTCCGGTCGCTGACCGGCCTCCCGCTCGAACTCGACTCGGGGGCGGTCTGGCGCGGGAACTTCTACCGGAGCGGCCTCCCCGACGCGCAGAAGGGGACGTGGAACCGCATCGACCTACCGGAGCCGACGTACCACTCGCCGGAGTTCTTCGGGCGCATCGAGTTCGAGTGAGCGGTCGTCGCCAGTTGGCGAGGCGGGTGGTTATCCCGCGCAAGCCGTGGTGGGTGGTGGCACCGAAACGGCTTTTCGCACGGGTCGCGAACGGCAGCCCATGCGACAGCCGTCAGCGTTAGTCATCGGAGAGACGACCTTCTCGTTCCACGACTTCGAGGAGATGCGACCGCACATCGAGTCCGCCATCGGCGACGCCGCCGCGGTGACCGCGACGACAGACAGGGACGCCCTCGCCGCCCTCGGGGGCTACGACCTCGTCGTGGACTACCTGACCGACGCGACCCTAACAGACGAGCAGTTGGACGGCCTCCTCGGGTTCGTCCGCGACGGCGGGGCGTACCTCGGTCTCCACTGCGCAGCCGACCTCATCAACGTCCACGACGGCGACGGCGGCCTCGACAAACGCGACGAGCCGTTTCCCGACCTCCGCGACCTCCTCGGCGGTCACTTCCTCACCCACCCCGAGCGCTCGACGTTCGGCGTCGAAATCGTCTCCGACCACGCCGTGACAGACGGCGTCGGCGGCTTCGAGGTGTTCGACGAGCCGTATCAGGTCGACGTGGACGACGACGTGACCGTGCTCGCGCGCATGGCCCACCCCGACCTCACCGACTACCCGGTCGCGTGGGTCCGCGAGTACGGTTCGGGGCGAGTCTGTTACGCGTCGCTCGGCCACACCGCCGAGGCCTTCGAGAACGAGGACTACCGGCGACTGCTCCGCAACGCCGTCGGCTGGCTGGTCCGCGACTGAGCGGGTCGACCGCGGCGTCGCCGGCGTCACCGTGTGAACGTTTATCCCGGTCGATTCCGAACGTCGGGGCATGAACCTTCGAGCCGCCGACCTGACCGTGTTCGTGTTCGTCCTCGGCGTCCTGCTCTCGGGGATGTGGCTGGCCCAGCAGTTCGGCATGCAGTGGTCGCCGATGCTGTTCGCCATCGTCGCCGTCGTCGCGGCCGTCTGGACCGTCTACTACCGGTTCGGCGTGGAACCGCGAATCGACGCGAGCAGAGCGGACGACGGGACCGACCGACAGGAGGCCGCTGCCGGCGACGGCGCGGGGGAGTGACCGACCTCACCGAGTCGCACCGCCGGAAAACAGCGTTCTCAGATGCCGCTTCGCCCGCTATCGCTCGCTGAAGTACGGGATAATCTCGTCTTCGTAGTGGCGCATCGTCGTCTCGTAGTCACCGACGGGGATGAGAACGAGGTTGTCGACGCCCGCCTCGCGGAACGCCTCGATGCGCTCGATGGCGCGCTCGGGGTCGCCGGCGACGCAGATGTCGTCAACAGCCTCGTCGGGAATGCGCTCGGCCGCCGCCGACAGTTGCCGTTCCTGTTGCTCGTCGAACGCCATCTGCCACATAACCGGCGTCGACGCCGCGATATCCTCGTAGCCCATGTCGGCGAGGAGCGGCGGCCGGAGCGCGAGGTTCACGCGGTTGCGCTCGATACCGGCCGCGCGGGCCTCGTCGCCGTCGTCGGAGACCGTCGTCGGGACCATGACGGCGCGGTCGATGGCATCGGGGTCGCGGCCGCGGTCCGCGGCCACGTCGAGGACTTTCCGCAGGTCGGCCGCGTACTCGTCGGGCGAGTAAATCCACGGGAACCAGCCGTCAGCGACCGCGCCCGTCAGGCCGCGCATGCTCTCGCCGTAGCCGCCTATCCAGAGCGGCGGCCGCGGCTCCCGTACGGGCTTCAGCCCCATGTGCGCGTCGTCGAGGTCGAAGTAGTCGCCCGCGAAGGAAAACGGCTCGTCGGCCGTCGAGTTCCACAGGCCGTCGATGACGGCGACGCACTCCCTGAACCGGGTGTACGGGTCGTCCCAGTCGATGTCCGCAACCGGCGCGAAGTTGAACGCCTCGCCGGCCCCGATGCCGAGACCGGCGCGACCGTCCGTCATCCGGTCCAGCGTGGCCGTGACGTGCGCGAGTTCGGTCGGGTGGCGGCGCACCGAGTCTGCGACGCCGGGCATGAGAGTCACTTCCTCGGTGCGCTGGGCTATCGCCCCGAGGACGGAGAACGCCTCCCACGGCGGGTCCACCAGATACTCCTCGGAGCCGGTCGGGTGAAACAGGTGGTCCGGGACGGTGACGGTGTCGAACCCGGCCGTCTCGGCTCGGACCGCTCGCTGGATGGTTTCCTCGACGTTTCCGTAGCTGACCACTTGACAGCCGAAGCTCAAGCCGCGGCTCGGTGTGCTCGACATCGCGTGTACCGACTGAACGGCGGGATAAATAGCTGCCCCCGAAAGCGGGGAAGTGACGTGTTCGCGGGGGGTCGAAACGCCGACTTACGCCCGCAGGACCGACGCGTCGAGGTCGTAGTCCGTGAAGTACTCCCGCTCCAGTTCGACGAGTTTCGCGAACAACTCCTGTGCCTCGTCGCGCGAGACGGTGACGAGCGGTTCGTTGAGGAACGCCTGAAACGCGAGGTCGAGGTCGCCCTCGAAGCCCGCGCGGACGAGCGTCTCCTGATTCGTGACGTGGGTTTGCACCATGCTCTCGACCTCGTCGGGCAGGCCGCCCGCACAGAGGGGCGTCACGTCGTCGCCGGAGAGGAGCGCGTTCGTCTCCACCACCGCGCCCTCGGGGAGACCGTCGACCTGCCCCTCGTTGGGGTAGTTGAGGTGCGTGACGAACGTCCCCTCGCCGGAGAGCGCCCGCATGATGTCGACCGCCTCCTCGCCGGACTCGCGGAACTCGAACGCCGCGTCGCCTTCGAGGTAGCGCTCCATCTCGTCCGGACCCTCGTCGTCGGAGACGCGGGCCGAACTCGGCGTGAGTCGGATGCCGTAGCGCTGGATTTCCTCCGGTTCGTCGATGCTCAGATACCACGGGACGAACTCCACGAGGTGACGGTCGCCCGCCGCGCCGAGGACGCCGAAGCGGTCGTAGAGGTCGAAGGCGACCGCCTCGTTGTTCACCCAGTAGGACTCGCCGTCGAGGTCGCCCGGGTCGCGGTCGAAAAGCGGCTTCCGGCGGTCGAGTTCCTCGTCGAGGTACTGGAACACGTCGCGGTCGCGCCACCGCGCCTCGTCGACCCACGTGAAGTGGTTGACGCCCTTGACGTTCACTCGAATCTCGTCGCGGGCGACGTCCTCCGCCTCGTCGATGTAGCGCTCCGCCATGTCGGCAAACAGCTCCTGCGTCTTGAACACCTCGTGGCAGAGCCCGATGGCGTTGATGTCGGGGAATTCCTCGTAGAGCGCCCGCGTGCAGACCGTCATCGGGTTGGTGTAGTTGATAACCCACGCGTCCGGGCAGCGCTCGCGGACCGTCGCGGCGATGTCGCGGTACTGCGGAATCGCGCGCAGCGCCCGAATCGCCCCGCCGGGACCGACGGTGTCGGCGACCGTCTGATAGATGCCGTACTCCTGCGGCACGTCGATGTCGTGGACGAATGTCTCGCCCGGCGGGTCCTGAATCGAACAGATGACGAAGTCGGCCCCGTCGAGCGCCTTGTCCATGCTCCGGGTCGCCTCGAACGACCAGTCACCGGCCGCCTCCTCGCGGTCCATCACGCGGTTGCCGAGGAGAGCGTTCTTCGACGCCATCTCGTAGTTCACGTCGTACAGCGTGACGCTCCCCGCGAGGTCAGGACACTGCGCGAGGTCGTTGATGAGCGTGTGGGCCCACCCCTGACTCCCGCCGCCGATGTAGCCGATGTCGATGGTTCGGGACGAACCCGACGGTACAGGCTCCGCCTGCTCCGACAGCTGATACATGTGATAACATATGACGAGTCAGGGTCGCAAATAGCTGTCGTTTCGGGGGGTCCGGATGCTCCGTCACTCGGTCAGGATGGTGACCGGTCCGTCGAAGTTGAGGACGACGCGCTGTGCGGTGTCCCCGAACAGCGCCTTTCCGGTCGGCGAGCGCTGTCGGCCGGCGACGTAGACGTGGTCACAGCCGCGCTCGGCGGCGACGCGAATCACCTCGTCCGCGAACTCGCCCTCCTCGGCCACGACGGTGACGGCGTCGTACTCGACGGTTCCGTCCACCGACTCGAACGCCTCGTCCGCTGCCTGCGACGCGAATCGGGTGGCGACCTCCCGCGCGGAGTTCGACTCCAGCGGCGTGTTGGCGGCGTCGCTCATCGCCTGCAACGTCTCGGCGTTCTCGACGATTTCGTCCTCGGTGATCCGCGTGAGGAGTACGAGCGGCGTGTCCGTGCCGGCCGCGATTTGCCCCGCCTCGGCGAGGAGGCGCTCGTTGGAGTCCGTACTGTCGACTACCACTAGCGATGACTGCATACCGGTGCCACGGTGCTTTGACGCATAAAACTATCCCGCGAGTCGGAACAGCGCGGGGTCGGTTCGGCGGCGCGGTGAGGAAGGAGACGAGCGGGCGAACGGCCCGACTCAGTTGTCGGCGCGGTACCGCTCAAGCGCGTCTTCGTCGATGTCGACGCCCAGTCCGGGGCCCTGTGGCACGTCCACTTCGCCGCCGGTCGGGTCGAACGGCGACTTGAGAATCTCGTCGCGGAGCGGGTTCTCGCTCCGGTCGAACTCGACCATCATCGGGTCCGGGACGTGCCGCGTGTGCGGGTAGTCCGAGACCGAGGCCGCGAACTGGACCGCCGCGGCGAGGCCGACAGCGCTGTTCCAGACGTGCGGCCGGACCGCCACGTTCTCCGTGCTGGCGAGGTCGGCGATGCGACTCGCCTCCGAGAGCCCGCCGCACCGACCGAGATTGGGCTGGACCACGTCGACCGTCCGGTCGTCCACGAGACGCTTGAACTCGAAGCGGCCGTAGTGCGCCTCGCCGGCCGCGAGGGGCACGTCGACGCCGCGTTTGACCTCGCGGTAGCCCGAGAGGTTCTCCGGCGGGACGGGCTCTTCCATCCACGTGATGTCGAACTCATCGATGGCCTTCGCGGTTCGAATCGCCTGTCGCGGCCGGTAGTTCCCGTTGATGTCGACCATCAGTCGCGCGTCGTCGCCGAGGAGTTGGCGGGCGGTTCGAACCCGCTCCACGTCGGAGTCCGTGCCGGTGCCGATTTTTATCTTGGCCGCCGAGAAGCCCTCGTCGACGGCGTCTCGAATCGGCGCGGCGATGTCGCGGTCCGCCTCGGTGAAGTACATCGTCGAGGCGTAGGCCGTGAGCGTCTCGCGGGGCGTCCCGCCGAGGAGGCGGTGGACGGGTTTGCCGGTCGCCTTGCCGACGAGGTCCCACAGCGCCACGTCGATGCCGCTGAGGGCGCTCTGGACGAAGACGCTCCCGCCGAAGTGGTACGGGTCAGTGTACGACTCCTCGGCGAGCCGCCGCACGTCGAAGGGGTCCATCCCGACCACGTCGTCGCGGAAAAACTCGTCGACGACGGGCGCGACGACGCTCCCCGGCGCGAACGCCTCGCCCCAGCCGACCTCGCCGGTGTCGGTGTCGACGCGGATGAGCGTCGTCGCCCTGTCGTGGCCGAACCCGCGCGCGTCGCCGAGGCCCTGCCCGTCGGGCAGGCGGTGCGATATCGGGATGACTTCGATGTCGGTTACGTGCATGAAAAGTGTACCACGGAGAGACGCATTATAGCTTGTGCAGACGGCGAACGCGGCGCGGCGGACGAGACGAGAGCGACGAAGAACCTTCGAATCGCCGGCTCAGTCCCCGTCGTAGTGGAACTCGGTCCACGGCCCCTCCTCGAAGGGGTAGTCGTCGAGCACGTCGAGGTTCACCTCGACGCCAAGCCCCGGCGCGTCGGACAGCGAGAGGACGCCGTCCTCGACGGTGGGTTGACCCTCGATGATGTCGAACGCGAGGTCGAAGGGGTACATGCCGAGGTCGGTGTCGGCGTCGAGGAGCGGGTCGTCCTCGAAGACCGGATATTCGAGAAGCGACACCTCGGGCGCGGCCGCGACGAGGTGCGCGTTCGCCAGCAGGCCGACCCACGTCCCGAAGTTGTGCGGGACGAACTCCACGTCGCGGCCGACGCAGGACTCGACCGCGGGACGACAGCCGGTGTAGCCGCAGTGGTGGCGAACGTCGCCCTGGAGGAAGGCCACCGCACCCGTCTCACCGAGCGCGACGAGTCCGTCTGGCGTCGGTTCGCTCTCGCCGCCGGCCAGCGGCGCGCCCGTCGCCGCGAGGTCGACGTAGCCCGCGTGGTCGTCCGGCGAGACCGGCTCTTCGACCCAGTAGCAGTCCCGCTCGGCGGCGAAGGTGACGAGGTCCTCGACCGTCTCGCGGTCGTAGCCGTCGCGAATCTTCCACCACGTGTGCACGTCGAGCATCACTTTCATGTCGCCCGCAATTTCGGAGAGTAGTTCGATAGTCCGGCGGTCCCCGTCGGGACCGATGCCCGGTCGGTACTTGTAGCCGAAGAAGCCGAGGTCGCGGATGGTCGCCGCCTGTTCGGCGTAGCCCTCGGGTTCCATGTACATCCCGGCGCTCGCGTACAGGGGCATCTCCGTCGTCGGGTCGGTGCCGTAGTCGTCGGCGAGCAGTTCGTAGATGGGCGCGCCGACCTGCTTCCCGCGGATGTCGTACAGCGCCACGTCGAGCGCCGAAATAGCCTCGTGGCGGAGTCGGTCGGGCAGGTCGGTGTCGCGGAGTATCGCGTGGGCGTCTTCGACTTCCTCGATTGGCTCGCCTTCGAGCGCGTCGGCGACCGCACCGTTTACCACGTCCGCGAAGGTCCCCTGCGAGTCGCCCTCGAAGTACTCCCGCATCGCGGAACTGCTCGCGCCCGCGGTGGCGATGCCGCGGGTGCCGTCGGCCGACTCGACGACGACGAGCACCACGTCGCGTTTGAGGAGGCGACGGGTGCCACCGTGGAAGGGGCGGTCCTGCGGCGGTTCGATGGGTGACGAGAGAGCGTAGCCGCTGATAGTCGCGATTCGCATATCTCAACAGACTCGGCCATCACGATAAAACTCCGCCTCGCAAGCGGGACTCGGGGAGGGAGCGGAGACAACCGGGAGAGAAAGGCGGCGCGCTACTGGAAGACGTCGGCGGCGAACGGGTAGAGGTCGTCGAGGGCGACGCGCTCGTTGCGCCGGCCCGACTCGTAGGCCGCCATGGTGATGAGCACCGCCTTGAGGCCGTCGCGGGCGGTCGCGGGCGGCGTCTCGCCGGTCTCGATGGCGTCGAGGAACGCGGTTCCCTTGCTCAGCCACCGCTCGTAGCCGTCGTAGGGGTGGTGTTCGGTCCCCTCGTCGTCGATGACGTAGCCGGTGCGGTCGTCCCACTCGTGGCCTTCGAGGTATATCGCGCCCTCGTCGTCCCAGATGTGGACGTGCTCGCGGGTCCGCGCGACGACGCCCGTGTCGGAGACGTTCGCAACCGCTCCCTCCGCGAACTCGATAATGATGGAGGACTGGCGGTCGAACACCTGCTCGTCGTCGTGGAAGTCCACGTAGGCGTTGACGTGCGTGGGCGTGAGGCCGGTCGTCCAGAGGATGGCGTCGATGACGTGCGTGCCGACGTTCAGGAGGTGGCCGCCGCCGCTCAACTCGGGGCTCATCCGCCAGTCGTCTTCCTTCTCGTAGTAGGACTGCCAGTCGTGAGTCACCTCGCCGGTGATAAAGCGCGGGACGCGGTCGCCGTCGGCCCACTCGTCGCGGGCGCGCTTGTAGGCCGGATTGAAGTGTCGCTGGTAGCCGACCATCACGGTTTGGTCGCTCGCCTCGGCGCGGGTCGTGAGTTCGTAGGCCTCCTCGGCGTCGGTCGCGAGCGGCTTCTCGCAGAGGACGTGCAGGCCGCGGTCCAACACGGCCGAGGTCTGTTCGTAGTGGAGGCCGTTGGGCGTCGCGACGGCGACGGCGTCCATCGGGGCCGAGTCGAGGAACGCCTCGAACGACCGGTAGCGGTGCGCCTCGGGAACGTCGAAGGAGTCACCGACCTCGGTGAGGCCGTCGGGGTCCACGTCGGAGATGGCGACGAGGTCCGACCGGGGGAGTTCGACGAACTGTTGGCAGAGCCGACGACCGAGGCTACCGAGGCCGACGACGCCGACGGCGATTGGAGACGGGTCTGTCTGACGCGGCATGGATGCGATTACAGAGATAGGGCAGATAACTGTTGTGACGGTCGTCGGGCGCGCGACCCCCCTGTCCGAAGATTTTATGCGCGAGTGCCCGGTGGTTCGGGTATGCCACTCGCAGAGAGCGGTGTGCGCGAGCACCTGCGCGGCGTCGCCGCCGGGCTCCTCACCCCGTTCGACGACGACCTCGACATCGAACACGACGAACTGGCAGCGAACGCGACGACGCTCTACGACGGGGGAATCCGCACGTTCCTCGCGTCGGCGAACATCAGCGAGTACCACTCGCTGACCCGGCAGGAACGCGTCGATGTGACGGCGACGGCGGTCGACGCGCTCCCGTCAGACGTGTGCGTCCTCGCCGGCGTCGGCGGGAGCACGGCGAGCGCGCGCGAACTCATCGACGCCTACGACCGCATCGGCGTCGACGGGATGATGATAATGCCGCCGGACCACACCTACGTCCACGAGCGCGGCCTGCTTCGCTACTACGAGAAACTAGCCGAGGCCTCGACGGCCCCGCTGGTGCCGTACGTGAAGGGGTTTAATCCGTCAATCAACTATCTCCGTGACCTCGCGGGACTCGACGGCGTGGTCGGCATCAAGTACGCCATCGAAGACGCCGTAAAACTCGGCGCGGCCGCCAGCACCACCGGCGACGGCGTGGTCTGGGTGGACGGCCTCGCGGAGCCCTTCGCCGTCTCGTTTTGGAACGAGGGCATCGAGGGGTTCTCGGCGGGCGTGAGCAACTTCCGCCCGGAAGTCGGCCTCGCGCTGTTCGAGGCGCTCACCGAGGAGAACTGGGGGCGCGCCCGCGAGCTTCGAAACATCTGTCTGCCCTACCAGAACTTCCGCGACCAGACCGGGCAGAACAACAGCCTCGACGGCGCTATCAGCGTCCCAGCGGTGAAGAAGGGGCTCGAACTGGCCGGCCTGCGCGGCGGGGCAGTCCGCGAGCCGATTCGGTCGCTGTCGGCCGACGACGAGCGCCGCGCCGAGGAACTGTACGACCAACTCGACGACGACATCGAACGTCTCATCGACTGAGTGGGGACGACAGAAGACGCCGACGACCGACAGCGGCGAGAGCGACGGCCACGCACGAGGTCGAGTGCGTCGCTATCGGCGCGGAGAGTGACGACTGAACCGACGGTTCAGCGACGAGACGGCCGGCCTGCGCACCGCGGGCCGGACCGGACAGCCACCAGTATCTCGCGCGACCCAAATATTCATCACCCGAGACGCGGGGTATGTTGGCATGCGCGAGTTCGAAGCGACCGCCGAGGCGACTCGGCCGCCGACGTGGGCGCACAAACAAAGAGCGCTGTTCGACCTGACCGCCGACGCGGTCGACCGGTTCGTCGCCGACTACACCGGACCCGACGGAGAGCCGTTCTGGCCGCCGGACGACCACGTGGGCGTCGACGGCTTCGACGACGTGGTCGAGGGATTCTACAACTGGCCGCTCGTGTACGCGATGGGCGGCGAGGAAAGCCTGCTCGACCACGCCCGCCGCGTGTACGAGGCCGCGCTCGAACGCGGCGCGGAGACGGAGACGCCGTTCGGCCATCCGATGGTCGTCGACGAGTTCGAACAGTGCCGCGACTGGTTCCACCTCGGGGAGGGCAATCTCTACACGTACAACATGGGCCTCGCCGCGCCCGACGACGAGGCGGTCGTCGACCGGGCGAAGAAGTTCGCGGAGCTCTACACCGCCGACTCGGAGGCGAGGAACTACGACGCCGACGAGCGGGTGGTTCGCGGGCCGATGAACGGGAGCATGGGCCCGGAGTTCTGCGACTTCTCCGCCTACGAACACCACCCCTACGGCGCGGACTACCGCTGGGCCAGACACGGCCTCCCGTGGCGGGACTTGGAGTTCGACGAGGCCGCAGACCTCCTCGACCCGGCGAACGAAGAGCGCCTGTTCGAGGTGTTGAACGAGCGCTGCGCGAAGGGCGACATCCCGCTGAACCTCAACATCACGAGCCTGATGACGAACGCCTACCTCCACACCGGAGAGGAACGCTACCGCGAGTGGGTGACCGACTACCTCGGCGCGTGGCGGGAGCGGACGGCCGAGAACGGCGGTATCATCCCCGACAACGTCGGGCGCTCCGGCGAAATCGGTGAGTACACCGACGGCTCGTGGTACGGCGGCTACTACGGTTGGTCGTGGGGCGGGTGGCACTACGTCGGCATCGGGCCGACGGTCGCCGCCGAGAACGCGGTCCTGCTCGAAGGCGACAGAGAGTATCTCGACTTCCCGCGGTCGCAGCTCGACGTCCTCATGGAGAACGGCATCGAAGTCGCCGAGGACGACGTACACAGCACGCTCTACATCCCGCACAAGTACGGCGGCGAGGGCGACTACCACTACGACGCGTCGGGCGTCCTCACGGAGGACGACGGGGAGGTACTGTGGCGGGACGGCTGGTACGAGTTCCAGCCGCACACGGACGACCCCTACGCGGTCCACCTCTGGTATATGTCGATGCGCGACGAGGACCGAGACCGGATTCGTCGGCTCCGCGACTGGGAGAAACAGGACTGGCGACGCGTCGACCCGCGGGCGAAGACGAAACACGGCGACGGCCACGAGTACGCGTGGCTCGCCTATCTCGACGGGGAGTTCCCGGACTACCCGGACCGAATCCTCGACGCGACGCGCGAGCACGTCGACGTGCGACTGCGGCTGTTCGATGCCGAGGGGAACGAACCGACGACCGTGGACGAGGACTACCTCAGGGACCGGAACCCGGCGTTCCACAAGGCGCTCCTCCAACTCACGATGGGCGCGCCACAGCCGGTCTACTACGGCGGCCTCGTGATGGCCCAAGTGCGCCACTTCGACGCCCGAAGAGAGCGGCCGGGGCTCCCGTCCGGCGTCGCCGCGCTCGTGGAGTCGGTGACGAGCGACGGCCTCGAACTGACGCTCGTCAACACCGGCGCGAGGCGGGAGGAGGTCGTCGTCCAAGCCGGCGCGTACGGCGAACACCGGTTCACCGCGGTCGAGACCGACGGGGCGGAGCGCGGTGTCGACGACGGCGCGGACGACTCCGACAGCGCGAGCGACGGGGAGGACAACAGCGCGGACGCGCTCCGGGTCCGACTCCCCGCCGGAAGCCGGATGTCGATTCGCGCCGGCCTCGACCGCTTCGTCGACGACCCGAGTTACGACCACCCGTGGTCGGAGACGGAGCCGTAAGCGACACGCCGACCGGGCCGCGCCGGGTTCGGAAGGCGCGTACGAGGACTGGAAAAGCGTCGATTCGTTCCCGTCACGGGAACGACAGTAGTCGTCGCGTGGCATCTCAGTATTCGAGAGGGCGACTGAAAAGCCTCGAAACCGATGATTAGCTATCAGGTCGCCCTGCGACGGAAACACCGGGAGAGACGGTGTTCCCGTGTTGGGAATTATTAATCGAGATATATTCTACGAGTCCGGAGCGAGGGCCGTGGGAGGAGCTACCAGACACAGATTACACCCATACGTCTGTAACGAAAATGGGTCGGGAAATCGGGTCAGCATCTCGTAGTTCGTCGGCTCCGAACGCAGGAGTGGCTGATTCGTCGCTGATAGCCGTTCTTCTTCGATTATACACATTGTTCCCTTTGAGGGAACGGGCTTTGCGCGTGAACGAGGACCGCAGTCACGAGTGGTGAGAGAATTTATCACCGGGGGCGAACACTATGGCGCATGCCCACACGAGTCACCGTCTGGAACGAGAACGTCCACGAACGGGAGGAACCGGCCGTTGCGGAGCGGTATCCGACGGGAATCCACGGAACCATCGCGGCGCATCTGGAGGGACCGGACCGCGAGGTACGAACGGCGACGTTACAGGAACCCGAACACGGCTTAGACGAGGCGACGCTGGACGCGACGGACGTGTTGGTCTGGTGGTCCCACTGCGCCAACGACGAGGTGACAGACGCCGTCGCGGAGCGCGTCGTCGACCGCGTCCACGAGGGGATGGGCTTCATCCCGCTGCACTCTGGGAAGAACTCGAAGCCGTTCACGCGACTGATGGGGACGACCTGCAACATCAAATACCGCCACGGCGGCGAGCGCGAGCGGGTGTGGGTCGCGGACCCCGGCCACCCCATCGCTGACGGCCTCAACGAGCAGTTCGTCATCCCGGCGACGGAGACGTACGGCGAGCCCTACGACATCCCTGAACCCGATAGAACCGTCTTCATCTCGTGGTTCGAAGGCGGCGACGTGTTCCGCTCGGGCGTCTGCTACCGCCGCGGTCGCGGACGAATCTTCGCCTTCCGACCGGGCCACGAGGAGTATCCCATCTTCCACCAAGACGAGGTCAAACGCGTCATCGACAACGCCGTCGAGTGGGCGACGCCGACCGAGGGCGCGTCGGCGCGGTGGGGGAAGACCGACCCGCTCGAACACGTCGAGGAGTGAGCGGAGCGGCGCGCGTCGGCGCGGAGACTGTTCCCCACTGAAGAACGACGACCACAACTGCTGCTGAACGAATTCGCTCTTTGGTCACTGGGAGAACTGGGAGGATGTTCGACCTCGGGGTCGAGCAGCGGGACGGCCACACATACCAGATTTAGATATATATTTGAAGATTGGTAATTCAACGTAGAACAGCAACAGGAGGCTACGACGTGCTCGCGGTGGGGTTCCACCGTGAGCCGACAGTCCGCATCAGCCATCCGCCGATTCGACCGCACCCCAGACCGAACATGGAGGCGAGACAGACGACGACCCCGCCGGCGAATGCGAAGAACGCGACTCTGGACAGCGGCCACGCCACCGTCGTTCCCGTCGTCACCGCGAATATGACCAGTTCTAGAACGCCGCCAAGAAAACCGGCGTAGAGTCCGGCGGCGTCCGAATCCACCGAGCGGACCGCGGCGACGACTCCCGCGGTGACCGCCCCGAATATCATCATCCCGGCACCGACGGTCGCCTCCGAGTTCGGGAACCAGTTCACCACGGCACTGATGGGAAGCGAGGCTATCGCCCCGACGAGCGCGGCGTTCCATTCCGGAGAGAGGGCACCGAAGCGGGGAATCGAGACCATACGCGCGTATGTAAGGCGGCTAAGAAGTCATATATTTGGCGGGGTTTGACCGCGGGGGTCGAACTGTACTCGGCGTCCGGGCCGTTCGTGGTACTGTTCGCAGACTGTGGGGCCGGCGATGACGACAGGACCCTCGGAGCGATAAATATCATAAGTAGTAGATGAATATAATCTATAAAGTATTTTGATATATTGTAATCGGGGGTTCGGTTCCGACGCAAGAGATACTACGATGCCCGCAGGACGTGTTTCATGGCAGACAGTACAACAGTCGACGAACTGGTCGTCACGAAGCTTTCCGACGCAACCTCGACAGCACTCGAAGGCGGTCGCACGGAGTCGGTCGAACTACGCGGCGTGTCGGTCACGCGAGCGACGCTGGAGCCGGGGTGGGGAGCGGAAGCCGACCGCGACGGAACGGAACCCGACTACTGTCAGAACGCCCACGACATCTACGTCGTCTCCGGGACGCTCGGTCTCGAACTGGACGACGGGGCGCGGACGGAGATTGCCGCCGGCCGTGCCGCGACCATCCCGCCGGGGCATCGCGGCTGGACGGTCGGAGACGAGCGACTCGTCTATCTGGAGTTCGACCCGAGCGAGTAACCGTGACTACCATACCGCCGGTCCGCGTAGCCTCCCGACGAGATGTCCCGATTCGTGGCGGCCGCGTGCCAGCTAGACTCCCGAGACGACAAGGCGGCGAACGTGGAGCGGGCGCTCGGCCTCCTCGACGAGGCCGCGGCCGACGGCGCTGATTTCGTGGCGTTCCCGGAGATGACGACCTTCATCGGCCCGGAAGAGCGGTTCGCAGAGGTCGCGGAGGCGCTGGATGGCCCGACGATACAACGGTTCTCGGAGAAGGCCCGCGAGCACGGCGTCTTCGTCCACACGGGCAGTTTCTTCGAGCGGATTCCGGACAGCGACCGAGTCTACAACACGTCGGCGCTCATCGGCCCGAGCGGCGAGGTGCTCGACACCTACCGGAAGGTCCACCTGTTCGACATCGAACTCGACGGCAGCGTCGAACACCGCGAGTCCGACTACGTCGCCCCCGGCGATAGGCCGGTGACGGTCGATACCGACCTCGCGACGTTCGGCCTCTCTATCTGCTACGACCTCCGGTTTCCGGGGCTCTACCGGGCGATGGCGCAGTCCGGCGCGAACGTCCTACTCGTCCCGTCGGCGTTCACGATGCACACCGGAAAAGACCACTGGGAGCCGCTCCTTCGCGCCCGCGCCATCGAGAATCAGGCGTACGTCATCGCGCCCGGCCAAATCGGGGACAAGCCGTCGTGGGTCGAGACCTACGGCCGCACGCTCGTCGTCGACCCGTGGGGGAACGTGATTTCGAAGGCGCGGGACCGCGAGGAAGTCGTCACGGCGACCATCGACCTGTCGCACCTGGACGATATCCGCCGCGACATGCAGACGCTCCAGCACGCGCGACCGGACGTGTACAAGCGGTCGGACGAGTGAGGACAGGACCGCGGACCCGGCCCGATTAGCTCCCGCCGAGGACGCGCTTGAACAGCGTGAACGTGAGCAGGGTGAAGAACAGCCCGTTCAACATCCCCTGACTCGCCGCGAGCACCCGCGCCGCCGGCCCGAGCGGGTTGATATCGCCGTAGCCGACCGTGCTGAAGCTGATGTAGCTGTAATAGACGTTGTCGAAGAGCACTTCCATCGTCGTTTTGTCGACGGCGGCGGGGTCGAAGACGCTCCCCGCCTGCGTCAGGAACGGCCCGCCGAGGGCGTAACACAGTCCGAACAGCGCCGGGAGGAGGAACGTGAACGCCGCGATTCGCGGGAGTCGGTTGCCGTAGCCGCAGGTGACCTGCATGAGCGTGTTCAGCCCCACGCTGGCGACCTTCTTGCCGCGGGCCCACGTGTTCAGCGAGTACTCGTTGAGGATGATGTCGAAGTTCTTCTGGCGGTTGTAGTAGTAGCGCTTGAACTCGAACTCGCGGCTCGCGGGGGTGTCACCGACGGCGTTGGCGCTGTCCTGCGCCTTTCGGTACGTTTCTTCGATGATATCGGGCGTCAGTTCGACGGCGAACTGGCCGGTCGCGCCGTTGCCGACGAAGTCGTGGATGGTCCAGTCGTTGCGTTCGAGATAGCCGTGGTGGTCGCTGAAGTCGAAGCGGTCGAACTCGGTGAGGCAAAAGCGGAAGTGGTCCAAAAGCTGGTGTTCGTTGCCGTCGCCCTCCAGCGTCAGGTCGCCGATGGTCGCGCGGGTGAGGTCGTACGGCGTCGGCTCGCCGGAGCCCTGCGAAATCGTGCCGCCGTCGAGCGTCGCGTCGGTGAAGTCGAGGTAGGTGTCGCGGTCGCCGACGAGCACGCGGAAGCGCGCCGTCTCGAAGTCCGACTGCCGGAAGTCCGCCCGGTCGTGGAACGTCGTCTCCCAGAACGACGCGCTCGTGAAGTTCGCGGCCTCGAACTCCGCGCCGGCCTCGAAGGTCGCCTCGTTGAACGAGGCGTTGGCTTCGAGATGTTGCAGTTCGCCCTGGAAGAACGCCCCGCGGAAGGACGCGAGGCCGCGGAACGTGGCGGCGTTGAATCTCACGTCCTCTTCGAATCGGGCCTCACCGAACCGGGCGTTCGATTGGAACTCGACCGCCTCGAACGAGGCATCGGAGCCGAACGTCGCCTCCTCGGCGACGACGGCGTCGTGGAACTCGCTGTCGTCGAAGTTCGCTTGCCCGCCGAACGACGCCAAAGAGAGGTCGAACGCGCCGTCGACGCGGAGGCGATAGCAGTCGGTGCGGGCGGTGAACGTCGCGCGGTCGAAGCTGACCGCGCCCTTGAACACGGCGTCTTTGAAGTCCGAATAGCGGAATCGCGCGAGTTTGTAGTCGGCTTCGCCCTCGAACGTCGCGCCCTCGAACGTCACGTCGTCGTGGGTCGTCCGGCTGCCGCCGTTGAACTCGACGCCGCGGAACTCGGCCAACTGCATGAATCGGGCGTTTGCGAAGCTCGCGTCGTCGTCGAACCGCGCCTCGTCGAAGTCGGCCATCTCGTCGAAGCGGACGCCGTCGAACCGCGCGTCGCCCTCGAACTCGACGTGTTCGAAGTCCGAGCCGGCGGTGAACCGCGCGCCGTCGAACGTCACGTAGTCGAAGATGGCCTGTCTGAAGCTCGCGTCGTCGCGGAACGTCGCGTCCGCGAAGGTGATGTGGTCCTCCAGAACGTGACTACTCCCGCTGGTCTCGACGTTTCGGAAGCGCGCCGTGCCGTGGAACGTGGCGTCCGCGAAGCTCGTGTCGCCCTGAAACACCGTCTCGTCGCACCGGACCTCGCCGCGGAAGGTCGCCCCGGAGAAGCGAACGTCCTGTTCGAACGTCGCCTCGTCGGCCGTCACCGCGCCGGTCACGGTGACTTCCCGGGCGTCCACGTCGCCGGTGACGACCGCCTCGTCGAGTTTGAGGCGGTCGACCGTCGCCTCGCGGAGAATCAACCCTTGGTCGAGGCGGCCGTGGGTGAGGTCCAAGCCCTCGATATCGGCGTGCTGGAAGTTGAGGACGTGGTTCGTCGCGCCGTTGATGTCCTGATAGGTGAGCGAGAGATGCGGGAGGTCCGCGCCGACGTACTCGTTGACGCGGGTGTCGGGCGACTGGAGGTTCGCCCGGAGTTCGTCGACGATGTCGTCGCCGGTCACGTCGAGCGATGCGCGCTCGTCGCGGCTCATGTGGAACACGCAGAACTCGCTTTCGGGGTGGGCTTCGTGCGGACACTCCCACGTCGTCTGGAGGTGGGCGTCGGTCTGCACCGACGGGTCGAACGTGTACCGACACGACGAAGAGGACATCAGCGCCGGCGTGGACTCATTTCTCGACATGGCTGGGAAGGGGCGGATGGCTGGGGAGGGGCGGATGGCTGCGGTGGGCGCGCTGAGGACGGCGGGCGTGGCGGATGCCGCGAGTCCGGCGGCCGAGCCGAGTGCGGCGAGCGCGCTCGGGCGTCGGGGCGACGCTCGACCGCGCGGACGGTCGTATGTGCAACATTGTCCGACGTGTTGATATATATCTTCGGACCGCCGCCGGCGTCAGTCGAATATCTCGCGGCGCTCGGACGCCGAGAGTTCGGCGTGAATCGCGTTGGGCGAGCAGTGTTCGCACTCGCGGGCGGGATTAGTGCTCTGCTCGAAGGTCCAAAGCGGCCACCCGAAGAGGAAGAACGCCTCCATCTGGTGGCGCTCGATGATGGCTTCGGCGGGCTTGCCGCAGTTCGGACACCACTCGTCGCCGTCGGCCGGCTCTTGGAACGTCACTTTCCGGCGGCCGAACCCGGCGTTCGAGTACGCCTCGCTTCTGGACATCTCGACGAGGTCCTCGGCTGGATACGGGTCGGAATCGACCGCGTTGTCGAAGCCGGTGTCGGTCTCGACGCTCGACGCGAGATACGGCCCGACGCTGACGGTGTTGTCGTAGCCGACGAAGTGAACCGAAACGGCCGCGCCCCGACCCTCGACGCGCACCTCGTGGCCGTGGCCGACGAGGTAGAGCTCCACGTCGGCGGTGACTTTCGTGAGGTCGATGTCGTGGGCCATGCCGACCGCGTAGACGCCCGTGTCCGGGTCGGTCACGCTCCCCGACTGCTTCCAGCCGAAGGTGGACACGTCGTAGTCGTCGGGGGCGGCCGCGGGCGTTGCCTCGCCAGCGTAGACGTTCTCCGCGCCGGGTGCCGAAACCGCGCCGTCGGCGGCGTCCGCGGCGATGAACACGTCTTCGGCGTCGCCGAGAAGCACGTCGCCGGCGACCGACTGGACGTAGCCGTCTTCGAGACTGCCGCGGATTTCGGTCTCGACGGCCGCGTCGCCGCCCGTCCCATCGCCGACGGCCGCGTCGTCGGTCACCGGCGCGTGGGTGAAGACGTACTCGGCGTTCTGCACCGCGAGGTCGCCGGCGACGCTCGCGCCGCCGACGAACACGTCCGCGGGGTCGCGGAGTTCGACCGGGGGTCGTTCGGAGCCGTTGAGCGTCACGTCGCCGTCGTAGGTGGAAGCGTTTCGGGTCATCGGTGGGTGTTGAGCGTCATCGGTGGGTGTTGGGCGTCATCGTCGTCTCCGTGTGCAGCGCGAGGTCGTACTCCGGGTAGGTGTGGTACGTCTCGTAGCCACCGTCTGCGATGCGGATGGTGGTCCACGCCTCCGGGTCGAACCGGTAGGCGACCGTCGCGTCGTCCGGGCCGGGGAAGGCGTCGAGCGGCCGACCCTCCACGACCGTTCGGGCGTCGAGCCGGTCGCTCTCGAAGCTGAACTCGCGTTCCGCGCCGGCGGACAGCGGCGTCCGATGCGTCCGTTCGTGCGGCAGCGGCTTGCACGAACACAGCTCGTGGAAGTCGAGCGCCGGCAGGCCGACGTAGTGGGACTCGCCGATGACGGTGAGGACCGCCGGTTCGCCCGCGAGCGTCGCCGGGGCGACCGTCTTCACGTCCACGGTCGTCAGGTCGGGGACGTCGGCGCTGTAACCGAAGTACAGTTCCGTCGGTGTCTCGGCCGGCGGCGACGGGTCGGCGGAGGAAGGCGATTCGGTCGTGGAAGGTGGGTGGGAGGGCATGGGAAATCAAGTGTCGACGAGGATGTCGTAGTTCGGGTGGAAGATGGAGTTCTCGCGGACGCCGCGGTAGTGCGGGACCGCGTGCCACTCGACCGCGCCGTAGTGTTCCTCGCGGGCGCGGACGTACCGGGTCGCGCCGTCGCCGGTGAGTCGGGGGCGGTCGCCGGGGGCGAGCACGTAGAACTGCTCGACGCGCTCGGTCTCGCCGTCGTCGTCGAGGTCCTCGCGCACCCAGTAGGAAAGCTCTCGGGTGAAGCCCGCGGCCCCGACGGTGTTGACGAACGCCTTGTGGTGTTCGGGGTAGGCGTCGGGCGAGTAGCCCCACGTCACCGCGACGCCGTCCTCGGAGAGGTGGGTTCGGACGGAGCGGTAGAACTCCGTGGAGTAGAGGGTGAGCAGGTCGTCGTCGGTCGCGCCGGGGATGTCGAGCAACACGAGGTCGTACGTCTCGTTCGTCTTTTGGAGATAGCGGTAGCCGTCCGCGACCGTCGTGTTCAGCCGGTCGTACTCGTAGGCGTCGTCGTGCCAGCGGGCGAAAAACGGGTCCGTCTTCGCGTCGCGCATGAACTCGCCGTCGAGGTCGACGTGGTCGACGGTGACGCCGTACTCCCGCAGGTGGTCGACGGCAATCCAGTCGCCGCCGCCGACGACGAGCACCTTGGTGTCGGGGCCGGGGTCGACCAGCGACATCGGCACGTCGACCAGCCCCTCGTGGTAGCTGTCGGCCCAACTCTCGCAGAGTTGGACGGCCGCGCCGAGGCGGAGGCACCGTTCTGTCCGCCCGTCGAAGTGCGGGTTCGGGCCGGTGCCGGTCCAGGTTCGGTCGTACCGAATGACGTGCTGGTAGGCGGTCGTCTCCTGTGAGGTGACCGTCGCGCGTATCGCGCCCGGCGGGTACTCGTTTTCTATCTGCTGTTCGAGGTAGAGCTGCGACAGGCGCTCGTCGGCGGCGTCGTGTTTGGCGACGACGCCCGCGTAGGTCGCCGTCAAGAGGAGGCAGACGACGAGGAGCGTCTTCGAGACGCGGGCGGCCGAAAGCGAGCGGTCGGAGCCGTCCGTTCTGGCGCTGGCGGCCGCGTTCCCGCCGGTGCCGGCGCTTGCGGACGCCTCGTCGCCGCCGAGGGGCCACCACGACCACGCGCCGAAGTGGGCGACGAAGACGAGCGCGGCGACCCCGTTGAGGAGCGCCAGCACGAATATCGTCGGGATGAGGCCGATACCCGGGTAGAGGACGCGAGCGTAGACGACGGCACCGGCGAGGCCGCCGACGTAGTCCATCGCGAGGACGACCGAAAGCCCGCTTCTGCGGCCCTCGGTCCGCTCGACGGTCCAGAGGGTGCCGACGGCGGCCACGACGAAATCGTGGATTCGCGTGCCGGCGGTCCGGAGCCACGAGGGCGTCGACGACCCGTCGTCGTCGAGGTCGTCGAACATGCGGGTCAAAAGCGGGAGTTCGAACCCGGAGAGGAACCCGACGACGACGACCGGCAGGCGGGCGACGGTCCAGACGAGTTCCGCGGGCACCGCCTGCGGGATGCGGACGCTGTTGAGGCCGACGATGAGCAGGAAGCCCGCGGGCGCGGCGGCCGCGAGAAGCACCTCGGTGCGGAAGAAGTTCCCGCCGAGGGTCTCGCCGTCGAGGTCGTCCGAAAGCGCCGCGCCGATGCCGAGGCTGAAGAAGTACAGCCCGACCGTGATGACGTACTGGGTGACCGTTCCGCCGTACATCACCGTCAGCAGCTCCGAGTAGACGAACTCGTAGGCGAAGCTACAAAAGGACACCACGAAGGTGAGCGTCAGGAGCGTCGCCGTGTCGGTTCGTGTGTTAGACATCGATGGAAGGCGAGTCGGTCGCGGCGGACGCGACGATGTCGCCGCGGCGGTCGTCGTGGTTCGTCCCGGTCAGATGCGCGGGGAGACTTTCCACTCTTCCTCGATGGAGTACCCCGCGTCACCGATGCCGTCGGTGACTTCGAGGTCGTAACACTCCCAGCGGAAGTCGTGGTTCACGTCGTCGCCGACGATGTGCGCGCCGACGCGGTACCAGCCGTCGCGACCCAGTTGGCTCCCGTCGGACATGTCGTACTCGGCGGTGCCGCTCGGGTCCTGTATCTCGCGGTCCCACGGCACCGGGCCGGCGTCGGGCGCGTCGTCGCGCATCGCCGCGGTCGACCCGAGGTAGGCGATGCCGAGCGCGGCGACGCCGACCGGGAACCGGCTCACTTTGCCGGCGTTGTTCTCGTACCAGTCGTCGGCGTAGTCGCCGCCGTGGTACCACGCGTGGCCGTGGACGGTCCGCGGAGCGGAGGCGTAGCCGCCCGTGCCGCGACCGGTCGCACCGCGGCCGCCACCGCCGCCGCCCTTTCCTTTCGCGCTCGCGACCCCGACGGGACTGAGCGCGGCCAGCGACTGCGGGTCGAACCCTGACAGCGACGACTGGTCGGCGGCTTCGTAGCGGGACATCACCCACGTCTGGTCGGCGAGGTCGACGACGAGCGAGCCGTCGGACACCTCGAAGTCGGAGACGACGCTGGACTTTCGCGGGGGAGGGGAGTTCGAGCCGAGACAGCCGGCGAGCCCGCCGGCGGCCCCGAGACCGGTCAGTTGGAGGAACGTGCGGCGCTTCATGGGGACTCTCGTCTCTGTCAATCAGAAAACTAGGATAACAGTCTTGTGGTTCGATACGTTCGGCGTGAGAGAAAACCGCGCCGGCCGGTGCGTATCTCGGAACGGGGCCGCGGTGGGCCCGCGGTGGGCCCGCGACCGCGCCGACCGCCTCGTGTCGCGGCGAACGCACACGAGCGGCTACGCGGCCAGCGGGATGATGATAACGAGGAGCTTCGCGTAGACGACCATGAACAGGAGCGCGAAGGGGTAGGTGTTACCGTAGCCCGCCGCGACCTCGTCGGCTCCGGTGGCGTCGACGGCGGCCGCGAGACCCTTCGTGTCGGTGTGGCCGCCCGTGATACCGCCGGCGGCGCTAATCCAGTCCATGCCCCAGACGTAGCGAGTGAGCGCGAGCCCGGCGAGGATGGCGATAAAGCTCGTCAGCGCCGAGGCCGCCACGATTTGGAGGCCGTACTCGGAGATGGTTGCGAGGAAGCCGCCGCCGGCACCGATGCCGACGACCGCGAGGAACATCGCGAGCGTGAACGCCCGAATCTCCGAGAGGATGCCGGTGTCCATGCGCGTCGGCACGGGACCCACCCGGCCGAAGTAACCGAAGACGAGCGCGGCGACGAGGACGCCGCCGGTGGTCCCGAGCGAGGGCGTGCCGAACGGTCCCATCGGAATCGGAATCGACCCGATGACCGCGCCGGCGACGATGACGAGCGCGTAGCCCATCACGCTGAACGTCACCTCGGTGACCGACGAGCCCGATTCGTCGTCGTCGGTGCCGCCGATAGCCTCGTCGAAGCCGCGCTTCTCCTCGTCGAGGTCGAGGCGGGCGATGACGGGGTACAACTGCTGGAACACGACGATGACGAGCACGCCGACGACGTAGCCGACCGAGTGGCCGATTTGGTAGTCCTGCCGGGCGGCCGCGGGGAGGGCCTCGATAGCCGACCCCAGCCCCGGACTGCTCGTCAGCGCGCCCGAGAACGACCCCATGATGAGGGGCGTCGACGCGTTGGGGAAGACGAACTGCGTCCAGACGTAGGTGAGCGCCAGCGCGACGGTCGGCATCAGCACCGCGACGGCGACGAAGTTGAGCCCGTACGCCTTGACGGTCCCCTCGATTTCGTGCGCCGCGATGAGACCGACGGCGGCGACGAACAGCGCCAGCGTGAGCCCGCTGTACGCGTCGGGGACGGTGAAGCCGAAGTGGCCGAGCACCAGCCCCGCAAACAGCGGGCCGGCGACGCCGAACTTGACGCCGCGGAAGCTGATTTTGCCGAGCCCCATCCCGACGAGCACCGCGAGGAACAGGACGAACAGGCCGTTGCCGACGAGCGACTCGACTATCGCCACGGGCGGTCACCCCCGAGACCGAGATGCACGCGAGGGGTCGAACCGCACCCGACCGAGCACCGTGACGGGCACTGACATAGTTGAATGTTCGGTGACATACACATGGAGATTCACAGATACGGTGGATAAGGCTTGATTCGATTCTCACGGGCTGACGACGAACCAAAAATCGCTGGACGGCAGCGCACACACTGTATTCTACGGGATATTATCAGCCGCCACGTCGAGACGGCTCGGTCGGCCCACAATCAATCATCATCTATGTGAAATGATTCGCGGAGTTCGGTCGTGAGTCGGTGCACGTCCAACTGTTCCGGCAGGTCGTCCCGGCCGTCGTGGTCCGTGAGCGAACCGGGTTCGAACGCGGGGTTCCGCTTTTCGACCGTCTCCAGGGGAACCTTGGTCGTGACGGTAAAGTGTTCGACCGGCGAGACGAACCCCCAGAGCGCGCCCGCGGTGTTGAGAACGACGAGAACCGGCGTCCACGGGACCGCGAGGAGCGTGAGTTTCGACTCGGACCAGTAGCTCGCGACGCCGACGCCCGTCACGACGAACAGCGTGGCGAACTCGACGAGCGAGCCGATTCGGTAGAGCATCAGGTCGGGGAGCGCGCCGGGGACGAGAAACGTGAGGAGCGTTATCAGCGGGATGAGCGGCGAAAAGCCCCACGCGACGAGGCGGAACTGGAGGAACACCTGATAATGTAGCGGCAGGAGGTCAGAATCCTGTCGCGTCCCCGAGAACCACCGACGGCGCTGTTTGAGCATCGTCATCACCGACGGTGGGGCCTGATTGCGGAACTTGCAGTCCAGCACGTTGAACTCGAGGTTCGTCGCGCTGGCGGCGCGCCACGCGAAGTCCGTGTCCTCGGTGATGGTCTTCGAGTCCCACGTGATGTCGTTTTCGAGGCGCGTCCGAATCGCGATGCCGCCGCCCCACGCGTACAGCGGGAATCTGAACCGGCCGAACGCCCGCTGCTCGCGCTGGTAGCCGATGCGGAACACCTCCGAGAGATACGTCACCCACGACCCGGTGTACAGCGGGAGTTCCGTAATCTGGACGATGTCGCCCTCCGGCAACCCCTCGAAGTTCGCCATCAGCGTGTCCTCGTCGAGGTAGAGGACGAACTCCTTGTCGCAGGGAATCTCGCGGCGCGCCCATTCGAGCGCCCGGCCCTTGTGGGTCGCCGTGCAGGTGAACTCCTCTGGGACGACGTGGACCGACGCACCGTCCACCGAAATCGGCTTCTCGGCGACGACCCGAACGTCCGCGAGGCCGTCGGGGACCGCGTCGACCGTCGATTGGACGATTCCCGCCGCGTCGATGGTGATGATGCGGACTTGGATGTCGTCGTAGCCGTAGGCGACGTCGTCGGCGGCGATAGTCTGTCGCCACGCGAGGACGAGCACCTCGACGAACCACGTGAAGACCGACGCCGAGTAGAGCGCGAAGACGGTCCAGACGAGCATCAAGAGGACGAATATCGCCAGCTCGGACTGGACTTCGAACATGTAGATTAGACATACATTCTTGGAGTAATGAATGTACGGACTACGGAATCGACCGACTCGGTGCGGGCCGGGAGCCGTCGCCCGCGACGAGACAGAGCAGTGCCGGAATCTGAGAACCAGCACAACCCACTTCCCCCGTGTTGACCGACTGACTACCAATGGCTGATTCCACGAGCGGCGTCGCGGAGGCGAAAGCCGACACACTGCGGGAACAACACCTCCAGCTCCTGCTGGAAATCGAGCCTGCAAAGCGCTGTTCGTGCCCGTTAGCCGGCCCCGACTCGGCGGTCGAAGACGTCCACACGCAGCTCGACGGCGACGTCTGCCACGCCGAGGTGACCGTCGGCGACGGGGACGCCTCGAAAGTGGTCCACGCGACGACGAGCGTCGGCGACGACTGTCTCTGCCGGGCGTTCGCCGAGTTCGAATGCGTACCGCGAATCCGCCGCGCCGACGGCGAGTGTATCGTCGTCGAGACGTATCTCTCGGACCGCGCGGTCATCACCGACCTCGTGGAGCGGCTCGACGAACTGACCGAGCGCGTCTGTCTCAGGCGACTCACCTCCGACGGGCGCGGCGATTCGACCGAGTCGAAGACGGCGACTATCGACCTCTCGTCGCTCACGGCGAAGCAGCGCGAGGCGGCGCTCATCGCCGTCCACCACGGCTACTACGAGACGCCGCGACGGACGGAGTTGGCGACGCTCGCGGAGGCGCTCGGCATCTCGAAGTCGGCGCTCTCCCAGCGGTTGAACGCCGTGGAAGCCAAGCTCGCGACGGCGGTGTTCGACTCCGAGTAATCCCTCGACCACCCCGCAAAAACGGCAGACAGCTGACGTTCGAGACGGCTCGGTGCGACGTCGAGTATATAAACCGCTTCATTATCCAGCGGGTGGCCTACCGAGGCCGCCACCCTCGGTACGTGTGTAACCATGAGCGACCCACAACAGCCGCGACTGACTCCGCTCGACGAGTGGGAGACGGAAGCGGCGAACATCCTCGACGGGGGCGATTACGACGCCGAGTTGGGACTGCGGATGGCCCGCGACGCGATTCGGGTCTCGAACGGCGAACTCTCAGACGAGGCGTTCCACGAGAAGTACCACGAGGCGGTCGTCGCGGAGTTCGGTGAGGACGCCCGCCCGACCGAACCGGAGGGGTTCGATGAGTGACGACAGACGCGGCTCGACGGGAGGTGGTGGCGACGGCGTGTTCAGACGCGACGTGCTGAAAGCCAGCGGGGCCGCGGCCGTCGCGCTCGGACTCGGGGGCGGCGGCTACGCCTCCTCGCTGGCCGAGACCGCCACCGAACCGGCGTCGAGGCAGAACCCCGGCATCGAGAGCTACGTCGGACAGGACGAGATTATCAGGACGGCGTGCGCGCCGAACTGTCGCGGGAAGTGTCCGCTCGAAGCGCACGTCCGCGACGGACGCGTCAGGAAAATCGAGCCGCAGATTCCCGAAGACGAGCGGTACAAACGCGCCTGTACCCTCGGGCTGTCGCACACCCAGCGCATCTACAACGCCACGCGGCTCAAGTACCCGATGAAGCGCGTCGGCTGGGAGCCGGGGAGTCCGAACCCCGAGGGCCGCGGCGACGCCGCCGAGTTCGAGCGCGTCACGTGGGACGAGGCGCTCGACTACATCGCCGCGGAGATGGAGCGCGTCCGCGACGACTACGGCCCCGAGAGCGTCTACTTCGAGACGGGGTCGGGGAACAACGGCATCAGCGGCACCATCCAGAGCCGGCTGTCGTCGCTGTTCGGCGGGACTCAGAAGTCGTGGTCCATCGACATCAACGTCGGACTCGGCTTCAGTCGACTCGCCGGAGCCGGCTTCTTCAACGTCCCGACCAACGAGGTCGTCGACTGGCGGAACGCGAACACGGTCATCGTCTGGGGGTCGGACATCTTCGCCAGCAACCTCCAACAGGACGCCTCGAAGCTCCTCGACGCGGTCGAAAACGGCGCGAAGCTCGTCTGCGTCGACCCGGTGTACACGAACACCGCCGCGAAGGCCGACCTCTGGCTCCCCATCAAGCCGGGGAAGGACACGCTCCTGACCCTGTCGATGATTAAGACGGTCCTCGACGACGGCACCTACGACACCGAGTTCCTCCGGGAGCGGACGCTCGGGCCGGCGCTCGTCCGCGACGACACGGGCGAACTGCTCGACGCGAGCGACGTGTTCGACAACGTGACCGAGGACCTGCCCGTCGCGGTCGACGAATCGACGGGCGAGCCGGTCGCGCTCGAACCCGAGACGTACGGCGAGTACGCGCTGTTCGGTGAGTACACCGTCGCCGGCGTCGACTGCCACACGGCGCTTTCGCTCCTCGAAGAACACGTCTCCGACTACGACGCCGACGCCGTCGCCGCCGAGGTCGGCATCAACGCCGACAACATCCGCACCGCGGTGCGCTGGCTCGCAACGCGCGGCCCCGGCGGCATCGCCTCCGGCTACGGCGTCGACCGCTACAAGTACGGCCACACCTTCGGGCAGGCGTACGCCATCCTCCTCGGGCTGACCGGCGACTTCGGTCGCCACGGGAGCATTCAGGGGAGCCACCCGCTCGGCGGGTCGTACGACAACGGCGGCTACGACGCCCCCGAGGACGGGCCCGGAACCACGTCGCTCCCGCAGACGGACATCCTCACCGCGATAGAGTCCGGCGACCCCTACCAGCTAAAGGTGATGTACTCACAGGAGTCGAACTTCATCGCCAACCAGATGCCGGACAGACAGCGGTGGCTGGAGGCGTCGAAGAACCTCGACCTCATCGCCGTCGCCGACATGCACCACACGCCGTCGGTCCAGCACGCGGACATCATCCTGCCCGCGTCCCACTGGTTCGAACGCGAGGACGTCGTGGACACGTGGGGCGGCCACCCGCACATCATGTACCGCCAGCCCGCCCACGACCCGCTGTGGGAGTCGAAGTCCGACCACTGGATGCTGGTCAGGCTGGCCGAGCGCCTCGGCTTCGGTGACTACTTCAACCGCGATAAGTCGGCGACGCTCCGAGAACTGCTCGCCAACGACGACGAGGTGGACTACGAGACGCTGAAAGAACAGGGAACGGTGAAGGTGAGCACGCCGGTCGTCAAGTTCACTGGGGAGTTCAACACCCCGTCGGGCCGGCTGGAACTGTACGACGAGGACGCGCCGACCGAAGGCGGCGTCACGCTGGAACTGCCGAAGCACATCGAGAGCCGGACGGCCGACGACTGGGACACGGCGGAGGACTACCCGCTGATGTTCATCCAGAAGCACTCGAAGTGGCGCATCCACTCGCAGTACGAGTACCAAAACTGGCTGCGGGAGATAAACAACGAGCCGCAGTTGGACATCAACCCGAAGGACGCCGCGGCCCGCGGCATCGAAGACGGCGACTACGTCCGCGTCCACAACGAGCGCGGCGAGATGGTCGTGAAGGCGAAGCTGAACGACGGGATGCAGCCCGGGCTGGTGAACACCGACCAGGGCTGGTGGGGAAGCGACTACGTCCGCGGCCACCACAACGACCTGACCCACACGGACGTGTGTGAGGTGACGGGGAACTTCGCGTTCTACGACACCAGAGTCGAGGTCGAACCGGCGCCGAGCGACGTCGACACGAGCAAGTACACGAGCGACCAGCCGACCGGTTCGGGCGCGACCAGCGCCGGGGCGGGAGGTGACTGACCATGACTAACTACGGCTTAGTAATCGACCAAGAGCGGTGTATCGGCTGTCACGCCTGCGCCGTGACGTGTAAACAGGAGAACAACGTCGGCCTCGGCCAGTACTGGAACCGCGTGCTCACCGAGGGCGGCGACAAGATGGACACGCCGGCCGGGACGTACCCGGAGAACGGCGAGGACGGCACGCTGGAGATGTCCTACCAGCCGACGGCCTGCCAGCACTGCGACAACGCGCCGTGCGTGAAGGTGTGTCCGGTCAACGCGACCTACACCCGCGAGGACGGCATCGTCGAAATCGACTACGACAAGTGTATCGGCTGTCGCTACTGCATGGCCGCCTGCCCGTACAACGCCCGCGTGTTCAACTGGGACGAACCGCAGACGGTCCCCGAAGACGGCACCGGCGACGTGCCGGCCCGGCCGCAGGGCGTCGTCGAGAAGTGTACGTTCTGTTCACACCGCGTCGAGGAGGGGCTCGACCCCGCCTGCGTCGTGAACTGCCCGGCGGACGCCCGCATCTTCGGTGACCTCGACAACGAGGAAAGCACCGTCTCGAAGTACATCAGAAAGTACCAGACGACGCGACTGCTCGAAGACCGCGGCACCGACCCGAAGACGTACTACATCCGCGGCGAGATGAGTCCGGGTCGCCCGCAGACCTCCGACAAGATGGAGAGCGAACTCGACGACGTGTCGGTCTGGTCGGAGCCGAAGGACAACGGTCCGGTCGAGGAAAGCGGCGGAAGCGGCGGCGGCGGCGGGTCGCACGGCTCGCTGTCGAACGACGCGCTTCCGCACGTCCCCGCGTTCGAGGGAGGTGACGACTGATGTCGAGAGAGACCGCCACCTCGCGGTTCGTCGTCCCCGAGTTCGGAAGCGCCGGGAAGCTCTGGGTGGGCTTTCTCGCCGCCGTCGTCTTAGTGGGCGTCGCCGCGTGGGCCTACCAACTCACCACCGGCCTCGTCGTCACGGGGATGCGCAACGTGTTCTCGTGGGGGCTGTACATCATGATGTTCGTCCTGTTCGTCGGGCTGTCGGCCGGCGGGCTCATCATCTCCAGCGCGCCGAAGTTCTTCCACTCGCACCGCTACGAGGGGTTCGCGCGCCTCGGGGTGCTGGTGAGCCTTGCGTGCATCACCGTCGCCGGGCTGCTCATCCTGCCCGACATCGGCCGCCCCGAGCGCCTCTACCAGTTTTTCACCTCGCCGGACTTCCGGTCACCGATGGTGTGGGACTTCGGCATCGTCATCCTCTACGGCGCGCTGAACCTCTGGTATCTCTGGCTCCTGACCCGCCGCGACCTCGCGGCCCGCGGGTCGCGGCTGGCGCTCGGCGTCGAGGACACGGAAGCCGGCCGCGAGCGCGACCGGACGCTCATGTTCTGGACCGCCGCCGTCGCGCTGCCGACCGCGGTCGCGCTCCACTCGGTCACCGGGTGGATTTTCGCGACGCAAATCGGCCGCGGCGACTGGTTCAGCCCGCTCGTCGCGCCGGTGTTCATCGCCAAGGCGCTCGTGTCCGGGCTCGGTCTGCTGTTGGTCGTCTCCGTCCTCGTCTCGCGGTTCACCCGCTTCAGCGTCGACCGCGAGGAGCTGACGAGCCTCGGGAAGGTGCTCGGCATCTTCCTCGCGTTCCACGTCGTCTACCTGCTCGCGGCCGAGCGCCTCCCGCACGCGTGGGCCGACCACTTCGGGTTCTGGGCCATCACCGAAAGCTTCCTCATCGGTGAGTCGGCGTACTTCTGGCTCTGGACGGTCGTCGGCGGGGCGGTCCCGCTTGTCATGCTCGCGCTCCCGTCGTTCCGCAAGCGCGTGTCGGTCATCTTCACCGCCAGCGCCCTCGCGGTGTTCGGGACGACCTTCGAGGGGGTTCGACTGGTCTTCACCGGCTACGACGCGGCCAACATCGACGCCGCGCCCGGCATCTCCGTCGGCGGCGAGTACGCCGGCGTGACGACCGACATCTGGGCGACCGCGGGGTCGTACACTCCCACGCTCGTCGAGGTCGCGGTCACCGCTGGCGTCATCGCCATCGGCGCGCTCATCGTCACCCTCGGACTGCGGTACGTCCCGATTCAGGCGGAACCCGAATCGACCGCCGTCGCGACCGACGGTGGCGAGACGCGGGGGGAAGACCGATGAGTGAACCCGCCGCCCAAAGCCCGAGCGAGGGGAACGAGAAGTACGAGGAGCACGCGGCGGCCGGCGACGCCTTCGAGTCGGCTCGGACGGCGACGTACGCGGTCCTCGCGGCCTGCTGGCGCGAACCGACCGAGCGGCTGGTCGAAGTCGCAAACGACGGCGAACTGTCGGCGCTGTTCGGCCCGCTGGAGTCGCTCGAACTCCACGCGCTGCGAAGCGAGTACGCCCGGCTGTTCATCGGCCCGGCCGGCCCGCCGTGTCCGCCCTACGAGAGCGTCTACCGCGACAGGGCGGACGACGACGAGTTCGGAGAGGTACTGGGACCGGCGACGACGGCCGTCGAGCGCTGGTATCAGGCGTTCGGCGTCGAGCACCGACCCGAGCAGCGCGACCTGCCGGACCACGTCGCGACGGAACTGGAGTTCTGCGCGTACCTCGCCGAACACGGCCGCGACGACCGCCTCGACCAGTTCCGCGACGAACACCTCACGCAGTGGGTCGACGACCTCTGTGACCGGGTCGAAACCGAGACGCGGTCGCCGTTCTACGCGGCGCTCGCCCGGACGACGCGGGAGGTGGTCAGCGACTGACACACAGCCGAGTTGGAACCGCCGAACCGAACGCACTCACCAGGTCGCTCCCGCGCCGAGTCGACTCGCTTTTTCGACCTCTTTAAAAGCCTTAATTATCAGCGGTTACATACACCGTTAGAGTCAACCGATATTGGAGTAGTGAGTACGCATGCACGCACACCACGACCGGTCGCGGCCGGCGACCCCCCTCTCCGAGTCGATTCTCGTCTGCGGCGACAGTCGAGTGTCGCTGACCGGCCCAGAGCTACGCGGGTTAGCCAGCGAGGACCGAACAGTGACGGTCGCGTGCGCGTCGGGGACGCGACACACCGCGACGTGGACCGGGGTTCCGGTCCTCGACCTCTTTGCCGACGCCGGCCTCGACGACGAGACGACGCACCTCCTGGTCGAGAGCGCCGACGGCTATCGGGTCTGCATCGACGTGTACGCCGCCCTCGACGCGGTCGTCGCCTACGCCCGTGACGGGACACCGATAGGCGAAGAACACGACTACGAGACGCGCTTTATCGCGCCCGACGTCGACGGGTCGCGGACGGTGAAAGGCGTCCGCGCCGTCGAGGCGCTCGCGCTCGACCCCGCCACCGACCCCGAATCGCTCGAAGACATCTTCAAGAAGCCCTGACCAGATGACGCGAGAGAGACAGAACCGACCGGACCGGACGGACGCGCCGACAGCGGCGGCCGCGCCGAGTCTACGGCCCGCGCCGGACGCGACGGCCGTCGTCCTCGCCGGCGGCGAGAGCACCCGCTTCGGGCCCGGACACAAGGCTCTCGCGACGCTCGACGGGGAGCCGCTGATTCGGCGCGTCGTCGGGACGCTCCGAGCCGTGGCGGGCCGCCCCCCGATAGTCGCGGTTCGGACCGCAGACCAGCGCGAGCGCCTCGCGCAGGCGCTCCCGAGGGACTGGGACGTGCGGTTCGTCCGCGACGAACCGAGGCTAGCGGGGCCGCTCGCGGGCGTCACCGCGGCCGCCGACACAGTCACCACTTCGTGGCTGTTCGTCGCCGGCTGTGATATGCCGCTTCTCGAACCGCACGCGGTGGCGGCGCTGTTCGAGTGCGCCGCCCGGAGCGACGGCGACCGCGACCGCGACCGGCACGTCTCAGCGGACGGCGACCGCCCCAGTCCGCCGGCCATCGTCCCCGTCTCCGAGCGCGGCCACGAACCGCTTCACGCCCTGTACCGCCGTGCCGCGGTCCGAGACAACGTCTCCGAACTCGCTCCCGACGACGGCCTCGGGGCGCTTTTGAACCGACTCGACGGCGTCGAGTACGTCGGATTCGACGCGCTTCCCGAGAGCGTCGACCGGTCGGTGACGAACGTGAACACGCGCACGGAGTTGGCGCGGGTCGCCGCCGGAGACGAGGTGCGGCGATGAACCCCGACTCGGCCGCGGGTCGGTCGAGCAGACGGGCGTTCCTCGCGGCCGTCGGCGGGGTCGCGGCCGGCGGCCTCACCGCGACAGCGGGCTGTCTCGGCCGGGGTGAGGAAGCACCGACCGTATCGATTCTCGCCGCCGGAAGCCTCCAGCGGGCGCTCACCACCGAGTTCGACGCGCCGGACGGAACTCGCATCGAGGTCGAGGCCCACGGCTCAGCGCGCGTGGCCCGGATGGTCGACGACGACCAACGCGACCCCGACATCGTCGCCCTCGCGGACCCGGCGCTGTTCGACGCGCCGCTTTCGGTCCCGTGGTACGCGACGTTCGCCAACAACGCGCTCGTCGTCGCGTACAACCCCCAGACGGAGGGCGGAACGCGGGTCACCGAGGCCGCCTCGTGGCCCGACGCCCTCCTCGACGACGCGGTCAGCCTCGGTCGGACCGACCCCGACCTCGACCCGCTGGGCTACCGGACGCGGTTCGCGCTCGCGCTCGCGGCCGACCACTACGACCGGCCGGCGCTCACAGCGGACCTGCTCCGCCGCGACCAGATATACCCCGAGACGCAACTGCTCGCGCAGTTCGACGCCGGCGGCGTCGACGCGGCGTTCGTCTACCGGAGCATGGCCGTCGAGCGCGACTACCCGTACCTCGAACTCCCGGCGGCAATCAACCTGAGCGACCCCGACCACGCGTCGGCGTACGCGACAGTCAGCTACACGCTCCCGGACGGCGTCACCGTCCGCGGCGGCCCGATTCGGTACGCCGCGACGCGCCGCACCGACACGGCGGCGGCGAAGTCGGTGTTCGAGGCGCTCGTCGGGACCGCCGGCGACTTCCTCGAACCCTCCGGGTTCACCGTGCGCGCGAGCCACCCACACTACTTCGGAGATGTCCCACCGACAGCCTAACCGCCGCGAGCGCGGCGTCACGCGACTCCTGCCCGAGACGTGGCGAGGCCTGACGCTGCTTCTCGCGGGGGTGCTTCTCCTCTACTACCTGCTTCCAATCGGCGCGCTCGTCTTCGCGCAGTCGCCGGCGTCGCTGGCTACCGACGTGACGAACGAGGTCGTCCTGACCGCCGCCACCAACTCCGTCGTCGCGGCGACGCTCAGCACGCTGGTCGCCGTCGCCTTCGGCGTTCCCTTGGCCTACTGGCTCTCGCGCACGTCGTTCCGCGGCCGCGACGTGATTCTGGCGCTGGTGATGCTCCCGCTCGTCCTCCCGCCGGTCGTCAGCGGGATGTTACTGCTCAGACTCGTCGGCCCCGCCGGCCTCGGCCAACTGACGAGCGTCCCGCTGACGCGCTCGCTTTTCGGCGTCGTTCTCGCGCAGACCTACGTCGCCTCGCCGTTTCTGGTCGTGACCGCGAAGACGGCCTTCGACGGCGTGGACAGGCAACTCGAAGCGGCGGCCCGCTCGCTCGGAGAGGACCGCGTCGGGAGCGTTCGACGCGTGACGCTCCCGCTGGCGAAGCAGGGCATCCTCGCCGGCGTGACCCTGACGTTCGCGCGGGCAATCGGAGAGTTCGGCGCGACGCTCATGCTGGCGTACTACCCGCGGACGCTCCCGGTGCAAATCTGGGTGTCGTACCTCTCGACCGGCCTCGACGCCGCGTTCCCGGTCGCGCTCGTCCTCGTCGGCATCGCCGTCGGGGCGATTCTGCTGGTCCACGCGCTGGGGACGAACCCGTGGGAGTGAACGGACAGAAACCCACCATCGCGCCGCACCCGAGGGTCGAGTGCGGCGGCCCCCGAAGCGACCGTATGCCCGTCGCGAGCGTGGGCGACGAGACGGTCGTCTCCGGCGAGGCCGTCGTGTTGTCGCTGGCGCACGACGGGGGCGTGAGAGGAAGGAACGAAGAGAGGAGTCGGGCTACCGACCGCAGGACTCACTCAGACCGGCGTCGTCCCGCTTACAGCGGGTAGTCGCGGGGTTCGTGCTGGAGGGAAATCCACTTGTCCTCGGTGATTTCGTCGAGGAAGGCGTCGCTGTTGTAGGTGCCGACGCCGGACGCCCCGATGCCGCTGAACGGGACGTGCGCCTCGTCGTTGATGGGCTGGTCGTTGACGTGGACGTTGCCGGTCTCCATCCGGAGGGCGATTTCCTTGCCGGTGGCGAGGTCGCCGGCGTGGACCGATCCGGAGAGGCCGTACTCGGTCGCGTTGGCGAGTTCGACCGCCTCGTCGACGTCCGAGAACGGGATGACGGGCGCGATGGGGCCGAAGTGCTCGTTGCAGGCCGCGGCCATGTCGTTCGTCACGCCCGAGAGGACGGTCGGTTCGACGACCAGCGAGTCGTCGACGCCGTCGAGGTCGGCCGTCGAGCCGCCGGTTTCCAGCGTCGCACCGGCGTCGACCGTCTCCTCGACGTAGCCCAGCATCTCGTCACGCTGGGACTCGTCGATGATGGGACCGACGACCGTGTCGTCCTCGTGGGCGGAGCCGACGGGCAGCTCCGCGGCCCGCTCGGTCAGCTTCTCGACGTACTCGTCGTAGACCGACTCGTGGACGATGTGGCGGTTGATGGAGATACAGACCTGTCCCTGGTGGACGAAGCTCCCGAAGACCGCGGCGTCGACCGCGCGGTCGACGTCCGCACCCTCGGTCACGACGTGGGCGTTGTTGCCGCCGAGTTCCATCGCGGGCACGGCGAGGTTCTCGCCGGCGATGCCCGAGACGCGCTTGCCGACCTCGGTGGAGCCGGTGAACGCCACCACGTCGCTCTCGGGGTGGCCGGCGACGCGGTCACCGATTTCGGAGCCGCGGCCGGTGACGACGTTGACGACGCCCTCGGGGAGGTCGGTCTCCTCGAACAGCTTGGCGAACAGCAGCCCGCCCGTGATGGGGGAGTTGGTCGAGGGCTTCAGTACGACCGCGTTCCCCGCGGCGACGGCGGGCGCGACCGCCCGCATCGACAGGTTCAGCGGGAAGTTCCACGGCGAGATGACCGTCACCACGCCCTTCGGGTTCTTCTGCACGATGTTCTCCTTGCCGGGGATGTTGGAGGCGACGTGCTCGCCACGCATCCGACGGGGCAGCGTCGCGGCCTCGCTCGCGTGGTCGGAGGCGATTTGGATGGAGGTCTCGCCCATGATGCGCGAGCCGCCGACCTCGTGTGCGAGGAGGTCGATAATCTCGTCTTCGTACTCGTTCAGCGCCTGGAGGAACTGCTCGACGACCTCCTGCCGCCGCGCGGGCGGCGCTTCGGCCCACGATTCCTGGGCTTCGGCGGCCGCCTCGTAGGCGGCGTCGACGTCGGCCTCCGTCCCGCGAGGGACGTGCGCGACCGTCTCGCGGGTCGACGGGTCCTCGACTGCGATGCTCTCGCCGCTCTCACTTTCGGTCCACTCGCCGTCGATGTACAGCGCGTTCCAATCGGCGTCGGTGGCGATGTCGTCGACCATGTGCAGTCGTGAGTTGGGGACGGCGGGATAAATGGGGCCGTAATGGGGAGAACTGCTCGCGTTACAACAACCTCAAGAGCCTCTGTCCCCGCGGCGCGCGAGGCGCGGTGACAGTATGGACGTGTCGAATGAAAGCGTCGTACACAACGACGACGAGGAGACGACAGACCGCCGATGAATATATGTTTTTTTAACAGAAACGGGTTCCCATGAGGCGAACCAGGGCGCTGACGATGTATCTCATCGTTCCGTGTCTGCTCTACGCTGCCGCGTTCGTAATCGTGGTAACTCAGTTTTCGGCTGTCGTCGAAACCAGCACGCTGCGGCAGTCACACACGATATTCGCAGCGATTATCGCGGTCGTTCTGCTCGTGAAAAGAGACGAACTGTCCGCCGAGAGGTGAGCGCGTTCCGCTCGGGGTGCGTGCTGTACTGCGTCACGAATCAGAATCGTCCGCCGAGTGCGAGGCGTCATCCGTACGCCTCAAGTTTGCCCATTCGACGGCGAGTCGCCGTTCCGCGAAACATCCGAATCGGCACCCACCTTCTTTACGGAGCGTTCCGTGGTCGCGAACAGAGGACTCGATGACACCGAAACAGGGTGGACATACACCGCTTTCTCCTCGCGCGACGCGAGCGTTCGAGCACCTTCGGCCCCTCGTCGCTGACCGCGACGCCGGGATGCCCGTGGCGGACGCGCGCCAACGAGTTCGCTCGGCGGGTGAAGACCCCGCGGCCGTCGACGAACTCCTGAACAAGGGCTATCTCTACGAAGTCGAAGGCGACGTGTTCGTGACGTGAGCGCTGCCGCGCCGGCCTGACCGGACGCGAAGGCGGACCACCGAACCGGACGCGACGAAGTGCGAGGCCGCGCCGACCGCGACCCGCTCGCGGGAGTCGGGTGCGACTATCCTGTGACACGCGAAGATTTTCGGCTATATAGCTCCCGTGCGACTCGTGAGACGCACATATCCGTCACGAGAATCGAGAGGAGCCACGAGATACTTACACCGCGAGCGAGACGTGCGGGGTGCATCATGAAGAAGGTCCTCGCACGAATCGGAATCGGCAACGCGACCGTCGATACCGTCCTCCCCTCCGATACCGTCCGCCCCGGCGAGACGGTCGACGCAGAGGTTCGCATCGAAGGCGGGTCGGCGGAACAGGAAATCGGGAAGGTTCGGTTCGAGCTGGAGACCCGCTACCGAACCGACGACGGCTACCGAGAGGTCGATATCGCGCAGTACACCCTCGCGGAGAGCCTCACTGTCCAACCGGACGAACAAGAGACACGGGACGTGTCACTCGACATTCCCCACGGGACGCCCGTCACACTCGGGAACGTCGACGTGTGGGTCGAGACCGAACTCGACATCGAACTGGCCGTCGACCCCGAAGACAAAGACTACCTGAACGTCCAGCCGACGCCGCGGCTGCAAGCCGTCTTCGACGCGCTCGACGACCTCGGCTTCTCGCTGCACACCGCCGAGTGCGAGGCCGACCCCCACGGCGTGTTCACCTCGTCGCGGCGCTTCGTCCAAGAGTTCGAGTTCCGACCCACGTCGGGTCCGTTCGCCGGCGATGTAGACGAACTCGAAGTCGTGCCGCGACCGGACGAAGACGCGCTCGAACTGTTCCTCGAAGTCGACCGCCGCGGCGGCGTGCTGAGCGAGCTCAGCGACTTAGACGAGCGGACCGTCCAGACGACGGTTCGGACCACCGACGTGAGCGACGTGCGCGACGAGCTGGAGTCGCTGATTCGCGCCAACGCCTGACGGCGGCGCACGGGACGAATTACCCCAACTCACTTCCGGCGACCCAACGTTTTTGCGTCGATTCGGCGTATCTCTGCCGGCATGACGACACTCGAAGACATCGACCTGGACTTCGTCCCGTTCGGCCAGACGGGTCTCCAGACGAGCGAACTCCAGTTCGGGACGTGGCGGTTCGGCAAGGAGACCGAACAGGGCAACGTCGAAATCGACGAGGAGCGCGCGCACGAACTGCTCGACGCTTACGAGGCGGCCGGCGGGCGCTTCATCGACACCGCAGACATCTACGGCGGCGGCGCGAGCGAGCGCTGGATCGGCGACTGGCTCGAAGACCGAGACCGAGAGCGCTTCACCATCGCGTCCAAAATCTACTGGCAGATTCGCGACGGCGACCCGAACAGCCGCGGGACGAACCGGAAGAACGTCCGCCACCGCATCGACGCCCTACTCGACCGCCTCGACACCGACTACGTTGACGTGCTCTACATCCACCGCTGGGACGACGAGACGCCCACGCGCGAGATGATGAAGACGCTCAACGGCCTCGTCGAAGACGGGAAGGTCCACTACCTCGGCGCGTCGACGCTCCGACCGAACGCCTGGAAAGTGGCGAGGGCGAACGAAATCGCCCGCGCCGAGGGCTGGGAGCCGTTCACGGTCGCACAGCCGCGGTACAACCTCGTCGACCGCGAAATCGAAGGGGATTACTTGGAGATGACCCGCTCGTACGGCATCGCGGTCTGCCCGTGGAGCCCGCTCGGACAGGGCTTTCTCACCGGAAAGTACACCCGCGAGGACGGTCTCACCGGCGAGTCCCGCGCCGCGGAGTCCAGCCGGTTCGAGGAGTCGTATCTGACCGAGGAGAACTTCGACGTGCACGACGAACTCGATGCGGTCGCCGGAGAAGTCGACGCGACGCCCGCGCAGACGGCGCTCGCGTGGCTCATGCACCGCGACGGCGTCACCGCACCCATCGTCGGCGCGCGCACGGTCGAACAGCTGACCGAGAACCTCGAAGCCGCGACCATCGACCTCACGGACGAGCAGGTCGACCGCCTGACCGGGGCGAAGCCCGACCCCTACGCGGGGCTCTAACGGCCTATTTGGGCAGTATTACACGCCCTCGCGAATCGTCTTGTAGAGGTGCGCGAGCGTCTTCATCCCCGGCGCGTTCCGTTCGAGGGAGTAGAAGGGGTGAAGTTCGGGGTTGAACTTCGCCTTGTATCGGTTGATGCGGCGGTTGTTCGCGCCGACGAGGTCGTAAGTCGTCCGCCCGCGGTCCATCGCGTCGCGCATGATGCGCCAGTCCAGCAGGTCGTTGATGGCGAGGTCTGAGTCCACGTCGGCCCGGACGCCGCCCTGCCACCGCGACACCGTCTCCTTGTAGTCGACGGCGAGGATTCCGCCGGCGAACTCGCCGTCGATTCGGAGGACGTAGGGGCGAATCTGTCCCTCGGGAAGGGTGGCGTAGAGGTCCCTGACGAACTCCGGCGACGACCGATAGGAGATGCCCTGCGCTTCGTAGCGCGAGGCGACCTGTTCGACGATGCGCGCGATTGCTTCGGGTCCGCCCTCCTCGATGGTGTACGCGTCGTCGGGCGCGTTCCGGATGTTCGACCGGGCGTCGCTACTGAAGCTCATGAACACGTCGTCGACGCCGGGCGAGAGGTCGACGTGGTAGGTGTACTGCGGCGTTATCGCGTAGTCGTTCCACGAGAACGCCCTGAGGTCGTCGTACCGGCCGTCGAGTCGGATGTGGGCGTAGCGCGGCCGAATCTCGTCGCGGACCCATGCGAGACAGTCGTCGATGAACTCGTGGTGTCGGCCCTCGCGCTTTCGCTGTTTCATGTGGTCCATGTTCAGGAGGACCGGACCGAGGTACGCGACGCGAAGCTCCGGCGGCGGCGAAAACACCGTCGCTATCGGCCCCTTGTTGATTCGGAACACCGGAAACAGTCCGACGACCTCCTCGCCTTTTCGTCCGACGAGCGGAACCAACTCCGCGCCCGCGTGCGCCGCCTGAATCTCCAGCGCGTCGTACTGATGGAACGCGTTGCCATGCGGTGACTGTTCGACGAACGCGTCCCAGCCGTGGACGTCGTCTCCAGTCGCCCGCCGAACCTCGATACTCATGAGTAAGGTGCCTGAACTGTCGCGTCAGCCCTCTTTGTTATGCGCCCGTTATGCGGGTGATTTGACCCGCTTCGGACGGCTCACAACCGCATCACGGCAGTCGTTAACGGCAAATCTCAGATAAGAATCCGACGACGGTGCAAACGTTCGCGGGTCGGAAGTCGACGAGTCGGGAGGAAGCCGTCAAAGCGGGGACTACCCTCGCGTTTGTAACGCCGGGTCGAAGCCACCGTTTTACGCGGTGAGACCGAACTTCGACCATGGCCGGTCTCTCCGAACGCGCCGCGTCGCTCGTGACGAGCGAACCGCTCATGGCGCACCTCGCGACCAGCGTCGACGACCGCCCCCACGTCGCGCCCGTCTGGTTCGACTACGCGGCCGACCGCGGGGTAATCGAAGTGCTCACCACGGGCCGAAAGCTCGCTAACATCCGCGAGAACCCGCGCGTCGCGCTCTCCATCCAGAAGGACGAGAAGGGACAGGCGCAATGGAAGGTGACGGTTCTCGGAACGGCCACCGTCGTCACCGACGACGACGCCCTGCGAGACGCCACGCGGCGAATCAATCGGAAGTACGGGGCCGATGAGTCGGCGTGGCCCGAAAACGAGTTGGTCCGCATCTCGGTGGGGACCGCGACGGTCAGCGAGTACTGAAGTCGTTCAGTCGGACGACGGCGCGTCAGTTTGGCCGTCGTCGAACCGCCGAATCTCCCGCGAGAGCCGCCCGAGGTCGAACCCGGCGTCCGCGAATCGGGCGGCGACGAGCGACGCCGCCGTCGACACCACGAACGCCCCGCCGAAGGAGGTGAGATACAGCGGGTCGGCCGCGGGGAGCAGGCCGCCGACGACCGGAATCGACGTGATGACGCCGCGGAGGTCGGGGAAGAACGCGAGGCCGACGGCGAGCCCGGTGAGACTGCTCGCGAGCGCGCCGAGGCCGGTGATTCGCGTCGAGTACAGCCCGTAGACGAGCGGGAAGGCGACGGCCGCGCCGAGCAGGTCAGCGAAGAAGAACAGCCGGAGGACGCTCTGAGCACGGAGACTGACGTAAATCGCGGCGGCCGCGACGGCGATGGTGAGCGCCCGCGACCCGAGGGCGAGGCGGCGGTCGCTCGGCTCCGCGAGCAGGCGGGCGAGGTCCGCGGTCACGAGACTCGAAAGCGCGTTGAACAGCGTGTCGATGGAACTCATCACGAGCAGGAGCGCGAGGAGGACCGCCGCGAGGACGAGCCACTCGGGGAACGCCTCGCCGAGGAGAACGAAGAAGGCGGCGTCGGCGTTGTAGCCCGCGCTCGCGGGGTCGGTGACGACGGCGGCGTTGCCGACCGCGACGACGCCGAAGAAGGCGGTGACGAACACGATAGCTCCGTTGGCGAGCGCCGCGGTCCGGAAGCTCCGCCCGACCGTCTCCGACGAGTCGGCCGCGTAGATGCGCTGCCACCAGGTCTGGTTGATGAGTTCCGCGCCGAGGATGGCGAACGCGAGCGCGAGGCCGAACTGGAGGCCGGCGACCGCCCCGAGGTCGAGGAGCGCGGGGTTCGTCGCCGTGATGCCGTCGATGGCGGCGGCGGGGCCGCCGAGCGCGACGAGTGCGCCGGCGAACGCGAGCAAGAGGAGCGGGATGACGACGACCGCTTGGACCGCGTCGGTCGCGATGCTGGCCCGGAGGCCGCCGTAACTCGTGTAGAGCAGGACGAAGCCGCCGACGAGGAGCGCGGTCTGCCACTGCGGGACGCCGGCGACGAGCGAGAGCGCGCCCGCGATGCCGGTCAGTTCGGCGGCGAGGAAGATGAACATGTAGAGCGCGCTCACGAGGAGGACGAAGGCGTACATCGCGGTCCCGTAGCGGGCGTGGGCGTACTCGGTCAGCGAGTGGCCTTCGGGGATGAGTTTCCGGATTCGCGGGCCGAGGCGGGCGTAGACGAGCATCGGGACGGCCTCGCCGACCGCGTAGCCGACGACGGCCGCGATACCGAAGCTCGCGCCCGCTTCGGGGGCCGAAAACAGCACCCAGACGCCCATGACGGACGCGACGAGCGTCGACGTCGTCCGCCGGCTTCCCGCGGAGTCGCGGGCGCTGATGAGGTCCTCGACGGAGCCGACGCGACCCCGGGAGAACCACACGCCGACGCCGGTAAACGCGACGAGCGTCGCGACGGTTAGCCCGAGCGCGACGGTCGAACTCACCATCGGTCGTCACCCGGTCGGGACGAACCTCGGCCCAGTTCGTACGCCTCGTCGAAGAACGCGACCTCCAGTTCGACCGTGCGACGGAACAGCTGTTCGAGCCGCCGTTGTCGGCGCGGCGAGGCGGCCGCACCCTCGCGGTCGAGTTCGGTTCGGAGCCACTCGACGAACGACGCGAAGTCGTCGACTGCGTGGAGGTCGACCCACTCGGAGAGGTAAAATCGAGACGGGGAGTCGTCAGCGTCGGCCGCGGCGGTCGCCCACGACAGGTAGACCCACTCGGCGGGGACGAGCACCGCCAGCGTCTCGGCGTACCCGCCCTGCCCCGCGGCGCGTTCGAGGAGGTCGATGAAGGCGCGCGTCGTCGGCGTGGTTTTCGGCTCCGAGTAGACCGATTCGGGCACGTCGAGCGCGTCGAACGCCCGCAGGAAGTAGTCGTCCTCGTCGTCGGTCAGGACGCCGAGAAACGAGACGAGTTCCGACTTCGACGACATCGTCGGCGCGGTGCCGACGGCGTGACCGAAGACGCCGACGAGCGTCTCCACGAAGGCGTAGTCCTGCACGAGATACTGCCTGAACACGTCGTCCGCGAGTTCGTCGGCGGCGAGTTCCCGCGTCAGTCGGTGCGCGGTCGCGTCGTCCCACGACTCGCCCGCGCGGTCGCGGAGCCAGTCGGTAAAGCGCGGGTCCGACCGCGACGCGGCGAACTCGTCGTACGTCTCGGGGGCCGGCTGGCTCTCACCGGGCGAGCCGACCGAGTCCGACGGGTCGCCGTCGGTCATAGCGGCCACTCCTCTTGCCGCCACGCGGCGTCCCAAAACTGGTACTCGTACTGCGCCGACGTGCGGAACAGGTCGCGGTAGCGCTCGCGGTCCGACTCGGTCGCGCTCGCGGCCACGTCGTCCATGAGCGCCTTACACCAGTCGGTGAGTTCGGTGAACTCGTCGCCGGCGTACATCTCGACCCACGCGGCGTACTGGTCGTGGTCCGGGACACCCGCGTCCGCGAGGCGGCGTCCCGTCTCGTTGAACCCCCACATGCAGGGGAGCAAGGCGGCGACGATATCGCCGAACGAGCCGAGCGTCGCGGTGCGAACGAGGAAATCCGTGTAGGCCCGGGTCGTCGGTGACGGCGTCGTGGCTTCGAGTTCGTCGGTGTCGATGCCGAACTCGGCGGCGTAGCTCCGGTGGAGGTCCATCTCCTCGTTGACGGTCGATTCGAGGAGGCTCGCGAACGTCCCCATCGAGTCGAGCGTCGGGGCCTTCGCGGCACCGAGCGCGAAGAGACGACTGTACTCGACGAGGTAGACGTAGTCCTGCCGCACCCAGTAGCGGAACGGCTCCTCGTCGAGGCTCCCCTCCCCGAGTCGGACGACCATCGGATGGTCGAGGATGGCCGACCAGAACTCGTCGGCCTCGTCGTGAATCGTGTCTGTGAACGCCATAGCGAGTAATCGAAGAAGACGCTGAAAAGAATTATGATGGGGTAGTATTCATTAGTTATTCGTGCGGGAGAGCGGCGTCTCGGACCAGCGTATCGGATGTGTTCAACGGGGTCGCCACCGTTCGACGGTTTCTAAGTCCGGACTGTGTTTCAAATCCGGACTGTTGTCCGGTCGACGGCCGATTAGCCGCCCGGTTGTCCAGTTGTCCGGTGGTTAACGGGGAGAAACGACCCCGGTAGTTTAAGGCAAATGAGTGTCAACTATTTCACAAGATGTCGCAGGTGAACGCCATCGGGTCCATCGAGATTCAGAACGTCGTCGCTTCGACGGAAGTTCCGGTCGAGCTCGACCTCGAACGGCTCTCGCTCGACATGAACGGGACCGATTACGACCCCGAGAACTTCCCCGGACTCGTGTATCGGACTCGGAATCCCAAGTCGGCGTGTCTCGTCTTCCGGTCGGGCAAAGTCGTCTGCACCGGCGCGGACAGCGTCGACGACGTGAGTACGGCCATCGAAACGCTGTTCGACGAGTTCACCGAACTCGGAATCCCGATTCCCGACGACCCGGATATCACCGTCCAAAACATCGTTTCGAGCGCCGACCTCGGGGCGGCGCTCAACCTGAACGCGTTGGCTATCGGCCTCGGTCTCGAAGCCGTCGAGTACGAACCCGAGCAGTTCCCCGGACTCGTCTACCGCCTCGACGAACCGAGCGTCGTCGTCCTCATGTTCGGGAGCGGGAAAATCGTGATTACGGGGGCGAAGCGGGTTGGCGACGCCGAAGCAGCCCTCGAAACCGTCGACGATGACGTTCGCGAACTCGGACTACTCGGGTGAGCACTCGTCGGGTACTCGGTCGGCGGTGAGCGACGGGGTGTTGCCCGACGTGTTGGCGTGGTTGGGGGGTAGTGAACTGGAAGTCGGCAGACCGGTCACGGATTCGTTGTTCGTTGTTTGTTGTTGGATTTTGTGCCGCTTTGTTATTTTGTTGTTGTTATTATTTTGTTGCTGTTGTTTTATTGTTTTTTGTTGTGTTAAGTAGTAGAACTAGTAGTCTAGCTACTAGTGATAATGTGATGTCGAGATACCATGACTACTCTTCGAGGACCGGGTGTCACTCACGAGTAGACCATCTGTCCTCGGGAACACACACACACCCCCCTCGCGTTTGTAACGGCTACGCCAGTCCCTAGGGAGATTCGACACACCCCCCTCGCGTTTGTAAATATAGGGGCAAAATCAACCGATAACACCTCACCCGTCGGCCCACCCCCCACGCCGATTCGCGTTACATTCGCGAGGGTGGTGTGTCTGCACTGCCCCTTTCACCACTCGACGTTACAAACGCGACGGTACTCCCCCGTTCGATTACAAACGCGAGGGTGGTCTCTCGGAGGCCGAGTTACAAACGCGAGTGTACCCCCCCCACCGACTGTGTCTTCCTCGTGACCGCCTCTGCCGTTACAAACGCGAGGGTGGTGTCTGACGGTCTTACTTGCGCGATACTACTCGTTGATCGTCGAATCCAAAACCGGGTCCGAAGTGCCGTTCAAACGGCCGTATTTGTCGCTGTTACAAACGCGAGTCCACCCCTTCACATTTATTACGGGTGAGTATGAATACCGAACTCACATGACATCGGACGAGAGCGAGGGTGGGACCCGCGACCCGCTGTTCCGCTATGACCAACCCATCTTTGCGAACGAGGATATCCTCAAAATCTCTCATCTCCCCGGTCCCGACAAGATTGTCGGCCGCGACGAGCACATGTCGAAAGTCGCACAGGCGCTCAACCCCGCCATCTTCGGACGCGAACCGACCCATCTGTTCATCTTCGGCAAGACCGGGTCGGGAAAGACGCTCACCGCTCGCCTCGTGAGCGAGCGACTCCAGCACGAGGCGGTCCGCGAGGACGTCGACGTCCGCATCGCCGTCATCGACTGCGGCGAACAGCACACCGAGGCCTCGGTCATCAAGACGCTCGCCTCGCAGGTCAACGACCCGTCGAAAAGCGGGATGACGATTCCCGAGCGCGGGCTGTCGACCGGCGACTACTACAACCGACTGTGGCAGGTGCTCGACACCTGTTCCGACGTGACCATCGTCATCCTCGACGAAATCGATATGCTCCGCGACGACGAGGTGCTCCGAAAGCTCTCGCGCGCGGGCGAGAATCAAAAGATAGTGGACTCGCGCATCGGCATTATCGGCATCTCGAACAAAATCGACTACCCCGAGGAACTCACGGAGCGCGTCAAATCGAGCTTCGCCCACGACGAACTCGTCTTCCCGTCGTACGACGCGAACCAACTCCGCGAAATCCTCGAAAACCGGAAGGACGCGTTCAAGCCCGGCGTCCTCACCGACGACGTGATTCCCCTCGCGAGCGCGCTCGCCGCCCAGGAACACGGCGACGCCCGGAAGGCCATCGACATCCTGCGCAACGCCGGCCGAATCGCGCGAAACGAGAGCGCCGAGACCGTCACCGACGACCACGTGCGGGCGGCCAAGGAGAAAAGCGAGGCCGACCGCTTCAGCGAACTCCTCGAAGGGACCGCCACGCAGTCGAAGGCCGTCCTCTACTCGCTGGTCCTCCAGACCGGCGGCCGGAAGACCGCCGAGATTACGACGAACAAGATTTACCGACAGTATCTCACCGTCGCCGACGACCTCGACATGGACCAACTCTCCGAGCGCCGCGTGCAGGAACTCCTGCAGGAACTCGACTTCCTCAACGTCATCCAGTCGGAGGTCCGCGGGCGCGGCCGCGGACAGGGCGTCCACGGGACCCACCGCCTGCTCGAGGACCCGGACATCGTCAAGCGAGTGCTCCTCCGGGACAGCCGTATCTCCACGCTCGAATAGCGACGCACGGCACGCGACGCCTGCGTCCGCACGGGTCTCCGATGCTGTCGGCCGCGTCGGAAAAAAGCTACCGCACGAACCCTTAACACACGTCCGTCTCTGTCGATAGACGACCGAAACCATGGACGAAGAGTTACGCTCGTTGCTCACGAGTCTCGTCGAAATCGAGACCGAGAATCCGCCGGGGGACGAGGCGGCGGCGGCGCAGTTCGTGTCCGACTGGCTGGACTCCCGAGGCGTCTCGGCGACGCTCGTCGAGGAACCGTTCCCCGACCGACCGCAGGTCGCGGCCCGCGTCGGCGACGGCGAACCCTCGGTCGTCCTCAACGGCCACCTCGACGTGGTCCCGGCGGGCGACCGAGACCAGTGGACCCATCCACCGTACGACCCGACCGTCAGAGACGGCAGACTGTACGGTCGCGGGAGCGCGGACATGAAGTGCGGCGTCGCCCTCGCGATGCTCGCGACGGTCGAGTTCGCCGACGCGTTCGAGTCCGGAGCGCTCGACGGCTCGCTCGTGTTCCACGCCGCCGTCGGCGAGGAGACGGCCGAACCGGGGACGAAGACGCTCCTCGAACGCGGCTACGACGGCACCTACGGCGTCGTGCTCGAACCGACGGCGCTGCGGACCGCGACGAGCGCGAAGGGCCTCGGCTGGTACGAGATTTCCGTCGGCGGCGACCCGTCGCACGCGAGCCGGCCCGACGAGGGGGACAACGCGATTGGGAACGCTCGTCCCGTTCTCGACGCGCTCGAAGCGTACGACGAGGAGATTCGGGCACGCTCCGACTCGCTCGTCGGTCGCCCGACCGCGACGGTCACGCGGTTCGAGGCGGGGACGAAGGAGAACGTCGTTCCGGAGAGCGCGACCATCACGGTCGACAGGCGGTTCGTCCCCGCTGAGACAGTCGAGGAAGTCGACGCCGAAATCGACGCGCTGCTCTCCGACGTGGCGGCCGAACACGACCTGAACGTCGAGTGGACGCGAACGCGAGTCTACGAATCGGCGGCGGTTCCGACCGACAGCGACATCGCGGCGCGCTTTCGGGACGCGGCCGCCGAGCGGGCGGATATCGACCCCGAGCCGTGGGGGATTCGGGCGGCGACCGACGTTCGGAACCTCGTCAACGACGCCGGGATGGACGCGATTACGTGGGGGCCGGGGTCGATGGCGCAGGCCCACGCCTACGACGAGTACATCGAACTGTCGGAGGTCGAAGCCGGGTACGACATCCTCCGCACGGCGCTCCGCGGGCTGTTCGAGGCCGGCGCAGACTGACACCGACTGTCGGCTGACGGGCTGAAAAAACGTGACGCCGCGTTCGGCTATTCGACGAGTTCTTCGAACCGCTCGACCGCGGCGCTCGCGACCGCCATGTCTTCGGACACCTCGCCGCCGCTGACGCCGACGGTCCCGACGAGTTCGCCGTCGACTTCGAGCGGATAGCCGCCGCCGAAGACGACGAGTCGATTCTCGTCCGTCGTCTGGAGGCCCCACAGCGACTCGCCGGGCTGGCTCCCCTCGGCAAGTTCGTGCGTGGGCATCTGCAGCGCGGCCGCCGTGTACGCCTTGTTTCGAGAGATGTTGACGCTCGCCAGCCACGCGTCGTCCATTCGGTGCTGTGCGATGAGGTTACCCTCTGGGTTCGCGACCGTAATCACCATTCGCAGCCCCATCGACTCGGCTTCCGCTTCCGCCGCTTCGATGAGTGTCTTCGCCGTCTCGAGATTGATTGCATCGGACATATCGCTTCGTCGAAACCGGTCTCGACGGCCCTACTTATACGTGCGCCGCGGGTCTCGAACGAGCGGCCGATTTCGCTCTTCTCTCCCGATTTCGGGCGTCTGAGTGACCCTCGAACGACGCTGACGGGAGAACAACAACTATTGGTTATCTTATACTTATTGTCAACCCTCGGAATCGGGTCGAAGACGCATCGAGAAGGCGTTCGGTTCGAGGCGAACCGACCCGATAGCCGGTCAGTCGTACAGCGGGTACTCGGCGGTTAGTTCGTCGACCTTCTGGTCGACGAACCCCTTGACCGACTCGTCGTGCGGCGCGTCGACGATTTCGTAGATGAGGTCCGCGACGGTCCGGCAGGCCTCCTCGTCGAAGCCGCGGGTCGTCAACGCGGGCGTGCCGGCGCGAATCCCGCTCGGGTTGAACGCCGAACGACTCTCGCCGGGAACCGTGTTGGCGTTGAGGACGATACCGACCTCTTCGAGCGCCGCTTCCACGTCCTTGCCCGTCGTGTCCGGGTGCGACGGCCGGAGGTCGACAAGAACTAAGTGCGTGTCAGTCCCCCCGGAGACGAGTTCGAGGCCGCGTTCCTGTAACCGCTCGCCGAGGGCGGCGGCGTTATCGACGACCTGCGAGGCGTACTCCTCGAACTCGGGGGTTAGCGCCTCGCCGAAGCCGACGGCCTTGCCGGCGACGTTGTGCAGTATCGGTCCGCCTTGGAGGCCGGGGAAGACCGCGGAATCGACGTCGTCGGCGTGTTCCTCGTCGCACATGATGATGCCGCCGCGACCCGACCGAATCGTCTTGTGGGTCGAGCCGGTGACGAAGTCCGCGGTGCCGACGGGCGACGAGTGTTCGCCCGCGGCGACGAGGCCCGTGATGTGGGCGATGTCGGCGAGGTGGTACGCGTCGACCGAGTCGGCCGCGGCCTGTACGCGCTCCCACTCGACCTCTCGCGGGTACGCGGAGTAGCCCGAGATGATGATGTCCGGGTCGAACGCCTCGGCTTTCGCGGCGAGTTGGTCGTAGTCGACGTAGCCCGTCTCGGCGTCGACCTCGTACTGTTCGACCTCGTACGTCTTCCCCGCGACGTTCACCGGGTGGCCGTGGCTCAGGTGGCCGCCGTGGGTCAGGTCCAAGGAGAGAATCTTGTCGCCGGGTTCGAGCACGGCGAGGAACACGCCCATGTTCGCCTGCGAGCCCGAGTGCGGTTGGACGTTGACGTGGTCGGCGCCCCAGAGCTCCTTGGCGCGGTCGATGGCGAGCTGTTCGACCTCGTCGGCGTACTCACAGCCGCCGTAGTACCGGCTCCCCGGGTAGCCCTCGGCGTAGTTGTTCGTCAGTTCCGAGCTTTGGGCCTCCATGACCGCCTCGCTGACGTGGTTCTCGCTCGCTATCATGGCGAGCGTATCGTTCTGTCGTTCGCGTTCGCCCGCCAGCGCGTCGGCGACGGCCGGATCGGTCTCTCGAACGGTGTCGTAAGGCATCGTGGGTGCATCTCGACTCTGCGGTATAACGCTTCGCCGTCCCCCGAGACGAGGCCGGCACGCCGAACCAGAACCACAACGTGACAGGACGCGCACGTTCTGTGTTCGGGTCGATGAGCGCGGTGAGTGCCGCTTGGATATCTTCGAAAGATATCCTGAATTGGGTTCGCTCACGGCCGAAATCGACGTATTACGTGTTCAGTTCTCACCGAGACGAGTACCCACCGGCGATAGCTCTATATTGGAACTTCGTCACGTCTCTCACATACCGTGCCAAGAACTATCACAGACCGCGGAACGTCCCGGAACCGAGGGGACACGCGCACGCCCCGGCGAGCCGTTCGGCCGACCGCCGAGGTGAGCCGTCGATGAGTGAGGTCGAGTCCCTCCCGGTGCAGTACAGCGACATCGAGCGCGCGAGCGAGCGACTCGAAAACGACCGCGTCGTCAAGCGGACGCCGATAGAGCGGAGCACCTCGCTCGGTGACCTCGTCGGCGCGGACGTCTACCTGAAGATGGAACACCTCCAGTGGACGGGGTCGTTCAAGACGCGCGGTGCGTACAACAAGATTCGACAGGATACCGACCGCGGCATCGACGAGTTCGTGGCCGCGAGCGCCGGCAATCACGCGCAGGGCGTCGCGCTCGCGGCGACCGAGTGCGGGGCCGACTCCACGGTCGTGATGCCGGAGAACGCCCCGCAGACGAAAATCGACGCGACGCGCGACTACGGCGCGGAAGTCGAACTCGTCGGCGAGGACTTCCAGGAGACGATGGCGTACGCCCAGTCGCTCGCCGAGGAGTCGGACGCCGAGTTCGTCCACGCGTACGACGACTGCGACATCGTGGCCGGACAGGGAACGCTCGGCGTCGAGATGTACCGCGACCTCCCCGAGATGGACACCGTGGTCGTCCCCATCGGCGGCGGCGGGCTCATCTCGGGTATCGCCACCGCCATCAAGCACCACGACCCCGAGATTCGCGTCGTCGGCGTGCAGGCTGAGGGCGCGGAGACGGTCCACGAGAGCCTCGACAAGGGCGTTCCCGTGACGCTCGACGACACCAACACCATCGCGGACGGCATCGCCACCGGCGGCATCTCCGAGTTGACGCTCCGAACCATCGAGGAACACGTCGACGAGGTCGTCACGGTCTCCGACGGGGAAATCGCGGAGGCGATTCTGCTGTTGCTCGAACGCGCCAAGCAGGTCGTCGAGGGTGCCGGTGCCGCCTCCGTCGCCGCCGTGCTGAGCGACGACCTCGACGTCGAGGGCGAGACCGTCATGCCGCTTCTCTGCGGGGGCAATCTGGACATGACGATGCTCCAGACGGTGCTCGTCCACGGGCTCACCAGCCGTCGCCAGACGCTCCGTCTCCGGGTTCGAATCCGGGACGAACCCGGCGAGATGGCGCGACTCTCCCGGCTCATCGCCGACCGCGACGCGAACATTCACGACGTTCGCCACGTCCGCGCCGTCGACGCCCTCGACGTCGGCGAGGCCCACCTCCTGTTCCGCATCGAGACCAAGGGAGCCGAACACGCGGCGGCCGTCGTGGACACGATAGAGGACGCGGGCTACGCGGTCGACGACGTTTCGGAGCCGAGCTAGCGCCCGGTTCCTCGGTTTCGACCGTTCTCGCAGCCGAATCTCGAATGCCTCTCGATTTGACACGACGTGTGAGATGCGGCGGGACGCGGCTTGAACGACGAACGCGCTGATGTCCTCTCCGCGAAGCGACTCACCGATACCGACGACGCGTCCGCTACGTCTCTCCGGCCGATTGCCGGATGCGCGCCACGACGTCTGCCCGACTCACGTCGGGGTCGTCGTCGGTCGTGAGTCGGCCCATCACGAATTCGAGCAGGTCGAGGTCTTGGAGCAGGTCGAGCGCGTCCATGCGTTCGAGGTCGAGCGCCTTGCCGAACTCGTAGACGGTCTTGGCGTCGTTGGCGGCGTCGGCGAGTTGGTCGATTGTGACGGACTCGGGGAGGCCGATGCCGTCGGCGAGCGCCTCGGGCGACCCGTCGCCGTCCGCCGCGGGTGCCGGTGGTCGCTCGACGCCCGTCGGGTCGCCGGCGAGCGACGTTTCGTACGACGACGGTTCGTGGACGCCTTGGTCGATCATGTACCTGCGGACCGTCTCGTCCGTCACGTCCATCTCGAAGGCGTCGGCCATCCGCTCGAACGTCTCGTACCGCGCGTACACGGCTTCGAGGTACGTCGTGTCTTCGAACGCCGGCACGTTCGGGTTCCGAACGGCTTCGGGCGGTTCGGAATCGGCGTCGTCGTCGGCCGTCTCGGTTGAACTCGTCGTCGGCGCATCGGTCGCGACCGTGACGACGACCGCCGGGTCGCCGTCGAGCGAGACGTCCGCGGCGTCGACGGCGACGTGCTCGCGGTCGCTCGGCAGCACGTCGTCGACGCCGAGCGTGAGCCCAATCGACCCGTCGGAGTCGAGCGACGCCCCTCGGATTCGAACGGGGATGTCGCCGTCGGCGTCCGACGAGAGCGCGAACTCGACATCCGCGGACGCGCCCGAGTCCGTGACCGTCACGGACGACTCGCGGACGCTCGCGGCGTCCGTCCGCTCGCACTCTTCGAGGAATTCGCCCAGCCGCCGAAGCGATGTACCCACGCTCATTGTCCGTTTCGACGGACGCGCCGAGACTCCCTGAAAAGCGGTGTGGAATACTGAGTCAGTTTATATAGCCCCACAGAATATGCGGCGAAAACTATAAACAAAAATCTAATGTTCACACTACTATATCGTGCCCACGAGAAACGCTTCTGTCGCGAGTGTCGACGCGAGTTCGCGACCTTCAACCGAACCGGCAGTCCGGCTTCCCCGGTGTCGAATCTCTGTATCCACGAGGTGAAGACACGATGAGTCTGATAACCGTTGCCGACATCGCGCACGACGACCTCGCGCTGACGCCGACGATTCAGTCGGAGGCCGCGAGCGAGATAGACGTCATCTCTCAATCCGCGACCGACCCCGAGACCGGCCTGTTTTTCTTCGTCGTGAAGGGCGCGGACGTCTCGGCGTTCGAAGCGGCGCTGGAGGTCGACCACACGGTCAGCGACTGGCAGCTCGTCTCCGAGCGGGAGGAGTCGGCGGTGTATCGCATCGGACACACGCCCGACACGATTCTCCTCTCGCCTATCATCACGGAACTCGGCGGGCTCATGCTCGACGCGTGCAGCAACGACACGGCGGGCTGGCGGGTCCGGCTTCAGCTTTCGGACCGCGAGGCGCTCTCAGAGGTGTGGGAGTACTGCGAGGCGAACGACATCTCCTTCGAGCTGAACCGGATGTTCCGACAGGACGGCTGGATGAACGGCGAGCCGAGCAAGCTGACCGACGCCCAGCGCGACGCGCTCGTCGCCGCCTACGAACACGGCTACTTCGAGGAGCCGCGAGAGGCGGCGCTGGACGACCTCTCCGAAGTACTCGACATCTCGCCGACGGCCGTCAGCGGACGCATCAGGCGGGGGACCGCGGAGCTGGTCGAGTCGATTCTCCTCGACGAGTGACGGAATAACCCCCGAAGAAAGGCGGGAGTCAGACCGCGAGGACGTAGTCGTCCTGCGGTTCGTAGATTTCGCCGCTCATCCGCAGGTCGCGGACGGCGTCGAGCGTTTCGCCGATGGCGACGCCGTTGTCCGCGAGCGCCGCGGCGAGCCGCCCGAGTTCGACGCCGTCGGGGTGGTCCTCACCGAGTTCGGTGAGCGCCGTTTTCACGTCGTCGCTCTCGACGTCGACGTCGAACGCGACGCGCTCCCACTCGACGTCGTGGCCGGTGACGTTCGCGTGTCGACGGTACAGGTCGACGGCGTCGTTCGGCTCCGTGACGGAGACGTGGAGGTCGCACGCCGGGCAGGTGACGACGCCGGCGTGTGGTTTTTCGGCTAGTTTGGCACTCTCGTCGTCAGGCATTGTACGCGTCCTGCGCGAGGCGGTGCAGTTTGTGGACGGTGTGTTCGTTCGGACCGAGCTGTGCCTGCCCGAGCGCGCCGGACGTGAGCCCCTCGTACTGGCGTTCGACGAGCTCGAAGTCCTCTTCTTGGAGCTGCCGGCTCGTCTGGACGAACTTCTCTTCTTCTTCGGACAGCTCGGAGTCGCGGAAGTAGTAGTCCGCGATGAGCTGGAAGCGCCCCTCGTCGATGGGGTCGATGATGTACGTGCCGTAGCCGTCGGCGGTGCCGTACATGTTGACCGTGAAGTTCGGCCAGAAGTAGTAGAACTTGGCCTCGTGTTCGGGGTGGATGCGCATCTCGTCGTCGACGTCCTCTTTGTGCTTGTAGTGAAGCACCCAGTGGTAGTCGTTGACTTCGAGTTCGGACTCCATGAGTTCGAGTCCCTGCACCCAGTCTTGGTGGTTCGCCTGACAGTGGTCGCACTCCGAGTAGTTCCCGCTGAACGTCTTCCAGTTGCACTCGACTTCGGAGACGTAGCGCCGGGCGTGTTCGTACTCGCCGAGCGGCAGGTCTTCGAGTTCCGTCTTCATCTCCCCGGCCTGTTCGGCAAGCGAGAGGCTCGGTTCGTCCTCGAAGTTGACGAACACGAGCGGCCCGATGGCGTCGGTGTTGACCTCCATGAGGCCGTTTTCTTCGGGGTCGAGTTCGCTGACGGCGTCGTCGTCGAGGTCGGGATTCAGACTCGCCTCCTCGAAGCTCTTGGGGGTGCTCTGGAGCGACCCGTCGAGTTCGTACGCCCAGAGGTGGTACGGGCAGGTGATGCGGCTGAGGCTGCCGGGGTCGGTCATCGGCGTGTCGTCGAGCATCTTCGACCCGCGGTGGGCACAGACGTTGTAGAACGCCCGCACGTCGCCCTCGCCGTCGCGGGTGACGATTATCTGCTTGTCACCGATGGTTCGCGTGAAGTAGTCGCCCGCGTCCGGGATGTGGGTCTCGTGGCCCGCGTAGACCCAGTACCGACCGAACACTTTCTCCTTTTCCATCTCGTGGACCTCCGGGTCGGTGAAGTACCTCGCCGGCAGCGCGTTCGTTTCCGCGGTGATGTCGGCACTTACCGCACCGATTTCGTCACGATTGTTGTTCCACCGTGTCATGGGAGGAAGAAACACACATCTGTGGAAAAGGATTCGTCGGAAATAGTGGACCCGTATAAGTGGCGGTGGATATCCGCGAGCGGCCGCCGTTCGGCGGCGAGCGCCGCTCTCGGCGGGCCGAGCGTCGTTCCTCTGAAAAAGGGGCTCCGTGATACAGGTCAAGAGTCAAGGGGGGACGTTCCGAACCGCCGGGCACAATGAGTGTCCGCGACGACCGATACGATGTCGCCGTCGTCGGGGTCGGCGGGATGGGGAGCGCGACCGCGTACCACCTCGCCGACCGCGGCCTCGACGTCGTCGGTCTCGAACGCTACGACATCCCTCACTCGCAGGGGTCGTCCCACGGCATCACCCGCATCATCCGCCGCGCGTACTACGAACACCCGTCGTACGTCCCGCTCATCGAGCGGGCGTACGACCTCTGGGACGACCTCGCCGGCGAGACCGGCCGCGATATCATCCACCGAACCGGCTCCATCGACGCCGGCCCCGTCGACAACGACGTGTTCGCGGGTTCGAAACGCTCCTGTGAGGAACACGACATCCCGCACGAGGTGCTGACCGGCGCGGAGGTCAACGAACGATTCCCCGGCTACGAACTCCCCGAGGACTACCGCGCGGTCTATCAGGAAGACGGCGGGTTCGTCGTCCCCGAGCAGTCGATTATTGGCTATACCGAAGCGGCACAGGCCCGGGGTGCCGAAATCCGCGCCCGCGAACGGGTCGAAGACTGGGCGGAGACGAACGACGGCGGCGTGCGCGTCCGCACCGACCGCGGCGTGTACGTCGCGGACGCGCTCGTGCTCGCCGCGGGCGCGTGGAACTACAAACTCGCTGACGCGCTCGACGGCCTCGCGATCCCCGAGCGACAGGCGCTCGCGTGGTTCCAACCCGAGTCGCCGGCGACGTTCGCGCCCGAGGAGTTCCCCGTCTGGAACCTCAGCGTCCCCGAGGGTCGGTTCTACGGCTTCCCGGTCCACGACGTGCCGGGGTTCAAACTCGGCAAGTACCACCACCGCGACGAGGAGGTCGACCCCGACGACTTCGACCGCGAGCCGAACCGCGCCGACGAGGCGATACTCCGCGATGTCACGGAGAAGTACTTCCCGGAGGCCGCGGGGCCGACGATGTCGCTCGCGACGTGTATGTTCACGAACTCGCCGGACGAGCACTTCATCCTCGACACGCTGCCGGACCACCCGCAGGTCGCCGTCGGCGCGGGCTTTTCGGGACACGGCTTCAAGTTCGCCAGCGTCATCGGCGAAATCCTCGCTGACCTCGCCGTCGACGGCGAGAGCGACCTGCCGCTCGATATGTTCTCGCTCGACCGGTTCGAGTGACGACGGGCGGTCGAGCTTGCCGCTCGTCAACCGATTTGACGATATAACTTCCGTAAGTTTTCTTCATTTGCGTATAAATGCCACTATTATCGAAGCCGACTTGTTATGATGTGTAACACCAATGGGTTGGTTGAATCGTGAGGGGTGTGGACTCGTGTCACGGTCGGAGCGGACGCGTCGAATCCGACGCGGGTCGTCTCTCGACGGTGACAGTGGGTGGCCCCAAAGCGGGGACAACGATATGACCGAACACGAATTCATCTGGCGGTCGTCAATGGAGGCTGTATCGAATGGCGAATAGCAACGACTCGACCGGTCGGTCGACGAGCGAGTTACAGGAAGACCTGTTTTATCCCGATATGGAGCGCGAACCCGGTGACAGAAACATCCAGGGGTTGGGGTTCGATATCCATCCCGTCGTCTTCCCGGCCGCGCTCTTGATAATCGGCGTCTTCGTCGCTGCGACGCTCATTCTCGGTGAGCAGGCGGCGAGCGTCTATTCGGGTATCAGGGGCTTTTTCGAGGGGAACTTCGGGTGGTTCTTCCTCCTGTCGGTGAACCTCTTTATCGTGGTCTTGGCGTACTTCGCGCTGAGTAAGTACGGAAAGATAACCCTCGGCGGCGTCGAGGCGGAAAAGGAGTTCAGCGACTTCTCGTGGATGGCGATGCTGTTCAGCGCGGGCATGGGTATCGGGCTCATGTTTTACAGCGTCTCGGAGCCGCTGTACTACTTCAGTAACGTCCCCGGCTTCTTCGACGCCGAGGCCGGGTCCGGCGGTGCGGGTATCGCCGCGATGACGCAGACGTTCTTCCATTGGGGGTTCCACCCGTGGGCCATCTACGGCCTCGTCGGCTTGGGACTCGCGTTCTTTTCGTTCAATCGGGGGCTGCCGCTCACGTTCCGGTCGATTTTCTGGCCGCTCCTCGGCGAGCGAATCTACGGCTGGCCGGGCCACCTCATCGACCTCGTGGCGGTGTTCGCGACGCTGTTCGGCCTCGCCACGTCGCTCGGCCTCGGGGTCGCACAGATAAACACCGGGCTGTCGTACATCCTCGGCGGGAGCATGCTCGGCGTCCTGAGCGTTCCGAACAACACCGGGATGCAAATCGCGCTCATCGCCGTGATTACACTCATCGCTACCGCCTCTGTCGCGGCCGGCCTCGAAGGCGGTATCCGGCGTCTGAGCACGGTGAACGTCTTTCTGATGTTCGTGCTGTTGACGTTCGTGCTCGCCGCCGGCGCGACGATGAGCATCTTCGGCGCGTGGGTGCAGGGCCTCGGGAACTACTTCAGCGACTTCCTCTCGCTCGCGTTCTTCACCGGGACGCTCGGCGACGGCGCGTCCACCGTCAACGCTTGGACGGTGTTCTACTGGGCGTGGTGGATTGCTTGGTCGCCGTTCGTCGGGATGTTCGTCGCGCGCATCTCGAAGGGGCGGACGGTCCGCGAGTTCGTCTTCGGCGTGTTCGTCCTGCCGTCGCTGTTCTCGACGGTCTGGCTCTCGGCGTTCGGCGGGAGCGCGCTGTTCAACTCGCTTCAGGGTAACGGCGCGGTCCTCGCGACCTACAACGAGGCCGGCCAGACGGTCGCCATGTTCGCGCTCCTCGAACAGTTCCCGTTCAGCGCCGTCTCGGGGCTGCTCGCCGTGACGCTCATCGTCACGTTCTTCGTGACCTCCTCGGACTCGGGGTCGCTCGTCGTCGACCATCTCACGTCGGGCGGCAAGCACAACGTGCCGCGGACCCAACGCATCTTCTGGGCGGTCATCGAGGGCCTCGTCGCGTCGCTTCTCCTCTACGGCGGGGGTCTCGGCGCGCTCCAGACGGCGGCCATCGCGACGGGGTTCCCGTTCGCCGTCGTCCTCGTCATCATGTGCTACACGGTCTATCTCGGCCTCGACAAGGAGTACGAACTCCTGCAATCCGAGGAGTTCGCCGAGCGAATCGAGGACTTGGCGGACGAGGACATCGACATCGACGTCGGTCGCTCTCGGACGTCAGTCGTGACCAACGTCCGGCAGAACCCCGGCACGACGGACGACTGACCGCGGAGCCACCGAACCGATGACTCGACGCTATCGATGAACGCGCTCGCTGTCGTTTCGGCGGCGTTCGCGGTCTTCCTTTTCGTCGTTGCACTGTTCGCGATGACGGCCGGTGAGCTACGGGGCGCAGGTCTCGCGTTCCTGAGCGCCAGTCTCGTCATCTACCTCAGAGAGAAGCACCTCGTCGGCGGGTGACTCCGGTCAGTGCGCTCCTCGTCGGCGCACGGCTTTCGTCGCCGCGCGTGTACTCGTCGCTCTCTGACGCTGATTCTCGTCGGACCACGCGACGCACCCGTGGTGAGGCCCCTCCCTCGTCACCCCCCGGTATCTATACACCTCAGATAGTGGACCCGGAGAGATATCCGAAGGCCGCAGTCACTACTGTTTGGTACATGAACACATGGTCTACGTTTCCCGAACGCGCCGGAACGGTCGTCGTCGGGGCCGGCTGTGTCGGTTGTAGCGCGGCGTATCACCTCGCCGAGTCGGGTCGCGAAGACGTCGTCGTCCTCGACCGGGGTCCGCTGTTCGAGACCGGGGGGTCGACCTCTCACGCCCCCGGACTCGTGTTCCAGACGGCCGGGAACAAGCTGATGACGGAGATGGCGTCGTACACGCGCGACCTCTACGACGGGTTCGGTGACTTCCGGACGTGCGGCGGCATCGAAGTCGCCTACACCGAAGACCGCTGGGACTTCCTCAAACGCAAGCGCGAGTGGGGTCAGTCCTACGGCATCGACGAGGGCCAACTCCTCACGCCCGAGGAGGTCGAATCGCGCGTCCCGCAGATAAACGCCGACGTCATCTACGGCGGCTACTACGTCCCCTCGGACGGGAAGGCCGACGCCGTCAGCGCCGCCGAGTCGATGGCGGAGGAGGCGCGCGAGGCGGGCGTCGAGTTCTACGGCCACACCGAGGTCACGGACATCGACACCACCGACGGCAGCGTCGACGCGGTCGAAACCGAACACGGCCGTATCGAGGCCGACGAGGTGCTCGTCGCCACGAACATCTGGGGGCCGCTGTTCGGCGAGATGGTCGGCACGGACATCCCGCTCGTCCCCTGCGCGCACCAGTATCTCGTCTCCGACGAACTGGACGAACTCGAAGGCGCAGAGCGCGAAATCGAACAGCCGCTCCTCCGGCATCAGGACCACTCGCTGTACTACCGCCAGCACGGCGAGCGCTACGGCATCGGCTCGTACAACCACGAGTCGCTGCTGGTCGACCCGGCGGATATCTACGGGCCCGACAAGCTCGACGACCTCGGACTCGAATACCCGTCGCTCCGGGAGTTCACGGAGGAGCATTTCTACGAGAACACCCACCCGGACCACGACCGGTCGGCGTTCGACGCCGCCAGCGAACTCGTCCCCGGCTTCGAGGACTGCGAGTGGACCTCCGCCATCAACGGCATGTTCTCGTTCACGCCCGACGGCATGCCCATCCTCGGGCCGGACGAGGACACCGAGGGTCTCTGGTGGGCGCTCGCCGTCTGGGTCACGCAGTCCGGCGGCGCGGGCGACATCGTCGCCAGCTGGATGGAAGACGGGACGCCGCGGCTCGACGGCTCCCGCGTCAACGCCTCCGGCGCGCACGTCTCCCGGTTCCAGTCGCACACGGGCAGCCGAGAGTACACCTACGGGCGCGGCGCGCAGCAGTACCGCGAGGTGTACCAACTCGTCCACCCGCGCGAACAGCCGGACGGACAGCGCGCGCTCCGCCGGAGCCCGTTTTACGACCGGCAGGCCGACCTCGGCGCGGAGTTCTACGACAGCGACGGCTGGGAGGTCCCGCAGTGGTACGAGTCCAACGAGACGCTCCTCGAAACGTACGACGTGCCGGACCGCCCCGACTGGCTCTCGCAGAACTGGTCGAAGGTCCAGGGCGCGGAACACCAGCATCTCCGCGAGAAAGTCGGCATGGTCGACATGACGACGTTCACGCCCATCGAAGTGTCGGGCCCGGGCGCGCTTGAGTTCCTGCAAGGGCTCCTGACGAACGACATGGACGTCACGCCGGGCCGGATGCGCTACTCCGCGATGCTCAACGAGGACGGCGGCGTACTCGCCGATCTGACCGTCGCCCGCCTCGGCGACGAGCGGTTCGTGCTGTTCACCGGGGGCGGAAGCTCGGCGACGCTCCACTCGCGGTGGGTCACAGAGCACGCGCCCGACGACGGCTCCGTCGACGTGACCGCACACGTCTCCAGTCGGACCGGTATCGGCGTCTTCGGACCCGACTCCCGGAAGGTGCTTTCGGACCTCGTCGAGGCCGACCTCTCGAACGACGAGTTCCCGTTCTACTCCGCACAGGAGACCTACCTCGGTAGCATCCCCGTGACGATGCTCCGACTCTCGTACGCCGGCGAACTCGGCTGGGAAATCTACGCCCCGACCGAGTACGGAAGCCAGCTCTGGGACGCGATTCGCGAGGCCGGCGAGGAGTACGACATCGCGCCCGTCGGCTGGGCCGCGCTCGACTCGACGAGCATGGAGAAGGGATTCCGCCTGTGGGGGACGGACCTCACGCCCGAACACAACCCGTACGAGGCCGGCATCGGCTTCGCGGTCGACCTCGACACCGACTTCGTCGGGAAGGCGGCGCTCGTGGCGGACAAAAACGACGACAGCCCGAGCGACCGAATCGTCCCGATAACGCTCGACGAGGAGGAAGCCGTCGTCGACGCGGGCCACCCGGTGTTCGTCGACGACGAGGTCGTCGGCTACTGCTGTCGGGCCGACTACGGCTACACCATCGACGCCGGCATCGCGTACGCGTACCTCCCCGAGCAGTACGCCAACTCGGGGCAGGACGTCGAAATCCGGTACGAGGGTGACGCCCATCCCGCGACGGTCCGGTCGGGGCCGCTTTTCGACCCCGACCGCGACAAGATGATTCGGTGACGCGCCGGATTTCGTCGCGTCACTGCCTCCGCTCCCGTCTCCGCCTCTGCCTCCGCCTCAGTTTATCCGCGCTGTCGAACCGCGGTCACCGATAGCCCGTCGAAGCCGTGCTGAACTCGGCAGACTTGTCGTGAATCGGGACTGTCTGAAGAATAACTACCCTACCGCTGTCACTCGTCTTCGACGGTCTTCAGGTCGAGCCGCGGGGCAAACGACTCGTACGTCTCGTCGCTCGAAACGATAGTGTCGCCATCGGATTCGACGAGATGGAGCGCATCGAAGGGTGTGAACCCGTGGTCTTCGACGTAGGTCGCGGCCGTGAGAACCGTATCTACGTCCCCGCGCACTTCCAACAGCGCGGCGACGTTCGTGATGACCCGCTCCGTGTCCCGCTCTTCTCGGTACGCGACCATGAGGAGTTCGATGAGCGTGAACTGCGACGTCCACAGTTCGTCTCGATGGTTTCGGTAGACCGCCTCTGCGGCGTCGTCCAGCCAGTCTTCGTCTTTGATGAGCGCCAATAGGAAGTCCGTCTCGGCGTACATTCAGCGGCCGGCCTCGTCGAGCGCCGCGTTCCGCGCTCCGCGACGGAGTTCTTCGGCCGTCTTCTCGACGTCCGCGAACTCGGAGCGGAGCGCATCGAGCGGGTCGTCTTCGATTGGAATCAGCTTGATACCGTCGTGCAGTTGGACGATGTGGTAGTGTTCGCCGTACCGCTCTCTGACCTCTTTAGGGAGCGTGAGGCGTCCGCGACCGTCCAGCGTCGCTTCGGACATACGGCCTACTACGATGGGTAGAAAGAAGAATTTTCCCCATAACCCGATTTGCCACCCACTCGGATAGAACGCTCTCGTTCCAGAACGCTCCCGTTGTCGGTGCTACTCGACTTCTGTCCGGTGCTCCGAGTTCCGACAGACTCGGATTATCCGAATTATTCGGAATCTTCGTCGTCGACGCCGCGCTGTTCGAGGACGCGCTCGACGATTTCTTCGGGGTGTTCGGTCGCCACGGCGAGCGCGGCGTTGTGGAGTTCGCTCTTCGTGACGCCCTTGAGGCCGTGGTCGCGGGTCAGTTCGCGCTCCACGTCGTAGGTGATGATGTCGTCGAACTCGTCGGCGACCGCTTCGAGCACGTACAGCGCCTTGTGGACGGTCTCGTCGAACTCGAAGGCGGGGCGCTCGCGGGGGTCGACGGGTTCGGGGGACGCGGATTCCGTCGCTGACTCGTCGTCCGATTCGACCGCGTCGTCGGTCCCGGCGTCTTCGTCCGCCGGTTCGGGTTCCGGCTCTGGCCCGGAGTCGGTCTCGCCGCTCCCCATCGCGGCGTCGAGGTCGCCGAAGGGGTCTTCGCTCATCGGGCCACCTCGCCTTCTTCGACGATTTGCGCGAGTTCGTCGTAGCACGCCAACTGGTCGCAGGTGCTGTCGTAGTCCCGCAGCGGCATGTGCTCCCGAATCGACGCGTCGATGGCCGACCGATGCCGAATCCCCGGCTTCGGCAGGTCGCCGTCCCACTCGCCGTCGTCGATGGCCTCGAACACCTCCGGGTCGGTGTACGCGAAGTTCGGGAGCTTCGAGGCGATGTTCGGCTTCGAGACGAGCGCCTCCACGAGCCGTCTCGTCGGGCGGTCGTGGTCGATTCGGTCCCGCAGGTCGGTCGGCACGACCGCGAGGATTTCGAGGTCGAAGTGCTCGCGCGCGGGCGTGATGAGTCGCTTGACGGTCTTTTCGAGCCCCGAGAGCGCCCCCGATTCGGGGCGCATCGGCAACACGAGGTTCTGCGTGGCGTACAGCGCGTTGTCGTTGAGTTTCCCGCGCGCCGCGGGGCAGTCCACGACGACGTAGTCGTAGTCGTCTCCGAGAAGCGGGTCGATGACGCGCTGTTTGAGCCGCGCCGACCCCATCATCACGCCGCCGAGGTCGGATTCGACCTGTTCGATGCGGTCGTTCGAGGGGAGGAGGTCGATTTCGAACCCGGTCTCCAAGATGAGCTCTCGCGGCTCCAACTCGGCGTCGTCGAGGAGCACGTCTCCGAGATGTGCCTCCGAGTAGAACTCTTCTCCGAACCCGAGACCCGTCGTGGTGTGTCCGTTCGGGTCGAGGTCGACGAGCAGCACGTCGCTTCCCCGGTGTGCGAGTTCGCGGGCGAGGTTGATGGAGGTCGTCGACTTGCCGATACCGCCTTTGAGGAGACAGACGCTGACTGCACGTGACATGATGGGGATATCGTACTATCGAGATTCTCGGCGTAGTTGAAATAATTATGGTTACTCCAGCTCTTTGAACAACTCACACTCTCCAAATAATCTGAATAATCTAAACTCAGCGAGTTGATCGACTCGGTTCGCTCTCGCCTCGACTGGCGGCCCGAATTGTCGCCGGCAGTAGCTATTTGGGCCCGTTGTGTGCAGGTAAATTCGTGACAGATTGGTTGCCCGACCGAGGGCTGCGCGCCCCCGAACTCTCGTCGCAGACGGTGACCCTCGCGGTCGCCGCCGCCTTGCTCCTCGCGGTCGTCGGGCTCCACCCCGTCTCCGTCCTTCCTGTCCGGTCGCAGTACGCGCTTTCGGTTTTCGTCGTCGCGCTCCTGCTCTGGTTGACGAAGCCGGTTCCGTACGCGATTTCGAGTCTGGCCTGCGTCTCCCTGTTGTACGCCCTCGGCGTCGTTGACACCTTCGAGGCCGCGGTGAGCGGCTTCACCTCCTCGCTCGTGTACTTCCTCCTCGTGTTGTTACTCCTCGGCAACGCGGTCCGGTCGGTGGGGTTGGACACCCAGTTAGCGAACCGACTGCTGTCCCCGGACAGCACCCCTCGCGGGGCCTTTCGTTCCATCGCGCGGAACGTCCTCGTGCTGGCGCTGTTCATGCCGTCGGCGATGGCCCGCGCGGTCGCGTTCATCCCCATCGTCGAGGAGGTGACAGAGGAGTTCGACCTCCCGTCGGGAAGCGGGTTCGAGCGCGCGACGTATCTCCTCTTGGGCCACATCAACCCCATCGCGTCGATGGCGCTCATGACCGGCGGCGGGATGGCGCTCGTCACCTCGGGCATCCTCGCGACGAGCGTCCGCCCGCTCTCGTGGGTCGAATGGGCGGTCTTGATGGTCCCGCCCACGGTGGCGCTCTACGTACTGGCCGCCGCGGCCGCCGGTCTGCTCAACACCGTCGACGCCGAATCGACCGTCGACCCCGGCGCGTCGGGGATTGCGAATGCGTCCGCCGACGGAGAGTTAACCCGCGAACAGGGACTCGTCGCGGCGGTGATGGCCGGGACTGTCCTCGCGTGGGTCGTCGGGTCGTTCGTCGGACTTCCCGAGATTCTCCCGGCGGTCGCCGCGGTCACCGTCCTCGCGCTCCCGGGGGTCGAAGTCGTCGACGCCGACGACGTCAAGGGACTCAGTTGGGGCGTCCTCTTTCTCATCGGCGCGACGCTGTCGATTCTGGACGCCTTGGAAGCGACGCGGACCATCGCGCTCGTCGTCGACCTCCTCGCGCGGTTCGTCCCGTTCGAGGCGTTCAGCCACTGGCAACTCGTCGGACTGCTCCTCGGGTTCGCGGTCGCCGTTCGCGTGCTCTTTTCCACCGGGTCGGCCGCCATCGTGGTGATTCTCCCCATCGTCCTGCGGTTCGCGGAGACGTTCGGCGTGACGCGGCTCTACCTCGGACTCGCGGTTCTCCTCGTCGTGGGGTCGACGACGATTCTCCCGTTCAACACGACCGCCGTCCTCGTCTCGCTGGACCGCGGCCCGCTGACCAACCGGGACGTGACGCTGTTCGGACTCGTGACGATGGGTCTGTCGCTCGTCGTCGTGACCCTCTCGTGGCTCGTTTACTGGCCGCTCGTCGCCTGAGTCGTCGACCGGCGCACCGACCCGTCCGCGCGAATCCGGGGTTCGGTGACGCTCCCCGTTGCGACAACCACCGGGCTATTTGTAGGTGAACGGTATCTCCCGGTACGGGTGAGTTCGCATCTTACGTGTTGAGTTTACGACGGCTCCGACCGGCGTCATGTCGAAGATAGACCGCCGTCTGCGAGACGCCCGGAGCATCGAGTTGGACAACGCGTTTTACGTCGAGGACGGGACGTGGATCGAGTCGCTCACGGTCGCCTCGAACGGCCCCTTCGACGTGGAACCGCTCCTCGCCGACATCTCGGGCGTGACCGTCTTCTACGACGAGGAGATTCCGACCGCCTCGACCGACGTGCAGATACGCCGAGTGACGATTCTCGCCAACGAGTCGTATCCGTTCATCCTCGGACTGGTGCTCAGACAGGAGACGATTCCGAACCGCATCGTCCTCCAAGACGGCGTCTTCGAGGTCGTCGCCACCGCCCAGGACTGGGACCACTTCAGGGAACTCGCCGACGAGATTCAGGAGACGCTCGGGGAGTTCGAACTTCGCTCCGTGACGCAGGACGAAGCCCCCGGTGAACCGCTCGATAGCGGCCGATTAAAGGAGGTGTTAATCTCCAAGCTAACCGACGACCAGCTCGCGGTTCTGGAGACGGCATTCAACCACGGCTACTTCCACATTCCGCGAGAGACCTCTGAGACCGAACTCGCCGAGGAACTGGGTATCGCTCAATCCACGCTGAGCGAACGACTCCGGACCGCGGAGCGAAATCTTCTCGAACTCATCTACGGGCCGCGACAGGAGTAGCGCTGCACGTGCTGGAGAATATTGCCGGCTTTTGCCGACCGGGTATTTAAAAAACGATAGCTATCGGGGCGTATCGGGAACAGCACCATGGAAGATACTCCATAACAAGCGGTCGCAATGTCGGAGAAAAATCGTGATAGTTCGGGTGTCGAACGTGGAACTGGCCTTACGCGACGCGACTACGTGGCGGCGACGGCGACCGCCCTCGGCGTGACCGGACTCGCGGGGTGTTCCGGTGGTGGCGGCAACGGGGGCGGCGGGAGCGACGGCGGGTCGAGTCTCACCCCCGAGGTTCCGTCCGGAACCCCGGAGACGGTCGAGACGAAGTACTGGCGCGAGTGGGAGACCATCGATGCCGACGAACCGCCGCTCGACTACAGCGCGACCGCGGGTGCGGTGTTGGACCCCGTTCCGCTGGAGTTCTCGAGCGAGGACGACCCGTGGATGCGGGAACACGCGCTCATGGTCCAGCGGGGACTGGATTCGCTCGGCGTCAGGACGCAACTCAACGACCGACCGCTGAACCAACTGTACGCCCAGAGCTGGGACACGAAGGGGCTCGAAGCGATAATCTCGATGAGTACCCACGGTCCGGACCCGCAACGCGGGCTGGACCCGAACCCGCTTTTGATGCGGCGGACCGAGGAGAGCCTGTCGAACTATGACAACTACTACCACCCCGACCTGCAGGAGGTGCTGACGGAACAGAGTCGGGCGACCGACCGCCCCGAGCGCGAGGAACTCGTCGCCGAGGCCCAGCGCATCTTCAGCGAGGACGTGGGCGCGCTCATCACGCTGTTCCCCGATATCATCACCGCGGTCAACACGGAGCGCTGGAGCGGCTACGTCCAGACGCCGGGGAACGGCCCGACGAAGGACTCGTTCGTCTGGTCGGAGGTGAACCTCCAGCCCCAGACCGACGACCGGACCTACATCAAGGGCGTGACCACCTCGATGAACTCGCTGAACCTCCCGTGGGCCGCCGGCGGCGCGGAGGCGAAGCGACTGACGTTCATCTACGACGGCCTCTTCGACGCCACGCCGGACCTCGAAGTCGTCCCCGCGCTGGCGACCGGCGGCGGGTTCGTCGACGACACCACCGTCGAACTCACCCTCCGCGAGGGCGTCGAGTGGCACGACGGCGAACCGTTCACCGCGGAGGACGTGAAGTTCACCGTCGAACTGTACAAGGAACACTCCTCGACCAGCCAGACGCCGTTCTACGAACCGGTCGAGTCGGTCGAGGTGCTCGGTGACCACGAGATTCGGTTCAACCTGACGGGCCCCGACGCGGCGTTCATGACCCAGCGCGTCGTTCGCAGCGTCATCATCCCCAAGCACGAGTGGGAGGACGTGGAGAACCCGTCCCAGCACAACCCCGAGTCACCCGTCGGTACGGGGCCGTTCACGTACGAAAACTGGGAGCAGGGGACCCGCTTCGAGGTGTCGAGAAACGAGGGCCACTGGATGTTCGACGACGACTGGCGAGCCGACGTGCTCGGCGACCAGGCCACGACCGGCGAGGGCGTCGACCGCGTCATCTGGATAAACGTCGGCAACATCGACTCCATGATCGGCTCATTGCAGGGCGGCGAAATCGACGCTATCGGCACGACGCTCTCGAACTCGCAGGCCGACCGCGCCGCGAGCACCGCCGGCGTCGAGAAGATGACCTCGGGCAACTTCGCGCCGCTCGACACGAAGCTGATGTTCTCCTGTCCGCTCGTTCGCGACAAGGAGTTCCGCGTCGCCCTCGCCAAGTCGGTCGACACCGAGGGCTTCGCTACCGACGTGTTGCAGGACCGCGCGACCGTCCCGAGCGGGGAGAACCCGATTTCGGACCTCACGCCGTGGCACACGTCGGAGACGACGCACTACGAGTTCGATATCGACAGGGCAGAATCGCTCCTCGAACGGGCCGGCTACACGTGGGACGACGGCGGAAACCTCCGATTCCCCAACGGGGACGCGTGGGCCGCCTTCGTCGAGCGCATCCAGCCCGGAAACGTGCACAAGCGCCGCGACGAACTCGGGCAGGCGGACTTCTCGTGAGGTGACGAGCATGTCGAACACCACCCACTCGCGCCGACGGGGGGCCCGACCATGAGCGAGTTCCAGCGCTTCCTCGCGAAGCGACTCGCCATCTCCATCGTGCTCACCCTCGTGGCCGTCTCGGTCATCTTCGTCGTCCTGCGGCTGCTTCCCGGGAGCCCGTTCGAGTCACTCGTCACCGCGGGCAACCTGAGCCAGCAGCAAATCACCGAGATTCGAGCGATGTACGGCCTTGACCAGCCGATGTGGCGACAGTACCTCAGCTACCTCCAGAGCATCCTGCTGTTCCAGTTCGGCTACTCCATCCTGCGGAGTCAGCCCGTCTGGCAGGTGCTGGCACCGCGGCTCGTCAACACGCTCATCCTGCTCGTCCCCGCGTTAGTGACGACGGCGGTCCTGAGTTCCCTGCTCGGGATGTACGTCGGTTGGAACCGCGGGAGCAAACTGGAGAAGCTCAGCATCATCGCCACGACGTTCCTCCGGTCGACGCCGGTGTTCATCACGGGTATCCTCTTCGTCATCGTCTTCGCGTACAACCTCGAACTGGTGCCCGCCTTCGGCATGCGCTCTATCAGCGCCTCGCCGGAGGGTTACGTCGAGACGTTCGCCTCGTTCGACTTCCTGCACCACTACATCCTGCCGTTTACGGTGTCGGTTCTGTACTACAGCGGCGATTTCCTGCTGTTGGCGCGCAACGGCGTCGTCGAAAAGCGGGGGTCGGAGTTCCTCAAGCTCCACCGCGCGAAGGGGCTCTCGGAGATGCAGCAGCTCGCGCGGGCGGGTCGGAACTCCATGCTGCCGATTCTGACCTACTTCGCGCTGCGTCTCGGGATGATATTCCAGGGGCTCATCCTGCTCGAAGTCGTCTTCGGCTGGCCCGGCATCGGCCGCGAACTCGTGCTCGCCATCCAACAGCAGGACTACCCGCTGGTGCAGGCGGCCGTGTTCATCATGGCGCTTGCGGTCATCGTGGCGAACCTCGTCGCCGACGTGCTGTACGCCTACTTCGACCCGACCGTCTCGACCAGCGGAGGTGGTGCCGCGTGAGCACCGAGACGAAACCCGAAGCCGAACTGAAAAAGCGCGTCGAGGGGGTCGCGGAGACGCTCCGCGACCAGTTTACGTTCCTGCGGCGCGACCGCCTCGCGTTCGCGGGCGTCGTCATCGTCGCGGCGTTCGTCTTCCTCGGTCTCCTCGGGCCCGCACTCGCCCCGCACGACCCCATCGAGCACACCGTCCGCGACGACGCCGGGTCGATGCTACGGCTATCCGAGCCGACCGGCGCGGCCCCGTTCGGGACGACCGCCTACGGGAAAGACGTGCTGAGCCAGTTCCTCGCCGGCGCGCAGCCGACGTTCATCGTCGGCCTGTTCGGCGGCATCGGGACCGGCGCGCTCGGCTTTCTCGTGGGGCTCGTCAGCGGGTACTACGGCGGCTGGGTCGACGAGGTCCTCATGCGCCTCACGGACCTCACGTTCTCCCTGCCGTTTACGCCGATGGCGCTGTTGCTCCTGACGTTCGTGACTCCGAGCGTCTGGCTCATGACGGGCATCATCGTCGCGTTCCTCTGGAAGATGCCCGCGCGCGTCGTCCGCTCCGAGGTCCTCTCCGTCAGAGAGCGCACCTTCGTGAAGTCGGCGCGCGCCAGCGGCGCGAGTGACCTGCGGACGATGCTCTACCACGTCGCGCCGAACGTGCTCCCCATCGGTTTTCTCTACACGGCCTACGGTATCGCGTGGGCGATCGCCGCGCAGGCCAGCTTGGCGTTCCTCGGGTTCGGCGACCCGACCGTCACGAGTTGGGGCCGAATGCTCCGACAGGTGTTCGAATCGGGCAACATGCGCGTCGCTTGGTGGTGGGTGCTCCCGCCCGCACTCGGCATCGCGGCCATCACTACCTCGGTGTTCCTCATCGGACGCGCCTACGAAGAAGTCATCAACCCGGAAATTCAGACCGAACAATGAGTCTCCTCGACATCACAGACCTCACGGTCACCTACTCGACCGACAGCGGAACCGTCCACGCCGTCAACGACGTGTCGTTCAGCATCGACGAGGGCGTCAACTACGGCCTCGCCGGCGAGTCCGGCTCGGGGAAATCGACGCTGGCCGAGGCGGTTCTCGGTCTCCTCCCCAGCAACGGCTCCGTCGAATCAGGTAGCATCGAATTCAAGGGCCGCGACCTGACCGGCCTCAGCGAGCGCGAGCGCCGCGACGTGCTCTGGGAGGACATCGCGTACATCCCCCAGAGCGCGATGGACTCGCTCGACCCGGTGATGTCCACCGGGTCGCAGATTCGGCAGGCGATTCAGACCCATCGGAACGTCACCGACGACAAGGCCCGTGCGCGAGTCCGAGAGCTGTTCGAAATCGTCGGACTCGACCCCGACCGCATCGACGACTATCCCCACGAGTTCTCTGGGGGGATGCGCCAGCGCGTGACCATCGCCATGGCGCTCGCGCTCGAACCGGACCTCATCATCGCCGACGAGCCGACCACGGGTCTCGACGTCATCGTCCAGGACAAGATAATCGACAAGATTCTGGAGATACAGGACCGGATGGACAGCTCGCTGCTTCTCATCACCCACGAAATCGGCGTCATCGCCGAGACGTGCGACGAGCTTTCGATACTCTACGGCGGGAAAGCCATGGAGCAGGGAAGCGTCGACAACGTTCTCGTGAACCCCACGAACCCGTACACGATGGGGCTGAAGAACTCCTTCCCCGAAATCGAGGAGGGCGACCAAGACCCCGTCTCGATTCCGGGGTCGCCGCCGAACCTGAACGAGGAACCCAGCGCCTGCGTCTTCAAGGACCGGTGTCCGTTCGCGACCGAGGAGTGCGAGGCGTCTCACCCGGACCTCGTCGACCTGCCGAACCGCAACCACCGCTCGGCGTGCCACCACGTCACCAAAGCCGCCCAGATGCGGCGCGACGCCACCGACCCGGAGACGTGGGGTATCCCCGATAGCCACGACGAGTCGGACCGCGGTGAGGTGCTCCTCGAAACCGACGGCCTCGAGAAGTACTACGAGCAGAGCCAGCCGCTCTTGGAGAAACTTAGGGGGAACGACCCGAACTACGTTCGCGCCGTCGACGGCGTCTCCCTGCGCGTCCGGCGGTCAGAAATCCTCGGTATCGCCGGCGAGTCCGGCTGTGGGAAGTCGACGCTCGGCGAGACCATCGCGCTCTTGAAACAGCCGACCGGCGGCGAGTTCGTCTTCGACGGCGAGTCCTACGAGCACTACGCGGACGGGAACATGCGAGAATTCCGCCGCAAAGTCCAGATAATCTTTCAAGACCCCTTCGACTCGCTCAACCCGAGACAGACGGTTCGGCAGTTGGTCGGCGAGCCGCTCACCATCCACGACTACCGGACCGAAGAGCGCGAACGGGCCGTCGTCGAGACGCTGGAGAAAGTCGGGCTCACGCCCGCGCGGAAGTTCCTCGACCAGTACCCCCACCAGCTATCGGGGGGCCAACGCCAGCGCGTCGCGGTTGCCAAGGCGCTCGTCCTCGACCCCGACTTCCTCATCTGCGACGAACCGGCGTCGATGCTCGACGTGTCGCTGAAGGTGAACCTGCTGAACCTCCTGCGCGAACTCGCGGACACGGAGGACATCGGTATCGTCTACATCTCTCACGACCTCGCCAGTCTGGTACAGGTGTCGGACCGACTCGCCATTATGTACCTCGGGCGGGTCATCGAGGAGGGCGACGTCGAATCCATCGCGGCCGAGCCGAAACACCCGTACACCACTTCGCTCCTCGCGGCCGCCCCCGAGAAGGACCCGACGGTCGACCGCGACCGCGTCCTGCTCGACGGTGAGCCCCCGGACCCGGTCAACCTCCCGTCCGGTTGCGTCTTCGCCCCGCGGTGCCCGAAAGCGGAAGACGCGTGCCGGGAGAGTGAACCCGGACTCGATACCGTCCGTGACGGTGAGCACCGCGCTGCGTGTTACTTCCCGGACGGCGAGACACCCGATGCGGACGGCCTCACCGACGACCACTCGGACTCTACATACGGGGACCCCGAGTTCTCGCCCCCGGCCAGCGGCGACTCGGCCAGCGACTGACGCCGCCCTTCGACTCTCCTCGCTTCGTCTCCTTAGCGACCTCCCAGTAGCTCCGTGTCCCGATTCGAGGTTCGGCTGACGCATTAGAATTGCATAAAACAAACAATATTATAAGGAAGAATATTAGAACAGTTTTCAAATTATTGAATCTACTTACTTATATTTGTTTCTTCTATGTGTTTATTTTTGTGAATATATCCCAGATGTCCAAATAAAACCGGAAATTTCTGTTAATATCTACCCTAAATAGTCAAAATGGGTCTAAAAAGCTGACTTCAGCTATATTGCGGGGTTCCATGGTTGATATATCTATTTACGCCGGATGTAATATTGTGTTTAAACTGATTTACTATTATCCGGTCTGGGTTGCGGTCGACCGCTCTCCCTACGCCAACTCCGAGATATCGAACACCGGCTTGCACGTCCCGCCTTCGATGAACGTCTCGAAGGCTTCGTCGGCTTCGAACAGCGAAAACCGGGTGTCGACGAACGTCTCGCAGTCCACGTCGCTGTCGCGAATCAGTCGGAAGGAGCGCTCGAAGTCCTCGTACATCGAGGCGTACGAACACTGGAGGTCGATTTCGGCCCGAACGAGCGGGGAGTAGGGCATCGACGTCTCGCCGGTCTGGCCGACGAGGACGATTTGGCCGCCCTTGCGGACCTCGTCGACGGCCGTCGTGAGCCCCGAGGGGTGGCCGGTCGTGTCGAACACCACGTCGTAGCCGACGCCGCCGGTGTGGCGCTCGCGGCGCGCCTCGGTGTCGTCGTCGGCGACGTTGACCGTCTCGAAGCCGAGTTCCTCCGCGAGCGGGAGGCGATAGTCGGCGTCCTGTCCCACGCCGGAGACGACGACGGTGCCGCCCTGCGCGGCCGCGATTTGGGCCGTGAGCAGACCGATTGGCCCGGGGCCTTCGACCAACACGCGGTCGCCCGCGCCGACCCGGGAGTTCTCGATGACGGCGCGCGCGGCGATGCTCGTCGGCTCCGCGACCGCGGCGTGCTGCTGTTTCACGTCGTCGGGAATCGGGTGGAGGGCGCGCTCCGGGACGGCGATGAACCGCTCGTACGCGCCGTCGTGGTCGACGCCGGTGATGACCGCGTCCTGGCAGACGTTCTCCTCGCCGATGCGACACTGATAACACTCGCCGCAGCCGCGAATCGGTCGTTCGACCACGCGGTCGCCGACGCCGAACTCCGTCACGCCGTCGCCGACTTCGACCACGCGACCGGCGTACTCGTGGCCGATGACCGTCGGGAGGTCCATCCGCTCGAAGGCGGATTCGAACTCGTAGATTCCCGCGTCGCTCCCGCAGAGGCCGGCGTAGTCGACCTCGACGAGCACCTCTCCGGCACCCGGTTTCGGTTTCTGTCGCTCGACGAACTCCATAGCGCCGGAGCTACGCTCTACTTTGGCAAGTCCTCGCATGAGAGCACATGTGGCACGGGTCGGTAAAAACGTATTGCATGCGGCACTCCCGTCGCGCGTTCCGCAACTATCATGTCGGCACCGTGCGGACTGAGACCATGGTCGCATACGAGCACACGCCAGTCTCCGTCAGTGACAAGCGCGTCGTCGTCGTCGGCGGGACGAGCGGTATCGGTCAGGCAATCGCCCTCGGATTCGCCAGCGAGGGCGCGGACGTCCTCGCAACCAGCCGACGCGAGTCGGCGGTCGACGAGACGGCCGACGCTATCGAGGAACTGGGAGCGAACGCGGTTCGGGAGACCTGCGACGTGACGGACCCGGCCTCGCTCGAACGCGTCCGCGAGCGCGCCGTCGAGGAGTTCGGCGGCGTCGACGTGGTCGTCGCCTCGCAGGGCGCGATATCCCGCGAGACGGTCCGCGACATCGACGACGACGCGTGGGACCACGTCACCGACATCGCGCTCGGGGGCGTCCGCCGCGTGACGCAGGAGCTGGTCCCGGCCGTCGCCGACGGCGGGTCGATTATCAACATCTCCTCGTTGGCCGCGCGGCTCTCGATGGCGAACCTCCCCGCCTACTCGGCGGCGAAGGGCGGCGTCGAGGCGTTCACCCGCGCGTCCGCGAAGGAACTTGCCCCCGAGATACGCGTCAACGCCATCGCACCGGGCTTCGTCATCACGCCGCAGAACGCCGACACCTACGCCGAAGGGACCGAAAAGCGCGAGCGAATCGACGAGCGAACGCCGCTCGGCAGAGTCGCGGAACGGGAGGAAATCGTCGGCGCGGCGGTCTTCCTCGCGAGCGACGCGTCTTCGTTCGTGACTGGTGAGGTCGTCACCGTCGACGGCGGGTTCGCGGACAGCGCGTTCTAACCCCGTCTTTCGTCTCCCGTCTCCCGTCTCCCGTCTCTCGTCTCCCGTTTCGCCATCGACGCGCTCTCGTGAGCGCGCGCTAGCCCCTCCCGACGGGAGTTTCGATGTCGCTTCCGACGGGTTTGCCGCCGGCAGACGCCGGAGACTGCTGGACAATCGTTCTGTAATAGGGAACGAAGGTGCGAGGCCGAGTGACTCGTCCCCCGCGTTCGCTCTTGCTCCGGACTCTCGGGAACCCCGCCCCGCTTCCCGGCGTCGGCCGTCCGAATTACAAGCGTATGTGTGTAATCTAAAACCGGCGCACCGCACGTCGCGTGGGCTGTTCCCGGAATCTCTCGTTCGTGCGTGCTGTGATTGCATTCTGTGATAGAAAACGGGAGTGTCTGGCGAACTCTCGACCCACTCGTTCCTGATTATCGGCCGAGACGAGCCGTAATAGTCGACTTGTCTCTCTCGGTGGTCGTTTTCGACGACACCGGTGTGGGTCGTCAGTTCGCGCTCGTGGGCTCCAACACGGCCGTCTCGTCGCCGCGTTGCCGATTCGACCCGCCGACTCGGCGTGTTCTGTTACTGGGAATTCGTGTGTCTCTCTACGTCACACGCGTCGGGCTCGTGTCGCCTCTTCTGCCTGTCATCTCGCGCTCGTCGGCGCTCGTCGTCAACGGGCGAGCGAACTACACCCGGCCGGGAGTTCGAGACCGAACCCGCCGACGTCTCGGGGTTTTCTGCATTGCCCCGCGCCGCGCCGCCCATACCGGGACGTACTTTTATTACAATCGCTGGTAATGAGGATACTGAATGCATTACCACCAGCTAGCGGTGTCGGGAGAGCGTCGTCTCACGGCAAGCCGCGACTCCACGACGTACGACCTCACGAGCGCCGACGCGGACCTTCGGACGTTCGGTGACTTGGCTCGGGTGGCGAGTATCGCCCGGACCTCGGTCGACCGACTCGCCGCCGAACTGACCGAGGACGCCGACGTGGTCGACGACGCGTTCGTCGACCGGCACGCGACGGTCCCCGTCGACGCCGAGGAAATCTGGGCCGCGGGCGTCACCTACCAGATAAGCGAGCAAGCGCGCGAGGAGGAGAGTTCCATGCCCGATATGTACTTCGACGTGTACGACGCCGACCGGCCGGAGGTTTTCTTCAAGGCCACGCCGTCTCGGACCGTCGAACCGGGCGACGCCATCGGCGTCAGAGGCGACTCCGAATGGGACGTGCCGGAGCCCGAACTGGGTATCGTGCTTCGCCGGGGGGAAATCGTCGGCTACACCGTCGGCAACGACGTGAGTAGTCGGTCGATAGAGGGCGAAAACCCGCTGTATCTCCCACAGGCGAAAGTGTACGACCGCTGTTGTTCCATCGGCCCGTGTGTGGTGACGCCCGAAGACGTGGAGGACCCCCACGAGTTGGAGATGAGCATGACTATCGAGCGCGACGGCGAAGTCATCTACGACGACGCCACGAACACCAGCGAGATGGTCCGCAGCTGCGACGAACTCGTGTCGTACTTCACGCGACACAACACGGTGCCCGAACTGGCGGTCATCCTGACGGGCACGTCGCTCGTCCCCGAACAGCCGTTCGACCTTCAAGAGGGTGACCACGTCGACATCACTATCGAGGGTATCGGAACCCTCTCGAACTCCGTCACCACCGTATGAGCCCCGCCCCCACCGACATCGTCGAGGAGTTCACGCGCCGCGACTGGCAGGGAGACGACGTGACGGGCACCGTGCGGGTCGCCATGATCGGCCTCGGCTGGTGGACCTGCGACGAGGCGATTCCCGCGGTCGAGGCGTCCGAGTTCTGCGAGACGACGGTCGTCGTCAGCAGTTCGAAGGAGAAAGCCGAGGGCGCGAGGGAGTTGGCCGAGTCGATAACCCACGGCCTCACCTACGACGAGTTCCACGAGGGGGTCGCCGCCGACGCCTACGACGCGGTGTACGTCGTCACGCCGAACGGTCTGCATCTCCCGTACGTCGAAACCGCCGCCGAGTTGGGGAAGGCGGTCCTCTGCGAGAAACCGCTGGAAGCGTCGGTCGAGCGGGCCGAAAAGCTCGTCGCCGCCTGCGACCGCGCCGACGTGCCCCTGATGGTCGCCTATCGGATGCAGACCGAGCCGGCCGTCCGGCGCGCCCGCGAACTCGTCGAGGCCGGCGTCATCGGCGAGCCGGTGTTCGTCCACGGCCACATGTCCCAGCGCCTGCTCGACGAGGTCGTCCCCGACCCCGACCAGTGGCGGCTCGACCCCGAACTCTCCGGCGGCGCGACCGTCATGGACATCGGGCTCTACCCGCTGAACACCGCCCGGTTCGTCCTCGACGCCGACCCCGTCCGCGTCAGGGCGACCGCCCGCGTCGACGACGAGGCGTTCGAGGCCGTCGGCGACGAGCACGTCAGTTTCGGCGTCGACTTCGACGACGGCACGCTCGCGGTCTGCACCGCCAGCCAGTCGGCTTACCAGTCGAGCCACCTCCGGGTGACCGGCACCGAGGGCGAACTCGAAATCGAGCCCGCGTTCTACAACCGCCAAAAGCGGGGATTCCGACTGTCGTGGGGGGACCAGTCCGCCGACTACGACTTCGAGCAGGTAAACCAGATGACGGAGGAGTTCGACTACTTCGCGTCCCGGCTCCTGTCGGGTTCCGACCCCGCGCCCGACGGCGACCACGCGCTCGTGGACATGCGCGCGATGGACGCGATTTACGCCGCGGCGGAGCACGGGACCGATGTCGCCGTCGACGCCGCCGACTCCGATTCCGCCGACTCCGATTCCGCCGACGCTGCCGCCGCCAACCACGACGCCGACCCCGATTCCGACGGGACGTAGGACTCGATTCGGCGCGTCGTCGCCCGCAGTTTTATTATCGGGTTTCCCGCAGTTCCCCGCATGAAGTTCGGCATCCTCGGCACGGCAGGCATCGGCGTCAAATCGGTCATCCCCGCGGTGCAGGCGAGCGAGCACGAGGCGGCCGCCATCGCGTCCCGCGACGAGGCACGGGCGAGCGCCGTCGCCGACGAACTCGGCATCCCCACCGCCTACGGCAGCTACGAGGCGCTGTTGGCCGACGACTCCCTCGACGCGGTTTACATCCCGCTCCCCAACGGCCTCCACGCCGACTGGGTTCGCGCGGCCGCCGACCGCGGGCTGCACGTCCTCTGCGAGAAGCCGCTGACCGCCAGCGCCGACGAGACGGCCGCCGTCTTCGACTACTGCGAGGACGCGGGCGTCACGCTGATGGAGGCGTTCATGTACCGGTTCCACCCGCTGACCGAGCGGGCCGCGGAACTCGTCGCGTCTGAGCTCGGCGCGGTCGTCTCTGTCACGTCGAACTTCTCGTTCCGCCTGCCCGACGGGGCCGACGACATCCGCATCGACCCCGACCTCGCCGGCGGGAGCGTCATGGACGTGGGCTGCTACGCCGTCAGCGCGGCGCGACTCTTCCTCGGGACGCCCGACCGGGTGTACGCGACCACGACCGACACGCGCGACTGCGGCGTCGACACCCGGATGTCGGGCGTCTTGGAGTACGACTCCGGCGCGACCGCCCGCGTCGAATCGTCGTTCGACACGCCCGAGACGCAGTACTACCGCGTCCAGACCACCGACGGCTGGCTGGAGGCGAACCCCGCGTTCAACGTCGACCCGACGGCCGCGGCCGAACTCACTTACGCGACCGACGGCCGCGTCGTCACGGAGACGTTCGACCCGACAGACAGCTACCGCCGCGAGGTCGAGGCGTTCGCCCGCGCCGTCGAGACCGGCGAGACGCCGCGCGTCGACCGCGAGGAATCCGTGTCGGTCATGCGGACCATCGACGCGATTTACGAGAGCGCCGAGACCGGGGCCGCAGTCGAGCTGGACTGACCGCCCGCCGCTGTCCGTTTCGACTCACCCCAACCGAACGTCGGAGCGGAACTCGGGCCGCCCGGTCGCCGCCACGTCGAGGCGGAACAGCGCGCCCGCAGCGTCGCCGGTGCTCTCGTCGCCCTCGCCAGCGCTTCCGTCCCCGTCGCCGCCGGCGGTCGTCACGTAGAGCGAATCGAGGTCCGGCCCGCCGAAGGCGACGCTCGTCACCTTCTCCGTCGGCACGTCGAACCGGCCGAGTTCGGTGCCGTCGGCGTCGTACTCGACCACACAGCCGCCCTCCCAGCGGGCCGACCAGATGTGCCCCGTCGAATCGACCGTCATCCCGTCCGGTAGCCCCGGCGTCTCCGGCGATTCGACGAACCGCTCGCGGGCCGAGACGGCTCCCGTCTCTTCGTCGTAGGCGTACCGATAGACGGTGCTCGCCTCGGTTTCCGTGAAGTAGAACCGCTCGCGGTCGCGGGTGAATCCCATCCCGTTGGGGATTCCGACGCCGGTTTCGACCGTCGTCACCGTTCCGTCGGTGTCGAGGCGGAACAGCCGCCCGCCCGCCGTATCTGACGGCATCGTCCCGCAGAACACCCGCCCGGCGGGGTCGGCGATGACGTCGTTGAACCGGGTCGGTGAGTCGACGATTCGCGCGCTTTCCCGGAGGTCGCCGTCGACGACGCGCCCGACGCGACCGCGGTCCATGAACGCTAGGAGCGACCCGTCGCGCTGTATCGTCACGCCGGCGATGACCGACGTTTCGACCGGACAGTCGTGCGCTCCGGTCTCGGGGTCGTAGCGGTGGAGTCGCCCGGATTCGATGTCTACCCAGTACAGCCGCTTCTCGTCGGGGTGCCAGACCGGACCCTCGCCGAGTCGGCACGACGTGTCGACCACTCTCGTAACGGTCATGGGCACCCGTTCGGAACCGACCGCAAAATACGCTTCCCTCGGGTTCGGGGCGCGGCACGCCGACACTGCGCCGCCGTGCTGCTACGCCACCGCGCCCCGTGTCGCCGTGCCGTCGCACCCCCGAACCCCCGCGCCCGCCGCTCAGAAGTGCGAGAGCTTGTCGCGTCGGTAGAGGTCGAGCGACAGCACCGTGTTCGGTGACCGCTGGCGGACCGCGTAGGCGATGGCGTCGGCCACCTCTATCGCCTCCGTCACTTCGCCCTCCTCGAACGACGCTTCGAGCGTCTCGCCGCTCTCGGAGCCGAACTCGGTCCGAACCTCGGTCGGATTGACGCAGGTCACGCCGACGTTCTCCTCGCCGACGGCCCCTTGGAGGCTCGACGCGAACCCGCGGACCCACCACTTCGTCGCGGCGTACACCGGGTTGTGCGGCCGCGGGTGGTTCCCCGACATGCTCCCGAGGAAGACGAGGTTGCCCTCGGACGCTTCGAGGTGCGGAAGCGCCTCCCTGGCCGTGTAGAACATCCCGTCGACGTTGACGCCGGTCATCAGGCGGTACTCCTCGTCGGTCAGCTCCGCGACCGGCTTGTCGATGCCGAGGCCGGCGTTGCAGACGACGATGTCGAGCGAGCCGAACCGCTCGACGGTCGCGTCGACGAGCGCCCGGACCGCGTCGGGGTCGGTCACGTCCGTCGGCACGACGCTCACGGCGGCGTCCGTGGCGTCACGAATCTCGTCAGCGAGCGATTCCAGTCGTTCGACTCTGCGGGCGGCGAGACACACGTCCGCGCCGTCCTCGGCGAGCACGCGCGCGGTCGCCGCGCCGATTCCCGAACTCGCACCCGTGACGAGCGCCGTCCGGCCGTCGAGCGGGTCTTCCAAGGCGGTTGGTCGGTCGACCATACGCCGTGATTGTGACCCTGCCGCATACGTGTTTCCCCACGGGAATCTGGCGACGGACGCTTGGAACACGTTTATTAGACTTCCGTCGATTGTCATCGTATGGCACGTATTGCGGTCACCGGAGCGGCTGGTAACGTCGGGAGAGTCACGGTCGAAGCGCTGGCGTCGGACCACGACGTGACGCCCATCACGCATCGCGAGCGCGAGGGACTCGACAGCGTCATCCTCGACGTGCGCGACGAAGACGCGCTGACCGAGGCGTTCGAGGGCCACGACATCGTCGTCCACCTCGCGGCCAACCCGAACCCCGACGCGGCGTGGGACAGCGTCTACGAGGTCAACATCGGCGGCACGTACAACGTCTACGAGGCGGCGCTGGCGGCCGATATCGACCGACTCGTCTTCGCCAGCACGAACCACGTCCACCAGATGTACAACATCGCGGACGCGACCCGACCGGAGACGCTGGCGGCCGACGCCGAGGCGGTCGGCGTGTCGGACCCGCCGCGCCCCGACTCGTACTACGGCGTGAGCAAGGTGTTCGGTGAGGCGCTTGGCAACTACTACGCGGACCGACACGGACTGGAAGTGCTCAATCTCCGCATCGGATGGCTCCTGACGGCCGACGAGGTCCGCGAGAAGATGGACGAAGAGGAGTCGGTCGCGCGCTACGTCCGCGCGATGTGGCTCAGCCCCGGCGACTGCGAACAGGGGATGCGCCGGGCCGTCGAGGCGTCGCTTCCCGATTCGCCGCTCGCGGTCAACCTCATCTCGGCGAACGACGACCGATATCTCTCGCTCACGGAGACGATGCGCGCCATCGGCTACCGCCCGCGAGACAACTCGGCGACCGTCGTGGAGTGAGCGAGCGGGGCGGTGGCTGAGCGACCGTGGAGTGACGTTCGTCGATGCCGACGCACCGCTACTGCGAGTCGGTGTCGCGGGCGACGACGCACGACCCCGAACGGCGTCTCGTTCGCCTCTCGAAGGAGCGTTCAGGTTCTCGCGCGGTAGTTTTCGGGGCGAATCCATCGCGAAGCGCGTTGCTGGGACCCACTGTTTTTATATCATCATCTGCTATCCACAACTTATATGTGTGGGTAGATAACATGGGTACTACATGGTCGAGCATGACAGTAGCGATGAAAGTGTAAACCGTCGAAAATATTTGAAGGCCCTGACCGTGGGTGCGGCCGCTGGTATCGCGGGGTGTACCGGCGGTGGCGGAACCGAGACGGAGAGCACCGAGAGCGGAAACGGGAACGGTTCCGGCGGTTCCACCGACGACACCGAGACGAGCGGGAGCAGTTCCGGTGGGTCGTGGGACTCGCAGCTCGAAGTGCTCCACGGGTGGGCCGGCGGCGACGGCGAGGCGGCGGTCACCGCGCTCATCGAGGCCTTCGAGGAGGAGCATCCCGAGATGGATACGAACTTCCAGGCGGTCGGCGCGAGCGCGAACGTGAACCTCAACGCGACGATTCTCCGGCGACTCGCGAACAACAACCCGATGAGTTCGTTCGCCAACTGGCCGGGCAAGAACCTCGAACGGTACTCGGGCGCGCTCATGGACCTCGAAGCCGACGTGTGGGACGCCGAAGGGTTCAAAGACACCATGCAGGCCCGCGCGGTCGAACTGTGTAAGTTCAACGACCAGATGCCGGCGGTCCCAATCGGCTCCCACCGGATGAACAACCTGTTTTACAACACCGCCGTGTTCGAGGAGGCCGGCATCGACGCGTCGAGCCTCGACAGCGTCGACGCGCTCCTCGACGCGCTCGAAGCTATCGACCAGAACACGGACGTGACGCCGATGGCGCAGGCGATGGTCGCGCCGTGGACGAATCTCCAACTCTGGGCGCAGATTCTGACGAGCCAGAGCGGCGTCGACGCGTACACGAACTTCATCGAAGGCAACCCCGACAGGGCGGCCGTCGTCGAGGCGCTCGAAGCGCTGAAGACCATCAACGAGAACTACATCACCGCCGACGCCTCGTCCATCAGCTTCACGACGGCGGGCCAGAAGGTCATCTCGGGGAACGCGGCAACCATCCATCAGGGCAACTGGGTGTACGGGATGTTCCGCGCCGACGATAGCTTCAACTACAAAGAGCAGTGGGACTGGATACCGTTCCCGGGAACGGAAGGTATCTACTTCTACCACGTCGACTCAATCGTCGCACCGAGCAACAACCCGAGCCGCGAGGAGACCATCGCGTGGCAGAAGTTCGTCGGCACGAAGGAGGCGCAAATCGCCTTCAACAACCCCAAGGGGTCGGTTCCGCTCCGCACCGACATCGACCCGAGCGAACTGACCGACTTCCTCGCGATGACCTACGAGGACCTCACCGACTCGGAGGCGTACCCGCCGACTATCGCCCACGGACTCGCCGTCACGCCCAAGACGATGGGCGCGTGTAAGACCGCCTTCGGCGACAACTTCATGGGGCCGTTCAACGTCGAAGCCACCGCCGACGCGCTCGTCGCAGCGGTCTCGGAGTAAGACCTCGGCTGAAACTTCACCCACATTATACACAAATAAAATATAGGTATATCCATGGCTACACACGATAACACGGAGCACGTTTCTGACGCGACCGACGAGGCGGTCGGGTGGGAGTCGAAGCTCCGGTATTTCCTCAACAGCGACTTCGTCCGCTCCGCGCCGTACTGGGGAATCCCGTTCGTCCTCATGAGCATCGCCGTCTACGGTGGTATCGGCTACAACTTCGCCATCTCGTTTACGGACTACGAGGGTCTCGGGACTCCCGATTACTCCACGCTCGACTTGGAGATGTACGCACAGGCGCTGTCGAGCGACGCGTTCATCGCCGCCGCGCAGAACAATCTGGTCCTCCTCGTAGGCTTTACGACTATCTGTCTGGTGCTCGGCCTGTTCCTCGCAATCCTGTTGGACCACGGCATCCGGTTTTCCGAGAAGTTCCAGACGGTCTATCTCCTCCCGATGAGCCTCTCGTTCGTCGTCACCGCGCAACTGTGGCTCTGGATGTTCAACGTCGAAAGCGGCATCCTCAACCTCGTGGTGACGACACTCGGGTTCAATCCGGTGGACTGGTTGGGGAATCCATCAATCGCGCTCGGCGCGGTGATATTCGCCCTCATCTGGCAGTTCAGCGGATACACGATGGTCGTCTACCTCGCGGGGCTCCAGTCGATTCCCGACGACCAGTTCGAGGCGGCCCGCGTCGACGGCGCGAGCATCACTCGGACCTACCTCCGCATCATCGTCCCGCAACTGAAGGAGGCGTCCGTCAGCGCGGCCGTCGTGCTGATGGTGTTCGCGCTGAAGGCCTTCACCTTCCTGTACGCCCTCGTCGGTCGCTACCGCCCGCCGAACGGGACGGACATCTTGGCGACGCTCATGGTTCGCCGCGCGTTCAAGTTCGGTGAGTGGGCCTACTCGGCCGCCATCGCGACCATGCTTCTCATCATGGCGCTCGGCGTCATCGGACCGTACCTCTACTACCAGTACAAACAGGGGAGTCTCTGACCATGTCACAGTCGTCATCCACAGGCAGCTTCGACGTCGCATCGCTCGTCGAGGACGTGAACCTCCGGCGCGTCGCCCAGTACGCGCTCGTCGTGTTCTTCCTCGGGTTCTTCCTCGTCCCGCTGGAGACGGGAATCATGACCGCCATCAAGACGAACGAGTCGGTCGCTCGCTCGCTTCCCTTCGCGCCGCCGGTCGGTGAGGGTTTCACCCTCGGGAACATCCAGTTCGCTCTCGAACAGCTCTCGGGGTCGTTCTTCAACTCGCTCATCATGTCGATTCCGGCGACCATCGGGAGCGTCCTGTTCGGGAGCATGGCAGCCTACGGCCTCACGATGGTCAACTGGCGGGCGCAGATGGGTATGCTGATGCTGTTCGTCGTCGGCGTCTTCGTCCCCTATCAGGCCGTGTTGGTCCCGCTCGCGCGCTTCTGGAACAACATTTTCCCGCTCGCGCGGATGCTAGAGCCGATGGTGGCGTCGATACCCTTCTTCCAGGGGTACCACGCCGAACTCGTGCCGCTCGTCATCACCCACATCGCCTACGGGATTCCCATCTGTACGATACTGTTCCGGTCGTACTACCAGAGCCTCCCGAACTCGCTCGTTGAGGCCGGGAAAATCGACGGCGCGAGCATCACGAAGATCTACCGGCGCGTCATCCTGCCCATCTCGAAGCCGATGTTCGGCGTCGTGTTCATCTACCAGTTCACGCAGATTTACAACGAGTTCCTCTTCGCGTTCACGCTCGTCACCGGGTCCGACGCGCCCGCGGCACCGGTCACGCTGGTGCTGCCCGCAATCGGGGCGTCGACCTCCGGCATCGACTTCGGTATCAGGATGTCCGCGGCGTTCCTCGCGGCGGTTCCGACGCTCATCCTGTACGTCGCGTTCGCCGAACAGTTCGCGAAGGGACTTCGCACGGAGGCCTGACCCATGGGACAGATTCAACTCACCGACCTGACGAAGCGCTTCGGCGACACGGTCGCCGTCGACGACCTCTCGCTCGACATCGACGACGAGGAGTTCCTCGTGCTCGTCGGTCCCTCGGGGTGCGGCAAATCGACGACGCTCCGGATGCTCGCCGGCTTGGAGACCCCGACCAGCGGGGACATCTACATCGGCGGGGACCACATGAACTACCGCGTCCCGCAGAACCGCGACATCGCGATGGTGTTTCAGGACTACGCGCTGTACCCCCACATGACCGTCCGGCAGAACATCCGGTTCGGACTGGAAGAAGAGGAGGGATACACGTCTGAAGAACGCGACGAACGCGTCGTCGAGGTCGCGGAGACGCTCGGCATCGCCGACCTGCTCGACCGAAAACCCGACGAACTCTCGGGCGGCCAGCAACAGCGGGTCGCCCTCGGACGTGCTATCGTGCGCGACCCCGAGGTGTTCCTGATGGACGAACCGCTGTCCAATCTGGACGCCAAACTGCGGGCGGAGATGCGGACCGAACTCCAGAACCTGCAAGACCAACTCGCGGTCACGACCGTCTACGTCACCCACAACCAGACGGAGGCGATGACGATGGCCGACCGTATCGCCGTCATGGACGACGGCGAACTCCAGCAGGTGGCCTCGCCCTTCGAGTGCTACCACGAGCCGAACAATCTGTTCGTCGCGGAGTTCATCGGCGAGCCGATGATAAACCTCGTCCGCGGGACGCGCTCGGAGTCGACGTTCGTCGGCGAGCATTTCTCGTACCCGCTCGACGCGGACGTGCTGGAGTCCGTCGGCGACCGCGAGGACCTCGTCTTGGGGATTCGCCCGGAAGACATCGAGGTCGTTGACGCGACGACCGACGACACCGCCGACGACGCCGCGCTCGGCGACCACGAACTCCGGATGGACGTGACCGTCGTGGAGCCCCACGGCGACCAGAACGTCCTCCACCTCTCGCACCCGGACCAGCCCTCCGCCGACGACGCCCTGCAAGCGGTCACGGAGGGGATGCATCTCGTCACGCGGGGCGACCGCGTCACGGTGACGATTCCGCCGGACAAGATTCACCTGTTCGACGCGGAGACCGGAACCGCGGTGCACAACCGACGTCACGACCAGGAAGCCGACTTCACACAACTCGAACAGTAGCCATGGCACGATTGACACTCGACGACGTAACGAAGGTGTACACCGACGAGGGCGGCGGCGATATCGTCGCCGTCGAAGAGATATCGCTCGATATCGACGACGGGGAGTTCCTCGTGCTCGTCGGCCCCTCGGGCTGCGGCAAATCCACGACGCTCCGGATGATGGCGGGGCTCGAAACCGTCACCGAGGGCGAACTCAGACTCGAAGACCGCGTCCTCAACGGCGTGTCCGCGCAGGACCGGGACATCGCGATGGTGTTCCAGTCGTACGCGCTGTACCCGCACAAGAGCGTCCGCGGGAACATGTCGTTCGGCCTCGAAGAGTCGACCGACCTGCCGGACGACGAGATACGCCAGCGGGTCGAGGAGACGACCGACATGCTCGGCATCAGCGACCTGCTCGACCGCAAGCCCGGACAGCTTTCGGGCGGCCAGCAACAACGGGTCGCCCTCGGACGCGCAATCGTGCGCGACCCCGAAGTGTTCCTGATGGACGAGCCGTTGTCCAATCTGGACGCCAAACTGCGGGCGGAGATGCGGACCGAACTCCAGCGCCTGCAAGGCGAACTCGGCGTGACGACCGTCTACGTCACCCACGACCAGACCGAGGCGATGACGATGGGCGACCGCGTCGCCGTCCTCGACGACGGCGAACTCCAGCAGGTCGGCACGCCGCTGGACTGTTATCACCGGCCGAACAACCTGTTCGTCGCGGGCTTCATCGGCGAGCCGTCGATGAATCTCTTCGACGGGTCGCTTTCGGGCGACACCTTCCGCGGCGACGGCTTCGACTACCCGCTTTCGGGGGCGACCAGAGACCAACTCGGCGGCGCGAGCGGCCTCACGCTCGGCATCCGACCCGAGGACGTTACCGTTGGCGAGCGGCGCTCCGGCCAGCGCACCTTCGACGCCGAAGTCGTCGTCGTCGAGCCGCAGGGGAACGAGAACGCCGTCCACCTGCGATTCGTCGACGGGGACGAGGGGACCCAGTTCACCGCGACCACCACCGGACAGTCGAGAGTCGAAGCGGGCGACTGCACGACCGTCTCGTTCCCCGAAGACGCGATTCACCTGTTCGACGGGGAGACCGGCGACGCGCTGAAGAACCGAGAGCTCCCGTCGAACCGCGCCATCGACGCGTTCGTCTCGAACTGACCGGTCACCGCGGTTTCCTTTTCGTCCGCGGTTCGCGCGCCGCTGTCAGCCGTCAGGTTATCTGCCGTCAGCGTCGCGACTGCAACCGCGAGTCGCGTCGCTCCGGTCTCGAACTCAAGCGAGTGAAAACGCGGCCGCGGCGGACGCGCCGCGGGGCGAGAGATGCTCACGGTTCTCGCCCGCGGTGGTGCGTCCGGGTTATGGGTGTGGTATGTCAGGCTGTCGCGGCCGCCGTGGGACAGTCTCGCTCTCGGCGTCGGGTTACTCCTCGTCGAAGAGCGTCTCCCCTTCGACCATGTGTGCTTCGACGGCGTCGAGGTCGAGCGTCAGCCCGAGGCCGGGCTTTTTGGGAATCTCCATGCGACCCTCCTGAATCAGGTCGTCCTCCTCGACGAGGTCCTCCCACCAGCCGAGCTGGTAGGAGTGGTATTCGAGGGCCAGCGAGTTCGGGATGGCCGCGGCGACCTGCGCGGAGGCCATCGTCCCGATGGGCGACGAGACGTTGTGCATCGCCACGGGGATGTAGTACATGTCCGCGAGGTCGGCAATCTTCCGCGTCTCGCGCATGCCGCCGACGCGAGGCAGGTCGGGCGCGATGATGTCCACCGCCTGCGGTTCGAGCAGCGTCCGCTGGCCGAACTTCCGGTAGACGTTCTCACCGACCGCGATGGGCGTCGTCGTGGATTGGGTCACGAGCTTCTGCACGTCGTGGTTCTCCGGCGGCACGGGGTCTTCGAGCCACCACACGTCGTAGTCTTCCAGCTCGGACGCGAGGCGCTTGGCGCTCCCGCCGGTAAAGGACCAGTGGCAGTCGAACGCCACGTCCGCGCGGTCGCCGACGGCCTCGGTGACGGCCTCGACGATTTCGACCTTGTGGTCGATTTCGGGGTTTCGGAGGTGGCGGTTCGCGCGGTCCTTCTCGTGGCCCGAGGGCACGTCGAGGTCGAACTTGATGGCGTCGTAGCCGAGCTCCTCGACCACGCGGACGCCCTCCTCGGCGCAGGCCTGCGGGTTGGCCTCGTCTTCGGTGTGGAGGTCGCAGTAGACGCGCACCTCGTCGCGGTACTTCCCGCCGACGAGCTGATAGGCGGGCACGTCGAGGAGCTTTCCGGCGACGTCGTGGAGCGCGATTTCGATGCCCGAGATGGCGGAGATAACCTTGCCCGAGACGGAGCCCTCGCCGGACATCTTCTGGACGAGATGCTCGTACAGGCGGTCGATGTCGAGGGGGTTCTCGCCGACGAGGAACGGCTTCATCCGCTCGATGATGGCGGTGTCGCCGCCGCCCCAGTAGGCCTCGCCGGTACCGACGACGCCCGCGTCGGTGTAGACGCGGACGAGAATCCACGGGTAGTTCCCGTCGACCATCGTCGTCTGTACGTCCGTGATTTCGGCGTCGCGGACGCCACCTCGCGGATTCGTGATGTCCATCGTCTCCGCGGACAGGTCGCGCATCGTGTACTCCGCGTTCGGGTCGCTAAGCTTCGCTTGCTCAACCATTGCGCACGTATATCTCGAAAGCCACTACAAAAGTGTGTGGGTCGGTAGTCCGTCGCTCACCCCGACGCGCGCTCCCGAACTCGCCCCGTCGTCGACAGCCAACAAATAGTGACAGCTTCGCAAGAGTTGTATGTCGGAAGACAGAACGTGTACCCGATGACGGACCCTAGTAAAAACTACGTCAACGGTGAGTGGGTGACCTCGGAGACCGGAGAGACGACCGAGGTGACGAACCCCGCGAACCCGAGCGAAGTGGTCGCGGCGTATCAGCACTCGAACGAGAACGACGCCGCGGCGGCCGTCGACGCCGCCGTCGCGGCGGAAGACGAGTGGCGAAACACGCCCGGCCCCGAGCGCGGGCGCATCCTCCGCGAGGCGGGGACGCTCCTCGCCCAGCGGAAGGACGAACTGACGGAGATTCTCATCGCCGAGGAGGGGAAGGCGCGGCCCGAAGCGGCGGGCGAGGTACAGCGCGCCATCGACATCTTCCACTACTTCTCGTCGAAGGCCGCCGACCTCGGCGGCACGAAGAAGGGTGCGAGCGGGCCGAACACGAACCTCTACACGCGACAGGAGCCGGTGGGTGTCGCGGCGCTCATCACGCCGTGGAACTACCCGATTGCGATTCCGGCGTGGAAGCTCGCCCCGGCGCTCGCCGCCGGCAACACCGTCGTCCTCAAACCCGCCTCCATCGCGCCCGGCGTCGTCATCGAAATCGCCCGCGCGCTCGACGAAGCCGGCCTCCCGGACGGCGTCCTCAACGTCGTCACCGGACCCGGTAGCTCGGTCGGCAGCGAGTTCATCGGCAACGAGGGCACGGACCTCGTCTCCTTCACCGGCAGCAGTCAAGTCGGTGAGATGGTGTACGAGCAGGCCACAGACGCCGGCAAGCGCGTCCAGACCGAACTCGGCGGGAAGAACCCGACGCTCGTCGCGGACTCCGCGGACCCCGCCGAAGCCGCCGACATCGTCGCCAACGGCGGGTTCGGAACCACCGGCCAGTCGTGTACGGCCTGTTCCCGTGCCATCGTCCACGAGGACGTGTACGACGACTTCGTCGCCGAGCTCGTCGACCGCGCGGAGTCCCTCGACGTCGGCCCCGGTACCGACCACGAGATGGGCCCGCAGGTCAGCGAGTCCGAACTCTCCTCGACGCTCGAATACATCGACATCGCCGAGGCCGAGGGCGCGACGCTCGTCGCCGGCGGCGGCGTCCCCGAGGGCGAGGCAGTCGAGACGGGTCATTTCGTCGAGCCGACGGTGTTCACCGACGTGGACCCCGACATGCGCATCGCACAGGAGGAGGTCTTCGGCCCGGTCGTCGCCGTCATCGAAGTGAGTGACTTCGACGAGGGGCTGGCGGTCGCGAACGACGTCGACTACGGCCTGTCGGCCAGTATCGTCACCGACGACCACACCGAGGCGAACCGCTTCGTCGACGAGGTCGAAGCCGGCGTGGTGAAGGTCAACGACAAGACGACCGGCCTCGAACTCCACGTCCCCTTCGGCGGGTTCAAGCGCTCCTCGTCCGAGACGTGGCGCGAGCAGGGCGACGCCGGTCTCGACTTCTACACCATCGAAAAGACCGTCTACGACAGCTACTGAGCGTCCCGCCCGGTCGCCGACGGCGACCGTCTGCCATCACCTCGTTATTTTGCTCCCTCTTCTCTTCTCTTCTCTTCTCCTCTCTTCTCCTCTCCTCTCCTCTCCTCTCCTCTCCTCTTTCGTGTCCCACCCCCGCCGATGCTGTTGTTCCGGCTCGACACCTTTCTATTCTCTATATCAGAATAGAGTGGACGGAACTATTGTCGTGAAAATTACAAGCGTACTCGTGTAATTGTCTATCGTCGTCGTCCGTCGGGAACTACGTCAATACGGTCCTGCGTCGATGATTCGTGCGGAGCTGCTACTGTTCCGAGATAGCGAACGAGGGGCGTCAGTAGTTGATGTTGAGTTCGACGACGTTCGCCGCGCTCAGGACGCGTTCGGGAAGCGCCCCGTGGAGGTCTTCGTCGCTGACGCGGCTGGCCGGAGCGGAGACGCTGATGGCCCCGAGCACCTCGCCGGACGAGGATTTGATGGGTGCGGCGAGACAGCGCAGCCCTTCGAGACGCTCGCCGTCGTCGATGGCGTAGCCTCGCTCGCGAACTCCTTCGAGCACCTGAAACAGCTCTTGCCGCGTGCCGATGCTCTTCGGCGTCTTCTGTTCGAGTCCGTGACGCTCGATTATCTCGTCCACCCGCGACTCCGGGAGGTTCGCGAGAATCGCCTTCCCGAGCGCCGTCGTGTGTAGGTTCGTCCGAAGGCCCGCGTAGGTGTCGAGGTCCACGGCGTCGTCGCCTTTCGCTCGCATCAGGTAGACGCCCATCCCCTGTTCTTCGACGAGGAGGTTGGCGAGTTCGCCCGTGTCGGCGGCGAGCGATTTGACCTCTGGCTCGGCGACCTGATACACTTCCATCGACTTCCGACTGTGGCCGCCGACTTCGAGAAACTTCAACCCGACGCGGTAGTCGTCGCCGTCCTTGAGGACGTACCCGTGTTTCTGGAGCGTCGTCAGGTGGTTGTGGACCGCGCTCTTTCCCATGTCGAGGTCGCCGGCCAGTTCCGTGACCCCGCAGGGTCCTTTCTGCATCAACTCCTCGACGAGCGCCAGCGTCTTTTCCGTGGTTCGTACCGGATGTTTGGCGTCCATGATTATTCGTTATCAAGTATCTGAATAAGTGTTCTGGTCGGGAGAACGAGGCGCTGTGAACGCGGACTGTCGTTGAGGCGGGACCGCGGATGCTCTCGCAGCAGATACCTGTTTCACCAGCGGCCCCTTCGTCTCGGTGGACTGGCCGGCCGCCTCCCGTTGTCGGCAGTCTCTCGAACCGGGGTTTCACCACGACCACCACTGTCCGTCCCTCGACTATCTCTCTTTCCTCAGTGGTTTTTCTTTTGAATCACAATATTGGAAGCGGTGAACTTCCGTTCCCATCTCATCACCGCTCGTCTCTCGCCTTTACTTTTCTTCTACCTCTACGTCGAAACAACATCCAGTGTTGTTCGGATATTCTTGAAACTCCGGATTAACGCCCTTTGAGTCCTGATCGCTGTCTTCCCTGTCGTGTCTGTGACTGCTGGTTTCGTCTCGTAGAGTTGGCAGCGACTGGCAAGTGTAGACGCTTCCTCCTGCTATTGTCGTGCAATTAATACGCACTACCATGTTGGATGTCTTTGACCCATCGTTCAGTTTCCGGCCCTCGCTCGTCGTGACTCGTAGTCGAGGACGAACGGTTGGCTCCACGGTGGTGACTCGGCATCGGGGAGCGCCGTCGGCGGAGCCGACGTTTCGAGGCCCGCTCAGCGGGTCAGTCGTCCGCCGTGCCCGTCTGACTCGCGCCGTCCGGTCGCTCGTCCGCGACTTCGTAGAGCGCGTTCGTCACCGTTCCGTGTTCGGAAGCGTGCGGACGACCGGGGGAGTCGTCGTAGCCGTAGTCGAAGATGCGGTTCCGGTTGAGGCTGAGCTTCGTGAACTCCGGTCGGAGCAGGTCGAACAGGTCGAACCGCGATTGGAGTTCGGGGAACTGCGCTTGATAGTCGAGAACCGCGCGTCGCGCGTGCGTCCAGAACTCCCGTTCGGGGTACGACTCGTGTTCTTCGAGCACGTCGGCGACGTACCGGAGGACGCAGACGAACAGCCCGGAGAAGATAAACTGACAGAGCCCTTCGGGCGGCTCTTTCCGAAGCACGTCGTGCACGTCGTCGGGGAGCGATTCCAACTCCGGGAGCGACTGGTCGCTCACGTTCACGTCGTCCGCGAAGTCCTTGACCGCGAGTCGCGTGGGGACGCCGTCTTCGACGACGAGGATGGTGTTTTGGCCGTGCGGGGAGAACACCGTTCCGTAGCGATAGAGGAAGTGCAGGAGCGGCGGCAAGACGGTGTCGAAGAACTCGCCCAGCCACTCGTCGAGGCTGAGCCCCGACTGTTCGACCAGCCGCGAGACGAAGGGTTCGCCCGCACCGTCGACGTGCATCAGCGACGAGAGCGTCATCGCCCGTTCGTCGTCTTCGAGGAACGTGTAGATGGACTCCCGCCAGACCGCGCCCAGCAGTTCGTGGTACTGGTACGGCGACCCGTCGATGTCGGTGAAGTCCGCGTGGTCGTAGTTGAGCCCGGCAATCTCGCCGGGGAGAATCAACCCCTGTTCTTGGAGGAAGTCGTCTCGCTCGTAGATGCCTTTGATGTACTCCGTGACCGTCGGCGCGAGTTCGGTCCGCTCGCCGGGAAGCCCCCGCCAGACGAGCGTGTTGAGAATCCGCATCGGAACTTTCACGTGGTGTTTCTCGGCGTCGTCGACGTTGACGAAGGTCCGGACCGACTGTTGCGGGAGGTACTCGTCCGGCCCGTCACCGAGCGGGACGATATCGCCGGCCGCGATGTGGTCGGGAAACAGCGGGACGACGGTGTGTTCCCACTGCCAGTCGTGCACCGGCATGAAGAAGTAGGCGTCCGGGTCGTACCCCTTCGCGTCGAGGCGGCTTCGGAAGCGCTCGTAGTGATCACCGAGTTCGCCGCTGACGAGCGAGTCGTGGTCGACCCCTTCGGCTCCGACGAACGTCGCGTGCTCCTTGCGGACCGCCGCCCACGAGAGCGTCACCGGCGCTTTGCGCTCGGGCGCGTACCGCTTGTAGTCGTCGTAGCCCCAGCCGAGTCGCCCCTTGTTGTACGTAATCCACGGGTGGCCCTCCATCTCGCCTTCGAGACGGGCGTAGTCGAGGTCCGTCGGGTCGAAGCCCCCCCGGTCCCGCTTTCGCGACTCGATGTGGGCGTCCGCGAGCAGCGTCCGCTTGTACTCGCGGACGAGGTTCCCCTCGGTCAGGCCGTCGAGGTCGGTCGTCTCTCCGAGGTCGCGAAGCAGTCGAAGGGGGTCACGGAGCGACTCCCACGTCCCGTCGGCCCGCCGCTCGACCGTGTCGCCGTAGACGTGGAGGCTGTCCATCAGCCGGTCGGCGGCCTCGAACCGGTAGCTCACCTCGCCGAGGTCGAACCGGTAGCCGTGGCGGTCGTCGCCGGCGTCGGCTTTCCGCGGCTCGATTATCTCCTCGTAGGCGAACTCTTCGAGCATCTTCGTCAGGAGGCGGCGTTCGACCGTCTCCCAGACGTCTGCGTCCAGTGCGTCCCGTAGCGTGCTGTCGTTCGGATTCATGGGTATCGTCAGTCGTTCTGCGTCGGCGTGGGTGGTGTCTCGCTCCCGCCCGCGCGGGTCGCGTTCGGTGCGTGTTCGAGGAACTGCGCCACCGAGAAGTCCTGAAAGACCGTGTCGACGTCGTCGGGATAGACCTCGCGGCCGACGAGTCGGTTGACGAACTTCGCGTTCCGGTAGCAACCGAGGCCGAGGTCCGGGACCCCGACGCCGTGGGTGTGGACCTCGGCGTTCTGGAGGAACACGTCACCCGGCGCGTCGACCGCGAGCCGGTGGTCTTCGGTCACGCCGAACCGGCCCTGTTCGTCCCAGTCGATGGCGTCTTCCAGCGGTTCGAGGAACGCTGGAATCGGTCGCTCGTAGCCCGTCCCGAGAATCACGACCTCGCTCTCGTGGACGAACGACTCCTCGGCCTGCCACTGGTGACAGTCGAGGGCGTACGCGTCGTTGACGGCCTCGATGTCGCGGACTTCGGTCATCGCAAACAGCCCCACGTCGGGGTCGCGGCCGCCGACGGAGCGCCGGTAGAGCAGGTCGTAAATCTCGGCGCTCGTCTCCGGGTCGATGCCCTTGTACAGCAGGTCCTGATTCGGGATGAGGTCGTCTTTCACCGCCTGCGGCAGGTCGTAGACGTACCGCTCGTACTCGGGGGTGAAGTGCTGGAGGCCGAGTTTCGAGTACTCCATGGGGAAAAACCCGTCAGAGCGAGTCAGCCAATCGAGCCGGTAGCCGTGGTCGGGCTGGCGCTCCAGGAGGTCCTGAAACACCTCGGCGGCGCTCTGCCCGGACCCGACGACGGTGACCGTGTCCGCCTCCACGACGCGCTCGCGGGAACCACGATACCGCGCCGTGTGGAACACGTCTTCGGTCGGGTGTCCACGGAGGTGTTCGGGGACGTGCGGCCGGGAGCCGATGCCGAGCGCGAGGTTCTCGGCGCGGTACTCGAAGCGGTCGCCGGTGTCCGGATTCCGCGCGGTGACCGCGTACCACTCCTCGCGGTCGTCCCAGCGAACCTCGGTCACTTCGCGTTCGAACCGGCAGGCGTCGAGTCGGTCGGCCACCCACCGGAGGTAGTCGTTGTACTCCCGCCGGGGAATCTGGAACGTCTCGTAGAAGTAGAACTCGTAGACGCGGCCGGTCTCCCGCAGGTAGTTGAGGTAGCTGTGGGGGCTCGTCGGGTCGGCCAGCGTCACGAGGTCCGCGAGGAACGGTACTTCCAGCGTCGTCCCCTCGATGAGCATCCCCTCGTGCCACGCGAACTCGGCGTCCCGTTCGAGGAACGCCGCGTCCACGTCCTCGGGCGCGCCGTCGAGCAGGGCCGCCAGCCCGAGGTTGAACGGGCCGAGACCGATTCCGACCACGTCGCGGACGCGGGGCTCGCTCATCGACCCACCTCCGCCTCCGCATTCTCGGCCACCGTGTCGAAGAACCGGTCGCGCTCGCAGTGCATCAACAGCGCCTCCTTGTCGGGGAGGTCGATGCGTCCCTGCGGCTCGTAGCCGCATCGCTCGAAGACGTGGATGACCCGCTCGTTTCGCACGTCCGGTTCGCTGACGACGCGAGTCGCGTCGGTCGCGCGGAACTGAAACGCCGTCATCGCTCGCAAGAGCGGTATCGAGTGGCCGTGTCCGAGATACTCCGGCGGCCCGATGAGAAGGTGGACGCCGCGGTCTTCGGGGGCGGCGTCGTAGCACTCTGCGACGACGTCGTCTGCCGCCCGGTACGCCTCCCAGTAGCTCATCGGCGTGTGGTCGAGCAGGCCGACGTACGGCGTGAGATGGTCGTCGGCCAACTTCTCGTCGAGTTTCGCCCGAAACGCCGGCTTCGGAAGGTCGAGTTGCCAGTACGGCTTTACGTGGTCCGAGCCGAGCCACGCGTGAAGGCGGTCGACGTCCAGCGCCGGGTCGACTTCCGCGAAGGCGATGGTCCGGTCGATGGTCTCGTCGCGGACGCGATACGCGTATTCGCGGCCGGCGTCGGCAGTCACCGCGTTCGCGGTCGCGGTCGCCGGTGCGTCGGTCATGGCGCTGGCACCTCCAGTTCCGTGACGAGCGGATTGTCGATGTCGGCGTACACCGACTGGTTCGCCAGCGACCCCTCCAGTTCGTCCATGTCGTGGAACCGCGTGAGCAGGTTCGCCTTGCACGGAATCGTCGGGTTGGTGAGGAGGTCGTCGAGCAGCGACGACGACGGCCGGTCGTACTCACGGAGCGATTCGAGTTCGTCGCGGAGGACGCCAAGGAGGCGTCGCTCGTCCACCAGTCCGGCCGTGCCGAAGGCGTTGACGAGGCCGAAGGCGTTGTTGATGACGACGTAGTACCGGATGCGCTCGTCGGCGACGGCGTCCGGACAGACCGTGTCGGCGCGCTCGCCGATGCCGGGCAGGAGCGCGTCCACCTCGTCGTACATCGACTCGGGGAGGTAGTAGCCCTGATTGTCGCGGTAGCGGAACGTCTCGGGGTAGCCGCCGTCGAGGGTCAGCACGCTGTTTTGCTGGTGGGCCTCGACGCCCAGCCCGCGTTCGAGATACAGCCACAGCACCGGTCGAACCGACAGTTCGAGATACTGTCTGAACCAGTCTTCTGCGACCGCCGGAGTGGCCCGTCCCTCGTGGTCGGCGATGCCCTCCACGAGCGTCGCCAGCCGCGACGACCCGTCGTCGAGGTGGTCCTGACAGAGGCCGACCACGGGCGTCGCGTTCGCCGCCGCGTTGCCGCGGAAGGGATTCTCGCGCAGGACCGTCTCGAAGCCGGACTCGCCGTCGCCGAGGTCGACCGTCAGATACGCCGGGTCGCGGACGACGTCGAACGCCGGGAACCGGGATTCGAGGTCGCCGCCGAGTTCGGTGTCCAGCAGTTCGGTGATGGCGACGCCGCGCTCCAGTTCCGGGAGCTTGTTCGTCCGCTCGGAGTTGGTGATTTTGACGTTCAGCGACCCCTTGACCATGAACGGCGCGTCCGGGGCGTACAGCGTCCGTACCGACGAGGTAGGGTAGAACTCCCGGCCGACTTGGCCGACGTATTCGAGGCCGTCGCCGAGGTGCGCTTGCACCTCGGGTTGCGAGCGGAGGTAGTCCGCCTGCCACGGGTGGACGGGAAGCAGCACCTCGTCGCCCTCGACGTGTTCGGTGACGAACGACTCGGGGACCGAGTCGTCCGCGCGGAGGGTCGACTTGACCCACTCGGCCGCCGACTCCTCGCGAGTGGAGTCCTGCGAGACGAACTCGGGGTCGGCGCTGAAGTACGCCAGCGGGAACGACCCGCGGAGTTCGGGCGCGTAGGCCCGCGACTCGTGAGCCGGGATACCCTGTCTGCTCTTGGGCGTCGGGTGGAGCGGGTGGCCGAAGACGAGCGACTGCTCGGCGTCGCGGAAGGAGGTGTCGAAGCCGTACAGTCGCTCCTCGTCGCCGCGCCGGGCCTCGACGAACCGCTCGATGTTCTGGCAGCTCTTGACGACCCGCAGGAGCAGTTCGTCGGCCGCGCCGGTGTCGTCGCGGTCGAGTCTGAGTTCGCTCGTGACGAGCGTCACGAGCACGGTGTAGTCGAGGGGGAACGTCTCGCCATCGGGAAGCCGGTAGACGCCGGGCAGGTCGAACTGGTGGCGACCCGTCGGCGACCGGTACGAAAGCGGGACGTAGAGGTCCACGCCCTGCTGAGAGAGCGGCGCGTGGACGACTACCTCGGCGTCCGCCTCGACCGGCACGTCCCCGGCTGGGACGACGGCGTAGTCCCCGGTCTCCCGGAGGTAGCAGTTCAGGAAGCTGTGTATCGTCGCTGACTCGGCTGTGTCGTTCGGATTCATGCGTGTCGGTCGTCGGTCGTCGGTTCGAGAGCGGTTCCGCGGTCCGAAATCTCGCGCAGGAGGTCTCGGAGGTCCTCGCGCGTCGTTCGGGGGTTCAGGAGCGTCAGCTTCAGACACGTCTCGCCGTCGACGGTGGTGCGGGCCACCACGGCCTCGCCGTCGTCGAGGAGGGAGTCGCGGATGGCCTCGTTCAGGTCGTCGGCGCTCGGGCCGTTGACCGGGCCGTCGGCCGGGCCGCCGCCGTCTCGTCCGTGGTCGGGGACGTACCGGAACACGACGACGTTCAGGTCGGAATCGTGGACGAGCCGCAGGTCGGGGTCGGCCTCGATGAGCCTCGCGGCGTCGGCGGCGAGGTCGATGGTGTACTCGACCATCGACGCCAGCCCCTCGCGGCCGAGCGCCTGCATCGTCACGAACGGTTTGAGCGCGTCGAATCGCCGGGTGGTCTGGACCGACTTCGAGACGAGGTTCGGCACGCCCGCGTCGTCGTCGCGCACGGGGTTCAGATAGGCCGCGTTGCGGTCGATGAGGTCGTACGCCGACGCGTCGCGGACGAGCACCGCGCCGCAGCTAATCGGTTGGTAGAACAGCTTGTGGAAGTCGACCGCGACGGAGTCCGCGGCCTCGATGCCGGCGAGCTTGTCGGCGTGGTCGTCGCTCAGGGCGAGCGCGCCGCCCCACGCGGCGTCGACGTGGTACCAGCAGTCGAGTTCGGCCGCGCGCTCGGCCAGCGGGCCTAACGGGTCGATGCTTCCGAAGTCCGTCGTTCCGGCGGTGGCGACGATTGCGAACGGGCGTTTCCCGCGCTCGCGGAGGTCCGCCACCGCCTCGTCGAACGCCGCCATCGACAGGCAGCGGTCGTCGTCGGTCGGGACGGTGACGACGGCGTTCTCACCGAGGCCGAGGTGCGAGGCCGCCTGCGTGGCGGTGAAGTGGGCGTCGGCCGAACAGAGGATGCGCAGGTCCCGCGCCTCCGGTGGCAGCCCCTCGCGCTGGACGTCGACGCCGTACTCCTCCAAAACGACCTTGTTGCGGGCGAGGAGCAGGCCGACGAAGTTCGACTGCGTGCCGCCGCTCGTGAACACGCCGTCGCCGTCCTCGTAGCCGAACAGGTCGCACAGCTTCCCGACGAACCGCCGTTCGAGCTGCGTCGCGGCGGGGCTCTGGTCCCACGAGTCCATCGACTGATTCGTCGCGGTCAGGAGTACCTCGGCCGCGAGCGCCGGAATCGTCGGCGGACACTGGAGGTGCGCGACGCAGGTCGGGTCGGAGACGCCGACCGAGTTTCGCAGAATCGGCTCGGTGCGGTCGAGCGCCGCGGCCACGCCGTCGCCCTCGTGGGGCAGCATCTCGAACCGGGCGAGCGCGTCGTCGACTTCTTCGGGCGTCGCCCCCGAGTACGGCGTCGCCTCCGCGGCGAACTCGTCGAGGACGAGGTCGCACGCCCGCCGCATCGCGTCGCGGTAACGCGCCCGGTCGTCGTCGTCGCCGCTCAGGAACCACTTCGCGGCGTCCGGTCGCGGGTCGCGGCGCTCGCCGGCGCCGTCGACATCGCCGACGCCGTTCATGCGGCGACCTCCCGGCGGCCGTCGGCGTCCTCGATTGCGGCCTCGACGGCGTCCGCGAAGATGCTCCCGACGGCGTCCACGTCGCTCGGACTGACGACGAGCGGCGGGAGGAACCGGACGACGCTCCCGTGGCGGCCGCCGAGTTCGACGATGAGGCCGCGGTCGAAACACGCCTCGCGGACGGCGTCAGCGAGGTCCGGATTCGCCGGGTAGCGCCCGCAGGCGTCGGATTCACCCGCGGGGTCGACGAGTTCGACGCCGAGCATCAGCCCGCGACCGCGCACGTCTCCGACGGCGTCGTGGGCGCGTTCGGTCGCGTCGAGGTGGCCGCGGAGCCGCTCGCCCATGCGCGCGGCGTGGTCGTCGAGGTCGTGTTCGAGGACGTGTTCGATGGTGGCGATACCGGCGGCCATCGCCAGCTGGTTTCCCCGGAAGGTGCCGGCGTGCGCGCCCGGCTCCCAGACGTCGAGCGACTCGTCGTAGACGACGACCGAAAGCGGGAGCGACCCGCCGATGGCCTTCGAGAGCGTGACCGCGTCCGGGACGATGTCGGCGTGCTCGAAGGCGTACAGTTCGCCGGTCCGGCCGAGACCGGTCTGAATCTCGTCGACGACCAGCGGGATGTCGCGTTCGCGGGTCATCCGCCGCATCTCGCGGGTCCAGTCGTCGGGCGCGGGAATCGCGCCGCCCTCGCCCTGCACGAGTTCGACCACCATCCCCGCGGGCTCGGTGATGCCGCTTTCGGGGTCGTCGAGGGTGCGCTCGACGTACCGGGCGGCGAGTTCGTGGCACTCGTCGCCGCCGACGCCGAACGGACACCGATACTCGTACGGATACGGAAGGTGGTGTACGTCGGGCATCAGACCGGGCACGTCCTCCTTCGGGTCGGTGTCGCCCATCAGGCTCAGCGCGCCGTTGGTCATGCCGTGGTAGCCGCCCTGAAACCCGAGAACGCTCCGGTTGCCCGTCGCGGTTTTGACGAGTTTGAGCGCGGCCTCGACGGCGTCGGTCCCGGCGGGGCTACAAAACTGCACCCGCGCGCTGTCAGCGAACTCGTCGGGGAGGCTGTCGAACAGCGTGTCGACGAACCGCTCCTTGACGGGCGTCGTGATGTCGAGGGTGTGGAGCGGGCGGTCCTCCGCGAGGACGCGTTCCATCGCCTCGACCACTCTCGGGTGGTTGTGTCCGAGCGCGAGCGTGCCGGCCCCCGCGAGGCAGTCGTAGTACTCCTCGCCGTCCATGTCGGTGACGGTGACGCCCGAGGCCTCCCGTATCGCGTGCGGGAGGTGTCGGGGATAGGTCCGCGCGCTCGACTCGCGGGCGGCCTGCTGTTCGAGCAACGCCTCGTTGCCGGCTGCCGGGTCGGTCATCGCGCTTCCCTCCGTTGATTCGTCGTCAGTCTATCGCTGTCGAACATGCGTGTTTTAGGCCGGCCTAAAAACACAAAAGGTTTACTGCAATCTAATTTTTAGTAAAAATTTCGGGACAGCGCAACCGCTCGTCGGCCGCGACGACCGACTCGCGGCGACCGGTCCTACGGTCCAGTTGGGTGCTCTTCCGACGGACGGAGTCGGTGGTCGGTCGCGTTCCGGGGTCCGCCCCGCCCCACCCCGCCCCGTCGCGGACTCACCTCGCTTTCGCTCGGCGGAACACCTCCATGAGCGGGGGTTCTCCCTCGACGAACCACGCTGCGGTGACCGCCGGGGACACGCCCATACCTTGGCTCACTGCCATATTTTTTAGGCTAGCCTAAAATATGATAAGCGTTCTGGCGGGACGCGCCGCTCGACGGGTGGGCGAAGAGAGAAAGCGGGGCCGCGAACCCGGGGCGAGTTACAGGTTCCCGTTGGCGATGTCCGCGACGCGCTGGGCGTCGAACAGGCGCTCGTCGGCGTCGTACAGGGTCCGCGCGAGGCGGTCCGTCACGACGAGGTTCGTGATGGGGCCCTGATAGAGCGCGCCGGCGCGGTAGACGTCGCCGTTCTGGACGGCGGTGAGTTCGCCCGCCACCTCGTGGTTTTCCATGAACGAGACCACGGTGTTCTGGAACTCCTCGCGTGTCTTGGCCTCCTGTCCGCGCACGAGGAGCACTTCGGGGTCGACCTCAAGCAGCGTCTCGAAGTCGACCGCGCCGCGGTTGCTGTAGAAGTCCCGCACCTCGGTCGTCGCGAGCGCGTCGTTGACTTTCAGGTCGTTGAGATGCTTGAAGCTCGTCCCCTCGTCGATGACGTAGGGGTAGAACTCCTCTGGCTCGTCGCCGCCGGCCCAGACGACCGCGGCCGAGGGTCGCTCGCCCTGCGCGGGGACGACCGGCGCGAGGTTCGACTGGAACTCCTCGTGGACCTGTTCGAACGCCTCGAAGCGGTCCTCGCGCTGGAACACCTGCGCGAACTTCTCGAACGCCTCGTAGAGGGTGTAGTAGCGGTAGTCCTCGTGCCACGCGTAGCCGCGCGAGAAGATGCTGTTGCCGAAGAACGGCCCGACCTGCGTGCTGATTTCCTCGATGTCGGCCTCGCTCCACTGGCCGCGGTTCAGGAGGAAGTTCGGGTCGGCGATGTGCACGTCCGCGTTCAGCTCGTAGAACTGCTCTTTGCCGACGCCGCTGTCTCCCCACAGCTGGCGGATGGACGACTTGTCGACGCTCACGTCCGGAATCTCGTCGTAGTACTGCGTGTGGTACCGGCCGGGGAGCCAAACGCCCATCGGCGCGTCGAGCCCGAGCGCGACGCCCATGTCGGCCCAACTGCCGTTGTTCGCAATCCACGCCTCCGGGACCGAGTCGAACGTGACCTCGCCGACCGGCTCTATCGACACCGAGTAGGACTCCGCTGCCTCGGTCGTCGTCTCTGTCTCGGTTTCGGTCTCCGTCGCCGCCTCGGTCGTCGCGGCCGTGGTCGTCTCGGGCTCGGACGCCGTCGTCGTCGTCTCCGACCCGCTCCCGCCGGTACAGCCGGCGAGCAGGCCGCCTGCGATGACCGCGCCGCCGTACTGGAGGTACTCGCGCCGCGTCGATTCCCGTCCGCTTTGTCCGTCGTTTGCCATGTCTTTTAGGCCTCCCTAAATGGTTAAAACGTCTTCGGAATTTAGGCGAGCCTAACTACCTTCGCGCGGGGCGGGGGAAGGAGGCGGCTCAGTCCGCCGCGTCGACGGGCGCTCTGACAGCGAGCACCGAGAGGTCCGAGTACGGCGTCGAGTCGGGGCCGCTCCCGCCGGCCGAATCGCGCAGGCCGCCGAGCGTGGTCCGGGTGATTCGCTCGTCGTCGTGGGTCAGTCGTTCGAGCACGAGCGCGTCCAGCGACTCGTCCGCGCCCGAATCGAGGAGGAACCCGGCGATGTCGCCCGGCATCCAGTCGAACGGTCGCGGCAGGACGAGCAGGTGGCGCTCGCCGGCCGCCTCGGCCAATCGGTCGAGGTCGGCGTCGAGCGACCCGCTTTTGTGGAGCGTGACGAACCGCGTGTCCTCCATCGGCGTCCGGGCGCGACTCGCGGCTATCTGGAGCGACGAGATGCCCGGAATCACCCGCACCGGCCGGTCGACGGCCCGCTGGACCTTCCCGAGGAACTGGTAGCCCGAGTGGTTCGGGTCGCCCATGAGCACCGCCGTCCCCCGGTCGCCGGCCGCGACGCGCCGCCCGAACTCGGCCAGCGCGTCGGCCTCGTCGGCGTAGCCGCAGGTGAGCAGGTCGGCGTCGGTCTCGTCGGCGACGAAGTCGACGACCGTCTCGAAGCCGACGACCACGTCGGCCTCTCGAATCGCCCGCCGCCCGCGGGGCGTCAGATACTCAAGATTCCCGGGGCCGACGCCGACCGCGTACACCGGCGCGGCGGCGTCCTCGGTACCGTCGGCGTCCTCGTCGCCCCCGTCGGTTTCGTCGATGCTCGGTTCGGGCGCGGCCGCGGCGAACGCCGCCGGGTCAGGTCCCGAATCGAGGTCGTACGGGTCGCTCTCGTCCTCACTCATGATTTGCGAGGTCTACGTCGCCGTTTCGCACGTCGCTGGCGACGTGAATCAGCTCGTTCGTGAGCGCGGCCGCGAGGCCGCTCCCGCCTCGTTTCCCGACGTTCGTCACCGCGGGCACGCCGTACTCGTCGGCTACGTCGCGGACGCGCTTCCTGCTTTCTTCGGCCTTCACGAAGCCGACGGGCGTCGCCACGACGGCCGCCGGTCGGGTTCCGTTCTCGATGCAGTCGCAGAGCGCCAACGCGGCGGTCGGCGCGTTGCCGACGACCGCGATAGCGCCGTCGTAGACGCCCTCCTTGTCGAGTTCGAGCACCGCGGCCGCGGTCCGGGTCATGCCCGTTTCGGCGGCGAGTTCGGCTCCGTTGCCGATTGCCTTCCGCACCTGGCAGTCGTGGCCGCGGCCGGTGATGCCGGCTTTCGCCATCGTGATGTCGGTCACGATGGGGCGCTCGTCGAGGACGGCCCTCGCGCCCGCGACGACCGGGTCGTTCTGGCACCGGATGAGGTGCTGGAACTCGATGTCGCCGGTCGAGTGGACCGCCTTCTGTCGGAGTCGGTCGTTAAGCGTCTCGTCGGGGACGAACGTCCGGACGATGTCCATGCTCGTCTCCGCGATGTCCATCGCTTCCTGCGTCGTCGCGCCGAGGTCGGCGTAGGCGTCTCGTTCAGTCATTGGATTGGGTCTGCGTCATCGCGTTCGTCGTGTTCGATTCGAGGTCGCCTTCGACGGAGAGGTTGATGTCCTGCAACCGCTCTCGCACGTCGTCGTCGGCGTCCCACAGGTCGCGGTCGATGGCTTCGAGGAACGTCGCGGTGATGCTTTCGAGCGCCCACGGGTTCACGTCGCGCAGCCACTCCTGTCGGTCCTCGTCGAAGGCGTAGGCGTCCGCGAGGTGCTCCCAGAGCGTGTCGCTGACGACGCCCGTGGTCGCGTCCCAGCCGAGCGCGACGTCGACCGTGGTCGAGAGGTCGCCCGCGCCCTTGTAGCCGTGTTCTTCCATGCTGTCGAGCCAGTCGGGATTGAGGACGCGTGCCCGCATCGCCTTGCGGACTTTCTCCTCGTTCGTGTAGACGCTGACGTTGTCGGGGTCGCTGGAGTCACCGACGTACGACGCCGGGTCGCTCCCGGAAATCTCACCGACCGCGGAGACGAACCCGCCGTGGAAGGCGTACCAGTCGGAGGAGTCGAACTCGTCCTGTTCGGCGGTGTCCTCGATTTTCACGGTCGCCTCGACCCCGCTCAAGCGGCGCTCGAAGGCGTCGTGGGCCTCGGTCACCTTGCCGCGACTCCCGAGGGCGTAGCCGCCCCACTGGACGAACACGTCCGCGAGGTCGCTCCGGTCGTCCCACTCGCCCTCGTCGACGGCCTTGTTCGTCCCCGCGCCGTAGCCGCCGGGCGTCGTCGTGAACACGCGGTGTTTGGCCAGTGTCTCGGCCTCGTCGGGGTCGACGCCCTCCGATTCGAACTCGGCGGCGTCCTCCTCGACGTGCTTTTTCACGTAGTTCATCTCGTGGGGCTCGTCGAGGTCGACCACCGCGTCGACGGCGTCGTTGACGACGCTCGCGGCCTGCGGGAACGCGTCGCGGAACAGCCCCGAGACGCGGGTCGTCACGTCGATTCGCGGCCGGTCGAGTTCGTCCAGCGGAATCGGCTCCACGTCGTCGACGCGGCCCGCGTCGGTCCACACCGGTTCGACGCCCATGAACGCGAGCACCTGCGCGATGGTCTCGCCGCGGGTCCGGACCGTCGGCGTCCCCCACGCGACGACCCCGAACTCCTCGGGGTACTCGCCGTGGTCGTCGTAGTGGCGGTCGAGGACGCCCTCGGCGACGCGCTCGCCGACGCTCCACGCCGGCTTGGCCGGGACTTTCCGCGGGTCGAGCGTGTAGAAGTTCCGCCCGGTCGGCAGCAGGTCCACCCCGCCGCGGGTCGGCGCGCCGGAGCCACCGGGGCGGACGTACTCGCCGTCGAGGGCGTCGGCGGTCTGCGGAATCTCGGCTTCCGCGGCCGCGACTCGCGGGGCTGCCTCGTCGCAGATGAACGCCAGCACCTCGCGGAGGTCGTCGTGCGCGCCGCGCTTGGCCCGCGCGTCCCCGAGTTGGTCGATATCGACCACGAGCAGGTTCATGTTCACCTCGTCGTCGGGGCCGGCGTCGACCTCCGACTCGGGCACGTCGAAGTCGCGTTCCGCGAGTGCGGAGACCAGTTCGACGCACTGGTCGTAGACGCGGTCTGCGGCCTCCGAGAGATACATCCCGAGGTCGTCGTCGTACGTCCCCGGCTCGTCCCGCATCCGGTCGTAGTCGACGCCCATGACGCCCGCGACGCTCTCGCGGAGACTCGGCGTGTCCGCGTTCGGGAGGCGGGTGAGCGCGACGAGGTACTCCACGAGTCGGTCGTTTGCGGGCGGTTCGCCCATCGTGTGGAGGCCCATCCGAATCTGCGTCGTCTTCACGTCGGTCAGGTACTCGTGGACGCGCTCGACGAGTTCGTCGAACTCGACTTCGGCCTCGTCGGAGCCGACATCGCCGTCCGCGCCGCGGATGGCCTCGGCGTCGTCGAACCCGAGTTCGACCGCGAGGTCGAGGTCGTCGACCGCGTCGACGAGGAGTTCGCGGAGTTGGTCGCCGCGCTCGGGGCGGGCCTCGTCCATGCCGGCCTCGCGGTACTCGCGGGCGAGTTCTTCGAGGTCCGCGAGGTCGTCGTAGGTTCCCGCGGTGCGCATGACCGGCGTGAGGTAGTCCACGATGGCCGCGTACGACCGGCGCTTGGCCTGCGTCCCCTCGCCGGGGTTGTTGATGATGTACGGGTAGACGTTCGGGAGGTCCGAAACCAGTTGGTCCGGCGCGCTCTCGCCGTTCAGCCCGACGGTCTTGCCGGGGAGCCATTCGAGGCTGCCGTGGGTGCCGAGGTGGACCACGGCGTCGGCCTCGAACGACTCGCGGAGCCACGCGTAGAACGCCACGTAGTCGTGCGGCGGCTGGAGGTCCGAATCGTGGTACACCTTCGAGGGGTCCATCCCGAAGCCGCGCGGGGGCTGGACGGTCACGAGGACGTTCTCGAACTCGACGCCCGGAATCGCAAACGGTCGCTCCGGCGGGTCGCCCCACTCCTCGACGACGTTGTCGCGGAAGCGGTCGTCGGCGTCTTCGAACCAGTCGGCGTACTGGTCGGGAGCCACCACGTCGACGCTCAGGTCCCGCACGTCCTCGGGGGCGACCCAGCGGTCGTCCAGCGTCAACTGCGAGGTGAGGTCGTCGATGAGCGCCTGCCCGTCCGCGGGGAGGTCACCGACGGCGTAGCCCCGCTCCCGGAGTTCGGACAGGAGGTTGACCGTGCTCTCGGGGCTGTCCATCCCGAAGGCGGTCCCGATGCCGTCGTCGCTCGGCGGGTAGTTGTGGAGGACGACCGCGACGTTCTTCTCGTCGTTCGGGAGGTGGCGGAGCCGCGCCCAGTTGACCGCGAGGCGGGCGACGTGGTCGACGCGGTCCTCGATGGGGAAGTGCTGTTTCGGCGCGCTCCCGACGCCCGCCTCGTCTTCCATCCGCTCTTTCCCGCTTATCGGGTGGGTGATGACGTTGCCGTCGAACTCGGGGAGCGCGACCGACAGCGCGAGTTCGAAGCCCATCACGCCCGTGTCGCTCGACTCGTAGCGGCTCCGAGAGCGCATGGTCGTGATGGCCTGCAACACGGGGACGCCGAGTTCGGTGAGGAACACGTCTTCGGCGGCCGACCCCTCGTCGTCGGCGTCGCGGCCCCGCTCGCTCATCGACAGCGAGAACATGAAGGAGCTGACGACGGCGTCGACGACGGGGCTGTCGTCGTCCGAAAACCAGTTCCGGGCGACCCACTCGGCGTTCTCCTGTCCCTCCTCGTCGGTCGCGGGGTTGCAGAACGCGGGTAAGACGTTCGCGCCGAGCGATTCGAGGCGCTCCACGAGCGCGTCCACGTACCGGGTGTTCGCGTGCGTCCAATGGGACTCGTAGAACCAGACGCCGATGGTCGGCTTGTCGGGGTCGTGCGTGTCGAGCAGTTCGTCGTACTCGACGCCGGGGTAGTCGGGGTGGTAGACGCCCTCTGTCGGGAGTTCGACAGGGTCGTCGACCTCGGTCTCGACGCCGGCGTACTCGGCGGCGAGGAACCGACAGAGGTTCTCGACGTTCACCGCGCCGCCGCGGTCGAGGTACTCGCAGACGCGCTCGCGGTCCGCGTCGGCGACGGTCGTGTCCCGGCGAGCGAAGGCGTCGCCCGTGGCCTTGACGACGAGCGGCACGCCCGCCGATTCGAGTCGTTCGACCGCGTGGTCGTAGCCGGGCATGCTGTCTTCGGCCCCGTGGAGCCAGAAGACGGCCGCCGTCGTCGACTCCAACTCGTCGACGAAGGCGTCCGCGTCGCTCACGTCGTCCAAGTCGCTCGCGGAGCGGACGACGAGGTCGATTCCGTCGAGTCGGCGCGCGGCCCGCTGGACCGCGCCCAACTCGTTTTCGGTCGCTGTGTACAGTCCGATTGTCGGTGTCATTGATAAAGTGTTATTGTCTTACTGCAACTACGTTTTCGTATTCGATGACGACTCAGACGCTTCCGTTCTCGGCTATCGTCGGCCAAGACGAACTGAAACGGGCGTTGTTGGCGGTCGGAGCCAACGACGACCTCGACGGCCTGCTCGTCCGCGGCGAGAAGGGCACCGCGAAGTCGACCGCGGTCCGCGCGCTTTCGGACCTCCTGCCCGAACAGGCGGTCGTCGCGGACTGTCCGTACGGCTGCCCGCCGGACCCGGACGACCCGGCCCGCCAGTGCGACTCGTGTCGGGCCCGCGACGACCCCGCGGTCGAACGCCGGTCGGTCCCGCTCGTGACGCTCCCGCTCGGCGCGACCCGCGACCGGGTCGCGGGCACGCTCTCCGTCGCCGACGCGCTGGACGGCGAGGCGTCGTTCGACCCCGGGCTCTTGGCCCGCGCGAACCGCGGCATCCTCTACGTGGACGAGGTGAATCTCCTCGACGACCACCTCGTCGACCTGCTCTTGGACGCGGCCGCGAGCGGCGTCAACCGCGTCGAGCGCGACGGGATGAGCGTCGAACACCCCGCCGAGTTCACGCTCGTCGGGACGATGAACCCCGAGGAGGGCGACCTCCGCCCTCAGCTCCGGGACCGCTTCGCCCTCCAGGCGACCGTCGTCGGCAGCCGCGACATCGACGACCGCGTGGAGATTATCGACCGGGCGCTGGCGGGCGGCGACGACCCGGCGACGGCCGGCGACGCCCACCGCGAGGAGACCGCGGCGCTCGAAACCGCGCTCCGCGAGGCGACGGCCCGCCTCGACTCGGTCGCCCTCCCGACCGAGTTCAAACGCGACATCGCGGAACTCTGCGTCGACGCCGGCGTCGAGGGCCACCGCGCCGACATCGCCATCGCCCGTGCGGCCCGAACGCTCGCGGCGCTCGACGGCCGGACGAAGGTGCTCGAAAGCGACGTGCGCGAAGCGGCCGCCCTCGCGCTCCCGCATCGACTTCAGAGCCGCCCGTTCGACGACGACCCGGACGTCGACGACGTGCTCGACGACCACTTCGACGAGGACGAAGACCGGGACGACGACGGGGGCGGCGACGCTAACGACGGGGACGGTGAGGGTGACGATGCGGGCGATGCCGACGACGGCGGGAGTGACGACGGCGACGCCAGCGACGGCGAGGAACGCGCCGAGGGAGGCGACAGCGACGCCGACGCCGACGATTCCGACGGCGACGCCCCCGGCGCGGCTCCCGACTCTGACGCCGGGGACGACGACGCCGGGGATGACGACCGAGGCGGCGAGGTCGGCGGAGCCGACGAGCGCGGACCCGAAGACGGTGGTTCGGAAGGCGAAAATTCCGAAGACGGCGATACCGACGACTCCGGCGACGACCCCGACGAGGCCACGCCGCTTCTCCCCGGTCAGAACCGGGCCGCGGTTGGCGACGCCGACCGGCCGCCGGTCGAGGACGCGGGCCTCGACGCGGAGACGCCGGGTGACGGCAGCCGCGCCGCGGTTCGGGAGTCGCGTCAGGGTCGAGGCTCGCGGGTACGAACCGAACCGGCGACCGAGACCGACGACATCGACGTGCCGGCGTCGGTCCGGGCCGCCGCCTCGGCCGGCCGGTCCCGCGTCACCCGGTCGGACCTCAGAACCGCGGTCTCCCGCGGGTCGGCCGCGACGCTCGTCGTGTTCGTCGTGGACGCGAGCGCGTCGATGCGCGCCGCGATGCGGCAGGCGAAGGGAACCGTGCTGTCGCTCCTCGAAGACGCCTACGAGCAACGCGACGAGGTCGCGTTCGTCGCCGTCGCGGGCGACGAGGCCGAGGTGTTGCTCCCGCCGACCGACAGCGTGACGCTGGCGGCGCGGCACCTGAAGGAGCTTCCGACGGGCGACCGGACGCCGCTTCCCTCCGGGTTGGACGCCGCTCGCCGGGTCATCGACCGCTCGGACGCCGACGCCGCGCTCGTCGTCGTCGTCACCGACGGCCGGGTTACCGTCGCGGACGGCAGCCCCACCGGACAGACCCGGTCGGCGGCGCGGAGCCTCGCCACCGCCGACGCGTCGGTCGTCGTCGTCGACGCCGGCGACGACGGCATCGGCGTGACCGACATCCTCGTCTCCGAAACGGACGCGCGGCGCATCCCGCTTTCCGACCTGTCGGCCGAGCGGGTCGCTGAGGCCGAGCGCTTCGCGGACGGGCAGTAGCGGGGTATCGCTCGTCTCGTGTCGCATGGTTTCTTCTATCGAATCGGTCGCGTGCGGAGTCGGTAGGCTCCGCGCGTGACGCCCTCGTCGTGGTACTCGACCGGCTCTTCGACCACCGCGAGGACGCCCCCACCCGCGGCGACCGCGGTCGGGATGCCGGGGAGGTCGTCGGTCCGGACGTGCCCCGCCGTCGCACCGAACGTGTGGACGCCGTGGCGGTCGGCCTCTCGCTCCCGGAAGTGCTGGGCGGACGGTACGAAGACCCGCGAGCCGGCCGCGACGGCGGCGCGCGCGAACCCGCCGGTGTCGCGGGTCCACAGGCGCTCGCCCCCATCGACGGAGACGCCGACCGCGGTGTGTTCGTCGGGATGTCGCGCGTCCGGGTCGCGGGTCGACTCCGCGAACGTGTTCCCCGTGACGAAGGCGGCGGTTTCGCCGGCGACGCAGACGTGGGTCGGATAGGCGTAGACGGTCTCGTCGCCGACGCGCCGCTCGGTGGCGAGGTCGAGTCGCCACCGCTCGCTCCCCTCGAAATCGAGGAGGTAGCCGCGTTTGTCGCCGTGGCTGGCGACGGCCAGCGCGTCGCCCGCGAACGCCACGTCCCCGACCCGCCGGTCGCCGTCGGTGCCGGGGTCCCACGACGCGACTCGCCCTCCGGTGTGGGCGTCGAGGAGCACGAGACCGTCCTGTTCGGGGTTCGGACAGCGGTTGTACGCGACGGCGACGCGGTCCCCCTCGGCGGCGACCGCGATGGGCGAGGCGTGGACGCGTCTGCGCCACGCGACCTGGCCGTCGCGGCCGAACCCGAGGACGACGCTCCGCCAGACTCGCTCGTCGCCGTCGCGTTCGTACCGTCGGGCGGCGACGACGACTCTGTCGCCCGTCACCGCGAGGTCGACGACGTAGGGTCGGAAGAACAGCGAGTCTCTCGCCGCGGTGCCAACGTCGTCGGTCGTCGCGTACGTCCAGCGCGCGTCGCCCGTCTCGGCGTCGAGGACGCGAACGAGTCCGTCGCCGCCGCGCTCGCCGACGACGAGGAAGTCGTCGGCGGCGGCCATCGACACGACGGGGTTGTCGCCGCGCGCCTCCCAGCGGTCGTCGGTGTCGGATGCGGAGTCGGCAGCGGCTTCCAGCGCGACGACGCGGCCGGCCGCGGTTCCGACGAAGACGGCGTCGTCGGTCGCGGCGACCGCCGAGCGCGTCCAGTTGTGGCGACTGCTCGCGGGGTCGACTTCACCGAGGTCGCGGCGGGCCGAGAGTGGAGCCGATGGCATCGGTTCAGTCCTCGACGGGGAAGGCGTCGTGAAGCGTGTGGTGGGCCTCTCCGAGGTCGTCGAGCAGCGCGTCCGTGCCCTCGCGGAGACGGCGAAGCGACCGTTCGGCATCGCGGACGGCGACGAGTCGGCCGCGGAGGTAGCCGGCCTGCGGGTCGTCGTCGTCGATTCGCGTCGCCTCCGATTCGAGGTCGACGAGCGCGGCGTCGAGATGTCGCTGGGCCTCGTCGAGCGTGGTCGCGTTCGCGAGCGCCTGAATCGGGCCGGGGTCGGCGTCGCCGAGGTAGTCTTCGAGTTCGGCTTCGGCGTGTCGCTTCGCGTGTTCGTCGGTCGTTCCGGTGATGTTCAACAGCGCCAGTCGGAGCGCTTCGAGTTCTGCGCAGGCCATGATTAGAGTGATTGGTGGACGAGGTTCGAGACGATGCGGTCCCGTTCGAGGTGGGACGAGACGATGCGGTCGGTGTCGTCGGGCGTCACGCCGCCGTACCAGACGCTGTCGGGGTAGACGGCGACGATTGGGCCGTCGCCGCACTGGCCGAGACACGAACTCCGGGAGACGTGTACGTCGCAGTCGTCGGCGTCGCGCACGCCCTGTCTGAGTTGTTCGAGGACGGTCGCCGCGCCGCTCGCGGCGCAGGTCTGGTTCGTGCAGACCGCGACGTGCTTCTCGGGGGCGTCGTGGACGTGCGGGTCGTCGTCAACGTCGCTCCGGTCGGCGTGTTCCGCCTGGTGGACGAGCGAGCGAAGCATCGCGCGAGCGCCGCCCTCGTCGTCCTCGTAGCCGGCGAGTTCGACCTTGTATTTGCAGGTGTCGCAGGACATCTCGACGCTCCCCGACCGCGCCTCTCGGTAGCGGTCGGCGAGCGTCTCGACCACCCGGTCGTCCGTGCCGAGCGGTCCCGACGCGCCGGCGTCGACGTAGGGGTACTCCTCGTCGAACGTCTCGGCTTTGTCCACGATTCGCCCCGTCAACACGCCGTCGCCGAGCATGTACGGGAGGACGACGACGGCGTCCGGGCGGTCCTTAGCGACGGTGTGAAGCGTCTCCTCAAGCCGGGGCGTCGTGACGCCGATGAACGCCGATTCGACGCGGGTGAACTCTCGGCCCTCGTACAGCAGACGCGCCAGTTTGTGCACGTCGCCGTTCGAGTCGGGGTCGCTCGACCCGCGGGCGCAGAGGACGACCGCCACGTCGTCGTCCTCGCGGTCGACGCCGAGGTCGGACTCGACCGCCTGCACTCGCTCGTCCAGCAGGTCGACGAGCGACGGGTGGATGCCGAGGTGCGAGCCGAACCGGAACTCGGTGTCGTCGTGGGTCGCGCGGGCCCGCTGGACCGCCAGCGGCACGTCGTTTTTGACGTGGCTCGCGGCGAAAAGCGAGAGGGGGACGACGGTCATCGTCCGGCAGGTCGGAGCCATCGACTCGATTGCGTCGTCTATCGACGGCTCGGCGAGTTCGATGTACGCCGCGTCCACCGGGACCGACAGTTTGGACTCCAGCTTCGCGGCGAGCGTCCGCACCTGCTCGTTGGACTCCTCGCGGCGCGAGCCGTGGCCGACGAGGAGCACCGCGTCGTCGTCGAGCGCCGGGTCGGGTCGTTCGAGACTCATGCGTTTTCCGCCTCTTCGAGGCTTCTGACGAGCTTTCGACGCCGCGTCGGCGCGAACAGGTTCGTCTCGTCGCTGCCCTCGTAGACCCATTCACCGAAGTCGGCGGCCGCGTCGTCGTCGATGCCGAACCAGTAGCCGCCAGAGGAGGTCTCGCCAATCTCGCCGGTCGGTGCGTCGACCGGGCAGGCGTCGAGCAGTCGGTCCACGGTTTCGAGGAGCGCCCGGTCGTCGTGGACGAACGAGATGCCGACCGTCCCCGACGAGGACTTGAAACAGACCGTCCCGCAGGATTCGAGCAGGCCGCGGAGGAGCTGTTTTCGCCGGGCGTCGAACACGTCGAAGCGGTAGCCGCCGGCGTCGTCGCCGACGGGGAGCCCGAACGCGGCGCTCGCGCTTCGCACCACGTCGCCGTCGACCGTCACGCGGTACTCGTCTTTCACGCGGGTGACGGCGGTGTTGTGCGCGTATTCTCGTGCCGTCTCTCGCCGGTCGATTTCGCCGCCGCCAGCGATGGCCGCGAGGCGGTTCGCGCAGGTCTCATCGCTCGTCGACACGGTGAACTGCGCCTGTTCGACCGCTCCGCCGCCGGCGACGTGACCCCAGAGATAGGCCGTCTCGGGCGCGCTTTTCAGGAGGTCGTCAGCGGGGGCGACGCCGGAATCCACGCTCGCGTCCGCGGCCGAGTCGTCGGCGTTCGCGTCGCTCATGCGTCCACCTCCCGGACCGAAATCGCGCCCGGCGGACAGGCTCGTGCCGCGAGTGTCGCGTCGTCGTCGCCGTCCGCTTCGGCATCTCCTTCGAGGACGGCGACGACGCGCCCGCCCGTCTGCTCGACGCTCACGACGCCGGCCGCATCGGGGTCGATTGTTGCGAGTCCGTCGTCGTCCTCGACGAACCGCCCGTCGCGGGCGAGACAGGCGAAGATGCCGTCGCAGGCGTCTCGGTCGATTTCGATTTCGAACATCTCAGTACTCGTATTTCTGCTCGTAGCCCCGCGGCGTCACCATCCGGTCGTCCCAGACGTACGTCTCCTCGTTGCCGACCAGCAGCGTCGTCGTCATGTCCACGAGGTCGGTCTCGCCGAGGTCGGGCAGGTCGCCGAGTTCGACGATTTCGACTTCCTCGTCGTCGCGGCCCGCGCCGTGGACGATGCCGACCGGCGTGTCTGGCGCGCGGTGTTCGAGGAGAATCTCGCAACATTTCTCGTAGTTCGACCGGCGCTTGCGGCTCCACGGGTTGTAGATGGCGATGGTGAAGCCCTCCTTGGCGGCCGCGTGAAGCCGCGACTCGATGGTCGGCATCGAGGTCAGGTGGTCCGAGAGGCTGATGGTCACGGTGTCGTTGACGAGCGGCGCGCCCAGTCGGGCCGCACAGGACTGCGCCGCCGGGACGCCCGCGACCACGTCGAACTCGACCATGCTCGCGGTCGCGCCCTTCGATTCGAGGATTTCGAGCGCGAGGCCGGCCAGCGCGTAGACGTTGGGGTCACCGCTCCCGACGATAGCCACGTCGTTGCCGGCGAGCGCCCGGTCGACCGCCTCCTCGGTCCGAGAGACCTCACCGCACATCGGCGTCGAGTAGAGGTCGTCTGCGCCCTCGACGATGTCGTCGGGGAGAAGTTCGATGTAGGTCGTGTAGCCGACGATGTGGTCGGCCTCGCGGAGCGTGTCTTTCGCCAGCGTCGTCATCTCGCTCGCGCGGCCGGGACCGAGGCCGACGGCGACGAGTTGCCCCGGCTCGCCGTCGAAGTCCTCGATGGTCGCTTCGACCTTCTCTGCGGTCTGTTCCTTCTTCGACCCGCCCGAACTGCCGCCGCATTTCGAAGATGACTCGCCATCGGACTTCGAGGAGGATGCGCCGCACTTCGAGGTCGTGTCCGACTCGGCCTCCGTCTTTGTCCCGCCGCACTTCGATTCCGATTCCGATTCAGTCGATTCAGTCGATTCGGTCGTTGCGCCGCCACAGTTCGATTCGGTTGTCGTGTCTGAGTCGCTCATGGGTTAGAAGTCGTCGACGTCGCGCCCGCCGCGGGGCGTGACGAGGTACGTTTGGTAGTCGTTGCTCCAGGGTTCGGTCTCGTGGGTGCCGATGAGAATCGAGGTTCCCATCCCGCCCACGTCGTCGTCGTGGGCCTTCGCGTCGCCGAGGGTCGTCACCGAGAACGTCTCGTCGTCCAGATTCCGGCCGGCCTCGCCGCGGCCGGCGTCGTTGAAGATGCCGACCGGCACGTCGTCGGCCCGCTCCTCGCGGACCACGTCGATGGCGCGTTCGTAGTTGCGCCAGCAGTTGTACAGGACGATGACGAAGCCGCTGATGGCGGCCGCGCGCAGTTTCTCCTCGATTTCGTCCCAGCCGCGCCACTTGTCGGACAGCGAGACCGTACAGAAGTCGTTCGACAGCGGCGCGCCCATCATGGCCGCGCCGCCGAGCGCCGCGGTGACGCCGGGGACGATTTCGATTGGCACGTCGGTCGCCTCGTCGCCTTTCGCCATCGTGAACACGAGGTCGGACTTCCCGTAGACGTTGGGGTCGCCGCCGGAGACGTGGACCACGTCCTCGCCGTCGCGGACGCGCTCGAACGCCTCGCGGGTCAGTTCGACCTGCTTTCCCATCGACGAGCGGACGACCTCCGGCCCGTCGTCGCTCCCCTCGGGCGGGAGGGTTCCGTCGTCGCGGAGGAACTCCTGATAGAGGTTCGAAGCGACGACGCAGTCCGAGGTGGAAATGAGTTCCTTCGCCTGCTTCGTCATGTGGTCCGGGAGGCCGGGACCGATGCCGACGACGTAGAGGGTCCCGTAGTCGTCGGGGACCTCGTCGCGGTCGTCGGACGCCGGTTCAGTCGCTGACTCGGTCGCCGGTTCGGTCGGCTCGCGACCGTCGTTCATCGTCCCACCGCCACGGTCACGGCGTCGTCGTAGCGCTGCTTTTCGACGACCAGTTCGTGGTCGCGGCCGCCGGCGATGGCGCTCGCCTCGGCGATGCCGGGCCAGCCGATGAGTTCCTTCGACCGCGAGGGCGTCGGCCCCTCGAACTCGGTCAGCGTCTCCTTTTCGAAGTAGACGACGCCCGCGCCGATTTCCTCGGCCGCGTCGAGCATCCCCGGTTCGTCCGCCTTTCGCGTGCCGGTCGCGACGAAGTCGATGTCGTCCCAGTCGTAGTCGGCGTCGTCGAGCGCTTGCTCCCACGCCGTCAGGAACTGCGCTTTCTTCGCGCCGGAGACGCTCCCGGTTCCGAGGACGACGCCGTCGCCGCCGTTGCGCTTCAGGACCGTCACGTCGTCGTCGACGAGGACCGCCTTCGGGCCGTCGAGTCGGGCGACGGGACCGAGTTCGTCGTTGAGGACGGCGAGGTTCGTCGCCACGGTCGAATCGCCGTTGACGACGTGGGAGTCGAGCGCCTTCGCCTTGCTCTCGACGCCCTGTTTGCCCGCGGCCTCAGAGGCGGTCGTCATCGCCGGGACGGCCCCGAGTTTCGAGAGGTCGTGGGCGACCTGATTCGCGCCGTGGTGGCCGCCGGTGAGCGGAATCGCCCACGTCAGTTCCTCGTCGACGACGACGACCGCCGGGTCCTCCCACTTGTCGTCGAGGAGGCCGGCGGTCTTCCGCATGGCGATGCCGCTGGCCATGAGGCCGACGAAGCAGTCGTACTCGCCCCAGTGGTCGGCGAACACGTCGCCGTGGTAGGTGAGGACGTCTATCCGGTCGTAGTCGTCCGCGAGGTCGCGCTTGATTTCCTCGGCCGTGTCGAGCTTTCGTTCGAAGCTGACGATGGCGATTTCGTCGGCAACCTCGCCGTCGCTGTCTGGCGTTTGACAGTGGCCGCTTCCGGAGTCGGTGTCCGAGTTGGTGTCTGTGTCACTCATTGTCTGGCTCCTGTGTTTCGGTGTCGGGTTCGTCGTTCGGTGCGTCGCCGCCGCGGGCCCAGTCGCCGTAGAGGAACGACCGCTCGTACGCCGAGCCGTTCACCGCCTCGCCGATGATGACGAGCGCCGAGGCGCGGTAGCCCGCGTCTTCGACCCGCTCGCCGATGGTCTCGATGGTGCCCTCGATGACGTCTTCGTCCGGCCACGAGGCGTGGTAGACGACCGCGACGGGCGTGTCTGGGTCGTGGCCCTCGTCCAGCAGGCGGTCCATCGTCTCCGACACGGCGTGGGTGCCGAGGTAGATACAGACCGTGGTGTCACCGAAGCCGACGAAGTCGCTGATGTGGTCCTCCTCGGCCGAGAGCGTCCGGCCCCGCGGCCGGGTGAAGACGACGTGATTCGAGACCTCGTTGAGCGTCAACTGGGTGCGGAGCGTCGCGCTCGCGGCGAACGCCGAGGTGACGCCGGGAACGAGGTAGCTCGGCACGCCAGCCTCGGCCAGCGCGTCCATCTGCTCCAAGGCGGCCCCGTAAATCGCCGGGTCGCCGCTGTGGAGTCTGACGACGGTTCGGCCCGACTCGTAGGCGTCGGCCATCAGCGGAATCAGCTCTTCGAGGTCCTTGCCGACGCTGTTGACCCGCTCGGCGTCGGCGCAGAACTCGTCCAACAGTTCGCTGTTGACGAGCGACCCCGCGTGCACCACGAGGTCGGCGTCCTCGACGAGTTTCCGCCCGGCGACGGTGAGCAAGTCCGGGTCGCCCGGGCCCGCGCCGACGAAGGGGATTCCCTCCTCGTCGGTGAAGCCGGTGTCCGCCTCGCCGTCCGCGCTCACGCCGACCCCCCCGATTCGACGCCGTCGAACTCGGCGGTCGCCACGTCGCGCTCGACGCCCTCGCGCTCGGCGTAGGCCAGCGTGTAGTAGTCGCGCTCCGCGAGTTCGTCGGGGTCGTCGGTGACGACCGTCTCGCCCTGCTCCATGAACAGGCGGCGGCCGAAGCGAACGTCGTAGCCCGCTTCGGTCAGCTTCTCGTGGGTCGCCGGCGCGTCGGTGACCTTGAACAGCACCATGCGGTCGGGGCCGGTCGGCGCGGCACCGTTGGCGGCCTCGCGGAGCGCCAGCCCGGTTCCGGATTCGATTTCGACGCCGAGCGCGGTCGTGAAGGCCGTCATCGCGCTCACGCCGGGGACGACTTCGAGGTCGATGTCGGGGTGGAACGCGTCGAGGGTGCGGCGGAGGTGGCCGAACGTCGAGTAGACGTTGGGGTCGCCGAGGGTCACGAACGCCACGTCCTCGGAGTCGGCGCGGGCGGCCACCTCGGCGGCGGCCTCCTTCCACGCGCGGCGGAGTTCGTCGGGGTCGCGCGTCATCGGGAAGTCGAGGTCACCGATGCGCTCCTCGGGGACGTGGTTCAGCGCGACCGTCCGCGAGAGGCGGCCGGGCGAGTAAACCACCGCCGCCGATTCGAGCAGGCGTTTCCCCTTGACCGTCACGAGGTCGGCCTCGCCCGGGCCGAGTCCGATGCCGTAGACGGTCATAGCCCCTCCGCGTCGCGTCGGCCGACGACGACGTACACCGGGTTGTTCGACCGGAAACTCGTCGCGCCGGCGAGTTCGTAGCCGTGGCTCACCTGCATCTGGACGACCGCCGAGAGCAGGCCGCGCTCGCGGAACGCCTCGATGGCGTCGCCGGCGGGTTCGACCCGCGAGACGTTCATGACGATTCGGTCGACGCCGGTCTCGACGGCGTGGTCCAACACGGCTTCGAAGTTCCGACTGCCGCCGACGAACATCGCGTCGGCGTCGGCCGGGAGACCGTCGGGAGCCTCCGCCTCGCGGAGCGTCACGTCGGCGTCGTAGTCGTTCGCCGCGAGGTTCTTCCGCGTCACGTCCAGTCGGTCCGGCTTGCGCTCGACGGCGGTCACGCGCTCGACCCGCCGGGCCGCCTCGATGGTGACCGAGCCGGTACAGGAGCCGACGTCGACGAAGTGGTCCGTCGGCCGCAAGCCGAGTTTATCGAGCGTGACCGCTCTTACCTCCGGTTTCGTGGGTCCCGCCTTGGCGTCGTGCGGGAGCGTTACCTGTGACATTCGACTCGACAATCCCGGCGCGGTTTGAAAACAATTGTGCTTGTTGTACCACAAACAAGGTTTCATAAAATCCGCCCCGGAGTTATTAAATCGAGATTGCTGAAACACAATCTCGCTTGTTCTCGAAAGTTTTACAACTGTGCTTGGTTTTCATCAACCCGAGTTTACCATGGCTACGGCGAACACCGTCAACGGTCGCATCGAACGCGCACGAACGGAACTGACCCCCGCGCAGATGGCTGCCGGTTCCCTCTTTATCGTCGCGCTGGGCTTTACGCTCCTGTTCGTGCAGGACCCGCTCGTCCACGACTCGCTGCACAACTTCCGCCACGCGGCCGGCATCGCCTGCCACTGACGATGTTCGGGGAGTACCTGACGCGGGGAGTGAAGGCGGGGGTCGTCGCCGGACTGGTGTTCGGACTGTTCATGGCCGTCGTCGCCAACCCGCTCGTCGGCTACGCGGACGACCTGAACCACGCGACAGTCGAGGAGAGCGGACATACTCACGAGGCCGAAAGCGCCCACAGTCACGAGGCCGAGGGGGCTCACAGCCACGAGTCCGGTGACCCCCACGCCGGCGAGAGCGGCGGCCATCACGACACCGCGGTGTCGATGGCGGTCACGAAAGCCGTGAGCGTCGCGGCCGGCGGGCTGTGGGGCGTCGTGCTCGGCGGCGCGTTCTTCGGGGTCGCCTTTTTCTTCCTCGAACCGGCGATTCCCGGACCCGACGCCGCGAAGAGCTATCTGATGGGATTCGCGGGGTTCGTCACCGTTTCGGGCGCGCCGTGGTTGGTGCTCCCGCCGGTCGCGCCGGGGGCGGAACAGTCGCTCTCGACGGCGACGCGGCTCCCGCTCTACGCCGGGATGATGCTCGCCGGGGCGCTCGCCTGCCTCTCGGCCGGCTACGTCTACACCCGCCTGCGCGAGTCGCGGGGCCTCGGTGCGGCTCTCGTCGGCGCGGCCGTCCCGTTCGGCCTGCTCGCGGTGCTGGCCGTCGTCGCCCCCGAAAACGCGGTTCGCGGGGCGCTGTCGCCGGCGCTCGAAACCGGACTCACCGGCCTGTTCGCGTTCGGACAGGTCCTCCTGTGGCTGGTCCTCGCGGCGGCGCACGCGCGGTTCCGGCCGTCGAGTGAGTCCGAGCCCGAACCGGGGATTCCGACCGCCGGCCGGGACTCGGCTCCCGCGGCCGACTGATGCGCGACCGAACCGACGAGGTCCGCGAGCACGGCTTTACCGACCACGTGTTGGTCTGTACGAACGGCCGCGAGTCCGAGTACGCCGACTGCGCCGAGGCCGACGGCCCGGCGGTGTACGACGCGGTGACCTCGTGGTTGCGCGACCGTGGCGTCTTCTGGTCGCGGGTCCACGTTGCAGAAACGAGCTGTCTCGGCCTCTGTAGTGCGGACGGGGCCGCGGTCGCCATCCACCCTCGAAACCGGTGGTACTCGGACGTTCGCCCGGACGACGTGCCGGCGCTGTTGGCCGAGGAGTTCGGTCCCGACGCGTCGAACCTCGGCGTTCGACCCCGCGACTGACCGTCCCGGGGACGACCGTCGGTGTCTGCGCCGCGCCGTTCTCACCGCCTCTTGCCGTTCCCTCCCCGACGCGGGCGGGGTTGAACGCAGAACAATAATATCGGTGCACACCTGATTACGGTCCATGGACGAGAAGGACCTTCGAATCCTCAAGGCCATCGGGACGCTCGAATCGGGGAGTCCCGACCGGATAACCGAGGAGACGGGCATCCCGAAGTCGACCGTTCACTACCGCCTCGAACGGCTCCAAGAGCAGGGCATCATCAAAAACGACATCTTCGATATCGACTTCGAGAAGGCCGGGCTGAACCTCACGCTCATCACCGAGGTCTGGGCCGAGTACGGCTCGGAGTACCACAAGGAGGTCGGCGACAAACTCGGGGAGGTGCCCGGCGTCAACGAGGTGTACTTCACGCTCGGCGACACCGACTTCGTCCTGATTTCGCATCTCGCCTCGCGCTCGATGGTCGAGGACCTCATCTCCGAGTTCGAGGAGATAGACGAGATTTCGCGGACGAGTTCGACGTTCGTCATCACGACCATCAAGGACGAGCCGAACCCGCTGAACGACTACGAACTCGAAGAACTGAAAGCGGCGCTTCTCCCCGACGTGTCGTAACGCGGCCCGTGCCGTATCCGCACGAACCCCGCCGCACCGCCTTTCGACCGCCGGAAGCGAAATCGAATCAGTCTTCGAGCTGCTGGGCGCTCAGGTGCGCCTTCGCTTCCGTCCGGGTCGGCAGCCCGCCGGCGACGGCCAGCAGGACGACGCCGAGCAGACACCAGCCGCCGACCATCGCCCACTCGTAGGGCCACGCCAGCGCCGAGGGCGAGCCGGGGAGGTAGAGGCCGACGAAGAACACGGTCAACAGCAGCCCGAGCGTGCCGACCGCGTAGCCCGCCGGCAGCTTGAACGGCCGGTCGAAGTCGGGGTCGCGGTACCGGAGCACGAGGAACGAAACGACGACGAGAAGCCACGCCGTCACCATGCCGAGCCCGCCGGCGTTGACGACCCACACGAGCATCTGCTCGCCGAACAGGGGCGCGAGCGCCGCGAGGCCGCCGACGAGCACGATTGCGGTCGACGGCGTGTCGTGGTCGTCGTGAATCGTCGCGAGCTTCTCGGGGAGCATGTGCGAGTCGGCCATCGCGTAGATGGCGCGGCTGGCTCCGAGGACGAACCCGTTCCAGCTCGTGAGGATGCCCGCGAGGCCGGCCAGCGCCATGATGCGGCCGATGGTCACGCTGTCGAACGCGATTTCCATCGCCGTCGCGGCGGGGAGCGAACTCTCGACGAGCGTCGTGCCCGTGGCGACCTGCCCGGCCGCCCAGATGACGGCGATGTAGAACGCGGCGGCGCAGGCGACCGAGAGCCCGATGAGCCCGCCGAGGAGCTTCGGTGACACGTCGGCCTCGCCCGCGGCCTGCGGGATCACGTCGAAGCCGACGAACATGAACGGCGTCATGATGGCGACCGTGAACACGCCGCCGATGCCGGCTCCCGCGAGCGGCGGCGACGACGGCGACGTGCCGTTGAACAGCGCGCCGAGAAGGAGCGTCAGCCCCGACAGCGTGATGACGAGCGCGAGAATCGCCTGGAACTGCGCCGCCGGCCGGACACCCCGATAATTGAGGTACGTGATAACCACGGAGCCGATGACGCCCGTCGCGACCCACGTACCGTAGACCGGCTGGCCGGCGACCGTCCAGAGTTCGAACACGTTGAAGCCGGGGACGATGTACGCGAGGGCGCTCGGCAGCGCGACCGCCTCGAACGCGACGACGCTGATGTAGCCGAAGATTATCGCCCACGTACAGGCGAACGAGCCGGCCGGCCCCAACGCCCGCATGCTGTAAACGTGCTCGCCGCCGACGAACGGCATCGCGGAGGCGAGTTCGCCGTAGATGAGCGAGACGACGGTCACCATGAACCCGCCGAGGACGAACGCCGAGATAGCGCCGGTGACGCCGCTTTGGTCGATGAAGTACCCCGTCTGCACGATCCAACCCCATCCGATCATCGCTCCGAGTGCGAGCACGAACACGTCGCGCTTCGAGAGGACGCGTGAGAGTTCTCCTGTCATGGTTATGAGTGACATCACCACATTCTAACTTACCCACTATATATCTTGCTGTGTTCAATTTTTAGTCTCTATTAGAAACACAGTTCAATAGTAATCCGTCATCTGGGACGACAAATCGAGCGACGATTCACCGGAAAATCGCCAAACGGCCGTCGGTTCGAATAGTAGTCAACTCGTCGAGCAGAAAGAAACGGCGTCCGCGCTCGATTCGCGTTCCGGGCGTCGTCGCGGGCGTCGCGCCCGGTGTCGCGTTGGGTGTCGCTCCGGGTGCTGGGTCGGGCGTCGTCGCGCTTACTCGTCGGCGGGCGCGTCCTCGACCCAGACCGTCTTCGTGTTGACGAACTCCCGAATCCCGTGCCGGGAGAGTTCGGTCCCGTAGCCCGAGTCCTTCGTCCCGCTGAACGGGACCCGCGGGTCAGACGCGACGACGTGATTGACCGCGACGTTACCCGCGGTGAGCTTCGTCGTGAGCGCCTCGCCGCGTTCGGCGTCGGCCGTCCAGACGCTCGCGCCGAGGCCGTAGGGCGTGTCGTTCGCCACGCGGACCGCCTCCGCCTCGTCTTCGACTCTGATGACGGTGGCGACGGGGCCGAACAGTTCCTCGGTCCTCGCGGGCGCGTCCTCGGGCACGTCGGTCAGCACCGTCGGCGGGTAGTAGTGGCCGGGTCGGTCCAGCGGTTCGCCGCCGAGGCGGAGCGTCGCGCCGGCCTCGACGGACGCCGTGACCTGCTCGTGGAGCGTCTCCATGAGGTCCGCCCGCGCCTGCGGCCCCACGTCGGTCTCGGGGTCGGTGGGGTCGCCGACGGTCAGTGCGCGCATCTCCTCGGTGAAGCGCTCGACGAACTCGTCGTAGACGGCCTCGTGGACGAGAAAGCGCTTCGCGGCGATACACGACTGGCCGTTGTTCTGCGTTCGCGCCCGTGCGGCCCGCTTCGCGGTCGCTTCGAGCGGCGCGTCGTCGAGGACGACGAAGGGGTCGCTCCCGCCGAGTTCGAGCACCGTCGGCTTGAGTTCGCGGCCGCTCGTCTCCGCGACGGCCCGCCCGGCGCGGGTGCTCCCCGTCAGGCTGACGCCCCGAACTCGGTCGTCTTCGATGACGCCGGCGACGCGCTCGGCGGGAATCCGGAGCGAGGTGAACACGTCGTCGGGGTAGCCCGCCCGCTCGAAGACGGAGGCGATTGCGTCGGCGCAGCCGAAGACGTTCGGCGCGTGCTTGAGCACGGCGACGTTTCCGGCGGTGATGTGCGGGGCCGCGAACCGGAACACCTGCCAGAACGGGAAGTTCCACGGCATCACCGCGAGCACCGGGCCGATTGGCTCGTAGGAGACGTACGTCTTCGACCCCGGCACGGTGCCGATGTGCTCGTCCTGCAGGAACTCCGACGCGTGTTCGGCGTAGTAGTCGCAGACCCACGCGCACTTTTCGACCTCGGAGACCGCCTGCTCGACGGGTTTGCCCATCTCCTCGGTCATCAGCGTCGCGTACTCCTCGCTGTGTTCGCGCAGCACGTCGGCCGCGGCCGCGAGCAGTTTCTCGCGCCGCGAAATCGGCGTCTCGCGCCACGATTCGAACCGGTCCCACGCGGCGTCCAATCGCGCGTCGACCGTCGCTTCGTCGTGTTCCTCGTGCGTCTCGATGACCTCCTCGGTCGCGGGGTTGATGGATTTCATGGTCGGCTCTCGGGAGCGCGGCGGTCGCTCGTCGCTCCCGCTTGGGCCCACTGTCGTCCCATATGTTGATAAATGTTCCAGACGCAGCAGAATACTCGGACTGTGTTCAAAACACGTCGGTGACGAACGCAGTCGAGTACGGAGCTCCCAGGCGCGTTCGAGTCTGGAACGACCGCCCTCGTCCCGACACACCTGCAGTGTTCTGGATGATATTCCACACAGAACAATTTATTAGGATTCAGTTTAGAACTTGTGTTCATGAGAGAACGGACGACGAACTCGTCGGTCGAGGCGGCGTACGACGACTACCTCATGCCGATTTGGAAATCACTGAACGTCCCGGTCGAGCGGGCGTCCGGCTGTACCCTCGAAGACTTCGACGGCAACGAGTATCTCGACGTGTTCTCGGGCATCTCGGTGACGAACGTCGGACACAACAACGAGGCGGTCGTCGAGGCCGCCACGGAGCAGTTGGAGGAGTTCGTCCACGGCTGTTCGTACGTCCATCCGAACCGGCCGGTGGCCGACCTCGCCGAGACCATCGCCGAGGTGACGCCGGGCGACCTCCAGAAGACCTTCTTCTGTAACTCCGGCACCGAAGCCGTCGAGGGAGCTATCAAACTCGCCCGGAAGTACACCGGCTCCAAGGAGGTCATCTCGCTGGAGATGGGCTTCCACGGCCGCACCCTCGGCAGCCTCGCGCTCACCGGCAACAGGGCCTACAAGCAGGACATGGCCCCGACCATCAACGACGTGGCTCACACCGCGCCGCCGTACGCCTACCGCTGTCCCCGCTGTGACGGCGACACCTGCGGCGCGGACTGCGCGGACGCGCTCGAACGAGTCATCGGCTCGCACACCAGCGGCGACCTCGCGGCGGTCGTCGTCGAACCCGTCATGGGCGAGGCCGGCATCGTCGTTCCCTCGGAGGCGTGGCTCAAGCGTGTTCGGGACATCGCCCACGACCACGGCGCGCTCCTCATCGCCGACGAGGTCCAGACCGGCTACGGCCGCACCGGCGAACTGTTCGCCAGCGAGCAGTTCGGCGTCGAACCGGACATCCTGACGCAGGCGAAGGGCATCGCCAACGGCCTGCCCCTCGGCGCGTTCACGGCCCCCGCGGACATCGCGGACGCGTTCGGCTCCGGCGACCACCTCTCGACGTTCGGCGGCAACCCCGTCGCCTGCGCGGCCGCGCTGGCGACCATCGAGGAACTCCAGAACGGTATCGTCGACAACGCCCGCGAGAACGGCGAGTGGCTCTCGGCCGAACTCGCCACGCTCGAATCCGACTACGACGTGGTCGGCGAGGCCCGCGGCCTCGGGCTGATGCAGGGCATCGAACTCGTGGACCCCGAGACGACCGGCCCGCAGCACGTCGCGCCCGCCCCGGACAAGGAACTCGCGGCCGCGGTCGGCAAGCACCTCCGCGAGGAGTCCAACGTCGTCATGGGCGTCGGTGGCTACTACAAGAACGTCATGCGCTTCCAGCCGCCGCTGACGATTTCGCAGGCGCAGCTCGGCGAGGCCGTCGACGCGCTCCGAACCGCGCTGGACGACCTGGCCTGAGTCGCCTGCGTCGACCGCGACACCCGCTCACGGCCTCGTTTCGATTGCTCTCGGTCTCGCGGCTTACGGTGGTGATAGTTGTGGATTGGTGCCGGGGAGGGATAGCCCCCGCTGAAACGGCCGCCTCCGCCGGAAGCGCGTCTCGACCGTCGGTCTGGGTCAGGGTGTGTCTTACTCGTCGACTTTCACCATGACCTTGATTGCCTCGCGGTCGTCCATCGCCTGATAGCCTTCCGGGACGCCGTCGAGGTCGACGGTCTTCGTCAGGATGGGCGACGGGTCGAGGGTGCCCTGCAGCACGTCGTCCATGAGTTCCTCGATGTAGTTCCGGACGGGTGCGCCGCCGGCGGAGAACGAGAGGTTCTTGTAGAATATCGGCTGGAGGAAGTCGGCGGACTCGACGTGCGGGACGCCCACGGCGCCGATGGAGCCGCCGGGACGGGCGACCTGTGCGGCGGTTTCGAGCGCCGACGCCGCGCCGACGCATTCGAGGACGTGGTTCGCGCCGCCGTGGGTGAGTTCGAGGACTTCCTCGACGGCCTCTTGGCCGCGGGACGAGACGGTGTCGGTCGCGCCGAGTTCGCGGGCGACTTCCAAGCGGTCCTCGTGGTGGCCGACCGCGATGATTCGCTCTGCGCCGATGCGCTTCGCCGCGAGGACGCCGCACAGCCCGACCGCGCCGTCGCCGATGACGACCGCGGTGTCGCCGGCTTCGAGGTCCGCCAAGACGGCGGCGTGGTGGCCGGTCGACATCACGTCCGTGAGCGGGAGGAGCGATTTGAGCGTTTCTTCGTCGTCGGCGTACCGCTCGGGGACCCGAACGACCGTGCCGTCGGCGTGAGGGACGCGGACCTTCTCGGCCTGTGCGCCGCCGGTCTCGTCGCCGTGCGGACCGAAGAACCCGCCGTCTACACACGCGGTGTGGATGCCTTTGCGACAGAACTCGCACTCCCCGCAGCTGTACGCGAACGGGACGAGCACGCGGTCGCCCGGTTGGACGCTCGTGACGTCCTCACCGACTTCCTCGACGATACCCATCGGCTCGTGGCCGACCCCGGAGCCCTCCTCGTGTTCCTCGTGACCGCGGTAGAACCAGAGGTCGGACCCGCAGATGGCGGTGTGAGTAACGCGGATGACCGCGTCGGTCGGTTGTTGAAGCTCCGGTTCTGGTTTTTCCTCGATGCGAACGTCGCCCGGACCGCGATAGACTGCTGATTTCACGTACGCTGTGAGGTACGGACCTTGCGGGCATAGATGCGATGCTATATGAACAGTCCATTTAACTGCGGCCGGGCGGCCGTCCCGCTCGTCCACGGGGAAGCGAGCCGACCGCGTGGGCACGTGGCCCAGCGGCGGTTCACTGCGTGGGCGGTTGCATCCGCGCCTGCATGCCCAGCGAGGAGGTAATCAGTTCCCGTTCGCCGCGTCGGAGGAGACTCGACAGCGACGGTTGCGAGATGCCGAGTTCGGCGGCCAGCTCCTCGGCCGTAATCTGTCGCGGACTCTCGTAGTAGCCGCGCGAGACGGCGAGCGTCAGCGCCTCCCGCTGGCGGTCGGTGAGGCTGTCCGTCGGTTCGTCGGACGCGGACCCCTCCGACGCGATGGACACGAGGTCCAGCGAGATGCCGTGGGCCTCACAGCTCTCTCGGAACTCGTTGAACCCCTCGTACTCCTTGAACACTTTCGTCTCGTGCCAGCCGTCGGCGGTGACGACCGTCGGTTCGAGCTGTGCGCCCCCGAAGTCCGGCTCGAACGCCTTCGAGACCGACTCCGCCAGTTCGACGGTGAGCTTGTAGACGTCCTTGTCAGCGGTCTCTCCGATTGCGTCGGCCGCGACGACCTCGTCGCGCGTCAGGAGGTCAGCCTTAGTGACGCCGTCTTCCCGCTCGAACTGCACGGTGAATATCTGCACGTCCGGTTGCAGACAGAGTGCGTGAACGCACTCGACCTCGTCCGGCCGTAGCGCGGTCGGAATGCTGACCAGCGGAAGCGAAGTCGAGCGAAGAACGAACTCCGTGGTGATAGCCATTGTGTGGTATCACGCCGTCCGGCGAGTTAACGTTCTGGGGTCTCCGCTGCGTGGGGGTGACCCGACCCTTCGATTCAGGGGCGGTCCAGCTCTTTGTCCCACGCCTTCCACGTCTTCAGAAGCGGGATGATGGTGTAGTCGTCGACGATTTCCTCGCCGTCGAAGAGGTCCCAGACGTACTCTTTCAAGGTGTTCAGGTCGGTGTGCCACGCGCTAAATACGAGGTCGTACTCGCCGAGACAGGAACTCGCGTTGTAGACGAGTCCCTCGTCGATGAGCATCGTGATGAACTCGGTCCGCACCTCGGAGGAGACGTGCTGGTCGAACGAGACGAGTATCTGCGCGTCGGCGAGGTCGGCCTCCTGGAGGACGATGACCGCGAGGATTTCGAGCACGTCGCTCTCTTGAAGCTTCTCGCGGCGGCGACGGACCGCGGTCCGGGAGAGTCCGACGCGCTCGGCGAGTTCGGTGTCTGAGATGCGGCCGTTCTCGTTGAGCGCGCGGAATATCTCGTAGTCGTGCTCGTCGAGGTAGTTTTCGAGGACCGCCTCCGGCGTGTTCGGGTCGGGCGGCGCGTCGGCGGACGTGAGGTCGGGGTTTTCCATGGTCGGATGTATTGGTGGGGTTCGATTTGAAACTGCGGGTGTCGTAAACGAACCAAAACGACACAATAGTTGTGTCGAATTGGCTAGTCCACAGCTTGCGGTGGGTGGTGGGTGGCGAGCGATTCGGTCGTGGGACGCCGCGCGAAACGCGGCGTCGAGGGCAGTTCAGCGGCGAGGCCACCGGCGCGACCGAGGCGTCACCACCGGGTCACCACCCCGCCTCGTCCCGCGGTAGCGGGTCGTACGGAACCTCGTACCCGAACGCTTCGGGGCCGATGACGTCGAGCGCTTCGGGCGTCGTGAGCAGTTCGGGCGCGGGCACGCCGAGGACGCGGACGCGCTGGCCGTACCGCAGGGCGTCGGTCGTGACCGGCGCGCCGGTGTCGGTGTCGACGAGGCAGATGAGGTCGGGCACGGTCGTCCGGAGGTCGCCGTCGTCGTCCCGCGCGACGAGGAACTCGTTTTGGAACTCGATTTCGAGGGTCGCGTCCTCGTCCAACCCGGCGAGCGTGACGCTCCCGAGGGCGAAGCCGTCGCGGTTGCGGCGGTGCACGTCCACGATTTTCCCGGCGAACAGCTCCTCGCCGCCGAGCAGTTCGCGGCCGGCGTCGACCGGGTCGGTGCCGGCGTCGCGGGCGCGTTCGACCGCCCGCCCGAGTTCGGTGGCGAGCGAGACGGTGTGGGGAACCGCGTACTCCGAGACGAACGCGCCGGTCATGAGCGGGAAGGCGTAGCCCGAGCGGCCGCCCATCTGGACGGTGATGGCCCGCGCGAGGTCTTCGAGGCGCTTGGCCGAGTCGATGTCGCGGTAGACGACCTGATTGCCGCGCTCGTCGGTCGTCGCCGCGTAGTTCACGGGCGTGCCGTAGATGAAGAACGTGTCCATCTGGAGTTCGGGGAACGCCCGGCCCATGCCGTCGGCGTCGACCACGGGGAGGTCGGTCATCGCCGCCACGCACAGCGGGGCCATGCTGTTCGCGCCGCCGATTTCGCCGGGGATGAGCGCGTCGACCGTCTCGCCGGAGAGGTCTTCGATGGCCCGAAGCGACTGCACCTCCTCGTCGCCGCCGGCGAACTTCTCGACGCTGATGGTGGGCGCGCCCATCCCGCCGACGCTCGCCACGGTGGCGTCGGCCGGCAGGTCCCGCGGGTCGACCAGTTCGACCGCGTCGGGGTAGGCGTCGTCTTCGAGGAGCGTCTGGAGGCGCAGGCGGCCGAGACGGGGGTTGCCGCCGCCGCCGGTGCCGAGGATGCCCGCGCCGATGCCGAGCGCTTCGAGGTCGTCGAGCGTTATCGCCGTCAGGTGTGGGATGTCGAAACTCATGGGTGGTCCGCGAGTGGTTCGTAGGTCGCGTCGAGGCCGAACGCCCCCGGCCCCCACACGTCGAGGGCGGCGGGCGTCCGCATTATCTCGGGCGTCCGGATGCCGAGGACGCGGACCCGCGCCCCGTACCGGAGGCTCTCGGTCGGAATCGGCCCGCCCGTCTCGCGGTCGAGGACGGTGATGAGGTCGGGGACGGTCGCCACGTAGCTCCCGTCGACGGTCGCGCCGAGGTTCTCGTTTTGGAACTCGATGCGCATCTCCGACCCCGCGTCTTCGTCGAGGCCGTCGATGTCGACGTGGCCGAAGACGAAGCCGCGTTCGGTGCGGCGCTGGACGTCGACGATTTTCCCCTCGAACAGCGACCGCGCCTCGCCGTATATCGACTCGCGGGTCACCTCGCGGACGGCGTCCATCGCGTCGTCCTCGGCGAGTCGGAGCGCGCGGCCGAGGTCGCGGGCGAGCGACATCGTGCCGGGGATGGCCGTCTCTTTGACCTGTGCGCCGGTCATCGGGTAGTCGGAGACGTAGCCGACGCCGCCCATCCTGACCGTGACGCCGCGGGCCAGCCACTCCAACTGGTCGTTGTCGTCCGTCTCGATGAGACAGGTGTTTCCCCGCTCGTCGCTGACGGCCGCGGGCGTCCCGCTGATGCCGTAGATGTTGAACGTCTCGTGTTGGAGTTCGGGGAACGCCCGACCCATGCCGTCGGCGTCGACCACGGGGAGCCCGCGGCGGGCCGCGACGGCGAAGGGGAACGTCGAGTTGATGCCGCCGCACTCGATTGGCATCGTCGCGTCGGCGGTCTTCCCGACTTCGCGCTCGACGCGCTCCATCGAGGTGACGGCCTCCCGCCCGCTCGGGAGCTTTTCGACCGAGACGGTGGGCGCGCCCATCTGGGCGGTCGGGACGACGAAGTCCTCGGCGTCCAACTCGTCCGGGGGGATGAGTTCGACGGGGCCGAACTCCTCGATGGCCTGCTTCGCGACGAGTTTGCCGACGTGGGGGTCGCCCCCGCCGCCGGTGCCGAGGACGGTCGCGCCGAGCGCGATGTCCTCTATCTCCTCGACGCCGATTTCGACCGTCATCAGTGGTCGAGCGCCCCGGCGGCCTTCACCTTGATTCGCACCGCGTTGCCGGGCAGGTACGAAAGCGGGACCTCCTCGATGTCGACGATGTCCACGCTGTCGGGGTCCGCGCCGGCCGCGAGCGCGTTGTCCGTGGCCTCGTCTTTCGCGTGTTGGATGGCTCCCTCGCGGTCCATCTCGTCGAGGCTGTATATGCGGTCGACCTCGCCGGAGACCTGCGCGATGGCGACGCCGACGGCGTTCGCGACCTCGTAGTGGTCGGGCTTGTGGACCTCGCTCGCGCCCGCGATGTCGTCGGGGACGAGGATGCTCCCGCCGCCGACGATGACCACGGGGACGGGGTCGGCGCTCGTCTTCATGCGGTCGACCTCGCGCTCGACGCGCTCTCTGACGTACTCGCGGGCGGCCTCGACGATTTCATCGTCGACGGCCGGCGTCTCGGAGCCGATGTCGATGGTGCCCGCGGCGACTTCGAGGTCGGTCGCGGTCAGCGTCTCGCCGCCGAAACACCTCGCCTCCTCGGTCAGCTTGTAGCCGACGCTCTGGGGGCCGACGGTGACGCCGCCGTCGGTCGAGACGATGGAGCCGCCGCCGATGCCGATGGCGATGATGTCGGGCATCCGGAAGTTGGTCTTCACCTCGCCGATTTCGACGGCGACGCTGCTCTCGCGGGGGAAGCCCTCGGTGACCGCGCCCACGTCGGTCGTCGTACCGCCGACGTCGACGATGATGCCGTTTTCGACCTGTGAGAGGTACGCCGCGCCGCGAACCGAGTTCGAGGGGCCGCTGGCGACGGTGAAGATGGGGTAGCGGATGGCGTAGTCGACGCTCATCAGCGTCCCGTCGTTCTGGCCGAAGTAGAGGTTCGCGTCGATGCCGCGTTCGTCCATCGCCTCGACGAAGGCGTTCGCGGCCTCCGAGGCGACGCTCGTGAGCGCGGCGTTGAGCGCCGTCGCGTTCTCGCGTTCGAGCAGGCCCACGCTGCCGATTTCGTTCGAGACCGAGATGGGCACGTCGTCACCGACCTCCTCGCGGATGAGTTCCGCGACCCGCGTCTCGTGGTCGTCGCGGACGGGCGAGAAGACGCTCGTCACGGCGAAGGCGTCCACGTCGGAGAACTCGCGAATCTGCGCTCTGACCTGCTCCTCGTCGAGGTCGTTGAGGAGTCGGCCGTCGAACTCGTGGCCGCCGTCGAGGATGGCGACGTTGTTGCCGATGGCCGCGGCGAGGTCGTCGGGCCATTCGAGGAGCGGGCGGATGCTCTGGGTCGCGGGCGCGCCGATGCGGATGACGCCGACCTCGTTGAGGCCGCGCCGCTCCGTGATGGCGTTCGTCGCGTGGGTCGTGCCGAGCATCACGTAGTCGAGTTCGTTTTCGGAGACGCCGCTGTCGTCGAGGACCACGTCGAGGGCGTTGAGGATGCCCGAGGTGATGTCTTCTGTCGTGGGGGTCTTCGTCTTCGCGAGGAGGTTGTCGTCGCCGTCCATGACGACGGCGTCCGTGTTGGTGCCGCCGACGTCGATTCCGATTCGGTAGTCAGTCATGTCTGGGTTGCTGGAGAGTTTCGATTGGTTCGTAGTCGATGCTGTAATCGAAGTACGCCGGGCCGACGAGGTCGAGTCCCTCCTCGGTCCGCCACTTCGGTGAACACGGCATCCCGATGACCCGCACCCGGTGGCCGTAGGCGAGTCGCTCGGTGGTGACGGGGTCGCCCGTCTCGGCGTCCACGACCGTAATCAGGTCGGGGGTGCTCGCCACGACGCCGCGCTCTGAGTCGCGGGCGACGAGGTTCTCGTTTTGGAAGTCGAGGGCGAACGTCCGGCCCTCGCAGTCGTCGATGCCGTCGAGGGTCGCCTCACCGACGGCGAAGCCGCCTTGGGTCCGGCGCTCCACGTCGGTTATCTTCCCCGCGAACAGCTCGTAGCCGTCGGTGAGGTCGAGGACCGACTCGACGGGGTCACGCGAGCGGTGCTTGGCGGTGCGAATCGCCTCGCCGATGTCGTGGGCGAGCGACATCGAGTCGAGAATCGCGTGCTCGCGGACTTCCGCGCCGGAGAGCGCGTAGGTGCCTATCATGCACGCGCCGCCCATCTCGATGCTCGTCACGCGGGCGAACGCCTCGGCGTACTCGTTGCTGACGGTGTTCACGAGAAGCGAGTTGCCCTTCTCGTCGGCGATGCTCATCGGGGTCGCGCTGACGCCGCCCATCGTGAGCGTCACCATCTGCACCTCGGGGAACGCCCGGCCCATGCCGTCGGCGTCCACGAGGGGAAGCCCGAGCGCGGCGGCGACGGCGATGGGGACGGTGCTGTTCAGCCCGCCCGCCTCGATACTCATCGTCGCGTAGGCCTCCTGTCCGAGGTGCGTTTCGAGCGCCTCGAAGGCGGCCAACGCCTCGGTTCCCTTCGGCATCTTCTCGACCATCACGGTCGGCGCGCCGAGCATCGCGCTCGGGATGACGAGCGCGTCGTCGGGCACGTCTCGCGGGTCGATGAGGTCGACGGGACCGTGCTCTTCGATTGCCTGCTGTGCCATCAGCTTCCCGATGTAGGGGTCGCCCCCGCCGCCCGTCCCGAGGACGGTCGCGCCGGTGGCGAAGTCGTCGATGTTGTCTGTGGTTATCTTCATGGCTCTTGGTTCGATGCGACCCCCTCGTCGGCGACCGCCGCGACGGCCACCTCGGGCGCGTCGTCGAACGCGTCGGCGTACGCCTCGTCGTAGATGTGACACCGGACGCTGGGGCCGGCGTCGACCGCGACGAACGCCGGTTCGTCGGCCGAACACGCGTCGGTCGCGTAGGGACACCGCGTGTGGAACCGACAGCCCGTGGGCACGTCCCGCGGACTCGGAATTTCGCCCCGGAGCGGTTCGTGCCGCGGCTTGTACGCCTCTTCCTCGTCGGTCGTGACGGGAATCGCGGACAGAAGCGCCCGGGAGTAGGGGTGTCGCGGCCGCTGGAAGACCTCCTGCGTGGGGCCGCGCTCCTGAATCTCGCCGAGGTACATCACGGCCGTCTCGTCGGCGAAGTTGCGGACCAGAGAGAGGTCGTGGGTGATGAACAGGTAGGTGAGGCCGAACTCCGCCTGTAAGTCCTCGAGGAGCGCGATAATCTTCGCCTGCACGCTCACGTCGAGGGCGCTCGTCGGCTCGTCGAGCAAGAGCAGTTCCGGCTCGACCGCGAGCGCGCGGGCGATGTTCACCCGCTGTTTCTGCCCGCCGGAGAGTTCGTGGGGGTACTTGTTCCAGTACTCGTCGTTCAGTTCGACGCGTTCGAGCAGGTCGACCACGCGCTCTCTGAGGTCGGACGTCGGCACGCCGCGGGCCTTCAACGGGACCGCGAGCGACTTGCCGATGGTTCGTCGGGGATTCAGACTCGACGTGGGGTCCTGGAACACCATCTGGACGCGCGACCGGAGGCGAGCCAGTTGCTCGTCGGTCGCGTTCGTGATGTCCTCGCCGTCGAATCTGACGGTCCCGCCGGTCGCGCCGGTCAGGCCGATAATCGTCCGCGCGACGGTGCTTTTGCCGGAGCCGGACTCGCCGATGAGCGCGAGGGTCTCCCCGCGCTCGATGTCGAACGAGACGCCGTCGACCGCTTTCACGTAATCGGACGTGCGCTTGATGATGCCGCTTTTGACGGGGAAGTACTTCTCGAGGTCGTCGACGTCGAGCAGGGGTTCGGACACGTCAGTCACCCCCCGTCTGCTTGCCCGGCCTGCGGGTCATGTGACTCCGCGTCTCCTCGACGGTCGGCCGCTCGGACGCCGGGACGGCCTCGTCGTAGAGGACGCACTCGACGCCGGTTTGCGGGCCGCGCTCGTACATCTCCGGGCGGGCCTCCTCGCACTCGGCGGTGGCGTAGGGACACCGCGGCGCGAACCGACAGCCCGGCGGCGGGTCGAGATACTCGGGAATCGAGCCGTCGATGCCGGTCGCCATCTCGTCGCCCGTCAGGCGCGGAATCGACGCGATGAGCCCCTGGGTGTAGGGGTGTTTCGGGTTCTCGAACAGCTCGTCTGTCGGCGCGGTCTCGACGATGCGGCCGCCGTACATGACGTACACGCGGTCGCTCACCTGCCGGGCGACGCCGAGGTTGTGGGTAATCATCAGGACGCTCAGGTCGTGGTTCTCGATGAGGTCCGCGAGCAGGTCGAGAATCTGGTCGTGAATCGTCACGTCCAGCGCGGTGCCGATTTCGTCGGCGATGAGCAGGTCCGGCTCGTTCAGCAGGGCCTGCGCGATGAGCGCGCGCTGGCGCATCCCGCCGGACAGCTGCGACGGGTACGAGTCCATGATGTTCTCGGGGTCCGGCATCTGAACCTCGCGGAGCATCTCCACGACGCGCTTGCGCGCCTCGTCGCGCTCGCCGCTGAAGCGGCGGCGGAAGAACTCCACGACGCCCGTGTCGCTGTCGCCGCCGAACTGCGCGGTGTCGGTGAGCTGTTCCCCGATGGTGAACGTCGGGTTCAGACTCGACATCGGGTCCTGGAAGACGAGGCTCATCCGCTGGCCCTTGACGCGCTCGAACTCGCGGTCCGAAAGCGACAGCAGTTCCGTCCCGTCGAACGTGATGTCGCCGCTGACGCGGGCCGGCGGCTGATTCAGGAGGCGGAGGATGGACTTCATCGTCACCGACTTACCACAGCCGGTCTCGCCGGCGATGGTGACGACCTCGCCTTTGCCGATAGAGAGATTGACGCCGTCGATGACCTCCGCGAGGCCGTCGAACGACTCGAAGCCGACTTCGAGGTTCTCGACGGTCAAAAGCGGGTTCTCGGCGACCGGCTCGTCGAGTCTCATCGGTTCACCTCCACGTCGAACAGGTCACGGAGGCCGTCACCGAGCATGTTGAACCCCATCACGAGGACGAAGATGGCGAGGCCGGAGAAGACGCTCACCCACCACGAGTCGGGCAGGTACGACGTTCCTTGGCTGACCATCGTGCCGAGTCCGGGCTGGGGCGGCTGGACGCCGACGCCGATGAACGACAGGCCCGCGCCGATGAGGATGACGAAGCCCGCGTCGAGGGTCACTTTGACCAGAATCGGTGACAGCGTGTTCGGGAGAATCTCTCGAAAGAGGATGTGCGGCGTGCTCGCGCCGGCGAGCTTCGCGGCCTGCACGTACTCCTCGCTGCGCTCGCTGGCGACGATGCTCTGGACGAGGCGGGCGTGCCACGTCCACCACAGCGCCGCGATGGCTATCATCGCGTTCGTCAGCGTCGGCTCCAAGGCCGACGTGATTGCCAACGCCATCACGAGTGGCGGTAAGGCGAGCGCCGTGTCGGTCGCCCGCATGATAATCGTCTCGGTCCAGCCGCCGTAGTAGCCGGCGACGAGGCCGAGCAGCACGCCCACGGGGACGCCGAAGCCGAGGACGACGGCCACGAGCATGAGCGACAGCCGGTAGCCGAAGAGGATGCGCGAGAGCACGTCGCGGCCGACGTGGTCGGTCCCCAGCGGGTGGTCGACGCTCGGCGGCTGAAGCGTGTTCGAGAAGTCGGTGAACTTCCCGGCGTGTTCGGGGTACGGCGCGACGACGGGCGCGAAGACGGCGAGCAGGACGATGGCGATGATGATGCCGAGACCGACGACGCTCATCGGCCTGCTGGTAAAGCGCTTCCACGACCGTTGCCAGAGCTCGCGGCGCTCGGCCGAGACGACCCGGTCGAGGACGCTCGCTGACTCGGCGCTCATGTCGCCTCCTCCATCGCCAGTCTGATGCGCGGGTCGACGCGACCCAACAGCACGTCGACGAGGAAGTTGATGCTCACGAACGCGACGCCGATGGTCATCGTGACGCCGACGACGGCGTTGAAGTCGTTGTTCAGCACCGCGGTGACGCCGTAGGACGCGAGGCCGGGCCACGAGTAGACGAGTTCGATGAGGAACGCGTTGCCCAGAAGCGAGGCGTACAACAGCCCCAGAATCGTGAGCGTCGGGATGAACGCGTTCTTGAGCGTGTACTTGTACGTGACGAGCCACGAGGGGAGGCCGAAGCCGCGCTCGGCCTCGACGTAGTCTTGGTCTTTCACGTCAATCATGCTCGACCGGGTGATGCGCATCACCTGGCCGATGCCGGCGAGCGAGAGCGCGAGCGCCGGGAGGATGATGTGCGCCCACGCGTCGACGTGGGCCGCGAGGTTCCCCGACAGCAGGGTGTCCACGAGCAGGAAGCCCGTGAACCGCGAGACGCCCGAGCCGAACTCCGAGCCGAGCCGCCCCGTGATGGGGAGCCATTCGAGCAGGTAGCCGAATATCAGCTGGAACATGATTGCGATGAAGAAGCCGGGCACGCTCACGCTGAAGAACGCGACGAGCCGCGTCGCGTTGTCGGCGAGCCCGTCTTTGTTCTGCGCGGCGATGACGCCCAGCGGGATGCCGATGACGACGGTGAGGAACATCGACACCGTGATGAGTTCGAGCGTCGCCGGCAGGTAGTAGACGATGTCGGTGCTGACCGCGCGCTTCGTTTCGAGGCTCGTGCCGAGGTCTCCGACGAGCAGGCCCCGCATGTAGTCGAGGTACTGCAACGGAATCGGCTTGTTCAGGCCCATCTCGGCGGCGAGCGCCTGCACCTGCTCTTCGGACGCGAGCGCGCCGAGGGCCATTCGCGCGGGGTTCCCGGGGAGCACTCGTGACGTGGTGAAGATGATTATCGACAGGCCGATGAGACTCACGAGGATGCCCGCGAGCCGGCGCACGAGATACTGCCAGTACTTCATTCTTGGTAGAAGTCGGGGAACCAGTAGTCGAAGCTCATCGACGGCCGGAAGGTGTAGCCCGCCACGTCGGCGGCGAAGGCGTGTTTCTTCGACTGGACGAAGATGAACAGGTCGGGGTACTGGTTCGCGATGCGTTCTTGCACCTCGGCGTACAGCTCGGCGCGGGCGTCGGCGTCGACCGTCGAGCGCGCCTCGTCGATGAGGGAATCGACGTTCTCGTCTTCGAGGTGTTCCATACTCATCCACGTCGAGGCGGCCTCGGAGTGGTACTGGTTGTAAAACACCGTGTCGGGCGAGGGGTACACCGGCCCGTAGAACACCTGATTGATGTGGGGCGTGTCCTCGACGCTCGTGGCGAGTTCGGTCATCGTCCCCCACGTCTGGGGGTTCAACTCGACGTCGATGCCGATTTCGTCCATGTTCTGCTGGAACAGCAGCCCCATCTTCTCTTCGAGGCCGTAGTCCTTCACGTAGGTGTTCTGGACGGTGATGTCGCCCTCCTCGTAGCCGGCGTCGGCGAGAATCTGCCGCGCCCGCTCGGGGTCGTAGGTCGGCTGGACGATGTCGTCGTTGTGGACGCCGAACGACGACGGGAGCGGGCCCTGCGCGGGGAGCGACCCCGGCGCGATTTCGTTGCGTGCCGTCTCGTAGTCGAAGCCGTAGGCCATCGCCTCGCGGACCGCGGGGTCGTCGGTTGGGGCCTTCTGGGTGTTGATTTTGAAGTAGAACGTCGTCACCGTCGGCACCGACTCGACGCGGATGTCGTCTTCGGCAGCGAGCGCCTCGTAGGTCTCCTCGCTTTGGTACTGGCTCGACATGTCGAGTTCGCCCGTCTTCATCAGCGAGCGGACGGTCGGGTCGTTGGTGATGATTTGGACGGTGACGTTGTCGTACGCGCCGTCTTTGAACGACCCCCAGTAGTCGGCGTAGCGGCTGAACGAAATCTGCGCCTGCCGCTCGAAGCCCGCGAGTTCGTACGGACCTGAGCCGGCGTCGTTGTCGTTGAGGAACGACTGGCCGTAGTCGCCGCGGTCACCGAAGTCGCCGTCTGCGGCGTTGTCGAGGACCAGTTGTTTGTCCACGACGAACAGGAGCACGAGCGTCGCGAGGAACGGCGAGTGGACGCGGTCGAGCGTGAACGACACCGTCCGCTCGTCCTCGACGGTCACGTTCTCCTTCGAGAGCACGTTCCCGAGCAGCGACGAGTAGCCTTGGTTGATATCGAGGAAGCGTTCGGCCGAGAACTGCACGTCCTCCGCCGTAACGGGGTTGCCGCTGTGGAACGTCGCGCCCTCGCGGAGCGTGAACGTGTAGGTCTGGTTGTCGTCCGAGACGGTCCAGTCCTCCGCGAGGTGCCCCTGCAAATTCCCCTCCGTATCGGGGAACACGAGCGGGTCGTAGAGGTTGACCAACGCGAGCACCTGCGTGTAGTCGGTCCCCTTCGCGGGGTCGACGGTCCCGAAGCGCTGGGTCGCGCTCATGCGGAGCGTCGAACTGCCCGAGTCGCCGCCGGACGACGACTCCGTCTCTGTCTCCTCGTCGTCGCCGCCCGAGGCCGTGGTCTGTTCTTGGCCGTCGTAGCTCTCGCCGCCGCCGGAACAGCCCGCGAGACCGGCGATTCCGGCCGTCCCGAGCGCCTTGAGGAAGTTCCGCCGACTCGCCGCGTCTCCGAACCGAGCGCGGACCGACTCCGACGCCGAACCCACCTGCGACCGCATCTGTGTGATGTCTTTTCTCGACATACGTTACTCATTCTCACAGAGGTGCAATGGAACATAAAGATACCGTATAGTAACCTAAAACAATATTCCTGGTTCAAAACGGAATACTCGGTGAACAATATGGAACAATGTGGCTGTCTGTCGTCTGCCACACGTCTGGTCGTGTCTCCGTAATCGACGGACTGCACGACCGTCCGAAGCACGTCACCGGCTGTCGTGGACGATTGGAAGTATTAGTTTTCCGCCCGCTGGCGCTCGCTCGCCGCTCGCGCCCGCGCTCTCCCCGCTACTGCGACGAGAGTCCGTTCCCGACTATACAGTTCTCGGTCGTTCGAGACGGATTATTATAAGAATACAATGATATTTTGAAACCTGACAAATTTATCCCGGTCTCATAAGATTTCTAACATAAATTCATAAAACGGATTCTAAAACGCCTATTTATGGCTATAATATCGGTTTTATACCCTTACCACGGGATACTTATTAATCATTGTGACTCGACAACTGATTGCCTATATATCTGAAATCCTATATTTTAAGAAGACTATGTGTTTATTTACTTTTTATGTCCTCACACAAGACGCTGTTCCGAACCGTCTCTCCGGCTTGGTTGCACCCGACTCGTTCGCCCCGTTCCATCTCGCAGAAGTGATTCTGAAATCGGAAATCTAGTTGACAATTTGGCACGTGGAGTGACTCGGACGACGCTTAAGTCCCCGCGGGGAGAACGACCACTCGATGGCATGGGAGTTCGAGCGGGTCGCGGGTCCGTTTCGGGCCACCGAGGGCCCGATTTGGACCGGCGACGCGGTTCGATTCACGGAGATAATGGAGCATCAGGTCCTCGAATACGACCCGGGGACGGGAGAGACGAGCGTCTACATCGACTCGACCGCCGGCGCGGTCGGCCTCCACGAGGGACGCGACGGCGAACTGTACGCCTGCGAGGCCGAGGGCCACCGCATCGCCGCGTTGACACCGGGTGAATCCGCGTCGGTCGTCGTCGACGAGTTCGAGGGGACGCCGCTCAACGGGCCGAACGACCTCGAAATCGACCGCGACGGGGATATCTGGTTCACCGACCCCGACGACAAAGACCGGGGTCTGCTCGGTCACACCTCCGTCTTCCGCGCCGAGCGGGTGGATGCGGACGCGAGCGACGGCTGGCGACTCGTCCGCCTCACAGACGAGATGGACCGACCGAACGGCATCCTCCTCTCGCCGGACGAGTCGCGACTGTACGTCGCAGAATGCACCTACGGCCCGGACCAAGAGACCGACCTGCGGGCCTATCCGATTCGCGACGACGGGTCGCTCGGCCCCCGCGAGATACTGCACGACTTCGGTGACCATCGCGGTATCGACGGCATGACGCTCACGGAGTCGGGCGACATCGTCGCCTGCGCCGGCTGGGAGAAAGGCGGCCCGGGACCGTCGATATACGTGTTCTCCCCGGAGGGCGAGGTGCTCGAACGTCACCCGTTCCCCGAGAACCGCCCGACGAACTGCACGCTCGGCGGGCCGGACGGCTCGACGCTCTACGTCGCGGACATGACGGGCAGCCTCTACGCGGCCGAGACCGACCGCTCGGCGTACGTTCGCTTCTGACCGAAACGGGACCGCGAGGACAGAGACGCTGGAGTGGCTGTTGTCGGAATCGACCCCGACCGCGGCGACTCCGACGCGGGCGTCTCAGCGGAGAGGTTCGAACGCGTCGAGCCCCGCTTGGGACGCTTCCATGTCTTCGGACACCGCGCCGCCGCTCGCGCCGACCGCGCCGACGACGACGCCGTCGTGTTCGACCGGGAACCCGCCGCCGAAGACGACGACGCGACCGTTATCGGTGGTGTGGAGGCCGTACACGTCGCCGCCGGGTTCGGCTCCTTCCTTCAGTTCGTGGGTGGGCTTCTTCACCGCGGCCGCGGTGTAGGCCTTGTTCTGTGCGATGTTGCTCGCGACGAGCTTCGCGCCGTCCATCCGGCGAAAGCCGAGGAGGTTCCCCTCGCTGTTCGTCACCGCGAGGTTCAGCGGAACGCCGAGTTCCTCGGCTTTCTCCTCCATCGCGTCGAGAATCGTCTTGGCTTCGGCTAGCGTCAGCTCTTGTACCATCGACTCGACCGTCGGCGGCTCGGAGCAAAAATCCACCGCTCACGGGGAGAACCGCCGCCGGAACGGCCACAGACGGCGATGCGGCTATTCGAACCGAATCGAACGCTGCGGACTCGACTGCGCGTGTTCGCGTTCCCCTGTCGTCGTCGCGTCGGCTTGAACGTACGGGTTACCGCGGGAGGGCGTTCCCCGACCGCTCGAACGACGCCACGTCGCCGGCGTCGGCGGCGTCGATGAGGTCGTTGTTGACGAACAGGCGCTCGTCGGCCGTGTCCGACAGCGAGAGGAACGTTCCCGTTCCCTCGGTCGCCCGCGAGTTCCGAACCGTGATGTCCGTCGTGTCGGAGAGCGAAATCGCCGCCGCGTCGTCGTCGCGGTGGGCCTGTCGGCCGACGAAGCCGTCGACCAGCAGGCCGTCCACGTCCTCGCAGGCCAGTCCGCTCCGGTAGTAGTCGGGCAGGTCGCCGTCGTCGTCCCACTCGACGGTCACGTCGCGCATCGTCACGTCGCGGGCGTTCTCGACGTGGACGCCGGCGATGTCGTTGGCGAAGATGGGCGTGACGACCGAACTCGGCTGGAGGTCGAAGTTGCCGCCCACCTCGTCGGCGTGCTCGCTTCCGGCGAGGTCGATGCGGACGTTGTCGAACTCGATGGTCTCGATATCGGCGTCCGCGGAGCCGTAGACGAGCGCGCCGTTCTCGCTGCGCGCGACGATGTTCGAGAAGCGCACGTTCCGAATCCCGCCGAGGTCGGTGTCGCCGTCCCGCGGGACCGACGTGACGTAGATGGGCTCGCCTTTGCCCCACCACGGGCCGGGGAGCATGTTGGAGTTGACGACGATGTCGGTGAAAAGCACGTTCTCGACGACGCCCGAGTCGCGGTGCTGGATACCGAGGCCGCGGTTCGATTCCTGCACGACGATGTTCTGGAACAGGCAGTCGCGAATCGTGTCGTCGGTGCCCGAGCCGAACTTGATGGCGCAGGCGCTCGACCGGAGCGTGCAGTTCGTCACGACGATGCCCTCGCAGGTCACCGGCTCGTCGGGGCGCGCGCCGAAGGTGATGCTGTCGTCGCACGACTGGATGGTGCAGTCGGAGATGTGGACGTTCTTCGTGTCGCCGAGCGCGATGCCGTCGCAGTTCGGGATGAGCAGGTGGTTGAGGATGTCGACGCCGCGGATATCGACCTCCTCGGTCCCGTGGAACGACAGCGTCCACGCGGGCATGTCGCGGATGGTCACGTCGCGGACGCGGACGTTCGTACAGTTGTTGAACCGGAACATCGGCCCGGGCCGGAAGTCGGGCTTGGCGACGGGCCAGCCGTCCGTCCCCTCAGTCCGCGAGAGGTAGGCGTCGCCCTGCCGCGCCTCGTGGGGGCCGTTCGAGATGAGCGGGTGCGACGCGCTCTCGTTGGAGTGGCCCTGAATGGGCGTGTCCATCCGCATGAACTCGGTCCCGAGGCCGTCGAACTCGCCCTCGCCGGCGATGGTGACGTTCTCCCCGTCCTCGGCGAGGAAGAAGATGCGCTCGTTGTCGGGGCCGATGAACTTGTCCGTGTATTCGGACTCGTCTTTCGCGGGGCTGACGACCGCGCCGGCTTCCAGATAGAGCGTCACGTTGCTTCGGAGGTGGACGGTTCCGACGGTGTACGTCCCGCTGGGGACGGTGACGGTCCCGCCGCCGGACTCCGAGCAGTCGTCGATGGCCGTCTGAAACGCCTCGGTCTGGAGGTCGTCCGTCTCGTCGGCGTAGGCTGTCACGTCGAAGGCACTCGCTGCGGGTGGCATGTACCCGTACCGTCGCGGTGACCTATCTTTATACTACTGGTGGTCGGAGTTCGGCCGTGAGTGATGCTCGCCCAAACGTCCTGTTCGTGATGACTGACCAGCAGCGGTCGGACACGATTCAGGCGCTCGGAAACAGTCGAATCCACACCCCGAACATCGACCGCCTCGTCGACCGCGGCGTCTCGTTCACCAACGCCTACTCGCCGGACCCGATCTGCATCCCGGCGCGGCACACGATTCGAACCGGCTGTGAGGCCGTCTCGACGGGCTACCTCGGGAACGAAAAGCGCGACGCGCGACACCTCGAAGACCGGTGCGGCCCCTTCCTCGCCCGGAGCATGCGCGAGCGGGGCTACCGGACGTTCCTCGTCGGAAAGTACCACGCCCACCCGCGCGACATCGACCTCGGCTACGACCACCACCTGAGTTTCGAGGCGTTCCGCGAGGAGACCGGCCACGAGGTCAAGACGACCGCCCGGCAGGGCGCGATGGTCCATCTCCCCCAGCAGAACCGACTCCCGCCGGACGACAATTACGAGGCGTGGATGACCGACCGCGCGGTGGACCTCGTCGGCCGCGACACCGACGAGCCGTTTTTCGGCCTCGTCTCGTACGAACCGCCGCACCCGCCGTTCGCGCCGTCGCCGCCCTTCGACCGGATGTACGACCCCGAGCGGCTCGGAAACCCGGTGAAAGGTGACCTCGAAACCGACCACATGGACGAGAAGATTCCCGCCCAGAACCACCACTTCTGGACGACCCGCGAGGGCGGCATCGACGACACCACCGTCCGGGTCATCAAGGCGTACTACTACGGCATGATTTCCGAGGTCGACCGCCGCATCGGTCGCCTGCTCGACGCGGTCGAGGCCCGCGACGACGCCGACAACACCCTCCTCTGCTTCTTCTCGGACCACGGCGAACTCCTCGGTGACCACCGCGGCTGGGAGAAGTCGTCGTTCTTCGAGTCGTCGTGTCGCGTCCCGTTTCTCGTGAGTTGGCCCGCGGAGCTTCCGGCCGGCGAGCGCCGCGACGACCTCGTGTCGCTCACCGACCTGTTCGGCATTGCGACGACCGCTGCGGGCGACCCGGAACTCCGCGATGGCGTCGACGTGCTCGGGACGATTCGGGGCGACGCGGAGTCCCGCGAGCGACTGTTCGGCTACCACCGGACGCCGCGGCTCCCGCCGAACTTCACCGGGATGGTCCGCGAGGGCCGCTGGAAGTACGTGTTCATGCGCAACGGCGGCCGCGAACAGCTGTTCGACCTCGCGGCCGACCCGAACGAACTCGACGAATGCGCCGCCGACAACCCCGAGGTCGTCGCCGAACTTCGCGACGCGCTGGCGGCGAAGCTGGCCGACGCGAGCGCGGACGAGTTCGTCGAGAACGGGACGCTCCGGCGCGCGCCGTACCAGGAAATCGACATGGGTCGGCTCGTCCGCGAGCCGTACCCCGAGGAGCCGGCGGACGTGCTGGACTGACGCGTCGTCGTCGCCGGATTCTCTCTCGTCTTTTGCTCCTCCACGGCCCCTCGAAATCGCCGCTCCCGCCGTACTTTTATGACCGTTCCGCGTAACCGACTACCACGAATGGAGATCAGCGACATCCGTACCATCCGGTTCAGCTGTGCGTCCCACATCGACCCCGACGAGAAGGGTCACGGCCACCCCGGCGAGCCGAGGGAGTCGACGCGGACCATCACCCACGTCGTCGTCGACGGCGGCCCCGACGGCTACTGCCGCGGCGGCCACGAGGCGGCCAACGAGTTCGCCAAGAAGCACCTCGTCGGCGAGAACCCGCTGTACCGCGAGAAGCTCTGGCAACTGCTCTGTCGGGCCGAGCGACTGAACAAGGGAACGCTCACTGACAAGCGCGTCGCGCCCATCGACTGCGCGCTCTGGGACATCGCCGGCAAGGACGCCGGCCTCCCGGTCTACCAACTCATCGGCGCGGCCCGTGACTCGGTCCCGGCGTACGGCAGTACGATGGTCGGTGACGACGACCCCGACGGACTCGGCTCGCCCGAGGCGTACGCAGACTTCGCCGAGGAACTCGTCGCGGAGGGGTATCAGGCCGTCAAACTCCACACGTGGATGCCGCCGTTCGGTGACGACCCCGAACAGGACATCGCCGCCTGCCGGGCGGTCCGCGAGCGCGTCGGCGACGACATCGACCTCATGCTCGACGCCCACCACTTTTACAGCCGGAGCGAGGCCAAGAAAATCGGGAAGGCGCTCGAAGACCTCGACTTCCGCTGGATAGAAGAGCCGATGGACGAACACTCGATGTCCTCCTACGAGTGGCTCTCGAACGAACTCGATATCGCCGTCGTCGGTCCCGAGACCGCCGAGGGTCGGATGCACACCCGCGCCGAGTGGATTAAGCGGGACATCGCAGATATCATCCGCGTCGGCGTCTACGACGTTGGCGGCCTCACGCCGGCGCTGAAGGCGGTCGGCCTCTGCGAGTCGTTCAACATCGAGTGCGAGATTCACGGCCGCGACGCGCCGAACCTCCAACTACTCGGGACGATGGCGTTCCCCGGCCGGTACTACGAGCGCGGCCTCCTGCACCCGAAGCACGACTACGAGACGTACTTCCCCGGTCTCGAACACCCGCCGGACGAAATCGACGACAACGGCGTGGTCGAACTGCCGCAGACGCCCGGCCTCGGCTACGCGTTCGACTGGGACTACATCGACGCCAACCGCGTCGCGTAACTGCCTCGGCGGGCGGGACGGAACGACCCCGGGTGCGACGAGAGAGAACGACGACGCGACGGCGGTCGCTCGCGAAACGCTATCCCCGTTTTTCCGAGTGGTGATTCAGTTCGCCGTTCCGGTCGGTGGCCGAGTCTCGGAGGTCAATTGTACGCGCCCCAGAGTCGGAGCAACAGGTAGCCGCCGACGGCGACGCCGACGAGCGAGATGCCCCAGACGCCGAACATTCCTGCAATCGTCCCGTCGAGGACGAAACGCGCGAGGAGAATCATGCAGACGCCGGCGAGCGCGGTCATAATGAAGTTCCGGTTCGACGCCGCGGCCTTCCGGAGCGAAGGCACGCGCGATGCGTTGACTGACATACGTACCCACACGGTCGCTCTCCGCACACAAATAGATACTGCTCGCTCGGAGGTCGTTCGACCGGCTCGGACGGCTCTGCGGGGCGAAAACGTGGTGCTGGAAAGCGGCTGACGGTCAGCGGTCGGTGGTCGGCGGTCGATAGTTGGCCGCGCACGGCGTCCGCGACCCCGGTTCAGTCGTCGACGATGCTCGGACTGTCCCAGTACTCGTGGTCTTCGTCGGCGCGGAAACACCGCGCGGCGTGGCCGGTCTCGTCTTCGAACGCGCCCGGGTCGTTCGTCTCACAGACCTCGCGCGCCTTCGGACAGCGCGGGTGGAAGTGACAGCCGCTGGGCCGGTTCGTCGGGTCGGGGATGTCGATTTTCCGAATCGGAAGGTCGTCGTCCTCGTCTCCTTCGTAGAGGTTCGGGGTCGCCCACTTCAGCGCCTGCGTGTAGGGGTGCTGAGAGTCACCGATGACCTGCTCTATCGGCCCGACTTCGACGATGCGGCCGAGGTACATGACGGCGATGCGGCCGCCGGACTTCTCGGCGATGTACCGAGCGTTCGAGAGGTCGTGGCTGATGAAGACGTAGGAGGTGTTGAACAGGTCTTGCAGTTCGAGCATCAGGTCCATCATCTCCACCCGGAGGCTCACGTCGAGGGCGCTGATGGCCTCGTCGGCGAGGATGACGTCCGGGTTCAAAAGCAGCGACCGAACCAACACGACGCGCTGTTTCTCGCCGCCCGAGAGCTGGTGGGGGAACCGCTCGACGAAGTCCTCGGCGGGCGTGAGCCCGACGCGTTCGAGGAGCGCGTAGATGCGCTTTCGGCGCTCCTCCTCGCCGAGGTTCGGGTTCCACTTTTTCAGGGGGAGCATCAGCGAGGTGAGGATGCGCTGGTTCGGATTCAGCGCGCTGCCGGGGTCCTGGTGGATAATCTGGAGCGACCGCCGAATCTCCGAGAACGGGATGTCCGGGTCGCGGCTGTTTTTCGCCTCCCAGATATCCTGTCCGCGGTAGGTAATCGAGCCGTGGGTCGGCTCCTGCGCGCCGATGATGGCCTTTCCGAGCGTCGACTTACCGCAGCCGGACTCGCCGATGAGCGTGACCACGTCGTTTTCCCCGATGTCGAGCGAGATGCCGTCGACGGCGCGGACCGTCTGTCGCTCGCCGAACAGGCCGAGGAAGCCGCTGCTGTCCGTGAAGTGGACCGATACGTCGTCCACCGAGAGGATGGAGTTATCGACGCTCATTCGGCCTCACCGCCCTCTTCGGCCGCTTCCATCGCGGGAATCGGAATCTCGTCGGACACGTCGTCGTGGTAGAAACACGCGGTTCGGTGGCCGCCGCCGCGGTCCGCCATCGGTGGCTCCGCCTCCGCGCAAGACTCGTCGGCCATCGGGCACCGCGGCCGGTACGAACAGCCGGGGATGTTGGTCACCGGGTCGGGCTTCGACCCCGAGATGGACTGCATCTCCTCGATGGGGGCGTTCAGGTCCGGCGTCGCGTTGAGGAGCGACCGCGTGTAGGGGTGCGCGGCGTCGTACAGTATCTCCTCGGTCGAGCCGATTTCGACGATGTCGAACGCGTACATCACGACGAGCCGGTCCGCGAGCTTGGTGAGAAGCGGCAGGTCGTGGGTGATGAAGATAATCGTCAGGTCGTACTCCGCTTTGAGCTCCTTGAGCAGCGAGACGATAGAGCGCTGCATCAGGAGGTCGAGCGCGGCGGTCGGCTCGTCCATCACGAGCACCTCCGGTTCGAGGATGAGCGCGAGCGCGACGAGCGCGCGCTGTTTCATCCCGCCCGAGAGCTCGTAGGGGTACGAGTCGAGGACGCGGTCGGGGTCTAAGTAGAGGTCGCCCAGAATCTTGCGGGCGCGGTCGAGCCCCGCCTCCACGTCGCGGTTGTGGTCTTCGAGGGTCTCCCTGAAGTGGCCGCGGACCTTCTTGACGGGGTTGAACGAGCTCATCGCGCCTTGGAACACCATGGCGACTTCGCCCCAGCGGAACTTCCGCAGCTCTTCCTCGTCGAGGTCGAGCACGGAAATCGGCTCGCCGCCGTCGGGCGGGTAGTAGGTAACTTCGCCGGAGGTCTCGCCCGGGCTGACGACCGCGTTCATCAACGCGGACGACGTCATCGACTTGCCGCTGCCGCTTTCGCCGACCATCCCGAGCGTCTCGTTGCGGTAGATGTCGAAGTCGACGTTGCGGACGACTCTCGATTCGCCTCGGTTGGTCCCGAAAGTGACCTCCAGGTCGCGGACTTCGAACACGACGTCTTGGTCGGGGTCCGAGTCGTTCTGATTCGACGTTCGCATTGCTTGGTTGGTAGTCATCGTCTGGTTATAGGTGTTGGCACGGGGTCAGTCCCCGCCGGTCGCCTGCGATTGGTTGTTCTTCGAGGTGCCTTTCTTCGAGGTGTTCGCGTGGCGCGCCCGGAGGCGGACGTTGAACAGGCTGTCGAGCCCCTGCGACAGGAGGACGAGCCCGAACGACAGCAGGAAGATGCAGACCATGGGCGCGACCATCCACGGGAGCATGTCCGGGCGGGTGAGCGCGTTGCCCTCGTACGCGAGGTTCATCATGACGCCCCAGTTGAACGTGGTGAACGGCAGGATGCCGAGGAAGTACAACCCCACGGACTCGAAGATGATGCGCCGCGAGGTGAGCGCCCCGTTTATCATCACGTACGGCATGAGCTGCGAGAGGATGTCCCGACGGAGAATCGACGACAGCGGGATGCCCATGATTTCGGACGCCTCGACGTAGGACTCCTCGCGGATGCTCAGCACCTGCGAGCGGACGGTCCGCGCCAGCCCCGGCCAGTTGTCGATGCCGAGGAAGACCCCGACGATGTAGGGGTTCTCGGGCTGGAAGATGGCCGTGATGACGATGATGAGCGGCAGACCCGGAATCGTGATGACCACGTCGGTGACGGTCATCAGGAACGAGTCGATGCGCGTGCCGTGTTCGAAGCCGGCGACGACGCCCACGAGAGCGGCGAAGCCGACGCTCACGACCGCGCCCGCGAATATCATCTTGAACATGCCCGGCGTCGCGTGGATGAGCTGGGCGTGAATCGGCTGGCCGAACACGTCGGTGCCGAGCGGGTACGCCAGCGATTCGAACGGCGCGGCGAGGACGGGCGCGTCACCGCTCGTCGGTCGCTCGACGAGCCAGACGCCGACGGTGCCCATGAGGAGGAAAAAGGCGAGAATCGCGCCGCCGACGAGCGCGCGCCAGTCGTCGGCCGCGATGCGCGCGGGTGCGATAACGTTCATTTCGAGGAATCGCTTTGCGCGGTCGGCACCCGATTCGGGGTCCGGGTCGATGTCCTCCTCGTAGAGGTCTTTCAGGTCGAACGTGTCGGAATGTGCTTCACTCATGGTTACTCCTCACCCACCGAGATGCGCGGGTCGATGAGCGTGTACGTGAGGTCCGCGATGAAGATAGCGGTCAGCGAAATCGCCGTGAACACGAGGAGCGTGCCCATCAACAGCGGGTAGTCCTGCGTCTTGACCGCCTCGAACATCAGGAGGCCCATGCCCGGGTACGCGAACACCTCCTCGACGATGACGGCGCTGCTGAAGACGCCGGCGATGCCGATCATGAACTGCGTGTACATCGGGAGGATGGAGTTGTGCCCGAGGTACTGCGTGGCGATGCGGGTCTCGCGGAGCCCGCGGAGTTGCGCCACGCGGATGTAGTCCTCGCCGAGGACGCGAACCGCGTTCCCGCGCATGGCGAGCGCGCCGGAGGTCGCGAGCGCGCCCATCGAAATCGCCGGGAGCGCCGCGTGTTGCACGAGACTGAGCATGAACTCCGGATTGTACCCTGCGGCGATGCCCGAGCCGATTCGGCCGCCGGTCGGGAAGTAGTTGTTCTGGATGGCGAGGAAGTAGATGAGCACGACGCCGACGATGTAGTACGGAATCGAGTTGAGTCCGATGATGAGCGATGACACCGTGGAGTCGAACCGCGACTTCTCCCGGTAAGCCGTCATCACGCCGAGGAAGATGCTCAGCGAGTAGCCCAGCGCGAGCGCGTAGACGCTGATGAACATCGACCACGGGATGCGCTGCATGATGAGCGTCGTGACCTCCTCGTTTTTGAAGAACGAGGTGCCGAGGTCCTGCCGGAGAATCACGTCAGACGCGTAGTTGAAATACTGTACGTGCATCGGCTGGTCCGGGTTCACGTTCGTGTAGAGCTGTATCATCCTGTTCAGTCGGTCGATATCGACGCTCCCGCCGCTCTGCGAGAGGATCACGCTCCGCATCGCTTCCGTCGGGCCACCGGGCATGGCCTGGTACAGCAGAAACGAGACCGTCATCGTGACGAAAAACGTCAGTATCGCTTGCCCGAGACGCTTCAACAAATACTTTGGTGTCATTATTAATAGTTTGGCTTCTAGCGTGAGAGAGCTTAATTGTGGTGGTTAAGCCCGTCGAGGCTGCCGTCTCACCTCACTGCGAGTTGGAGCTAATCCATCCGTTTTTGAAGGAGAACTCGCCCGGTCGGTTCGTGTTGAGTTCGTAGTCGTCGCCCGTCGGCATGGAGAAGTCCTGCGTGTCGCCCCAGTAGCCGGAGTCTTCCTCGACGAAGACGAAGTCGGGAAGCGCGTAGTTGAACCACTGGACGAGGTCGCGGGTCCGCTCTCTGACCTGCTCTGCGGACTCGGAGTTCGGCAGGTCGTTCATCAGCTGTGCGGGCTGAATCTCTTTGCCGCTGCCGGAGATTTCGGTCGCGCCGACCTCGCTCGGGATGGTCGTCGTAAAGGGCTTGCCCGTCGGGCCGGTCTCGTTTCCACTGGAGGGGTCACCGACCTCGATGCCGTAGAAGTTGTTCGAGAAGTACGCCGTCGGGTGCCACAGCGCCTTCGCGACGTGCCATATCCAGAAGATGTCCGCCTCGTACGTTTGGAGGCGCTGGTAGTAGTCGGTCGAGCTGACCGTGCTGATTTCGGTCTGGATGCCGAACGCGTTGAGCTGGTCGTTGAAGACCTTCGTCGCCTGCACCTGGGTGTTGTTGTTCTGCGTCAGGACCGTGAAGGTGAACGACTCGCCGTCCGGGTCGACCCACGTCCCGTCTTCCTTGGTGTAGCCGGCGTCTTCGAGCAGTTGCGTCGCCGCGTCGAGGTCCTTGCCGACCGGGTAGTCGATGAGCTGGTCGACGAAGTCCTCGCCGAGGTACTCCTCGTGAATCGTCGAGCGCAGCGCCGTCTGGTTCTCGGCGGGTGCGCCGACGGTCCCGGCCTGCCGCATCGCGGCGACCATCGACTCGAAGTCCACCGCGTTGACGATGGCGCGCCGGACCGGGAGCCGCGCGATGTGCTCGTTTTTGAAGTTGAACGTGAACTTCTGCGTGCGGAACCAGTTGAGTCGGTAGACGTTCTCGATGTTGTCCGGGTACCGGGACTGCTGGGACTCCGACATGAGCACGTCGGGGTTCATGTCGAGCTGGTCGTTCACCGACAGCGACTCCACGTCGGCGGTCGTCTCGGGGATGATGCGCACCTTCGGGATGTCCGTCCGGCTCGCGTACGGGTGGTCTTCGAACTTCTCGAGGACGGTCTCCGAGGAGTTGAAGCCGGTGACGCGGTACAGCGCGTTGCCGAGCCCCTCGTCGATGAGCTGTTGGGTCGTGATGCTCATGTCGAGGAGGTCGCTCGTCACGCTCTCGCGCTCGCTCTCACTCGATGCTTCCTCGTAGCGGGTGAGGTATTCGCGGTAAATCGACCGCGGGGTGTTGACGAACGTCTCGGCGACGTTCGCCTTCATCAGGTTGGGCGAGACGGCCGTCTTGAACGTCCGCTCGATGGTGTAGTCGTCGACCAGCGTGTTGCTCTCGATGGGCGACTGCTCGGGCGATTGCAGGCGGTCGATTTCGAGACCGATGTAGTAGTCTTCGGCCGTCAGGTCGTCGCCGTTCCACCACTTGAACCCCTCGGGGAACGTCAGCGTGAGCGTCCGCCCGTCGACGGTCATGTCTTCGAGCAGGTCGGGTCGGACCGTCCCGTCGGCGTAGCCGCGCGCGACTTCCTCGAACAGTTGGTCCTGAAGGGTGTGCGCGTAGTTGCCGAGGCTGTACCGGTTGAACTGCACGTCCGTCGCGGGTCGGCCCGCGGGGTAATCGAGGGTGTCGTCGGCGATGCTCGCGCCGCCCTCGGTGGTCGTGCCGCCGTCCGTGCCGTCCCCGGTACTGCCGTCTTCGGTCGTCTGCCCGGAACTATCGAAGCAGCCGGCCAGTCCAGCCGTGCCAGCCACCGCCCCGTACTTGATAAGGTCTCGTCTACTCCAGTTGGTTGAACGCTTTCCAGCCATGCGGTATCATCTATCATGATACTCCCCGTTAATATAGATACTGGATTTGCCCATCCCAACCATGATAGAGAAAATAACAGTTCCCCGCCCGTTCGCGCTGGTTTTCGCCCCGTCTCACGCGCTCCTCGCCGTCCACAGCAACAGTCCGAGCATCACGACCGCTAATCCGCCGAACGTCGTCAGTTGGAGATAGACGAGCGCGTGGGTCGTCGTCCCCGGTTCGATAGACGGCAGCGAGAGGAGAAGCAGGGCGATAGAGGCCAGCGAGATGACGAGGACGAGCTTCATTCGGGTCTCGTAATCGCGGAGCACGTCGGCGAGACTCGTTTCGGGCATGTCTGCGTAGAGTACCGCGGTGTATTTCAGTATACTGCCCCGGCCAGCCTCACCCTCGCCGTCCCTTTCCCCGGTAGACTTAGATAAGGCGAGACGGAATGAGGGTGCATGGACAGAGGATTAGTACTCATCGAGAACACCGACTCGCACGCGGACCTCCTCCGGGAGGCCAGAGAACACGCGCTCGGCGCGGACGCCGACCTCGTCCTCCTCGTCACGCTCACCGAAGACGAGTTCGAGGAGACCCAGGAGGTCCTCGACACCATCGGCGACGTCGAGCACACGTCGTACACCGAACAGGACGCGTTCAAGGGCGCGATGAACGACGCCGAGGAGGTCGCCCGGAAGGTCTTCGCGACCGACGACGAGGTGTCCTACGAAATCGTCCCGCGAATCGCCGCCGAGAAAGAGCGCGCCGAGAAGGTCATCGAAGTCGCTGACGAGGAGGGCGCAGACCACGTGTTCATCCTCGGCCGGAAGCGGTCGCCGACCGGAAAGGCGCTGTTCGGCGACCTCGCGCAGTTCGTGATTCTCAACTTCGACGGCTACGTGACGCTTCACACCGAGTGAGCGTCGTCGCGGCGGACTGACCCGACTCTCGTTTTTTCTGCCCCCGCGACCGCGTAGCCGTCTGTACTCAGTCGTTCGAGACTACTCCGGCGGGCTGTCCCACTCCTCGCCGTCGTCCTGCGGGTGGTAGCCGATTTGCGAGCGGGCGTGTTCGAGGTCGTACCACCGGCGCTGGTTGTCGCTCACGCCGCTGAAGATACCGAATTCGACGTCGTCGTCTTGCAGACAGCAGTCGATTTCGTGGGCGAAGTCGCGGCGGGACTGCCACATCGCCTTCATGCGCCCGACGGTTTCCTCGTACTCGGCGCTCCCGCGTTCGAACTCGCCGTTCTCGACGGCGGCCTCGGCGTCGCCGTAGGGGTGGTCGTACTCCGGCATCCGGACGCTGCACACCCGGAGGGCGTAGAACTGCTTGGGGTATTCGTAGTTCTCGACGTAGTACCGACCCATGTCCTCGCCGTACGCCTTCGACGCGCCGTAAAACGAGTCGGGGCGGACGGGGTCCTCGTGGCCGATGACGAGTCCGTGACCCGGCTCGTATATCTCGGGGGAGAACTCGTCCTCGTAGCCGCCCATGACGTGGTTGGTCGAGAGGAAGACGAACGACTCGATTTCGTTCTCGCGGGCGACTTCGAGCGCGTTGTACATCCCGATGATGTTGGGCTCGAAGATGTCCTCCCACGTCCCGTCGGTGTAGGGGTACGCCGCCATGTGGACCATCGCGTCCTGCCCCGCCGCGGCGCCGTCGAGCGCGTCGTAGTCGGACACGTCGCCGACGACGGTGTCGTAGCCGCCGTAGGGGTGGTCGTCGGGGCGGTCGGAGCGGTTGAAGTACGTGAAGTCGTAGGCGTCGTCGTCGTGCAGGTGGTCTATGACTGCGGTGCCGCACCGGCCATAGACGCCGGTCATCAAGACGTCCATACGAATCCACTCTGACCAAATCGTAATAAATTGATGGGTGACCGCGACGTCCGACTTCAATTCGGGTACCGCTTCGGCCCGCCCGTTCGGGTCACGAAGCCTGACTGCCGCGCACCAGATGGACGACTCGCGGGCGCTCTCACGCGCGTGAACGCCGGATTCAGGCGTTGACGATGGGTTTATCACGGTTGACTCAGATTGACTGTACCATGCCACTCGCAGACGACCGTGTACGCAGTCGTCTCCGTGGCGTCGCCGTCGGCTTGCTCACGCCGTTCGACGACGACCTGGAGATTCAACACGACAAACTCGAAGCGAACGCGAAGTCGCTTTCCGGCGACGGTATCTCGTCGTTCCTCGCGGCCGCGAACATCAGCGAATACCACTCCCTGTCCCAACAGGAGCGCGTCGACGTGACGGAGACGGCGGTCGACGCGCTCCCCGACAGCGCCTGCGTCCTCGCCGGCGTCGGCGGGTCGACGAAGGCCGCGACGGACCTGATGGAAGCCTACGACCGCGTCGGCGTGGACGCCATGATGGTCATGCCGCCGGACCACACCTACGTCCACGAGCGGGGACTCATCCGCTACTACGAGAAACTCGACGCCGCGACCGACACGCCGCTCGTTCCCTACGTCCGCGGCTTCGACCCCTCGGTCTCCTTCCTCCGCGACCTCTCGCGCATCGAGGGCGTCGTCGGCGTCAAGTACGCCATCGAGGACCCGGTCAAACTCGGTTCCGCCGTCGCCGTCGCGGACGACGACGTGGTCTGGGTGGACGGCCTCGCGGAACCCTACGCCGTCTCGTTTTGGAACGAGGGCATCGAGGGGTTCTCGGCGGGCGTCAGCAATTTCCGCCCGGAAATCGGCCTCGCGCTGTTCGAGGCGCTCACCGAGGAGAACTGGGAACGCGCCCGCGAGATTCGCGACCTGACGCTCCCGTTCCAAGCTCTCCGCGGCGAGACGGGAACCGACAACGACCTTCCCGGCGCGATAAGCGTCCCGATAGTGAAGAAGGGCCTCGAACTGGCCGGCCTGCACGGCGGGTCGGTCCGCGAGCCGATTCGGTCGCTGTCGGCCGACGACGAGCGCCGCGCCGAGGAACTGTACGAGGAACTCGACGACGGCATCGCCCGCGTCATCGACTGACTCATCGACATCGACCCGGGCGCGCACCGACGACTCCGACCGCACCGATATCGACTGACCACGCTCACCGCACCTGCCTGACGCTACCCGACGGCAGCCGTCGGAAGCACCCCACCCCATTTTTCGCCGTCTCGACGTTCCCTCGCTCCCTGTTGAGCCGTTTTCACGTCTCACCGGCCCGCTCGTCCCCCACCGGACTCCCGGCCCGCACCAATCATAACACACCTTCAGCTCCGGCAGTTGAGCGGCTACATTCCCAGACTGACCGCACGAGGGCAGCGTCATACTCCATCTTGTTCGCCGGTGGGGAACGAACATCGGGCGAATCGTGCCCAATTATTCACTCTGGATGGGTTTTGCGTTCCCCGGTGGCGAATATTCGGATTTAGGCCTCTCTGTGGGCTCTAGATTGGGTTTGGGAGGGTTGGCGTTTTGGTCGGCTGTGCGTCACTCACGACGAACGCGCGAATTCGACGCTATATCCGCCCATATATTACAATCATATGACTGTAATTTTCCCGCCTCGGGAACCGATGATGCCACTTCGGCGTCTGTCTCCGTCCAGCACCGGCGCGCCCGTCGCCGCGCGTCGGTCGCCGGAGGTAGGGATAAGTAGGTGTGGCGTGTGCGTGACTCACACGGTATGCAGCACGACGATATCCAGCACGACGACGTTCAGTTCCACAACGTCAGGGCGCTCCAGCGGGTCAGACCGCACGAGGGACTTCGACTGCTCCGCGTTCCGGAGGCCGTCAGGAGCGGCCTGAACACCGGCGCGCAGACGCGGATGTCTCACCCGGCGGGAACCGAGATTCGACTCGTCCCCGATGAGACGGTTCGAATCACGCTCTCCTCCGAGGAGCGAGACAGCCTCGTTCGGCCGTTCTGGGGGGACTTTCAGGCGACGGGCGAGGAGTTCACGCTCGGGCCGGAGCCGAAGACGGTCGAACTGTCTCCCCCGGAGTCGCTGTCCGACCTCGACCCGGCGGCGACCGGCGAGATGCGTTACGCGCCCGAGGTGTGCCGACTCGTCTTCCCCGGCGACCACCGCGGCGGCCACATCTACTACCACGGCGTCGAGGGCGCGCGGCGGCCGCCGACCGCCGACGAGGTTCCGAGCCTCCGATACCTCGCGTACGGCACGTCGATTACCGAGGGCGAGGACCCGTCGGCGGAGATGCTCACGTACGTTAACCAGACGGCCCGGAGACTCGGTGCGGACCCGATAAATCTCGGCTCCTGCGGGACAGCCTACTGCGACCCCGCGATGGCCGAGCACATCGCCGCCCGCGACGACTGGGACGTGGCGACGCTCTCGCTGTCGGTGAATATGGTCGGCCGATTCTCGCCCGACGAGTTCCGCGAGCGCGCCGCGGACATGGTCGAAACCGTCGCCGCGGCGAACCCGTCCAAACCCGTCGCCTGTATCACGCTGTTCCCGCACGTGCGCGAGTACAAGCGCGACCACGAGGAAGCGACGCTCTCCGAGACGTTCCGCGAACACCTCCGCGACGTGGTCACCGAGTGCGGCTACGACAACGTCCACCTCGTCGAGGGTCCCGACCTCTTGCCGACCGCCAGCGGAATGACGACCGACCTCGTCCATCCCGGCGACGACGCGATGATTCGCATCGGCGAGCGCCTCGCGCGCGAGCTCGAATCTCTCATGGACGATTAACTGGAATACGCGGTTCTCAGGCGCTCTCGTGGTCGAACTACCCGAACGAAATCTCCGCGAGCGTAACACGGAAGAACCCCCCTGTTCGATGGACGTGTATGACCGTCGCCGCAAATCTGGGCTACATGCTCGGGGTGCTCTGCCTCGGGGCGCTAGCGAAGCGTCTCGGCCTCCTCGACAGCGGCCGCCGCGACAAACTCACGTTCTTCGCGTTCGCCTTCGCGCTCCCCGCGCTCGTGTTCACCTCGACGTACGACCAGCCGATTCGCGAAGTCATCGAGCCGACGCTCGTGTTGGGCTTTTGGCTCGTCCTCTTTACGATGCTCGCCGTCGGCTGGGTCGTCCACCGGCGGGTGTCGCCCGACTCGGTTCGCAGTGTCGCCATCGTCCAGTCGTACTACTCGAACCTCGGCTTCCTCGGGCTCCCGCTCGTCGATTCGACGTTCGGTTCGCTGGCGTCTGCGAAGGCGGCCGTCATCCTCGGCATCGGCGCGCTCACCCACGTCCCGCTCACTATCACGGTCCTCGTGCTCGTCAACGGCGCTGACGTATCGTTCAAAGAGGAGTTCGTCGGCGTGCTCAAGACGCCGGTCATTCCGGCGCTCGTGTTGGGGCTCGCCTTCTCCGGGCTCGGCCTCGGCGTCCCCGGCGTCCTTCTGACGGGGCTCGACGCGCTCTCCTCGCTCGCGCTCCCCGTGGCGCTGCTCTCCATCGGCGCGTCGCTCACGATTTCCACCGAGTCGTTCGACTTTCGCACCGTCGGGGCCGTCGTCGGCAGCAAAGTCGTCCTGATGCCGCTTCTCGCCTTCGCCGTCTTCTCGACGTTCGCGTCGAGTTGGTCGACGGTCCAAGCCGGCGTGACGATGCTCGCGACGCCGACCGCCGTCTCGTCGTTCATCTACGCGAACGAACTCGGCGGCGACGCCGATCTCGCGTCGATGAACGTGTTCGCGACCACCGCCGTCTCGGTCGCCACCCTGTTCGTCGTCCTCCAGTTCCTCCTTTGAGGCGGCGGCGACTCGTCGATACCAGTCCGAACCTCGCGAATTCGCTTCGCTCACACCTTGCGACGGCCACGAGCGCGCGGCGGCCATCCGCGCTCGCCATGAGAAGCTTACTTAGTGATGGCTGTGCATGGCTAGGTCGAATGTCGAGAACCTACGGTAACTTCATCGACGGCGAATGGACCGACTCCCAGTCGGGAGAGACGTTCGAAGTGACGAACCCCGCGGCGGCCGGCGAAGTCGTCAGCGTCCACCCGGCGTCCACCGAGGCGGACGTCGAGGCGGCGCTCGACGCGGCCGTCGCCGCGCAGGACGAGTGGGCGTCGACGCCCGGTCCGTCCCGCGGCGCGATTCTCCGCGAGGCCGGTAACAACCTCGACGCGCGGAAAGAAGAGGCGACCGAGGTGCTCGTCCGCGAGGAGGGCAAGACGCGCTCCGAGGCGGGCGGCGAGGTACAGCGCGCCATCGACATCTTCCACTACTACGGCGCGAAAGCGCGGGATTTCGGCGGCACCGTCAAGTCCGCGAGCGCCCCCGGGAAGGACCTCTACACGAAGCACGAACCCCTCGGGACGGTCGCGCTCATCACGCCGTGGAACTACCCCATCGCCATCCCGGTCTGGAAGCTCGCCCCGGCGCTCGCCGCCGGCAACACCGCGGTCCTCAAGCCGGCGTCCGAAGCGCCGGGCGTCGTCGCCATCGTCCTCGAATGTCTCGACGACGCTGGACTGCCGGCCGGCGTGGCGAACACCATCACCGGCTCCGGGAGCGAGGTCGGCGGCCCGCTCATCGAGAGCGAGCGCATCGACGGCGTCTCCTTTACCGGCAGCACCGCCGTGGGGACGATGGTCGCCGAGACGGCCGCGGTCGACCTCAAGCGCGTCCAGTGTGAGATGGGCGGCAAGAACCCGACCGTCGTCATGCCCAGCGCGGACATCGAAGACGCCGCCGAGACCGTCGGCGTCGGCGCGTTCGGCACGACCGGCCAGTCGTGTACGGCCACCTCGCGCGCCATCGTCCACGAGGACGTGTACGACGAGTTCGTCGCGGCCGTCTCCGACTACGCAGACTCGCTCGTCGTCGGCGACGGCCTCGACGACCCCGACATGGGCCCGCACGTCTCCGAGGACGAACTGTCTACGACGCTCGAATACGTCGACATCGGGTCCTCGGAGGGCGCGACGGTCGAAGCCGGCGGCAGCAGGCTCTCCGGCGACGACTACGACGACGGCTACTTCGTCGAGCCGACGGTGTTCTCCGGCGTCGAAAACGACGCTCGCATCGCCCAAGAAGAGATTTTCGGCCCCGTGCTGGCGGTCGTCAAGGCCGACTCGTTCGAGGACGCGCTCGCCCTCGCCAACGACGTCGACTACGGCCTGTCGGCCAGCATCGTCACGCAGGACCTCAGCGAGGGCAAGCGCTTCGTCAACGAGGTCGAAGCGGGCGTCGCGAAAATCAACGAGAAGACGACCGGCCTCGAACTCCACGTCCCCTTCGGCGGCTACAAGGACTCGTCGACGAACACCTACCGCGAGCAGGGCGACGCCGGCCTCGACTTCTTCTCGTCGGTGAAGACCATCTACGAGAACTACTGAGCCGCCGGCCCCGCGCCCTCAGGAGAACTTCGTGTTCAGTTCGATGACGTTCGCGGCGCTCCGGACGTAGTCCGCGAGTTCGCCGTGCAGGCGGTCCTCGGTGAACCGACTCGACGGGCCGGTGATGCTAATCGCGCCGAGAATCGTCTCGTCGTTCTTGACGGGCGCAGAGACGCAGCGCAGACCGTTGATGTTCTCCTCGTCGTCGATGCCGTACCCTTGCTCGCGGATGGTTTCGAGCTCCTCGAACAGCTCCTCCGGACTGGTGATGGTGTTCGCCGTCTTGGGCTCGTACTCCATCGCGGCCGCGATTTCCTCGATGCGCTCGGGCGGCAGGTACGCCAGAATCGTCTTGCCCAGCGACGTGGAGTACATCGGCTGTTGGGTCCCCACCCGCGACAGCGTCTCGACGGCGTGTTCCCCCTGCGCCTTGTGGAGGTACGAGACCTTGCCGTACTCCTCGACGCCGAACTGGACGATTTCGCCCGTCTCCTCGGCCAGCGAGTCGACCTCTTTTTGAACGATGTCGAAGTTGCCTATCTGGTCGCGGACGTGCGAAGCCACGTCGAGAAACCGCAGGCCCAGCCGGTAGCCGTCGCCCTCGCGCACGATGACGCGGCGCTCTTCGAGCGTCCGGAGGTGGCTGTGGACGGTGCTCTTCGAGTGGCCGAGCTCGTCGGCAATTCGCGTCACGCCGATGCCCGCCTCCTCCTGGAGGAGGTCGATGATATTGAACGCTATCTGGACCGAGCGGATTGTTCGACCGGGGCGTTTGTTCGGTGGGGAGCTCATGGTGTGGTAGTCGAACCAGAGCCGTATATATTTGTTCCCGCCTGGGGAACGTGTCTGTCGCGGCGAACGAGTACCCCCGGCTCCGGACTGGCTGACCGACTGGCCCGCGCGGCCGCCGTCCGGTGGTGGCGCGACGCCATGGGATACATTTTTCATCCTCGCACGTCTTCGTGTGGGTACTGTACTCATGCCAATAGACGAGCTTACACCAGTCCAGCGCGCCGCCTCGTACCTCAGGTCGCTGGACATCGACGGTCAGTCGTGGATTACCGGCGTCGCCATCAACGGCCTGCTCGCCGAGGGGGGAGCCGAGTCGGTCGAGCGCGCGAAGCACCTCGTCGACACCGCGGTGGCGACACAGAACGACGCCGGGCAGTTGAGCTACGGCCCGAGCTACCCGATAGAGGTGTTCAGCCACGGCCGCGAGTACGAGGCGAGCTGGGAGCTGACCGTCAAGAAGTGCATGAACACGAACAACAGCACCGCCATCGGTCACGGCGTCCTCGACTTCTACGACCGCACGGGCGAGGACCGCTACCTCGACGCGGCCGAGCGCGCCTACGAGTCGCTTCTGTCCTTCGAGCGGACCGAAGACGGCGGCATCCCCCACCACGACCCCGACCTCGCGGGCATCAAGTCGCTGTGGATAGACTCCGTCTACATGATGTGTCCCTTCCTCGCCCGCTACGGCGCGGCCGCGGGCGACGCCGACGCCTTCGACGAGGCGGTCGAGCAGATTCTGATTCACGCCGCGCACCTCCGCGACGGCCACACGGGGCTGTTCCGCCACATCTGGGTCGAACAGCCGAACCACTACCCGCAGGGCGCGTTCTGGGCGCGCGGCAACGGCTGGGCCGCCGCCGCCTCGGCGGACGTGCTCGAACGGCTCCCCGAGGACCATCCGAAGCGCGACGACCTCCTCGACCTGTTCCGGTCGCACTGCGAGGCGCTCCTTCCGCTCCAAGACGGTAGCGGTTTCTGGCACAACCTCGTCGACGACCCGCACACGCCGCTCGAATCGTCGGGGACGCTCATGTTCGCCTACGCGTTCGCCCGCGGCATCGACCTCGGCATCCTCGATGCGGAGACCTACCGCCGACCCGCCGAAGACGGGCTCGCAGCCGTCTCTCGCGTCGTCGGCGAGGAGGGCGCGGTCAACCGCGTCGCCGGCCCGCCGGGCGGCCCCGAGGCCCCGCTGACGGACACGCCGTACGGACAGGGCTGGTTCCTGATGGCCGCGGCCGCGCTCGACTGAGACCTTCGTCCCCAGCGTTCGTTTCGACTCTTTCGGCCCGGCACCACAGTTATGCGCTCCGGCGCACATTGACGAACGAACTCCCGCGACAGGAGACACTATGACTTACCACGCAGGCATCATCGGAACCGGCGGCATCGCAGGAATGGGCATCCTCGGCATGCACGACGAGGCGGCCATCGGCAAGGAGAAAATCGACGCGAGCCACGCGGGCGGCTACGCCGCGACCGACGACATCGAACTCGTCGCCGTCGCAGACGTGGACGAGTCGAAACTGGACACCTTCGGGGAGGCGTGGGACATCCCCGCCGACCGCCGGTACGTCGGCCACGAGGCGATGCTCGACGCCGAGGACCTCGACGCGGTGTCGGTCTGCACGCCGTCGTTCCTCCACCGCGACCACGTCGTCGACGCCGCGCGCTCCGCGGCCGACCCCTCGGTCGTCTGGTGCGAGAAACCCATCGCGTCGGCCGTCAGCGACGCCGAGGAGATGGTCGCCGTCTGCGACGACACCGACACGGAACTCGTCGTCAACCACTCGTTTCGGTTCACGGACAAGCTCCGTCGGCTCCGCGACCTCGTCCGCGAGGAGGAAATCCTCGGCGACGTGAAGTCCGTGAGCGCGCAGTACCGCATGGAACTCATGCGGAACTCCACGCACGTCCTCGACACCCTCGTCTACCTCCTCGACGCGCGGGCCTCGCGGGTGAGCGGCCACATCACCGGCGAGAACGAGGCGCTCGACGCGCTGGACGCCACGGAGTCGGTCGTCGACGCCGGCGGCGGCGGGCACGTCGTCATGGACGACGGCACGTTCGTCACCGTGGACTGCACGATTCCGCGCGACGTCTCCTCGATGACGCTGAGTTTCATCGGCACCGAGGGCAAACTCTACATGAACAACGACGACGGCGAGTGGCGCTACTGGTCGCTCGAAGACGGCGACCACGTCGAGCGACCGCTCCCCGGTATCGAGGGCGCGTGGACGTGGGAGGGCGACTACAAGGGCTCCTTCGCAAACGCGGCGGCCCACGTGCAGGAACTCCTCGACGGCGACGCCGAAAACTACTCGCCCGGCGTCGCGGCGACTCGCTCGCTCGAAATCATCGTCGGGTTCTACCTCTCGCACTACACCGACTCGACCGTCGATGTCCCGCTTCCGGGGCCGCTCCGCGAAGTTCCGATTACGTCCTGGTAGCCCGCGGGCGGTCGGTTTGTCGCTCACCACGTGTGACCATCCGACATCACCGGATACCGGATTCCTGTCGTGGGTCACTGACAACGCCCTAAATATTCGTGACAGACGCGCTGTCGGTACAGAGTAGCGCCGTTTCGTCACGTTCTCCCCTGGCGGGCGTCAGCGTTACTGACTCACGTCCGGTCACCATATTATTCCCGAATCAATTTAAATGGAACCAACTCTGAATTACAGTTCTATGTGCGTAATGATTTGCGGCGTACGACCCGCGTTGCCGGCGAGAGCACTCAATTCGCCCTTGCGTCCTCGCCTCGACGGACAACCGCAACTGGTCGATTCCACCCCGGACGGACTTCCGTCATCGCCGGACAATCATCCGGTAGAACCGGAGCCGCAGGAATCTTCTGGAATCGTCCCGGCGTGGGGATTGAAACGGCCGAAAACGAGTATCTATGGGTATCTATTCGACACTGTTGGTCTTGATATATTCGGTCGGAACGGCGTTTCGTCCGCCATGCCCGGACAATTCTCGTCTCCCGGGCGTCAGACCATCCGGTAGACTTCGTCCATCCAACTGTCGTCGGTCTCGACGGTGATGCCGCTCATGACCTCGCCCCAGTCGGCCTGCGCCTCGCTGTTGTCCATGACTTCTTGGATGGCCTCCGGGTCGTCGACTTCCATGAAGCCGAAAACGTGGCCGTCTTTCTCGAAGACGCTGTACGTTTGCAGGCCGGCGTCGGAGTCCAAGTAGGCGGATTCGAGCGCCTCGGGGACGTTCTCGTGTTTCGTTCGGTACTCTTCTCGCTTGCCGTCTTTAATCTCCAGGTGGAACGCGATTCGCGCCATACGGCCTCCGATTCGGCGGCCCCCGTCTTAGCTTTTCGGCGGGTAAGATTTAGTACGGGAACGCCCGTCGTCGATTGTAATGATAGATACCCACACCCACGCGTGGGGTGCCGCGAGCCCGGACCACCCGTGGACCAACGGCCCCATCTTGGACCTCGTCGACAGCTTCGACGTGCACACCGTCTACACCGCCGACCGCCTGCTCGCCGACATGGACCGAAACGGCGTGGACGAGGCCGTCGTCGTGGGCTACCCCATCTGCGACTGGACGGACAACTGGTACACCCGCCGGGTCGCCGCCGAGTACGACCGACTCCACGGCATCGTGATGCTCGACCCCTTCGCCGCCGACGCCGTCGAGCGACTCGACCGCTGCATGGAGACCGACGGCGTCCTCGGCTTTCGTCTCGGCGCGGCCTGTCCGTACGACCGCATGTGGGAGACGTTCGACCCGAGCGTGACGTGGCTCGGAGAGAGCGTCGAGGAGACCGCGTTCTGGGAGGCCGCGGTCGAGCACGACGCCACGGTTCAGATTCTCTGCGACCACGGCCAACTCGACCAGGCGCTCGAACTCGTCGAGGCGTACCCCGACCTCACCTACCTGTTCGACCACTTCGCTCACGCGGGCCCGGACACCCCCACCGACGAGGGGACGTTCAGCCGGTTCGCCGACCTCGCGGAACACGACTCGGTCGCGGTGAAGGTCTCGGAAATCGTTCACATGTCCGACTCGGCGTTCCCCTACGCCGACATGCACGACCACGTCCGGTGGCTCCTCGACACCTTCGGGCGCGAGCGGGTCGTCTGGGGCTCCGACTACCCCAACGTCAGCGACGTTGCCAGCTACGCCGAGGCGTGTAACTGGCTCAAACAGGTCGACTCGTTGTCGAAAGCCGACCGGTCGTGGCTGACCGAGAAGTCGTTCCGGCGGCACGTCGACCTCGGGTGAGTGTAATCGGTCGTCACAACGTGCCTCGCCCGCCCCATCGTCGATTCGGTGGCTGCTATTCCCGCTCCAGATTGCATCGGTATATTTATTATAATGAATTATAGTGGTTTGTAATGGTACACCATGGCAAACAGTAGTTCATCGAACCGGCTCAGCAGGCGGCGATACGTGACTGGGCTCGGAGCGGGTCTCACCGCGGCGTTGGCTGGTTGTATGGGTGGCGGAAACGACGGTGGCAACGGTGGGGGTTCCGGCGGAGGGGACGGCTCCGGCGGCTCCGGGGGCTCCGGCGGCGGTGGTTCGGGCTCCCAGTCTATCGACTTCTGGCTGTTCGGCGGCATCCCCGCCGAACGGGAGTACATCAGTAACCACTACGGCAGTTACGGCGAGCACGACGTCACCTACCAGCACCAAGAGTGGGGACAGAAGTACCAGATTATCGCCTCCGCGGCGGCGAACAACAACCTCCCGGACGTGATGGCCGGCCAGACCCAACAGATTCCCGACTACGTCGGCGCGAGCGCCATCCAACCGCTCGACCAAGAGCAGTTCGCCGACGAGCTAGAGGAGATAAACAGCCGGTTCATCCAGGCGAACGTCGATACGCAAATCTACGACAGCCTCGGTGACACCGAAGGGGAGCGGCAGTGGGGGCTCCCCGGCGGCTACGCCGACCTCGGCCCGTTCGTGGACATCCGAACCGACTATCTCGAACAGACGAGCTTCGACAGCCCGCCGCGCAACTGGGAGGAACTCATCCAACTCGGCGAGGAGATGCAGGAGCTAGACGAGGTGTCGGCGGCGATTACCGCGCCGGGGACCGACTTCGGCCTGACGACCGGCTACTTCATCGGCTTCGTCTACGCCAACGGCGGCCGGTACTTCGACCCCGAGACGCTGGAGGCGACGGTCGACCAACCCGGCTTCGTCGACGCCGTCAGGCTCTATCAGGACATCGCGGACGCCGGGCTGTTCCCCAACTCGATAGCCGAGAACGACCACATCGGTGCGGGACGGCTCCTCCGCGAGGGCGAGTCCGGCATCTTCATCACGTACTCCCACGCCAACGCGGTCTACCAGACGACCGGCGCGCCGCAGGAGTGGCTCGACGGCGAGGGTCACACCGTCACCCGCGCGCCGCTGCCGGACAGCCCGTCGGGGAGCTTCGAACCCCGCGACCTGCTCTTACAGAACGCGCAGGGGTTCATGCTCGGCAACGGCACCGATTCGGAGGCCGAGCTCCGGGCCGCCTTCGACTTCACCGAGTGGTGGAACTCCGAAGAACAGCTCGCGCCGTGGACCTACGACGCCGAGAACGACGTGGGCATCCGCGGGCGCGTCCCGACGCTCGAAAGCGCCTTCGAGGACCCGAGCGACCTCTTCCGGAGCCAGTTCGGGGACCTCGTGACGCTGTACGAGAACGACGACCTGTTCACGCGCACCTCGCGGTTCCCGTCGTTCTCGGGCATCGCGTCGGTCCAGAGCATCATCAACACCGAGGTCATCCAGCCGGTCGTCCTCGGCAACGCGACGGCCGAAGAGGCTTGCAGCGCCGCCAACGAATCGGTTCAGGAAGTCATCGACGAGGAGCTGGCCTGACCATGCGATTCGGACCGTCGCTCGAACGACCGCGGGCCCGCGGTGGTGAGACGAAGCCATGAGCTACTCGAAGCAGGCGAGAGGGTCGTTCGAGAGCGTCTCCGAACGGATTCCCGAAGGGGTCAAGGTGTACCTCCCGGTCCTACCGGTGACGGCGCTCGTCGGACTGTTCATCCTCTACCCCATCGCGCAGGCCATCTACTCGAGCTTCTTCAACAAGGACCTGCTCGCGCCCAGCGAGGCCGAGTTCGTCGGACTGGCGAACTACGCCGAAATCTGGTCGAGTCCGACCATCCATCAGGTCCTGTGGAACACGCTCGTCTGGGTCGTCGTCGGTAGCTCCGCCGCTATCGTCCTCGGCTTCTTGATGGGCTGGCTCCTTCACGAGAAGCTCCCGTACACGAGCGTCGCGAGCGCCATCGTGCTCATCCCGTGGGTCCTCCCGCGGGTCGTCGGCGCGTCCATCTGGCAGTTCATGTTCGGCGGGTCGCAGGGTATCATCAACGAACTGCTCGTCCAACTCGGCGTCGTCGACGAGTACATCGTCATGCTCGGCTCGACGGAACTCTCGTTGTGGCCGCCCATCATCGGGATGATTTGGCGGCTCGCACCCCTGTTCGCGCTGTTGACGCTCACGTCCTTGCAGGGAATCGACGAGCATCTCTACGAGGCCGCGCGGATGGACGGTGCGACGCCGTGGGAGCAGTTCCGGTTCATCACCATCCCGATGATGCGGTACAACCTCGCCATCGGGTTCCTCCTGATGCTCATCTACAACATCAGGAACTTCTCGATGATTTGGGTGATGACGAAGGGCGGCCCCGGCGTCTCCAGCAGCACGCTCCCGGTCATGATTTACCGGACGGCGTTCGTCGACTTCGACGTGGGGCTGGCGTCGGCGCTGTCGCTCATCCTGTTCGTCGTCCTGCTCGTGTTCTCGTACTACTACATCCAGGTGTACGACCAAGTGCGGGGTGACGTCTGATGGCGGCACAAGACTCCGACGCCGACCCGGCCGCCGAGTTCCGGCGGAACGAGTCGTGGCTGTTCGACACCACGGCGGGTGCGTACGTCCGCAAGACGGCGGTCGCGCTCCTGACGCTCGTCGTCTTCGCGTTCGTCCTCTTCCCGCTGTACTGGATGGTCGTGACGGCGTTCAAGACCACCGCGGAGATTCAGCAGATTCCGCCGACGGTGTTCCCGAACGACTTCTCGCTTGAGGGCTTCCGGCTCGTCGTCGAGTCGTCGATTCAGGCGGGCGGCTACACCTCGCTGTTCGCCAACCTGTTCGGCTGGCAGGCGTCGTCGGCCATCGACATCGACATCCTGTCGCTCGTGTTGAACAGCCTGAAAGTCGCCGTCGGCGCGGGCGCAATCGCGCTCGTCCTCGGGACGGCCGCGTCGTACGTGCTGTCGCGCCGCGACTTCGTCGGGAAGAACGCGCTGATGAGCATCTTCCTCGCGTCGCTGATGTTCCCGGGGACCGCCATCATGGTCCCCGAGTGGGAACTCGTCTCGGCGCTCGGCCTGTTCAACACGCACCTCGTGTTGATTCTCATCTACGGCGCGATGACCGCGCCGTTCGTCGTCTGGCTGATGAAGGGCTTCTTCGACGACTTCCCGGACTCGATTATCGAGGCCTCCCGCATCGACCAGTGTAGCTCGATAGAGACGTTCTGGTACGTCATCGTGCCGATGGCGCGGAACTCGCTCATCGCGTCGTTCATCTTCGCGTTCCTCCTCGCGTGGAACGAGTTGGTGTTCGCGCTGACGCTCCTCGACAACTCCCGGTACACGGTTCCGCCGGGGCTCCTGACGTTCGTGCAGGGGTTCAACACCCAGTGGAACGTCGTCGCCGCGGCCTCCATCATCATCTCGCTTCCCGTCCTGCTCGGACTGGCCTACATCCAGCGCTACTTCGTGCAGGGACTCACCGGCGGCGCTATCAAGGGATAACACCCTCTCAGCCGCCGTCTTTCAGTGCCGCACACCGCGGCCAATTTTCGCATTCAGTCGCTAGCTTTAAGAGGTGTACTACGGTAATGTTTTACAATGACACACCTCACAGTAGACGGTGTCACGAAGATTTTCGGCGACCCCGACAAGGACGGAGTCGTCGCGGTCGACAGCCTCGACATCGACGTCGAAGACGGGGAGTTCCTCGTTCTGCTCGGACCGAGCGGGTGCGGGAAGACGACGACGCTCCGGATGATCGGCGGGCTGGAGACGCCAACCTCCGGGGAGATTCGCTTCGACGACGTCGTCGTCAACGACATCAAAGCCCGCAACCGCGACGTGGCGATGGTGTTCCAGGACTTCGCGCTCTATCCGCACATGACCGTCCGGGAGAACCTCGGGTTCGGCCTCAAGCGGGAGGACAACGGGATGTCGAAGGCGGACATCGACGAGCGCGTCGAGGAGGTCGCCACGATGCTCGAAATCGAACAGCTCCTGAACAACAAGCCCGCACAGCTCTCCGGCGGCCAGAAACAGCGCGTCGCGCTCGGCCGGGCTATCATCCGCGAGCCGCGGCTGTTCCTGTTCGACGAGCCGCTGGCGAACCTCGACGCGAAGCTCCGCAAGACGATGCGGACCGAAATCGACGAACTGCAGTCCGAGGTCGGAATCACCTCCGCGTACGTCACCCACAACCAGGAGGAGGCGATGACGATTGCCGACAAAATCGCCGTTCTCAACGACGGCGCGCTCCAGCAACTGGGACGCCCGGAGGAAGTGTTCAACGAGCCGGCGAACCTCTTCGTCGCGCAGTTCGTCGGCAGCCCGGACATGAACATCTACGACGGTGTCGTCGCCGACGCCGACGGCGGCGCTCGCGTCGAACTCGACGGCGTGAGCTTCGACCTGCCGAGTGACGCCCTCGATACGGAGGTGCCGCCCGGGCGCGTCAACGTCGGGTTCCGCCCGCAGGACTTCTACCAGACGAACAAGCGCCGCGCCGACGGGCTGACGTTCGACGTGGAGGTCCGCGTCGTCGAGCCGGTCGGCACGAAAGCAATCGTTCACGGAAACGGACCGATGGGCGACGTCACCGCCGAAATCGGCGAGTTCCACGGACTGTCGTCCGGCGACACGCTGTCGCTTTCTATCGCGCCCGAACACGTCTACTTGTTCGACGCCCAGACGGAGGCGCTGCGCAAGGGGCGGCGTATCGAGAACCGAGCCGCCGTCCAGTCGCAGTCCCAGTCGTCCGAGTCCGACGGCGTCGAAATCTGAGCCGAACGTCCGGGAGACATCACCTTCGCCTATCGGACGGGCTTTCGAAGCCCACTCAGCCGCGGCTTCAGCCGCGCTACGGCCGAAATCTCCCACCCGCACCCAAACATATTAATCGGTGTGTTCACATGGTGTAAAACGAGACGAACCCACACGGTTATTCGCAACTATGAAAGCCATCATTCAGACCGGGCCGCGCTCGGTAGAGACACAAGAGCGGGAGGTACCCACTCCCGACGCAGACGAACTGCTCATCAAGGTCCACACCGCGGGACTCTGCGGGAGCGACGCTCACGCCTACAAGTACGACGGCGGCTACGAGTGGATTCCCATCCCGCGAATCATGGGCCACGAGTACTCCGGGACGGTCACGGAGGTCGGCGCGAACGTCGAGACGTTCGAGGTCGGCGACAAGGTCGTCGAGGAGCCGATTCACGACTGCGGTCACTGCTTCCAGTGTCGGAACGGTCAGCCGAACGTCTGTCAGAACTTCTCCATTACGGGGATGCACCGCGACGGCGCGTACACGGAGTACGTCACCGTCACCCCCGAGCACGTCCACGCGGTTCCCGAGGGCGTTCCCCTCCGGCACGCCGCCATCACGGAGCCGACGAGCATCGCCACCCGCGCGGTCCTCGACCAGTCGGTGACGACGCCCGGCGACAACGTCCTCGTCGAGGGGCCGGGCCCAATCGGCGTCCTCGTCGCCGCCGTTGCCGACTCCCTCGGCGCGAACGTCGTCGTCTCCGGACTCGGTCAGGACGCGGCGTATCGCCTCCCGCTGCTCGAAGACCTCGGCATCGACACGGTGAACCTCGAAGAAGAAGGCGGCCTCGACGGGCGGGTCGAGTCGCAGACCGACGGCATCGGCTTCGACGTGGTCTTTGACGCGACGGGTCACCACAGCGGCGTGGTCTCCGGGAACGACGTGGTCCGCAAGGGCGGCCAAATCGTCGTCGTCGGCATCCCGAACTCGGCTAGCGAACTCAGCCTCACCTCGACCGTCCGCGGCGAGGTCGACATCAACACCTCCTACGGCTCGACGTGGACGAACTTCGAGCAGGCGCTTCGCCTGATGGAGCGCGGCGAAATCGCGGTCGAGAAGATTCTCGACACCTCTTACAGCGTCGACGACCCCGCCGCGGCGTTCGAAGCGTTCCTCGGTTCGGAGACCTGCAAGCCGGTCTTCCAGTTCGACGGCTGAACGGCCCCGCATTCCGGCCGCGAACCGCTCGACGACAGAAACTATTTTACCCGTGCCGATTGGATGTGAGGTCGTACCAAACAAATCATGGAGATTACAGACATCTCAGCGACGAAAATCAGCAACGAGTCGTGGGGCGAGTTCATCGAGTTCCCGCTCGTCACCATCATGTCGAAGTACGACGAGTACCGCAACGTCGACGGTGAGAACCCGCAGGCCCGCCGCAAGTGGATGGGCCCCGTGGGCGACGTGGTGGTCGAGGTCGAGACGGACGCGGGCATCACCGGCGTCGGCGTCGGTAACTGGGGTACCGGAGCCATCGCCACCGTCGTCGAGGAGACGCTGTCGAAAATCGTGGTCGGGGAAGACCCGATGCAGCGCGAACTCCTCTGGGAGCAGATGTACCGCGCTACGCTCCCGTTCGGCCGGAAGGGCGTCGCGGTCATGGCCATCAGCGCGGTCGACCAGGCGCTGTGGGACATCGCCGGGAAGGACGCCGGCAAGCCGGTGTACGAACTGCTCGGCGGCCCCACCAAAGACGAGATCCCCGCCTACGCGTCGAACCTCCACCCCGTCGACATGGAGAAGCTCGAACGCGAGGCGGTCCAGTACGTCGAGGAGGGCTTCGACGCGATGAAACTCCGCTTCCTCCACGGCCCCGAGGACGGCCGCGCGGGCATGAAGAAGAACGAGGAAATCGTCGCGACGGTCCGCGACGCCGTCGGCGACGAAATCGAAATCGCGGGCGACGCCTACATGGGCTGGTCGGTCAAGTACGCAAAGGAGATGACCCAGCGCCTCGGCAAGTACGACATGGCGTGGGTCGAAGAGCCCGTCATCGCCGACGACATCTCCGGCTACGCCGAGGTCCGCGAGGCCGCGCCGATGCCGATTTCGGGCGGCGAACACGAGTTCACCCGCTGGGGCCACGAGGACCTCCTCGAAGAAGGTGCGGTCGACATCCTCCAGCCCGACGTGGGTCGCGTCGGCGGTATCACGGAACTCCAGAAGGTCGCCGACATGGCCGAGGTCCACGACGTGCCCGTCATCCCGCACGCCGGCACGAACCCGACGCTCCACGCCATCGCCGGTCACACGAACATGCCGATGGCGGAGTACTTCCCGACTCCCGAGTGGTTCGAGGAGCGCCAGGAGAAACGCGAGTCGACCTACGCCGACGCCATCTTCCAGAACCCGCCGTCGCCGGAGAACGGGTCGATTCCGCTGCCCGACGAGCCCGGCGTCAGCACGCAACTGAACCGCGAGGCGCTCGAACACTTCGCCATCGAGTAACGATGTCGGACATCAGCTTCGAGTACAACGTCCCCGTCTTCGCCGGCGCGCCCGACGAGGGGACCGAGCCGACGCACCGCGACACCCCGCAGTACGAGGCGCTCGACTGGGAGACGACCAAGATGGGCGTCCAGAAGGCGGAGGAACTCGGCTTCGATGCGGTGTGGGCACCAGACCACCTGCTGTTGGGTCGCGACCACGCCGAGTACGAATGTTGGACGCTGCTGTCGGCCATCGCCGGCTTCACCGAGGACATCAACCTCGGCTCGCTCGTCCTCTGTAACGACTACCGCAACCCGGCGCTCGTCGCCAAGATGGCGGCCACGCTCGACGTGATTTCCGACGGGCGGCTGGAACTCGGCCTCGGCGCGGGCTGGCACGAACCGGAGTACGACGCCTACGGTTGGGAGTACCGCGACGGCTTCGAGCGCCTGATGCGACTCGACGAGTCCATCCGTCTCATGAAGCGCATGTGGGCCGCCGGCACCGACGGCGCGAGCTTCGACGGGAAGCACTACCAAATCGAGGACGCCTACTGCGTCCCCGGTCCCGTGCAGGACCCCCATCCGCCCATCCTCGTCGGCGGGCAGGGCGAGGAGGTCACGCTCAAACTCGTCGCCAAGCACGCCGACGTGTGGAACACCGACGTGTTCAACGGCGACGTGGAGACGCTCGAACACAAAATCGGCGTCATCGAAGACCACTGCGAGACCGTCGGCCGCGACCCCGACGACATCGAGTACTCGTGGGACGGCCACGTTATCTGCACCCGCGACGAGGAGAAGTTCGACCGCCTGCTCGACCTGATGACGCCCATCCAGTTCGAAGAAGAGTACCAAGACCAAGCGCCCATCGTGACGGAGGAAGACGCCCGCGAGTACTTCATCATGGGGACGCCCGAGGAGTGCGCGGAGGCCATCGAGCGCCGCATCGACGCCGGCGTGACGAAGTTCCAGGGTTGGTTCATCGACTTCCCCGACACCGGCGGCATGGAACTGTTCGCGGACGAAGTCATCCCGCAGTTCAACTGAGGCACCCGCGAGTCGAGCGCGCCGCGCTCGGGTCGCGCTCGCGTCGCCCTTGCGCACTCGCTTTCTTTTTTCGCATCCTCTCGTCAGTCGTCTCCCCGACAGGTACAGAATTTGGATTATTTAAATTATACAAAACATTCTCCCTCCCCGAGTTCGGCGCTCGTGACCGTTCCACCGTTTCCGGCAATAGCGGAAAGACATTTGAGGGATGAGGGTTCATAACCAACTATGACGAAGGACGTCCCGGTCAACGCGGTCAAAATCTCGCTCGAACTCGTCGACCTCCTGCGGGAACTCGACGGGGCGGGCGTCTCGGAGGTAGCCAAGCGACTGGACAAGCCGACCAGCACGATTCACGACCACCTGCGGACGCTGGAGCAACAGGAGTACCTCGTCAAGGAGGGCGACACCTACTACGTCAGCACGCGATTCCTCCAATTGGGCGCGCACGCGCGCTCTCGACAGAAGGTGTTCAACATCGCCCGCCCCGAGATAAACGAACTCGCGCAGGTGACCGGCGAGCACGCGAATCTGATGATCGAGGAACACGGTATCGGCGTCTTTCTGTACCGCTCGCGGGGTCCCGACGCCGTTCGTCTGGACACCCACGCCGGGATGCGCGTCCCGTTGCAGACGACGGCGCTCGGGAAGTCTATCATGGCGAACCGGCCGCGGGAGGAAGTCGAGGGCATCTTGGACCGCCACGGACTGGAGGCGGTGACCGACCGCTCTATCACCGACCGCGAGGAACTGTTCGACGTGTTGGAGCAGGTCCGCGAGCGCGGTTACTCCTACGACGACGAAGAACGGGTCAAGGGCATGCGCTGTGTGGCCGCGCCGATACTCAACGAGGACGACTACGCCATCGCCGCCGTGAGCGTCTCGGGGCCGAAAAGCCGGATGCGCGAGGAGCGCTTTACCGAGGAGCTGCCGAACCAGATTCTCAAGAGCGCGAACGTCATCGAGGTGAACCTCACGTACTCGTAGTCGGCGGGTCGGCGGCCTCGGGCCGCCCGCCTCGCTCCCGTCGTCGCAATGCTGCGTAGAGCGCAACAGTTACGTACCACGGTGTGGCAGAGTGTAACGATGCAACTCGTTCGATACACCGCGGGCGGTGCTCCCGAGTGGGGCGTCCGCCGCGACGACGATGTCGTCCCGCTTTCCGGCCTCCGCGAAGACGTGACCGTCCAGAACCTCAACAGCCCCGGCTTCCTCACCGTCGTCGAGGACGCCGCGGACGCCGCCGAGGACCAGTCGGTCCCCGTCGAGGAGGTGAAACTCCTCGCGCCCGTGCCGCGCCCCGGTAAAATCGTCTGCGTCGGCCTCAACTACCACGACCACGCCGAAGAACAGGACGAGGAAGTCCCCGAACGCCCGCTCCTGTTCGGGAAGGCCGGTACGTCCGTCACGAACCCCGGCGACCCCATCGTCCACCCGGCGGCCATCGACGAGGTAGACTACGAGGTCGAACTCGGCGTCGTCATCGGGCAGACGGCCAAGAACGTCGACGCCGAGGACGCTTTCGACTACGTCGCGGGCTACACCGCCATCAACGACGTGAGCGGCCGCGACGCGCAGTTCGACGACGGCCAGTTCTTCCGCGGCAAGAGCTACGACACGTTCGCCCCGATGGGGCCGACGTTCGTCCCCGAGGGCGACGTCGACCCGCACGACCTCGACGTCGCCTGCCGCGTCAACGGCGAGACGAAACAGGAGTCCAACACCTCCGAGTTCATCTTCGGCGTCGACGAGGTCGTCGAGTACATCAGCGGCATCACGACGCTCCGCCCGGGCGACGTCATCTCCACCGGCACGCCCGGCGGCGTCGGCATCTTCCGCGACCCGCCGGAACTGCTCGAACCGGGCGACAGCGTCGACGTGGAAATCGAGGGCATCGGCACGCTCACCAACCCGGTCGTCTCCGAGCGCGACGAGTAACCGCCCGCCGTACAGCACAATTATTTATAGGACATCCCGGTACTACCGACTATGAGCACGCACACAGACACCCGACTGAGAGACAGGCATATCGTCGTGACCGGCGGCGCGCGCGGCATCGGCCGCGGCATCGCGGTCCGCTGCGCCCGCGCCGGGGCCGACGTATCGATTTTCGACACGAAGCCCGAGGTGGCCGCCGAGACGGCCGACCTCGTCCGCGAGGAGGGCGGCGAGGCCGAGGTGTACGAGGTCGACGTGACGGACGCCGAAGGCGTCGAGACCGCCGTCGACGCCGCAATCGAGGCGCTCGGTGACATTCACGGCCTCGTGAACAACGCGGGCGTCCAGCAGGCCGTCCCGCTCCTCGAAACGACCGAAGACGACTGGGACCTCCACTTCGAGGTGAACGCCAAGGGGACGTTCCTCGTCTCCAAGGCCGTCGCCAGCCGGATGGTCGACGGCGACATCGAGGGCAGCATCGTCAACATCTCGTCGGTCGGCGCGGAGCGACCGTTCGCCGGACAGGGCGCGTACGGCGCGTCGAAGGCGGCCGTCCTCGCCTTCACGACCGTGCTGGCGAAGGAGCTGAGCGACCACGGCATCACCGTCAACGCGCTCAAACCGGGCACCGTCGAGACGCCGATGGTCGAGGAATGGCTCGACGAGCACGCCGAGCAGTCGGGCAAGTCGCCGGACGAAATCCTCGCGGAGACGCTCGACGTGCACATCCTCGACCGAATCGGCCAACCCGAAGAAGTGGGCCACGTCGCGGTCCTGCTCCTCTCCGAGGAGGGCGACTGGATAACCGGCGAGTCCATCGCCGTCGACGGCGGCTACCTCAAACACTAGTGTTCGCCGCGACGACTTCGAGAGCCGCCCGAAGCGTCCGAAATCGATGCTTTCGACTCCCCGAGCCGGAGCCGGAACCCGAGCGTTCGGCCACAGTACTCACACGCAGTCCGGCATTATCGGATATTGATTGTGTAGAATCTGGCGGCCGGGCGAACTGAACCGCGGCGTGCCCGTCGCGGCGCGCGCGACCGCCGCGAGGATGCGAAATCAAGCGACTCGGAGATGTCCGCACCGACTCGCGCCGCCGCAGTTGGTGGCCTGTCGTCGCCGTCCGTGACTCGTCCAATTCACCTCTGGCACTCAGCGACGAGCTCGTGGCTTTGAGCACCGGATTTCGCCTCCGTGGCAATAATTATTATAAACATAACTCATATATCGGTGTGTCGTGTAACAGCACGTGGGTGGAGCAATCCGACCCATGTGTAATCAGCATCCCGTGCATCCAGCACGATAGCCATCAGTACGTCAGTCATACTGTACGCACGGTAGCCCCCACCGAGTACGCCTGCCCAACTGATACTCGTGAACACGTGGCGCGGCTACCTACCGAGCACAACGTCCCATTGATGCTCTATTTTTCGGTCGTCTCCCGTCGGCTACGTAGCGTCTGCCTTCCCGACTCCGGCCCCGCGTTACTGCCCAGTCTCCGCGCGAGTCGTCGAATCCCATCTATTCCGTCCGACATTGCCGGATATTACTAGTTCGATTCCGACGAACGCGCCTCACCGAGTGTGGCGAATCGCTCTCCAAACCTGAAGATATTTCACGCCACCGTGTGAAAAGCGAGTAATGGGTACCGACCAAAGCACGAACCGTCGCCTAAGCAAGGTAGAGCGGGTCATCGAGACGTACGACTTGGACGGATTCGGCGAGCAGCTCGCCGACCGCTGGACGGCTCCCGAGGACAGCGACAGCCTCCGGGACCTCGCGGATCTGATGAACGAGAAGGTGCTCGACGCCGCGCTCCGCAAGGCGGGCGAGGACGTCCTCGAAGGCGAGGTCGAGAACCTGTACACGCTTCTCACCGGCGACGAGACCACGGAGGGGATGCGCGTTCAGGCGAAGAACACGCTCCAGTCCCGCGGCGTCGACGTCGACCAACTGCTCTCGGATTTCGTCTCTCACCAGGCGGTCTACACCTACCTGACGGATATTCGCGGCGTCTCGAAGGACTCCTCGTCCGGAAACAGAATCGACAACGTCATCGAGTCCATCCAGCGACTCCGCGGCCGACTGGTCGCGGTCATCGAGCAGAGTCTGAGTTCGCTCCGCAACACGAGCAAACTCCGACTCGGTGACTTCGATGTCCTCGTGGACACGCAAGTGTACTGCCGCGACTGCGGGACGCAGTACGAGGTCGTCGAACTGCTCCAGCGCGGCGGGTGCGACTGCGACGAGAGCGAATCGAACTAACTGATTACATACTTAGCGCTGTCACATTATCCTCGACTCAACGGGTGATTTTATATTGGTGTACCTGTTGGGTCAAGGTATGAGCTCAGAACAAGTGTCAAAATCCAAAGTCCACCTTTCGGTCGAGAATATCGGTGGCATCGACGACCTGTCAACGTCGTTCGAGCCGGGCGTGACCGTCTTGGCGGGTCGAAACGCCACGAACCGAACGTCGCTCTTGCGGTCCATCATGGCCGCCCACGGGAGCGACGACGTGGCGCTCAAAGGCGACGCCGACGAGGGCTCCGTCGAACTCACTATCGGCGACGAGACGTACACTCGAACGTTCGAGCGGCAGGGCGACACGGTCATCTCCGGCGGGAACCCCGTCCTCGACGACCCGGACCTCGCGGACCTCTTTGCGTTCCTGCTCGAAACGAACGACGCCCGACAGGCGGTCGCCCGCGGCGACGACCTCCGGGACCTCATCATGCGTCCGGTGGACGTCGAGTCGATAAACGAGCAGATCGAGTCGCTCCAGCAGGAGAAACGCGACATCGCCGACGAGCTCTCGACGCTCAGCAACCTCTCCGACCGCCTGCCGCAGCTCGAACGCCGGCGGACGAAGCTCGAAGACCAAATCGAGGAGAAGGAAGACGAACTCGCGGAGAAAGAACAGGAGGTCGAGGAGTACGACGCCAGCGTGAGCGAGCGTCAGGAAGTCGAGAGCGAACTCGAATCCAAGCTCGGCGACCTCCGGAGCAAGCGCCGCGACATCAACGACGTGGACCGCCGCATCGAGACGGAAAAACAGAGCCTCGACGCGCTCGAATCCGAGGAAGCGGAGCTTGAGGACGACGCCGAGGACCTCCCGGAGGTCGCCGGCGGCAAAATCGACGAAATCGAGTCCGAAATCAGCCGCCTCCGAACGCGCCGGCAGGAGATTCAGTCGACCGTCAACGAGCTTCAGTCCGTGATTCAGTTCAACGAGGAGATGCTCTCGGGCACGTCCTCGGACGTCGTGGACGCGCTCCGCGACGCCGACGACGCCGGCGGGAGCGTCACCGACCAACTGCTCGGCGACGACCAGGTCGTCTGCTGGACGTGCGGTTCCGAGGTCGACAAGTCCGAAATCGAGGGGACGCTCGAACGCCTCCGGACGCTCCGCGAGGAGAAGCTCGAAGACAACCGCGACCACCGCGAACAGCTCTCCGAACTCGAAGACGAGAAGTCCACCTACGAGCGCCGCCAGCGCGAGCGCGACCGCATCGAGCGCCGCCTCTCCGAAATCGAAAGCGAGCGCGAGACCCGCCAAGAGCGCATCGAGGAGCTCAAATCCGACCGCTCGGACCTCGAAGCCGAAATCGACTCGCTCGAACAGACCGTCGACGAACTCGAAAGCGAGGAACACGGCGACCTGCTCGACCTCCACCGCGAGGCGAACCAGCTCGAATACGACCTCGGCCGCCTCCGCAGCGACCTCGAAGACGTCGAAGACGAAATCGCCGACATCGAGCGCCAACTCGACGAGCGCGACGAACTCGAAGCGGCCCGCGAGGACATCGAAGACGAACTCGAAGAGCTTCGGACGCGCATCAAGCGCCTCGAATCCGAGGCCGTCGAGGAGTTCAACACCCACATGGACGACGTGCTCGACGTGCTCGAATACGACAACCTCGAACGCATCTGGATCGAGCGCACCGAAAAGCGGGTTCGGGAGGGCCGAAGGAAGGTCACGAAATCGGTGTTCGACCTCCACGTCATCCGGACGAACGAAGACGGCGTGAGCTACGAGGACTCCGTCGCCCACCTCTCGGAGTCCGAGCGCGAGGTGACCGGCCTCGTGTTCGCGCTCGCGGGCTACCTCATCCACGACGTCTACGAGACGGTGCCGTTCATGGTCCTCGACTCGCTCGAAGCCATCGACTCGAACCGCATCTCGCGGCTCGTGGACTACTTCGCGGACTACGCCGACTACCTCACCGTCGCTCTCCTCGAAGAGGACGCGCAGGCGGTCGACAGTTCCTATCCGCGCTACTCGCCGGCGTAACGACGCCGACAGCGCTTCGTTTTTCTCGTTTTTCATCCCCGCGTCGAGTCGCGTCGCGAACGGCGCATCTCGTTTCGAGTTACACTATTAGGTGTGTCACGAACTGGACATTGACGGCGACAGGGCGACGCGCTCAGGAGAGCGCGATGCTCAGTTCCAACTCCTCTGCGATGCCGAGGAGGACTTCGGTGAGACGGTCGAACTGCTCACCTTTCATCCGGTTGGAGGGGCCGGCGACGCTCAGCGCGCCGAACACGTCGCCGTCCGGCCCCATGACGGGCGCACCGACCGCGCGAACCCCGCTGATCTGCTCTTCGACGTTCAACGCGTAGCCGCGCTCTCTGATTTCGGCGAGTTCGTCGAACAGCGCCTCCTCGTCGTGAATCGTCTGTTCGGTCTCCTTCGGGAGGCCGATTCGGTCGACGATTTCTCGGACCCGTTCTCGCGGCATGTTGGCGAGGATGGCTTTCCCGCTCGCCGTCGAGTGGAGATAGACGCGCTTTCCCACCGTCGACTGCGTCCAGACGCCGTGTTTTCCGGGTGCGGTGTGGACGTACACGCCCCGCCCGTGTTCCTCGACGGTGAAAATCGAGCGCCGCTCCGACTCCTCCGAGAGGACGTTGGTGTAGTGTTCGGCCTTCCCGAATCGGCGTTTCCGCGTTCGGACGAAGTTCCCGAGACCGAGGAATCGAAGCCCGAGATGGTAGGTATCGCCCTCTTTAACCACGTATTCCTGCGCTTCGAGAGTCGTCACGTGAGTGTGTGCGGTGCTCGGCGCGATGTCGAGTTCGCGGGCGATTTCGGTCACGCCCGCCCCGTCGCGCTCCCTGAGTAGTTCGACGATTCTGAGGGTTGTGACCGTCGTTTTGAGCGAGCGGTCGTTCGCGGTTTCGGTCATTATCTGCGGGTCGTCACCATTGCACATAGTATTTTCGCCGCTCCCGAATACCAGTTGTTCGATAACGAATGCGGGCCACGCTGACGCCGAAACGAGTTGTTTGTGAACTATGTGCATGCTTTGCGGCTGGATTGGGGTGCGACGCCTCGCCTCGAAGACGGCGAGGTCAACGACCGAAAACCGGCAGAGAGCGGTCCGGAAGCGTCCGAAACGCGGGAGCGACGACGCTCGTCAGATTTCGGCGTCTCCCGGTGTTTGGATTCGTTCCTCGTGAATCGTGCGTTCAGTGGGTGATTCGAAGCCCGAACGTTCACCGCTCCGGAAGTGTTATTATCGTTTATCCAGTCCAATCGCACGAGACGCAATGAACCACAACGAGACGTTCGAGACGGTCGAGTCGCTGGAGGCGGAACTCGTCTCACTCACCGAGTCGCTCTGGGAGCAGCCGGAGCTCGGCCTTCACGAGACCGAATCCGCCGAGTTGCTCTCGTCGGTCCTCCGCGACGCGGGATTCGACATCACCGAGGGCATCGGCGGGATGCCGACGGCGTTCAGCGCGACCTACGGCGAGGGCGAACCGCACGTCGGCATCCTCGGGGAGTACGACGCCCTGCCCGGGCTGTCGCAGACGGTGTCGTCGAACAGGGACCCCGTCGAGGCCGGCGCGCCGGGCCACGGCTGCGGACACAACCTGTTCGGCGTCGCCGGCGTCGGGGCCGCCCTCGCCGCGAAGCGCGCCATCGACGACGGGCGGGCCGAGGGAACGGTCACGTTCTTCGGCTGTCCCGCCGAGGAGATACTCGTCGGCAAAGTGTTCATGGCCCGCGACGGGGCGTTCGACGACCTCGACGCCGCGCTCACGTGGCACCCGAGCCATCTCAGCGCGCCGTTCATGGCGCAGACGCTCGCGATGAACTCCGTCGAGTACACGTTCCACGGCGAGTCGGCGCACGCCGCCGACAGCCCGCAGTCGGGTCGGAGCGCGCTCGACGCCGTCGAACTGCTGAACACCGGGTCGGAGTTCATGCGCGAGCACGTCTCCGACGACGCCCGCATCCACTACACCATCCCCGACGGCGGCGGCGCGCCGAACGTCGTCCCCGCGGAGGCGACGGCGTGGTTCTACGTCCGCGCGCCGACCCGCGACGAGGTCGACCGCATCACCGACTGGCTCGACGACGTGGCCGAGGGCGCGGCGCTCATGACCCAGACGACGGTCTCCCGGCGGTTCCACACGGGCTGTTACGACTACGTGGCGAACCACGCGCTGTCCGATGCACTGCTGGAGAACATGCGACTCGCCGGCCCCATCCCGTACACCGACGAGGACCGCGAGTTCGCCGCGGAGCTTCAGGAGACGCTCTCGGCGGAGACAATCGAGGCGCGGACGGCACAGCTCTCCGAGGAGCGGCGCGAGGCGGCGCGCTCGTCGGTGCTGTATCCGGACGCCCAGCCCTCCTACGACGTGGGGACCGTCCTCAACGGCTCGACGGACGTCGGCGACGTGAGTTGGATTACGCCGACCGCGCAGTTCTGGGCGGCGTCGTGGCCGGTGGGGACGCCCTCGCACACGTGGCAGGCCGTCGCCGCAAACGGGAGCTTCGGGTCGAAGGCCGCGGTGTACGCCGCGAAGGTCCTCGCGGCGACGACGCTCGACCTGTTTTCGGACGAGGCGCTGGTGGCGGCGGCCCGCGAGGAGTTCGAAGCGTCCGTCCCCGGCGACTACGAGTGTGCGCTGCCCGAGGGGACGGAGCCGCCGTTCCACCTCACGTTGTAGGCGGCGAGCGTCGGGAAAATCAGCTCTCGTTTCGGTTTGCGGTTTCGCTCGATTTCGTCCGTCTATCCGTCTCTCCGCCTCTCCGTCGCCGAGGCCCGCGTTACTCCAGTTCCGACCGGAGATGCGTCAGGATGCAGTCGGTCGTCGACTCGATGACTTCTTCGAGGAACTCCGGGTCGGACTGCGTCGGGTCGCCGAGGCCGCCCTCGACGGTCAGGTCGTCGAAGTGGGCGTACTGGCGGACCTCGTATCGGTTCTTCTTCGTCTGCGGCGTCTTGCGGTCGCCGCGGACGAGGTCGGGACGGTAGTGCTCGATGACGCTCGTCTCGTACTCGCCGGCGTGGCCCCACTCGGTGCCGAACCGCGCCTCTAACTGGTCGCGGGCGAAGTCGGTCCAATGTGCGTAGTACGAGTCGAGTCCGTGGTCGCGCTGGAGTCGGTCGAGGGCGAGTTTGTGCGGCTCGATGTTGCCTCCGTGGAAGTTGGCGACGAGAAACCGGGTCCCGCCGTGGCGCTGGACTGACCGGCCCACGTCGATGATTATCTCCTGGTACGTGTCGGCTCCGAGCGAAATCGTCCCCGCGTAGTTGATGTGGTGCTCCGAGTAGCCGTACGGGAGCACCGGCAGCACGAGGAGATTCAGGTCGTGTTCCGGGGCCGCCGCGGCGAGCTCCGCGGTCAGGTTCTCCGCTCGGATGGAGTCGACCGAGGTCGGGAGGTGCGTCGAGTGCTGTTCGGTTGCCCCACAGGGGAGCACGACGAAGTCCGCCTCGTCGAACGCGGTTTCGGCTTCCTGCCACGTCATCTCCGCTAGGAGCGACTGTGACTCCGTTGAGTCCATAGGGAGATACGCACAGCTTCCATATATAATATTTTTTGAATCGGAATTTTTAGCAGACAACGGGAAACGAACACACGGTATGCAAACGCTTATGTTGGTGATGCCGAAATGATTCGGCGTCAATGATGAGAGAGAGTGTCTCACGTAGAGATATACTGAAAACGACGGGTGCGTCGATACCCGTCTTGCTCGCCGGCTGTACGTCCGACTCCGGGTCCGAAACGACGAGCGAGGGCGACGGCGGTGGCGGCGAAACGACCGCGGGCGGCGCGACCGAGACGGCCGCCGGCGGTTCCGACGCGACGATAAACATCGGCCAGGCGCTGAACCCCGTCCGATTCGACCCGATAACGCAGCTTTCGAACCCCGACGCGCTCGTCGCGAACCGGGTGTTCAGTCAGCTGTACACCTACGGCGAGGGGACCGACGTGGTCCCGAATCTGGCGACGAGTATGCCGACCATCGAGCGGGACAACACCCGATACATCGTCGAAATCGTCGACAACGCGATGTTCCACAACGGCGACCCGGTCACCGCCGAGGACGTGGCCTACTCGTTCCGCGCGCCCATCGAGGAGGAGACGCCCCTCCTGGGCATCTTCAGCGTTATCGACACCGTCGAGGCAATCGACGAGACGACCGTCCAGTTCGACCTCTCGAACCCCTACGCGATGTTCCAGCACGTCCTCACCCATCAGGTCGTGCCGGAGGCCGTCCGCGAGGAGGACAAAGAGGCGTTCAGCACCCAACGGCCCATCGGCTCGGGGCCGTTCAAGTTCGTCGAGTGGGAAGAGAGCAACTACGTCACGCTCGAACGCTGGGACGACTACTGGGGCGACGAACTACCCGACGTCGCGGGCGTCGAGTTCACCCCCATCACGGAGTCGACGACGCGCGTCACCAACCTCCGGACGGGCGACGTGGACGTTATCGAGACGATTCCGCCCCGACTTTGGGAGACCGTCGAGGGCACCGAAGACACGAGCATCTCCGAGGTGGAGAGCGTCGGCTACTTCTACGTCGCGTTCAACTGTAACGAGGGGCCGACAGCCGACAAGCGCGTCCGCGAGGCCATCGATTACAGCTTCTCGATGGACGACGCGGTCGACCGCTACATCGACCCGGCCGGACTCCGCCAGTACGGCCCGCTTCCGGGGCCGATGGTCGAAGAGTGGGACATGCCGCTCGAAGAGTGGATGGAGATTCCGAACGACAAGGACGTCGAGCAGGCGACGGCGCTGTTCGAGGAGGCCGGCGTCCCCGCCGACTGGGACGCGAAGATTATCGTCCCGCCGGACGACAACCGCGAGAACATCGGCCTCTCTATCGCCAACGGCATCAAGGAGGCCGGCTACGAGGCCCACGTCGAACGGCTCGACTGGGGCGCGATGCTCAGCCGCGCCTACACCGGCAACGCCTCGGACTACAACATCTACGTCCTCGGGTGGGTCCGCTACCCCGACCCCGACGACTTCATCTACAACCTGTTCCACGAGGACTCGGAGGGCGTGAACCAGGGCGTCTACTACAAGAACGACGAGGTGATGGAGCAGATTCAGGGCGCGCGGGAGTCGACCGACCGCGACGAGCGCCAACAGCTCTACCAGTCGGCCATCTCGACGCTCCTGGCGGAGAAGGTCCACCTCCCGGCGTTCAACTACAAGAACTCCTACGGCGTGAAGTCCACCGTCAGCGACTTTCAGGTCCACCCGGTCTCGCCGCAGAACCCGCGGCTCCTCACCGGCTACAACAACGTCTCCGTCGACAGATGACGGTACCCTGTCGGTAACAGTTACCAAACGTTATATGCTCACTCCCCATCCACTCCACTCATGACGACAACCGGTTACATCGGACGACGATTACTCCAAATCGTCCCGGTCTTGCTGTTCGTCGTTACGGTCACGTTCGTCCTCATCAACTCGATACCCGGCGACCCGGTTCGCATCTTGGTCGGGCCGAGCGCCGACGCGGCGGCCATCGAGGCCGCCCGCGCGAGATACGGCCTCGACCAACCGCTGTACATCAGGTACGTCAGGTACGTCGCGGCGGTCGCCACGGGCGACTTCGGGACGAGCATCCACTACGGTGGAGTCGCGGTGACGGAGAAAATCTTCGAGCGGCTTCCGGTGACGCTGCTGCTCCTCGCGTCGAGTTTCACCCTCGCCATCGGCTCGGCGATTCCGCTGGGCATCTTCGCCGCCAAGAACCGTAACAACGGCTACGACCACCTCGCCCGTATCACGTCGCTCATCGGCGTCAGCACGCCGAGCTTCTGGGTCGGCCTGCTTCTCATCATCGTGTTCGCGTACTACGGCGACCTCCTGCCGCCGAGCGGACTCGTCATGCCGTGGGCCGACCCCGCGTCGGTGGAGGGGGCGGCGTCGAGACTGGACGTGCTCGCGACCGCCGCGTCGCATCTGATTCTCCCCTCTATCACGCTGGGGACGCTTCAGATGGCGGCCATCACGCGCATCGAGCGGTCGTCGATGCTCGAAGTGCTCAACAAGGACTACGTCCAACTCGCTCGCGCGTACGGCGTCTCCGAGCGGACGATTCTCCGCAAACAGGCGTTCAGGAACGCGCAACTGCCGGTGCTCACGGTCATCGGCATCCAGATGACGACCGCTCTCGGCGGCGCGGTGCTGACCGAGACGGTCTTCAACATCAATGGGATGGGGAACCTCATCATCACCGCGGTCCGGGCGCAGGACTACCAGCTCATCATGGGCACGACGATATTCTTCGCCATCGTGTTCGTTCTCGGCGTGCTCGTCGTGGACGTGCTGTACGCGGTCATCGACCCGCGCATCTCCTACGGGGGTGGTGCCGGTGAGTGATTCGACGGCCGCCGCCGGCGACTCGGCCCGCACGGGCGGCGTCGCGGACGCCGACGAGCGCTCCGCCGTCTCGCGCACCTCGCAGGTGCTTCGACAGCTCAAGCGCAACTCGGCGTCGCGCGTCGGTCTCTACGTCATCGGGCTCGTGACGCTCGTCGCGCTGGTGACGACTATCGACGCCGACCTGTTCGACTACCAGTTCGCGGCGACGTTCTGGTACCACCCGGAGAACGACCCGTCGGGGAGCACCATCTTGCTCCCGCCGGTCGGCATCGAAAACAGCTTCGGGACGGGGACGTGGGCGCATCCGCTCGGGACGGACCACCGCGGCCGCGACGTACTCGTCAGGCTGGTGTACGGCACCCGCATCGCCGTTCAGGTAGGTCTCATCGCGACGGGCATCGGGATGACCATCGGGACGGTCGTCGGCGCGGTCTCCGGCTACTACGGCGGCTGGGTCGACGACGTGCTCCAGCGGTTCGTCGAATCGCTGTACGCGATTCCGTTCCTCATCCTCGTCATCGCAATCATGTCCGCGTTCGGCCGCGAGCTCGGTATCGCCATCATCGGCGTCTCCATCACGACGATTCCGGTGTTCACGCGCCTGATTCGCTCGCAGGTGCTGAGCGTCCGGGAGATGGAGTACGTCGAGGCCGCGAAGGCCGCCGGCGTGCGCGACCGGCACATCATCTTCCGCCACATCATCCCCAACAGCTTCGCGCCGGTGCTCGTCCAGTCGACGCTTCAGGTCGGCGTGAACATCCTCATCGTCGCGTCGCTGTCGTTCCTCGGCTTCGGGGTCCAGCCCCCGACGCCGTCGTGGGGGCAGATGCTCGCCCACTCGCGGCAGTACATGATCGTCAACCCGTGGTTCAGTCTCTGGCCCGGCCTCGCGATTCTCGCGACGGTCGTCGGCTTCAATCTGCTGGGCGACGGCCTGCGCGACGCAATCGACCCGCGGTCGAACGACTGACGATGAACGGACGACACCTCTCACCGACCGTTCGCCCCGGGGCCGGGAGTCGCCCGGCCGCCGTCAGTCGCTCGCCCGCCGAACTATCGCTCCCTCCCCGGGGCGGCGTCGGCACTCGCTCTTGCGGTTTTGCAGAGGCACCCATCTCACGCACCGACGCCCCCCACGATTCCACGACCAATGTCTGATACGCTACTCACCGTCCGCGACCTGCACACCCACTTCCGCACCGACGCGGGGACCGTTCGGGCCGTCGACGGTATCTCGTTCGAGGTACAGCGCGGCGAAGTGCTCGGCATCGTCGGCGAAAGCGGCGCGGGAAAGAGCGTCGCGGCGCGGAGCATCATGCGCCTCATCGACTCGCCGGGCGTCATCGTCAACGGCGAGGTCCGCTTCGAAGACGACCTGCTCGTCGGCGTCGAGCGCGGCGACGACCCCGACGGCGAGCCCCGACAGGACCCCGAGATGCTGTCGAGCCGCGAGATACGCGAGCGCATCCGGGGCCGCGAAATCGCGATGATATTTCAGGACCCCACGGAGAGCCTCAACCCGGTGTTCACCGTCGGCGAGCAGTTGAGCGAGATTATCGGGCTCAACCGCGACGTGTCGGCGGCCGAAGCCGAGGCCATCGCCGTCGAGCGCCTCCGCGAGGTCGGCATCCCCGAGGCCGAACGCCGGATGGACGACTACCCCCACGAGTTCTCCGGGGGGATGCGCCAGCGCGTCCTCATCGCCATGGCGTTCGCGTGCGAACCGAGCCTCGTCATCGCCGACGAGCCGACCACCGCGCTCGACGTGACCGTCGAGGCGCAGATTCTCGACCTCGTGAAGGACCTCGCGGCGCGCTACGACACGTCGTTCGTCTGGGTCACCCACGACATGGGCGTCGTCGCCGAGATATGCGACCGCGTGGCCGTGATGTACCTCGGCGAAATCGTCGAGCAGGCGACCGTCGACGACCTCTTCCACGACACGAAACACCCCTACACCGAGGCGCTTCTCGGGTCGATTCCGCGGCCCGACCGCGACGTGGACGGCCTGTCGCCCATCGAGGGCATCATGCCGGAGGCCATCAATCCGCCGCAGGGCTGTCGCTTCCACACGCGGTGTCCGCACGCCCGAGAGGCGTGTCTGCACTCCCACCCCGACGCTCGGCGCGTCGACGGCGGCGGTGACGAAGACGGTGACGTGGCGATGCAGATGCAGACTGCCGACGGGACGACCCTCGCGGACGCGGAAGTCGCCGCCGCCTCGTCCCACCGAGCGGCGTGTCTGCGGAACGACGCGTTCGCGGAGGCCGGCTACTGGGAGAGCGCCCCGCTCGACGACGCCGAGTCGGAGTCGGCTTCGGCCGCCGCCGAATCGGAATCAGAGTCAGAGCCGGAGTCGGCGTCGGCGTCCGCCTCCGCAGGTGACGCCGCCGACGCCGCCGTCACCGCAAACGCCGCCGCCACCGGGTCCACCTTCGACCCCGACGCCGACCCGCTGCTCAGCGTGCGCGACCTGCGGAAGTACTTCGACGCGAGCGACGGCTTCCTCGACCGTCTCCGGTTCGACCGCGACGCGGGACTCCTCCCCTTCTCGGCCGACCGCGAGCACGTCCGCGCGGTCGACGGCGTCTCGTTCGACATCCTGCCCGGCGAGACGCTCGGCCTCGTCGGCGAGTCGGGCTGCGGGAAGTCCACGCTCGCGCGGACGCTCCTCCGGCTGGTCGACCCGACCTCCGGCGACATCGTCTTCGACGGGGAGAACCTCGCCGAACTGTCGAAAGAGGAGCTACGGAAGCGCCGCAAGCGCATGCAGTTCGTCTTCCAGGACCCGCAGGCGTCGCTCGACCCGCGGATGACCGTCGGCGAAATCGTCGAGGAGCCGATGCGGGCCCACGGGCTCTACGAGGGCGACCGCGAGGGGCGGGCGCGCGAACTGCTGGAGACGGTCGGTCTCGACGCCGACCACTACAACCGCTACCCGCACCAGTTCTCCGGCGGCCAGCGCCAGCGGGTCAACCTCGCGCGGGCGCTGTCGGTCGACCCCGACTTCATCGTCTGCGACGAGCCGACCTCGGCGCTCGACGCGTCGGTGCAGGCGCAGGTGCTCAACACGATGAAGGAGCTTCAAGACGAGTTCGGGCTGACGTACCTGTTTATCAGCCACGACCTGAGCGTCATCCGCCACGTCTGCGACCGCGTGGCCGTGATGTACCTCGGCGAACTGGTCGAACTCGCCGACAAGGACGACCTGTTCGAGTCCCCGAAGCACCCCTACACCCGGGCGCTCCTCTCGTCGATTCCGGTGCCCGACCCGCGGGTGTCCCGCGAGACCGTTCCGCTGTCCGGCGACGTGCCGTCGCCGATTCACCCGCCGAGCGGCTGCCGGTTCCACACCCGATGTCCGAGCCTCGTCGCCCCGGCGGAACTCGACCTCAGTGACGACGAGTGGGACCGCGTGCGCCGGTTCGTCAGAGCCGTCCAGCGCGAGTCCCCGGACGCGGCCGACGACGACGCGAGAGCGACCTACTTCCCCGACGGCCTCCCCGCCGGCGACGCCGGAGAAGCCGTCGAGCGCGCGCTCTCGCTCGCGGCCGACGGCGCGTGGCGCGACGCCGCGTCGCTCCTGACCGAGACGTTCGTCGAGCCGAGCGTCTGCACCTCCGAGGTGCCGGCGCTGGAGTCGCCCGACGAACTCGACCGTATCGTCAGCTGTCACCACTACTCCTGAAAAAGCGCCGCCGGCTTTATTTCGCCCTTAGGCCGACCCGAACCGGTCTGCGACTTCGGCCACGGTTTCGAAGGCGACGCCCGGCGTGTCGGCGACGTGTTCGACGAACGATTCGAGCCGGACGAGCCGGTGTGACTGCCCGATGACCTGCGGGTGCATCGTGAGGACGAAGACGCCGTCATCGACGTTGTCGACCATCCAGTCGAACTGCTCGCGCCACTGGCGGAACACCGCTTTCTCGTTCGCGTAGCCCCGCTTGCGGTTGAAGGCGAACGCCGGGAAGTCGTCGCGTTGCCACGAGACGGGTACCTCGACGATGTCGGTCTCGGTGCCGCGCTCGAAGGGGGCGTCGGCGGGCGCGGCCCACCCCTCGCGGACGCGGTACGGCTCGAAGTCGGTCGCCATCTGGCTGGAGTCCCACTCGAAGCCGAGTTCGTCGAGGATGCCGAGCGTGTGGGTCGAGAAGTCCCACGACGGCGAGCGGTAGCCAGTCGGCCGCCGCCCCGTGAGGTCCACGATGCTCTCGACGCCGCGTTTCACGTCGTCGTACTCCGCCTCTCTCGACTCGTACTGTCCCGGGCGGGTGTGCGACCAGCCGTGGTGCTGGATGTCGTGGCCGCGGCTCCACACCTCCTCGGCGGCCTCCGGGAAGCTGTCGATGGTGTGGCCCGGCGTGAACCACGTGGTCTCGACGCCGAACTCGTCCAAGCGGTCGAGGACGCGGGGCGCGCCCACGTCGACGCCGAACAGTCCTCTCGACAGTTTCGTCGGGCTGTCCGGCGACTCGAAGGAGTGTATCCACGAGGAGACGCCGTCGAAGTCGAACGTGAGGCAGACGCTGTGGTGAGTCACGCTTCGACGTACGAAAATCGATGTGATAGCTGTTTCCCTGCCGCACCCGAACGCTGGCGGCCTCTCGTCTCTCGTTCCGCGAGCTACCGAAACGCCGGCGCGACCTCTTCGGCGAACAACTCGGCGCTCGTCGTCTCGGGGAAGTCGACGAACTCCACGACGACCTCGTCGAAGCCCATCTCGACGAACGTCGCCAGTCGCTCGCGCACCTGTTCGGGCGTGCCGACGAGCGGGAACTCGCCCTCGGCGACGTTCTCGGGCTTGAACCGCGGGAAGTGCTCGTCGAGGAGAGCGTCGAGTTCCGCCTCGTCCTCGCGTAGCAGACACCGCGCGAACCACGAGCGCTCTATCTCCCCGAACGGTCGGCCGTAGCCCTCGCAGTGGCGTTCCAGCACGTCCAGTTTGTGTTGCATCACCTCCGGCGGTCCCCAGAAGTTCCACGAGTCGGCGTACTGGGCGGTGATTCGGAGCGTGAACGACTCGCCGCCGCCGCCGACCATGATGGGCGGGTGCGGGTCTCGGACGGGGTGCGGCCGGCACATCGCCTCGTCGAGGGTGTAGTAGTCGCCGTCGAAGCTGACCGTCTCCTCGGTCCACAGGCGCTTGAGCATCCGAATCGACTCCTCCAGCATCCGAAGGCGAGTCGGCGCGTCCGGCCAGTCGTAGCCGTAGGCCCGCGCCTCGCTTTCCTTCCAGCCGGCGCCCATGCCGAGTTTCAGCCGCCCGTCGCTCACGGCGTCGAGCGTGGCGGCCTGCTTGGCGAGGAGCGCGGGGTTTCGGAAGTGGTTGTTCACCGTCTTCGGGTAGAGGTACACGTCCTCCGTCTCGCGGGCGATGGCGGCCAGCGTGACGAAACACTCCGTCGTGGGGCCGCTGCCGGTCATGACGTGGTCGGGGACGGCGACGCCGTCGAAGCCGAGGCCCTCCATCGCCACGGCGAACTCCACCTGCGCGTCCCACGAAATCTCGTCGCAGAACGCCAACTGGGAGTGAACGGAGTCGCCGGCGCTGGTCGGAACGTTGACTGCGAACTGCATACGAACGGCTCACGCGCGACCACGAAAACAGTTACCACTTCTCTCGCTTTCTCACTCTCACTACCTCACTCAGTTTCTCATTTCCCCACTGGTCTCCTCACTCGCCGCCACCCCAACACGTACTACGGTCCGCGCCCTCCCGAACCACATGACGGACCACCAGCGCGCGGCAATCGTGACCGGCGCGTCCAGCGGTATCGGACGGGCGGTCGTCGAGCGACTCCAAGCGGACTATGACTACGTCGCCTGCTTCGACATCGAGACCGGCGAGACCGACTGGGACGACGAAGGCGTCCACGAGTTCGCGGTCGACGTACGCGACCCCGACGCGGTCGCGGACGCGGTGGCGGCGGTCGAATCGGTCGCCGACGTGGCGGCGCTCGTGAACAACGCGGGCATCTCGCGGGCCGTCTCCCTCGCGGACCTCGACCCAGACGAGTGGGACCGCGTCCTCGACGTGAACCTCAAAGGGCAGTACGTCGTCGCCCGCGCCGTCGCCCCGGGCATGGTCGAGCGCGGCGAGGGTGCCATCGTCAACGTGTCGAGCGTCGCCGGCCTCCGCGGGAGCGCCACCGGCGGCGTCCACTACTCCTCGTCGAAGGCGGGCGTCTTCGGGCTGACCAAGGGGCTGGCGAAACAGCTCGGCCCCGAGGTGCGCGTCAACTGCGTCGCGCCGGGGATCGTCGAGACGCCGCTTCTCACCGAGTCGAATCTCTGGACCGAAGAGGCGCTCGCCGAGTACGCCGCCGACCTCCCGCTCGAACGCATCGGAACGCCCGAGGAAGTCGCTGACGTGGTCGCGTTCCTCTGCGACGGCGCGAGCTACGTGACGGGGACGGTGCTGACGGTCGACGGCGGGTCGATGCTCCGGTGACCGAGGCCGCCGGTCGCCGGACGCCGAGCGAACAGCCAGTACCCGCGAACCGACCGAGACATACTAAATTCAAAGATAATATTCTAATTTGATAGTTCGGCGCCCAATCTCTCGTATTCTCCGACCAGCACTGTCTCGGCGCTGCTCACTCGGCCGTCTCCGGACCAGCCAGCGCGTCTATGACGAAAACGGCTAGTACAGCGCCTTCACCCGACTTGTAGCGCCGTCACAACTCGATGGCGAACTCTGAACCGAGCTGCGTCACCGAATCGGCTCGCGTCGGCGCGCGTCGGCGTGTCTCTGTGCGTGCCGGTGCGTTCCGGTACGTGCCGGTGCGACTGACCGCTTGAAGTTCGGCCGTTGTCTCCTGAACCGCCTCCGTTCGCGGCCGCGTGGTCGGTGTCACTACCGGTCGAGTCGTCGTTCTCGATTTCGTATTTTTATCCGATATTTTAGGGAACTGAGAAACTATCGACAAAACAATATTTTTAACATCCGCGTTCGTCCCGCACCGTCGGGTCTTTCAAAACATATTACGTCACCGCCGGTGTACCGGACGCTCGGGCACAACCATGGACTATGTCAACGAAGGCGACACGGTCGTCGTCAGGCTGGACCCCGGCGAACAGGTCCTCGACTCGCTGGCCGCGGTGCGCGACGAACTCGACATCGAACACGGCTTTCTCACGGGTATCGGCGCGGTCGACGCCGTCACGCTCGGCCACTACGACGTGGACGACCAGGAGTACCTCGAAGAGGAGTTCACGGGCCAGTTCGAGGTGACGAGCTTCCTCGGCAACATCGGCCCCGACAAGATTCACACGCACATTCAGGTCGGCACTCGCGACTTCGAGACGCTCGGCGGCCACTGTTCCGGCGCGCGCGTCTCCGGGACGTTCGAGGTGGTCATCCACCTCGGCGAGACGCCGCTAACCCACCACCTCGACGAGCGGACCGGCCTCGACGTGTTCGACATCTGAGCCGGCCCGGACCGAGCCGGCCCGGACTGAATCGAACTGAATCGAACTGAATCGGACCGAGCGCGTCGCGGTGCGGACGCTCGGTCGCTTTTTCCCACGCCTGCCGTGAGTCGAGAGCGTCGCGTCCGTCGGCTGGCGTGAGGCAGTTCGGAGAAAGAAAAGACGGCGCTGTCGGGGCGTCGGCCGGTGGTGGAGGGCCGAAGCGAGGGGGGCCGGAGGGCGAGGGCGTGTGTCGGCGGACTGGCCGACGCCCCGAGCGCACCGAACGAGGGTTCCGGGGGTTGTCCGCCGACGCGGGTTCCGCCGCGGAGACGCGACCGGGGACCGCTGGTCGCGCCGCCGTCGGCGGGTCGCAACCGCCGGTGCGTTGGAGGGCGCGGCCGGCGGCAACTATTCGTAGTCGACATCCTATATTGGCGGTTCCTCGGTTACTACCGTTACTTACGTAAGTAGCGTGAATAGCGTGTATTCTCCGGAAGTTCGGGGTTACGGGCGTTCTCTCGTTCGCCTCCGGGCGAATTACCCAATCGAATGACTTTCGACCCGGGGGGTCGTGGCCGAGAGTGACAGATGAAACGACACCTCCGCGTTCACATCGTCCCCCTGTGGCGCGAACACGACCGCATCGTCGGCCCCATCGAGGACGACCGACCGGACAAGGTCTACCTCCTCGAACACGAGGACTCCGCGGTCGAGCGCCCGACCTACCACGAGGCGGTCGTCGACCGCATCGCCGACGTAGTCGGTTCTCCGCCCGACGTCGAATACTTGGACCTCTTCGATATGTACGAGGTGATGGGCGCGATTACGACCATCGCCGACTGGCACCCCGACGACTTCGTCCGCGTCAACGTCACCGCCGGCACCAAGCGCGCGGCCGTCGGCGCGACGATGGCCTGCATGGACGAACACACCGACGCCGAACCGTACGTCGTCGACCCCGAGGTCCGGCCGCACGGCCTCGACGCGCCGGTCACGGAGGGCTTCGCGCAGGCGTCGCTCCTGACGACCTACCAAATCGACTCGCCGTCTCCCGACCAGGTCGCCGCGCTCGCCATCATCGAGGCCCACGACACCGACGCCAAGCACGCGAAAAAGAAGACGCTCATCACCGAGGCGGCTCGCTACGGCCTCGAGTTCATGCGCGGCCGCGTCGACGGCGAGGCCGACGACTACGACCCCGTCACCGGCGACTACAACGTCCTCGACAACCGCGTCACCGCGACGCTCGAACATCAGGGCTACGTCACGGTCACCCAGCGCGGTACTCGCCGCTATCTCGAACTCACGGAGGAGGGGCGACAGACGCTCCGCGCGTTCCGCCACCGGGCCGAATCGGTCGTCTCGGACCTCGAAGCGCGGACCGACGACCCGTCCGAGAGCGTCGATTTCGCCCTCGACAACCCGGTCGACGCGCTCGTGGAGAATCGGTAGGGCGAGTTGCCCTCGCGGTTACTGCCTCCGCCGCTCCCCGGCCGCCCCGGCCGCCCCCGCCGCTTCGAGGGGAACTGTTAGTACGGTCGCGACACGAGCCAGATATGTATGCCCTCCAACATGCACACGCGCAGAGCCGTTCTCGCGGCCGGCGGGGCGACCGCTCTGGCGTCGCTCTCTGGCTGTGTCGGCCGCGCGCTCGGTGCCCTCGACCTTGAGCGAGACTACCGGCGCGACGCGCCCGTCGGCGACGTGACGGGCGCGTGGCCGACCGCCCAGCACGACTTCGCCAACACCGGTTACACGACCGACTCCGGCCCCTCGGCTGACGCGAGCGTCGAACGAATCGCGTCGGGCGACGCCGCGCTCGCCACGTCGGTCGCCCTCGCCGACGGGCGCGGCGTGCTCGGCCACAGCGACGGCGACGGCGAGGACGGCGTCTACCGCGCGCTCGACCTCGATTCCGAAACCGCCCCCGCCGAGTCCGACGACGCGTGGACCGTCGACTACGCGCACGGCAAGTCCACGCCCACGCTCGCCGGCGACGCGATGTTCGTCTCGACCGCCGAGTTCGTCGCGGCTTACGACGCCCGGACCGGCGAGCGGTGCTGGCGGACGACCGAGGGCGGCTACGGGACCCCCGAAAACGCGCCGGTGCTCGCCGCGGAGACGCTCGTCGACGGCGGGAGCGCGCCCGTCTTCGGGCGAGACCCCGAGACTGGGGCGGAGCAATGGTGCTACGACGCCGGCGAGGCGTATCCCGGACTCGTCGCCCGCGACGGCGTCGTCTACACGCCAATCGGCGCTGACCACGAACAGACCGGCGTCGCCGCGCTCGATGCCGCCACCGGCGAGGAGCGATGGCGGCGCGAGGACCTCCCGCAGAGCGGCGTCCCGCTCGCGGTGGGCGGCTCTCACCTATACTACAACGCCCACCGCGGGAACGTGTTCGCTCTCGCCCTCGAAGACGGGTCGACGCAGTGGCAGGCGTCGATTCCGCTCCCGGAGAACGGCAGTCCGCGGACCGCCGTCGCGGGCGACACGGTCCACGCCCAGACCTCGCGGGGGAGCCTCGCCGCGTTCGACGCCGCCGACGGCGCGACGAAGTGGACGCTGTCGCTCGATGCGGATACGTTCGCCCGACCGCCGGTCGTCGCCGGCGACACCCGCTTCGTGGGGAGCGACGACCGTCTCTACGCGGTTTCGGCGGCGTCCGGTGAGAACCTGTGGTCGACGGCGCTCGACGCCCGACCGTCGGGCGGCCTGTCGGTCCGCGGGTCTGAACTCTACTTCGCCGGGATGGGTCGGAACCCCGGCGTGTTCCGCGTGACGGACTGACGCCCACTCGTCGCCGCCGATTGCGTTTCGCGCCGACCGACGATGCCACCTCCCGTCAGTCGAACGTGTACGTCCGGTATCGTCGAATCGCGTAGCGGTACGAGCCGTAGGAGACGCCGACGGTCACCAGGAGGTACAGCCCGACTCCGGCGGCGAGAAGCGGCGTCGGAGCGAGGTGCCCGGTGACGCCGAACCACGTCGCGACGAGGCCGATGACGGTTCCGGGGCCGACGACGAACATGAACGCCATCAGCACGAGCGTCGAGGGGACGACCGTGGTCGCGCCCCAGAACTCGCGTTCCTCGTATATCGGGTAGGCCGCGCCGATGCCGACCGAGAAGGTCGCGGCGGCGAGGCACATGCACACGCCGACGAGCGCGAAGCCGACCGCGGACAGCGGCGACGTACCGAGGGCGACGGTCACCAGCGGGAGCGCCGCCGCGACCGGAGCGCCGAGAAGCACACCGGCGAGGACGCGCCCGCGGACCAGCGTTCGCGGCGCGGTGGCGGTCAACAGCAACATCGGGAACTGCGGGCGGTCGTCGCCGACGGGGTTGAGGCCGAACGTCGCGCCCGCGAGATAGGTTCCGAGGCCGGCCCCGCTCGCGGCGAGTATCGGTCCGAGGCCGTCGGCCGAGGACTGGACGATGGTCGTCCCGAGCGGGCCGAGGAAGAACACCAGCATGACGAGGTGCGTGAACTGCTGGGGGTGGCGGACGCCGCGGACGAGCAGGCCCCACGCGACGTTGCCGCCGTTCGTCCCAGCGAGCGGCTTCGGCGTCGAGAAGCCGCCGGCAGACCCGTCAGCCTTCGGGCTCGCCGCCGAGCCTCGGTCGCCCCCGGGCGCGCGGTCGGTGAACCAGAGCGCGCTCGCCTGCCGGGTGGCGACGACGAGGCCGAGAGGCGTGAGCGCGGCGATGGCTGGGAAGGTGGCGACGGCGGCCGCCGAGAACGGTCGGGCGAGCGGGGTGCCGACGAATGCGAGCGCGAGGTAGTCGGTGAGCGGACCGAACGTCAGCGTCGCCGCCAGCGTGTCAACCGGAAGCGACCCATCGCCCAGCAACCGGCCGAACGCCTGCGAGACGAGGACGAACGCGGCCATCGCGACGAAGCCGACGACCTTGAGAACGCGCCGGACGCCGGGCAGACGCTTGAAGCCGCGGAGCACGGCAACGCCGGCGGCGTAGCCCCAGACGGTCGTACAGCACGCGAGCGGGACGACGACGACAGTCGTCGTGAGCAGCAGCGACGGCGCGCCGAGCCCGGCCGTGAACGTCGCGGCGACGACCGCAATCGGGAGTCCGAACCAGAGGGCGATTCGGGCGATTTCGGCCGTGATGAGTCCGATGACGACGGCCCGCGGGTGGACCGTGGTCAGCACGAGCGACTCGTGTTCGACGCGGCCGATTCGTTCGAGCGTTCGGAACGTCGCGAGGAGCGTGAGCACCACGGGCACCGCGGTGGCGACGAGGCCGAAGAGGGGAATCTCGGTCACGGACTGCGCGCTCCGACCGGCGACGTAGACGGCCGGGAGCGAAAACAGGAGGCTGCCCCCGAAGAACAACAGGAGCAACAAGAGGCCGACGACTCGGCGCGTCTCGGAGGTGTACCCCCGGATACTCCGAACGAACTCGGCGCGCCCGATTCGGAGGCCGCGGCGAACGTCTCGTCGGAGGCTCATTCGTCGGTGGCACCCGACAGCTGCGGTTCGTCGCTCGTGACCGCGAGGAACGCGTCTTCGAGCGAGCCTTCGCCGCCCGTCTGGGCGCGCGATTTCACCTCGTCGGGCGTCCCTTCGGCGACGACGCGGCCGTCGAACAGGACGCCGACCTCGTCGGCGACGGCCTCGACCACGGGCAGGATGTGCGTCGAGAGGAAGACGGTCGCCCCCGAGTCGGCCACGTCGCCGATGGAGGTCCGAATCTGCCGCGCCGCGCGGGGGTCGAGTCCCGAGGTCGGCTCGTCGAGAAACAGCACGTCCGGGTCGTGGAGCACGCTCTGGATGAACGCGGTCTTCTGTTTCATCCCCTTGGAGTACGTGCCGATGCGCTTGTTCGCGTCGCCGACGAGGTCGAACTGGTCGAGGAGGTCGTCGATGCGCGCCTCGGCGGTCTCCGACGGGATGTCGCGGAGGTCAGCGACGTAGTCGAGCTGCTCGCGGGCGCTGAACTCGTCGTACAGCGGCGGCGTCTCCGGGAGGTAGCCGACGTGCGGCGCGAGTTTCCCGCGGTCGCCCACGTCGAGGCCGCAGATGCGGACCGACCCCGAGGTGGGCTGTGACAGCCCCGTCAGGATGCGCATCGTCGTCGTCTTCCCTGCGCCGTTCGGCCCGAGAAAGCCGTACACCGTTCCGCTCGGAATCGACAGCGAGACGCCGTCGAGCGCGACCTCGGAGCCGTAGGCCTTTCTGAGGTCGGTCGCTTCGACCGCGGCGTCCGCGTTCGTGGAGGGCATGGGACGAGCCTCGATTCACTCTCCGGACGCGTAATGGTTGCGGCTTGACACACGGGCAACAGAAACGCGTCGATTCGCCCGCCGTCTCAGGGAGTCGTCGTCTCGGGGTTCGTCGGGCGAATCGACCGGTAGAACGCGGTCGAGTACGCGGCGAAGAAGCCGCCGATGAGGCCGCTGACGAGCACGAGTCCGACCGCGACGGCGACCATGCCGACGACGCCGATTGCCGGGAGGCTCGAAAACGCCGACGCGGCGGGCGCACCGCTTCCCGCGCCGGCCACCGCGGTCCCCTGATGCCGGAGCGACGGGGTGAGGAGGAGCGAGGCCACGCCGCCGAACACGCCGGCGACGAGGCCGCCGAGGCCGACGATGACCGAGTAGCCGAAGACCGATACGAGGTTGTTTCTGACGCAGGCGACGCTCCGCTTGACGCCGTCGACCGCGCCGAGGTCGTCGATGACGATGGCGTGGCCGAAGAACTGCACGACGAACGCCACGGCGAGGTAGGTGAGCACGACGGCGAGGACGACGATGGCCAGAATCGCGAGCCCGACCGTGCCCAACTCGATTCCGCTCCCGAGGACGGCGAGGCCGACGAACACCGCGGCGAAGCCGCCGACGAACGACAACACGAGGTTGACGACGAGCAGGCTGAAGTAGACGACGAGCAGCGAGACGTAGTGCGACTTCCCCTCGCTGACGAGCGTGCCGAGCGAGGTGCGACCGTCGATAGCTTCGTTGGCCATGCCGAGGACCCCGCCGAGGAAAAACGGGATGACGAATACCGTGACCCCGCTGAAGACCAGCGAGACGATGCCGCCGACGAGCGGGCCGACCGCCTGTGCGAACAGCGACGGGAGTTGGACGAGGCTGAACGCCATGGCGACGACGAACAGTATCGGGTTCCGTCTGAGAGAGCCGGCGGCTGTGCCGATGGATTGGAGGGCTGCCATACCGCCCACGTCGCGGTACCGCACAAAGAATGTTGGGTTGACAGGTCGTCCCTCCCGTCCCCGGTCTCCGACCCACAACTCGGTCGTTGACGAACGGGAGGCGGCCCGTGTTGCCGAGACCGCGATTACGCGTGTACCCGTGTAATCGGCGCTTTCACGGGAGACCGGCTCGGTCACGAAGGAACGCGTCGACCGCGGCCGCGACCCGCTCGGGGTCGTCGCCGGGGCCGCCGTGGCCGAGCGCGTCGAACTCGACGAACCGACTGGTCGGAAGGGCGTCGTGGACGTTTCGGGCGCTCTCGCGGAGGAAGTCGGGACCGTCGGTGCCGGCCAAGACCGCGGCGGGCGCGTCCACGTCCAAGCGGGCCGGAAGCCGGTACTGCTCGACCGCGCGGTTCATCCGGACGACCTCCTCGGCGAGGGCGACGCAGTCGGGCCAGACGGGCCATTCGTCGAGCCACGCGTCGAGGTCGTCGATGCCGTCGGGGTTGAGCACCTGCTCGACGTAGCGTTTGACCGCCTCGCGCCGCTGTCCCGCCTCCACGAGCGCGGCCATGCGCTCCGAGAGGTTCGCCTCGGTTCGGTTCGCTTCCGGGAGTACCGCCGGTTCGTAGGCGGCGACGGCGGCCACCCGCGCGTCGGTCGCCGCTTCGAGGGCGGTGAGCGCGCCGTAGGAGTGACCGAACAGCACCGGGTCGCGCCCGGTCGCCGCGCGAATCCCGTCGACGAGTTCGCGGACGCACTCGACCTCGCGCTCCAGCACCGCCTCGGCGGGCGTCGTCTCGGCGTCGTCCAGACAGGTGCCGAACCCGGGGCGCTCCGGGACGACGACCTCGTAGTCCCCGAGGTGCGGGACGACCGGGTCCCAGAACGCCGGCGGTGCCATCCCGCCGTGACAGCACAGAAGCGGCGTGTCGTCTCCGAATCGTTCGTCGGACGGTTCGGCTCCGGGTTCGAATCGAATCGGTTGCATCGCACCCTCGCTTGTCGCCGGCGTCGGCTAAGTCGCACTCTCAGCCGTGCGGCCGTTTACATGGGGGCCGAAGACGGAGACCGCCTCGGCCGCTTCGACACGCCCATGACCGACCGCCGAGAGAGCGGACGTATGGGGCTCATCGCCGAGTTCGACATCGACTGCGACGCGCTCCCGCTGACCGGGGTCGCGGCGGCGGTTCCGGAGGCGACGCTCGCGCTGGAACTCCAGTACAACCACGGCGAGCGGCCGATGTTCATCGTGACGGCCACCGGTGGAGAGGCGCGGGCGCTCGAAAGCGCCATGGACGACGCCTTCGACGTGGCCGACTGGACGCGAATCGGTGAGTCGGGCGAGACGCGCCGGTATCAGGCTGCTCCGGCGCGGAGCTTCGAAGAACAGCTCGGAGACAGCCTCGACGACCTCGCCGGACTGGAGGCCCTCGCCACCGCCGACGCCATCATCGAGCGCATCGAGGTCCGGCCGGCGGGCTGGCGGCAGACCGGTTGGTTCGCAGACCGCGACGAATTCGGGCGATTCGCGTCGTTCTGGCGGCGGAACGCCGGTTTCGAACTCCGACGACTCGCCCGCGACGGCGACCCCGAACCGCCGGGCGAGGGACTCACCGACCGACAGAACGAGGCGCTCCGGACGGCGTACGAACTGGGCTACTTCGACATCCCTCGCGGGGCCACCCTGCGGGAGGTCGCCGACGAACTCGGCATCACCGCGTCCTCGGCCTCCGAGCGACTCCGGCGGGCGCAGACCCGGCTCATCGCCGAGACGGTCGCGACGACGTGGCCGCCGCTTCCGAACTGACGAACCGCGGAACGGACCGCCCGACCACCCAACCGGCCGAGTCGCGTCCGGCGACGAACGCCCTAACTCAGCCGAACGACGGCGCTCCGGCCGGCGAAGTAGACGCCGTCCCCGGCGACGCTCGGTCCGATGTCGAAGCGTTGGCGCTCGTCTCCGGCCAATTCCTGTCGCGTATTCCCGGTGGCGGCGTCGAGGACGGTCATCGCGCCGCCGCTGTCATCCCGCGTCGGGACGAACACCGTTCCCGCACCGACGGCGATACCGCTCGCGTAGCTCCCGGCGTAGCTCCGGTTGTCCCAACAGCGGGTCCCGTCAGCCAGCGCGAGCGTGACCAGTCGGTCGTCGGCCGCGACGTACACCCGACTGCCGTCGGTCGCGATGGTCTCGGGCTGCCTCGGTCGGCGTTCGCCCCCTGCCCGCCGCGGTTCGAGCCGGTAGCGCCAGCGCTCCTCGCCGGTCTCGGCGTCGAATCCGAGCACCGTTCCCGCCCCGGTCCCGACGAGGACGGTCCCCTCGACGACCGAGACGTTACAGTCGATTCGGGCGCTCGTCTTCGCGCGCCAGCGCTCCGTCCCGTCGGCCGTATCCAGCGCCCGGACGTAGGTGTCGTCGCCGGCGGCGTAGACCGTGTCGCCGTCGACCGCGGGCGTCGAGTCGGAGGGGAACCCGGTCGCGGCCCGCCAGCGAGTCTCGCCGGTCGAACGCGCCACCGCGTGGGTCGCCACGCCCGATTGGACGTAGACGGTGTCGCCCGCGACGATGGGGCTCGCGCCGAAGATGCCGCCGTCGAGGTCTTCTCGCTTCCAGCGCCGGTCGCCCGTCGCCGCGTCGAACGCGTGGGTCGCGGCGTTAGTCACGACGACGAGCGTCCCGCCGCCGACTGCGGGCGCGGGTTCGGGGTCGGTGAGCGGTCTGGTCCACATCCGCTCGCCGGTCTCGGCGTCGACCGCGGAGAGTTCGTCGTCCATGTCGTGGACGTAGACGGTATCGTCGGCGACGACCGGGACGTGGTGGCCGACGTAGGTCTCGACGGGCACCGTCCAGTCTATCGCGAGGTCGCCCTCGGGGACGGCCTCGGCCGCGACGGCTCCGGTGTTCGTCGCCGGACCCAGCACGCCGCGCCAGTCCGTCGTCGCCGGTTCGACGGGGTCGTACTCGGGGCACTCTCCGTTCGTCGGGTTGTGCTCCGACCGCGTTCCGAGACAGCCCGTTGCGCCGATGGCGGCGGTCGCCCCGAGACTCGCCAAGAGCCGTCGTCGGGTCGGTCGCTTGCCCGCGTCGGTCATGCGACCTTCACCACCCCGCGGTGCGCGTGGGTCAGATACATCGCGTCCCCGGTGACGACCGGCGACGCCACCGGTCGGCCGTAGTACGGCTCGGCGAAGTAGTTCCCGCTCTGAAGCCATTCGTCGGCGTCGCCGCCCCACAGCCGCGTCCCGTCGGCGGCGGAGACTGCTCCGGTTCGGATGTAGACTCGCCCGTCGGCGACGGGTGGACGAGCGAGATACGGGAGCGCCGTCGGGTCGCGGTCGTAGCTCGGCGGCGCTTCGTTCACCACGCGCCACCGTTCGACGCCCTCGCTCCGCGAGAGCGCGTAGAGGTTCTTCGCGCCGACGTAGACTCGTTCGTCGTCGACCGTCGGCGGGCCTGCCGCCGCCGAGCCGGTCACGAACTGCCACCGCTGCTCGCCGGTGTCGGGGTCCAGCGCGTAGACGGTTCCGCCGACGGTCGCGTACAGCGCGTCGTCGGTGACGGCGAGGCCGTTGGGTGACCGGCCGTATCGTCCGTCGAGCACCGTCCGCCAGCGCCGCCCGCCGCCGTGGTCGTAGCCGAGAACGACGACCGCCTCGCGCCCCCGGTCGAACGGCGTGAAGGCGGCGTAGACGCCGCGGTCGTCGGCGACGGGCATCGTGGTTTCGACCGGTTCGTCCGGACCGAGGAGGCGCTCTGCCGGCCCCGGTCGGTCGGCGGTCCACAGCCGGCTCCCGTCGCTTCCGACGGCGTGCAGGCGACCGCTCCCGCTTTCGACGTACAGCCGGTCCCCGTACGCCGTCGGCGTACCGAGTCGGCCGCCGAGGTCCGCGGTCCATTCGCTCCCCCCGTCGCTCCCGACGGCGTGGAGCGCGCCGTCGTACCCGCCGATGACGACGGTTCCTGAGTCGTCGTCGACGACCGCGGGGCCGCCGCCGAGCCCGTCCGCGAAGCCTTCGACCCACCGGACCGACCCGGACGCGGCGTCGATTGCGGCCAGCGGGCTCACGAAGTCGTCCGGCCTGTAATAGTGGGTGGCGACCCCAGTGACGTAGACCGTGCCGTCAGCGACGACCGGCGGGGACAGCGCGCCGTAGAGCGGTGGGTCGGCGGAACTCCGCGAGACGCTCCACGAGACGGTTCCTTCGGTCGGGCCGTCGGGGGCGCGACCCGTCGCCTGCGGGTCGTAGCCGGCGGTCGGCCACGCCGTCGTCGGCGCGTCGAACGTCGCGTCCGGGGCCGGCGACGAACCGCCGCAGCCAGCGACCCCGCTCACGAGCGCGGCTCCGCCCGCGGCCAGTACCTCTCGTCTGGAGAGCATACGCCCGCCGTCTCGGCGCGGGATAAAAACCTTCGTGGCTCCCCGCTCGGAGACCCGCCGACCGCGGCTGGTCGCGCCGCCGTCGGAACCAACAGGAGTATTATCAATCGGCACACACGTCCCCGCGATGCCCTCCTATTCGAGACGCGACGCGCTGAAGACGATTCCAGCGCTCGCCGCCGGTCTCGCCGGCTGTACGAGTCTTACGGGCCGCGACGACTCGCTTCCGATGCCGACCGCGTGGACGGTGGACGTGCGGACTCCGACCCGCGCCGTTCGGCCGCCGTCCGGCCCCCTGCTCGTCGGGACTGAGAGCCAGTTTCGTGACGACCCGATGGTGTCCGCTCTCGACCCCGCGACCGGCGAGGAGCGCTGGGCGGTGACCGGTGGCAAAGGCCGCCGGTCGCCCCTCGGCTTCGACGACCGCCACGCCTACCTGTTTTCGAGGGCGGAGCGGGCCACGGCGGTCGACTACGAGGCGGGCGAGCGAGCGTGGTCCACCGAACTGACGGGCGTCGATAGACCCGACCCGGGCGTCGTTCAGTACCCGCCGGCCGTCGCCGGCGACACCGTCGTCGTCCCCATCTCGGGCGTGGAACACGACGTTGTGGACCGACTGCTCGGGCTGTCCCGCGAGGAGGGCGACCGACGCTTCCGCGCCGACCTGCCGGCGTCGCTCGCCGGCGCGCCCGCTCCCGTACCCCCCGGAGACGGCTCCCAAGCCGGCGTCGTCGCGCCCGTCCTCGACGGGACGCTTCGCCGGTTCGCGACTGACGGCTCCGAATCGTGGCGCGTCGACGCGGGTCCGTCGCCGTCGTCGGTGACGGTCGCCGGCGACACCGTCTTCGTCGGGAGCGCGACCGAGGAACTGCTGGCGCTCGACGCGGCGACCGGCGAGGTTCGGTGGCGCGCGCCGCTCCAAAACACCGTGTTCTCCCGGCCGCTCGTCGCCGACGGCCGCGTGTACGTCGGCGGCGCGGACTACTTCCTGTACGCCTTCGACGCCGCGTCCGGCACCCGACTGTGGCGGGACGAGCTCGCCGCCCCCGTGACCCGTGGGCCGACCCGCGTCGACGACCGACTGGTGACCGTCGTGGGGTCGGACATTCTCGTCCGGGGGCACAGCGGGACCGTCCCGTTCGACCCGACCGCGCTGTACGTCCACGCGACCGACGGGACGCTCGTCGACGAACAGCTGTTCGAGCGAACTCCCGATGGCGGCAGAGTGAACTGGGCTGTCGCCGCGGGCGGTGGCGTCTACGTCGGACAGGAATGGCAACTCGCTCGCCTCGCCCCGGAGGTGCTCGATGCCGAGTGAGCCGCCGGAACGGTCGGGTTCGGCCGGGAATCGGAACCGACACGTCTCCCGCCGCGCGGTGCTCGGCGGGCTCGCGGCCGTCGGTTCGCTCGCGGTCGCCGGCTGCGGTTCGATTCCCGGACTCGGCGGGAGACGGCCCGTCTGGCGACGCGACATCGACGGTGCGTACATGGCCGGTCCGCCCGCCACCACCGACGAACTGGTTCTCGTCGGGATGCAGGACAAGGCGCTGTACGGCCTGCGGCGCGAAGACGGGTCGACCGCCGTCCGGTTCGAAACGGGCGGCCCGATAGAGACGCGACCTGTCACCCCTTCGTCCGGCGGTCCGTACCACGTCCACAGCACCGACGGCGACCTCTACGCCGTCGATGCGGCGGGCGACGAACTGTGGCGCGACGAGGGCACGGCGCGCCGGGCGCGACTCGTCCGCACCGACTCGCTCGTCGCTGAACTCGACTTCGCGCCCCCCGAGAACACGCTCACGGGCTACGACCCCCAGACCGGTGACCGACGCTTCGACCGGGCTGTTTCCTCGCACTCCCTCAACGGCGTCACCGACGACTCGCTCGTGGTTCCCGTGCCGGTGGGCGGGAGCGACTCGCGCGTCGTCTCGCTTTCGCCGGCGGACGGGAGCGTCCGGTGGCGAACTGAGCCCCGACGGTGGTATTCCAACGTGGTCGCGGACTCTCGACTCGTCGTCGCCGCGAGAGACGGGACGCTGGCAGCCTACGAGCCGTCAGACGGGAGCGCTCGGTGGCGCGTCCCCATCGGCGACGTGGGATGGACGATGGTGCTCGGGTCGCAGGCGTACCTCATCCGCCGGGGGGACGGGCGGCAGGAACTGCTCGCGTTCGACCGCGAGACCGGCGAGAAACGGTGGGCGAACCCCACCGGCTACCAGATTCGGGCGGTCGAGGCCACGGACGACGCGGTGTTCGTCGGGACCCGCGTCGACGACCCCGACGGCGGGGTTCTCGGCCAAATCGACTGCTTCGGCCTCGACGGGATGCGGCGGTGGCAGACCGTGACCGGACTCCCGTCCGTCGACTCATTCGGCGTCACTGACTCTCGCGTCGTCGCCGTCTGGGACCGCGGCTTCGAGGTGCTGGCCCGAGACACCGGCGCGTCGCGGTGGTCGTACGAACCGGAATCGGCCAGTCGACTCTCGTTCCGCGTCGAGTCGGCGTCGGTGTTTGTCTCGTACGTGGACGACGGCGAAGCCGCGCGGTTCCCGCTGGACTGACTCCGCGTCCCCGAGTCTCCGATTCGACGACGCGCTCCCCACCAACTTATTGCTGTGCCGAGGGGATACCCCGTCAACGAGGGACACGAACCGATGGACGACACACGCCGCGCGTCTCCGCTGGAGCGCCTCGTCGAAGCAGCCGAAACCCGAACTGACGATGAGGTGAGCGACTCTCTCGGGGAACTCCTGACGGCGTCGCCGGAAGACCGAAAGCGGGCGCTCCGAGAGCTTCGACGTCTCGCGGACGACCGCCCGACTGCGTTCGAGTCGTTTCTCCCCGCCGTCACGCCGTTTCTCACCGACGACGAGCGCGCCGTTCGACTGCTGACCGCGAAGGCGCTCGTCGCGGTCGCGGAGGCCGACCCCGACGCGGTCGCGCCCGCGGTTTCGGCGCTCGCCGAGCGCCTCGCCGACGAAGACGAGTTCTACTACGTCCGCGCGCGGTCGGCCGAGGCGCTGGGCTACGTCGCGCTCGACCACCCCGACGCGGTCGCCTCGCCGGCGGTGCTCGCGGACCTCCGCGTCGGCCTCTCGTTCGACGAACCCGAGGTGAAACAGAAGCTGGCGAAGGCGCTCGAATGCGTCGCGCTCGGCGACCCCGGGCGGCTTCGCCACCGCGTCTCGGCGCTCGCCGAACATCTCGACGACGGGGACGAACTCGTCCGGTACCATCTCTGTACGGCGATTGCGGGCGTCGGCTGCGATTCGCCCGACTCGCTCGCGGCGGTTCGCGGGGCGCTCTCTGCTCGGCTCGTCGACGAGAACGCCTTCGTCCGGGGCCGCGCCGCCGAGGCGCTCGGGCTGTTGGCCGGTGAGCGCGGCGACCGCCGTGACCACGGTGAATCGGTGGCGGTTCCGGACTCGGCGCTCGGTGCGGAGTCCGACGAGGCGGCCGCGTTCGTCGCCGAACGAGTCGGGTTTCTTCGGGCGTCGATGGAGGGCGATACCGCGGCTGCGGCGTCGACGGTCGAGGACGTCGGCACGCTCGCCGGTGTTCGAAACACGACCGCGGACGCAGTCACCGAGATAACGTCTCCCGACGCAGAGGGTGTCTGTCCCCACTGCGGTATCGACCTCCCCGAGGGTGCGCCGCCGATGTGTCCGAGCTGCGGCGCGCCGTACTGAACTCCGCGTCCGGCGTGACCGACGAGCGGTCGTCCGTCACGGCCGTGCCGACCGAAACTCGCTCCCGCGTTCGCTCCCGCGCCTCGGACGACAGCCGCCGCCGTTCACCTGTCGGCCGCAGCGAACGTGACGCCCGTAATCTCGAACCGCGCGCCACCACCGTCTGACTCGGTGACGCTGACCGTCCAGCCGTGGGCCTCCGCGACCTGCTTCACGATAGCGAGCCCGAACCCGGTGCCCGTCCGTGACGTCGTCTGTCCGGCTTGGAAGACGCTGTCGCGTCGGTCGGCCGCGATGCCGACCCCGTCGTCCTCGACGTAGAACCCGTCGGGGAGGTCGCCAACCGTGACCACCACGCCGCCCCCACCGTGTTCGATGCTGTTTCTGACGAGGTTCTCGATGAGCTGTTGGAGCCGACTCCGGTCGGCGACGACCGTCGCCGTCAGGTCGGTTTGGAGTTCGGCGTCACCCGTTTCGATGGTCCCCCAGCAGTCGGTGACGAGCGTCCCCAGCGACACCGGTTCTCGTTCACCGACGTTGTCGCCTTTCCGGGCGAGCGTGAGCAGGTCGTCGATGAGGTCGTCGATACGGGCCAGCGCCCGAGCGGCAGTCGCGAGCTGGTCGCTCTCGTGGTCTTCACGAGCCAGTTCCACGTTCCCCGCGGCGACGTTCAGCGGGTTTCTGAGGTCGTGGCTGACGACGCTCGCAAACTCGCTCAGTCGCTCGTTTTGGCGCTGAAGCTGCTGTTCTCGCTCGCGTTGCTCGGTCGTGTCGCGATACATCCAGAGATGGCCGGTCCCGTCGGGGAGTTCGATCGGTTCGTAGCTTCGGTTGAGCGTCCGACCGTTCGTCAGGGCGACTGACTCGTTGTGGACCGACTCTGTCCCGGCGATTAGTTCGTCGACGCGCTCGACGAAGCCCTCCGAATCGACCACGAGTTCGCTGGTCTTCCGTGCCAACTCTCGGCAGTCAGCGCCGATGAGTTCCGTCGACGGTTCCGAGATGCCGAACAGTTCGAGCAGTCGGTCGTTAATCGCGAGGACGGTCCGGTCGCTGTTCTCGGCGAGGACGCCGACCGGGAGCGACCGGATGAGCGTCGAGAGCAGCGCGTTGGTCCGTTCGAGTTCGTTCTCGCGGCGGACGCGTTCGGTCACGTCTTGGAACAGCGAGATGATGCCGACGACCTCGCCGTCGTCGTCGGTGATGACTCGATTGTGCCACTCACAGCGGATGTGTTCGCCGTCTTTCCGGACGTTCTCGTCGATGCTGTGGTAGCCGCCCTCCGCGACCGCGAGCTGGTCCGTGACGGCGTCGACGTTGTCGTAGCTGTCGTCCGCGACGATGACCTCCCAACTGTGGCCGCGGAGTTCTTCCTCAGTGTAGCCCAGAATCTCCTCGCCGCGCTCGTTGAGCCCGATGATCTGGAAGTCGCTGTCGTATTCGAGGACGCCGAGCGGTGACTGTTCGATGAACAACGAGAGGCGCTGTTCGCTCGCTTCGAGCGCGCGTTGCGAGCGGTGCCGCTCGACTGCGTTTTCGATACGGTTCGCGAGCACGGTGTACTGGCTGGTTCCCTGTTCTTTCTGGAGATAGTCGGTGACGCCCGCGGAGATGGCATCGCTGGCGACCTCCTCGCTTCCTTCGCCGGTAAAGAGAATAAACGGGAGGTCGGGTGCGTCCTCGCGGAGGGCTTCGAGAAAGTCTAACCCGTCGCGCTCGGGCATGTCGTAGTCCGAGACGACACAATCGAACGTCGAATCCCCCGCGCGATTGAGTCCCTCGGCGACGGACGTGGCCGTCTCGACGCGAAACCGGTCGCATTCCCGTTCGAGGAACGCCGCCGTCAGTTCGGTGAAATCCTCGTCGTCGTCGACGTACAAGACGACCACTTCGTCCACTAGCTCGCTCATGTCTATCCCGCTTAGACGTGTGCTGAGAAGGTACTTAACGATAGTCGCAGTTTGAGGACCGAGCAGGTCGTTGAGTCACGTTGGGCTCACATTCACCGACCTGCTCGACGAGTGCTTTCTGGTGGATTTCGAAGCGACGTGAACGCGTGAACCGGGTCGCGTTTGCGGACGGCTGTTCTCTGCGAAAACGAATACGCTAAGCCAGTCGCCCCCGGTGGTTGCTTTGACGTTCCTGAATATCTGACTGGCCTAACGTTCGGAACTGTTTTGTATGTTTAGGCTGGCCTAAATAATATGGTGGACGATTCCGAAAACAGCAAGACACTGACACGGCGTGGCTGTCTGAAGTACGGCGGAACAATCGCGGGAAGCGGGCTCCTTGCAGGCTGTTCTGGTACTTCCGAGCCAAGCAGTTCGTCTCCGAAGTCGCGTACGTCATCGACGCAGACGGCTGTTTCGGAGACGGTCTCGGAGACGGATACGGCGACCGGGTCAGATGAGCCGTACACTGTCACAATCGAACCAATGGGTGAGGTTGCGTTCGACGGCCCGCCCGAGCGGTGGACCGCATTACTACCCACTTTTGCGGATATGGCGTTCGCACTCGGTGGTGGACAGACGCTTGGTATTCAGAACCACGACCGTTTTGCGAGCGAGGCCTTCGAAGAGCTTCCCGGGATAGACTTCGACGCAGATGACACCGTGGAACTGGTTGCCGACGGTGTGAGTAAGGAACTGTTCTATGAGATGAACGCGGACGTTCATTTCATAGACCCCCATATACTGCGACTCTGGTACGGCTGGGATCAGTCTGACGTCGATGAGATTGCGGACAACGTCGGCCCGTTCTTTGGCAACTTTATCCGCCGCCACAGCGACGACTGGCACGATTACCGTTACTACACCTTGTACGAGGCCTTCGGACTGATGGCTGAGGTCTTTCAGGCACAGGACCGATACCAGGCATTCGTCGAACTCCACGAGGAGATGCTTGCGTTGGTCGATGAGCACTTGCCGCCAGCCGACCAGCGTCCAACCGCCTTACTGGTATATCCGGCCGACGGAGCGGGCTTCCAGTTCTACCCGTTCCGGTTTGATGACGGGGGAGTCAGCACCAAGCAGTGGCGTGACCTCGGGCTGACCGATGCGCTTGCGGCGACGGATGTCGGTCATTACAGTTTCTCTGACAGGGGGACGCTCGATATCGAAGCCCTGATCGAAATCGACCCCGAGGTACTGCTGGTGCGAAACTATGGCGGGGCGTCCGAGTCAACGTTCCAGAAGGAAGTCGTCGAACCACTCCAAGACCAAGCGGGGTCCCATAGCGTGCAGGCGGTTGAGGACGACGCGGTTTACAGTGCCGGTTACCTTGACCAAGGGCCAATCATCAACTTCTACCATACCGACCGGGCGGCGAAAGATATCTACCCGGACTCGTTCGAGAACGTGACGCTATTCGACCGTGAACGCGTCGCAGAAATCGTCCACGGAAACATCTGAGACGGGTTAGAATAATACCTACCGCGGGACCGTTTCTGCTTCGGACAGTTACGCCGAGTATCGCTAGTTCGCCCTCAGCGTGCTCAGTTCGAAGTCACCCGGGTACGCGACGGCGGGTACAAAACGATACTGAATTTTTGACATTTTCGGGCGTGTAACGATACTCACCGTCGGTTCACAGGAGGGCGACCGTCACCACGCTCGCTAACTCAGTCGCACTCGTTCTCTGAACGTTGGCCTCCAGTGAATCGGTTCCACTCGGCTCGACCGAGGGCACTCAGAGGTCATCGACCCGACGCAGAAACGAACAGAGTGCGTCGGTGGCCGTTTCGAACAACTGTTCGCCCTGCTCGGCGGACGCAGACGTCGCATCCCCGACTGCACCGTTCTTGCTGAACTCTTCTGTGAACCGATTGACGACGCCACCATCGACCGTGTCGTCCCAGGTTGCGGCGTCGCCGTCGGTTGGGCTGCCGACCTCGTCGGGACAGATGTGAAGGAGCATGGATGTCTCGAGTTCACCGGCGTGGTTGACGTGGTCGTCAACGGCGCTCATCCACTCCCAGAGGAACACTTCGAGGTCAACCGTCGAGTCGTCGGCAACGGTACGCGTTAGGTTTCGGAGCGTCTCACTGTTTCCACCGTGGCCATTGACGAACACGACCGTCTCCACGCTCGAGTCCGACAACGAAGTGAGAATCTCATAGCTGTACCGCCGAAGCGTTTCCGCGGAGACCGATAGCGTCCCCGGAAAGTGACTATGATACGGTGCGATGCCGACTGGAATCGTCGGCAGGACGACCGAGTTGAGATCACTGCGCCGGCCAGCCTCGCTCGCCAGTTCCTGTGCGATAATCGTATCCGTACCGACGGGTGCGTGTGGCCCGTGTTGTTCCGTGCTTCCAACGGGGAGCAGCGCTACCGTCGGTGCCGCGTCTTTGACGTCCGTCCAGGAACTCGTCTCAAGGTGCATACCGTTCGGTGCTGAGCACGCTACATAAGCGATACCAATCCGGTCACTCGGCGGCATACCGTGTCGGCCGCGGGCCAATACTGTACGTTGTGCTGATTCGGGGCGCGAATCTTGCATGCGATTCCCAACTGAAATCGTTCGATTGCTCCCGTGTGACGAGCGCTCAATTGACAGTTCCACGGATCTGCGCGACACCATGGCGAGCCTAGATTATTTCGGCAGTCGCTCGACCAGCCCATCGATTTCGGCGTGCGTGTTGTACACGTGAGGACTGACACGAATATTCCCTTCGCGCAAGGCTGTATGGATGCCAGCATCCGCAAGCGCTCGATGGGTTTCACGGGCCACGCTTTCCGACGAATGGCTGAGTACGACGATGTTGGCGTGCCGTTGAGGGTCTTCCGGCGTTACAACCTCGAACGAACTCGATTCAGCCCCCTCGATGAGCTGACCGACGAGTCGCTCGCCATGAGCGCTGATCTGCTCGATGCCGATTCCGGTCAAATACTCGACCGCCGCAGTCCAGGGCATGAAGTTGTTGAAGTTCGCCGTTCCAAAGACGTCGTATCCGGACGCACCGAGTTCCGTATCAAGCGACAGATTCTGCATTTCGTCCAGCGTCGTTCCGGCTTGCATCGATAACCAATAAGCGTTCACTGGACCAAGTGCATCGAGGACCTCCGGTGTGAGCCACGTAAAGCCCGTGCCGTACGGTCCGCAGAGCCACTTGTAGCCACAACTGATGAGCACGTCGACCGGTGTTCGCGATACGTCAATCGGCCGCGCCCCAACGCCCTGCGAGCCGTTTAGCACGAAGAGCACGTCGTGTTCGTGACAGACGGTTCCGATCTCGTCGATATCGAGCCGCCGCCCAGTGAACGAGTCCACCCACGTCGTACAGAAGGCGCGCGTCCGCGGGGTCGCTGTCTCGGCGAGCTGCTGTGTCAAGGGTGTCGAACACTCGGCATCGACGAACCGCAGTTGGACCCCCTGGGATTCGAGCAGATGCCACGGGAGAATTGTCGCCGGGAAATCACCCTCGACGAGGATTACTTCATCACCTTCGTTCCACTCAAGCCCGTGAATCAGCAGGTGCAGCCCGTACGAGAAGCTGTTTCCGAGGATAATTTCGTCGGGAGAGGCGTTGATGAGTGTCCCGAGTGCCCGTTTGACCCCGGCTGGTACCTCGCGAAAGGCCTGTTCTGGGAGCCGATGGGGCGCTCGTTTCAATGTAACCGCATCGTCAACTGCCTCGACGGCTCGCTTCGGTAAGGGCCCTTGATGGGCGCAGTTCAGCCAAGTATGTCCATCGAACGGCCCGAAATCCGCATTCCAATCCGCCATGAGTCTCGTAGCCCTAGAGCCGACTTAGTAATTCGCCCGAAGCATTCTGTGTCGAGCTTATCTCCTAAGCCGACCGGGTATCTGTATCCACTATCGAGAACGTCCCTCCGCACCGTGCTTCGTGAGGTACTTGGAGAGGTTATCTCTGCGCCGGCGATGGGTGTCGTCGCACACGCGTCGGCGGTGATCGATGTCGACACGAAGTCAACGCGGTTCATCAAACAGAGCGAGCCGAGACGTTCTGACCTCAGGACTTTTGGGGACCTCGTCCGTCGTCTTCCACTGACCATGACCCTCGTCGTCGAGTGTCGTCTCGTCTCGGAGCGGTTGCCGCTGACCGACGTCGCCGCCGCCGTACCGGACGTGACCCTCCGGGTAGAGAACACGCTGACGTCCGCGCGGAGCCGACCGGTGCTTATCTTCTGGGCTGATGGCGGCCGGTTGGACTCGGTCGACGCGGCGTTACGGGACGCGTCGGTGGCGACTCACAGCGTGCTCGGGTCGACCGTGGACCGCCGTCTCTATCGCGTCGAACTCTCGGAGCGGCCGCCGGCCATCTACACGGAGTTTATCCGGCTGGACACCGCCCCCATTTCAGCGACGATAACCCCGAGCGGATGGGACGTGCGGACGCGGCTCTCCAACCGAGCGACGCTCGCCGAGTTCAACAAGGACTGCGAAGAGAACGGTATCACGTTCCGACTCGACCGCGTCGTCGACGTCGCCCCCTCGGACAGCAACGAGTACGGACTCACCGCGAAACAGCGCGAAACGCTGCTCGCCGCCCACGAGGCGGGTTACTTCTCCGTTCCGCGAACGACTTCGCTGGCGGAGTTGGGGGCCGAACTCGGCGTCACCGCCCCGTCCGTCTCCGAGCGACTCCGGCGGGCACAAGACCGACTCGTCCGGCACACTGTCGCCTCAGATAAAAAGACGTCTTAAACACCACAACAGGTTAGAGTCAGTACTTATCGCCGCACGCCCCCGGGATACAGACATGGCATCGAAGCTACAATCACGGGTGCGAAACCTCCCCGTTGACGGCGTCGGACGCCACCCGAATCGGCGGGTAGGCCGCCGCATGACGACGGTTGACGGGGTGACCTGCGCGTGACCGATACGGTCGGCACCGAAGCGGACGCGGCCGAACGCGACGCCTACTTCGTCGGCGGCGGCATCGCGTCTCTCGCCGGGGCCGCGTTCCTCCTTCGAGACACCGAGATACCGGGCGAGAACGTTCACGTGCTGGAAAAGCGGCAGGTGTTCGGCGGCGCGCTCGACGGGCGCGGAACCCCCGAGGAGGGCTACGTCCTACCCGGCGGCCGCATGTTCAACTTTCCGACCTACGAGTGTACGTGGAACCTCTTCCGGTCGATTCCGTCGCTCGAAGACCCCGACGCGACCATCAAGGGTGAGATGGACGAGTTCAACGAGAAACACGAGACGTACGCCGAGGCCCGCCTCGTCGGCGCGGACCAAGAGATACTCGACGTCTCCTCCTACGGGTTCGAGACGCAACACCGTCTATCGCTGCTCCGCCTCCTTCTCACTCCCGAGGAGAGGCTCGGTGAGACACGCATCGAGGAGTGGTTCGACGAGACCTTCTTCGACACCACGTTTTGGTATCTGTGGGCGACGACGTTCGCCTTCCAGCCGTGGCACAGCGCGGCGGAGATGCGACGGTACATGCAGCGGTTCACACGGGAATTTCCCCGACTCCACACGCTGAGCGGCGTGTCGCGGACGAAGTACAACCAGTACGACTCCGTAGTACGACCGCTCCGCCGCTGGCTGGAGGCACGCGGCGTCGACTTCTTGGGTGGCCACGCCGTCACCGACCTCGATATCGTCCCGGCCCGCGCGGGCAAGACGGTCGAAACCATCCGCTACGAGGACCAAGACGGCTCCGCCGGCACTATCACCGTCGAGCCGACCGACGTCGTCTTCGTGACGAATGGGTCGATGACGGACGCGCTGAGCCTCGGGTCGATGACCGAGGCCCCCGACCTGCACGACAGCGGCACCTCGTTCGAACTCTGGAAGGCACTCGCGGACGACTTCCCCGAGTTCGGGAGGCCTTCGGTGTTCGCCGACCACGTGCCCGAGTCGAAGTGGGAGTCGTTCACGCTCACACTCCGCGAGCCGGACTTCCTCGAACACGTCGTGGAGGTCACCCGCGAAGAGCCGGGGAACGCGCTCGTGACGTTCACGGAGTCGAACTGGCTGCTCTCCATCGTCACCGCCGTCCAGCCCCACTTCGCGAACCAGCCGGATGACGTGAAGGTCATCTGGGGGTACGGCCTCTTCCCGGAAGAACGCGGGAACCACGTGAACAAGAAGATGGAGGACTGTACGGGCGAGGAGATTCTGGCGGAGCTCTGTCACCACCTCGGCTACACCGACCGCCTCGAAGAGCTCCGCGAGACGGCCACCTGTATCCCCTGTATGATGCCGTTCATCACGAGTCAGTTCATGCCGCGGACGCCCGGTGACCGCCCCGAGGTCGTCCCTACGGGATCGAACAATCTCGCGTTCCTCGGCCAGTTCGCCGAGGTTCCCGACGACGTGGTGTTCACCGTCGAGTACTCGGTTCGCTCGGCACTGATGGCGGTTCACGAACTGTTCGACGCCGAGGGCGATGTGCCGCCGGTGAGCACCCATCAGTACGAGCCCGACGTGCTTCTCGACACGGTACGGGCCGCTTTCAGATAGCGACCTCGAAGACGACGCTGGCTCGGATTCGGCGGCCGTCTCGAACCGTGGGCGTTCGAACTCCTCGACGGCGATATCTGTGTTCGCAACGAGCCGAATCGACGATGGTGAAGCCAGTTGCCCGCGGTCCGTGAGGTGGATGCACCGTTCCTGATTACTGATGACTTCAGGGCTCTTCCTGAACTTCGAGAGCTAGTGAGTGCGGCTGTTGCATTATCACCGATCAACAACCTCGGAGGCTGATTTTGATGCGCGACTTGCGTTCAGCAACATCGAGACTGAATCGGACCTGCGGTAGACCCGCTTTCTACCCGTTGAGGGACCTGGGGTCAAATTCAGTTAGAAGTCGCCGTTGATGATATTCGCGACCTGTTCGCGGTCGAACAGTTGTTCCTCCTTGGAAAAGTCGGGATACGGACCACCGTCGTAATCAGGCCACTCACCGAACTGCTCCGGATACAGCTGTTTGGAGACCATCTCTAACTGGAAGAGGTTCATTATTGGGCCGCCGTACCGGGCGCTAAGCGGATACACCTGGTCGTTTTTCACTGCCGAAATTTCTCCCGCAACCGGGTCGTTGTGGAACTCCTTTTTTACTGCTCGCCAATCGTCGCTCCTGGCAAACGCGTTTTCGACGAGGATGACTTCCGGATCGGTCTCGACGAGGGTCTCCAGGTCAATCGTGCTGCTCTCTTCCACATCCGAGAGTGCGTCGGGGACGCCGAACGGACGCGTGTGCGACCGAATGAATCCCGGGCCGTTCATGTGGAAGGTCCAGATGGTATCCAGCTCCGGAGTCGTCATGATTCGCGCCGTTTGCGGCCGGTTATCGCTTGCTGGGAGACTCGACGAGATTGTCGAGTCGAGAGTGGTTTTGACGTCGGAGAGCGCTTCGTACCGCTCCTGTTCTCGGAAGACTTGCGCTACTTTGCCGAAAATATCCCAGAGGGAATAATACTGGTACTGGTCTGCCCAGTCTGCCGGCGGTTCGCTGTGGTTCCGACTGAGGGAGTTCCCGAACCAAGGGGCGATTTCCGTTTGGACTTCCTCGACATCCGCGGTGTCCCACGCATCCATTGTCGAGACGTATGCCGGGTCGGCTAGGTGGAGGTCACTGTCGAGTTCGTACAGGGTTTCCTTGTCCGGATTCCACGAGTTGTAGAGATTCGACCAATCGACCGAGACTCCATTGAGCCGTTCGAGAAGCTTGTCGTAATTGCCCTCGAAGTTGGACGGGCTGTACATCGCATTGAGGGCATCACCGTGACCGAGAGCGACGACCATGTCTGCGTGGTGAACGAGAACGGTGAATACGCTCTTGGGAACCTCGTCGAGTTCGATAGTACCGGCTGGTGCCATCGTCACCGAATAACTCTCCACCTCCGGTTCTGTGGTCTTCGTCGCGGTTGACGAGTCGTTCGCGGTTGTCTCAGTCAACGGTGACGCAGAGTTCGACTGTCCGATACAGCCAGCGAGCAGTCCCCCACCGATGACTGCCCCACCGTACTTGATTGCGTCTCGTCGCGTCGGTGTCTCGTGATCGCTGGAACCGTCTGGCATATGGTTTAGGCCCACCTAAATACGCAAAAGCGTTCCGAATTTTAGGCAGGCCAAAAACATCAGCGAGGAGCACCGCGGCGTGGGCACATCGACGGCCCACTCTCGGTGAGACCGGGTCCGCAACGCGGACACACTCTGCCGTCAGGAGCGTTCATCTCCTCGACCGCGTCGTCGGTCCCATCCCGAACAGACTTGATTGTACCAACTCCCGCTGCAACCGACCCGGACGACTCGTTCCCCAAATAGTGCTGACAGAGCTGTACGCGGTCGGTGAGGAGCGCCGACGTTTCTTCGCCTTTGGCGTCGATTTCACCGAGTGTTGGTGCCCCTCCATCGTGAGCGGGCAGACCACAATTACCGTTCTTCCGAAGCTGAGGATGATAATGTTTAATATTTTGTCCGCCCTATGTTGTTATATGAGCGTGGTCAGCGTCTCGATGCCGGAGGAATTGCTTAATCGAATCGATCAGTTCGCGGACGACCACGGCTATACTGGTCGCAGTGAAGTAATTCGCGAGGCGAGCCGAAACCTTCTCGGTGAGTTCGAGGACAAGAAACTCGAAGACCGAGAGTTAATGGGCGTCGTTACAGTCGTTTTCGATTACGAAACGACAAGTGTCGAGGAGAAAATGATGCACCTCCGCCACGAGCACGAGGACATCGTCGCATCGAACTTCCATAGCCACGTCGGCGGCCATCATTGCATGGAACTGTTCGTGTTGGAAGGGTCGCTCGAAGAAATCTCGACGTTCGTCGGAAAGATTCGAGCGACGAAGGACACGCTCACAATCGACTACTCAGTACTCCCCGTCGACGACTTCGGCCCGCTGGCCGACATGAACTAATTCTGCTGCCCTTCTCTGCGTTCACGCCGCCCCTAGCAACATCTACGAACTTCAATCTTCGTTAGTATCAGCTCTAGATGGGAAACTCACAAGAACCGGTTGATATGTCGAGAGAGTTGCCAAAACCAATGGCTCAAATCTCGCGTCGAAGACTACGCTAGGAGGCAGGCGCACCCACGATTGCTGCAACGGGAGTCGCTGGCTATCTCGGTGGATGGGGTGGACGCTCGATACTGTCACGGTCGCGTACGTCCCGATTTCCCCGGCCGTGCAACACTATGTCTCGACGCCATCCGTCTTGGACGTCTCCCGATCAGACCTCGGAAATCCGATCCAGCCGCCTTGGCTGGGGTCGCTAGTTGACGGGTGCCGCGAGTCCTCCCGCCCATCTTGTATCGGATGTCGCTTTCCTCGTCTTCGCACGGAATCTGTGTTCTGTCAATCACAACGAGATAATCGGTCGACCGGTCGCGACTCTCATTCAATACTAAAACCCTGAATTTACACGCTCTATACATATGTAGGTGTGGGCGTACTCCCAGTGCTGGGGAAGCGTCATCGCGTTGATTTGACAATAACTCGACCGTCAAACTGCAATGAAACGGTCCCCGACTCGTAGGCAACTCCTCCGCAGCACCGCTCTCGCTGGCATCGTGGCGATGGCTGGTTGTAGCACAACAAATCGTGAATCGAACGCCGCCAGTACCAGTACGACGTCGTCGACGAGCACGAACGACTCCGAAACCACCGCAACGACGACCACGGAGTCAACCCTGACACCCCCCGAGTCAATCGACGACTGGCTGGCAAATGCCAACGGTTACCGAGGCGATGCGCTTCGATACGGGCCTGGTTCCCAACCGTTGATTGAGGTTGGCCACCCCGTCGAGGACGGACTGTCGTTCGACCCGCCCGTAATCGAAGTCGCTCCCATGACGAATGTGACCTGGGACTGGACCGGTCACGGCGGGCTCCACAACATCGTTGCGCTCGATGGGACCTTCGACAGCGGACGACCGAACGCCCAATCGGGGACATCTTATCACTACATCTTCGAAGAACCAGGGACGTACCCGTTCGTCTCGGAACCGCACCGAGACGAAGGGATGCGCGGCGCCGTGTTCGTCAAAGAGCCTCCGTCGACGGGGAACCAGACCGTCGACAGGTGGGTCGTCGACAGCAGCAACTTCGACGGTACGGTGGTTGACCGAACCGACGTCGACACGGCGACAGTCTCTGTCGGAACGCAGGGCAACAGAGGTCATTTTGCGTTCGACCCCCCGGTTCTGAAGATTACGACGGGTACGACGGTCGAGTGGAACTGGACCGGAGTCGGCGGCGGGCACAACGTGGTGTTCCTGAATTCAGACATCCACTCCGGTCAGGTTACGCCCGAATCCGGAGTCCACTTCCGACATACGTTCGAACAGAGCGGAACGTATCGCTACGCCTGTCAGCCCCACAGATCACTCGACCAGAAAGGAGCGATTATCGTCGAATGACTATTGCCGCTCATTGAGACGGCAGCGAGTTAGACAGCGCTAGTTCTTTGAGCCCTCTCGCAAGGTGCGAAACGCAGGAGACGCCCGTGCGCTCGCGGCATGCTATCGCTGATTCGGAACTCGACAAGAGGGTTTCAGACGACTCGGCTCTGTTGAACCCTCAGAACCTGACACGAATGGCGTACGAGAGACAACCTCGGACATTGAAGTAACGCTCGGACGATACGCCGCTGTGCGACGACCCATTCGGTACGTTCTATCGGCGATTGTCGGTCTGGGCGTAATGTCGTTGACGGCCGTCGTTGACGGCGGTAACCTCGGTCTCGTGGCAATGATTCCACTCATATACGGGACGACAACGGCGTTTGCGCTCGACAACGCAGAGACGATTCGAACCCTGTCCGGCGAGGGTACCTCGTGGAAGATTGGGATGCTTGGCGGCGGCATCGGTGCGGGAAGCACGGCCGGCCTGTCCCAGCAGTCGTTCGCGGCGGGTATCGTGGGCTACGGGCTGTTAGTTTTCGGAATCGCACTGGTCATTGCAGAGGTCGGCAACCAGGCAGACGAGTAACTTTCCGCAGGGACGAGCCGTCTCGACTGTCGAGCGACTGATGTGGTCGTTGCAACTTATAGCGATGAACGAACATTGCAAGCCAATTACGGACGCTCCGCCGACTATCTGCGGTTTACAGCTATGATTCGGTGGCCCATGAGCGTGATTCTCGCGGGTGTTGATGCGGGCTCTATCGTAATCACAGAGACCGACCCAACACACCGTGTTCTTACTACTGCCTACCCGGACACGCTTGTCCGTCGGTTCCTTGAACTGGTCATCTCGAAGGACCGTTCCAGCTCTGTACCTGGTGTTGTTCTAGTGGAGCGGTGACGTACTAAACGCAAGACCTCGATGCGCACCGCCGTGGAAGAAAAGAATACGAGATCGGTACGTCACCCAGAGAGCCGAATGAGTTTCTCTGTGACGAGTTCAACCAACTTGGTTTGATCCACGCCTCACTCGCTGACACCCGACTCGTCACGACGCCGACGCTGCTCTCGGTGTTCGTTCGAACTGAACAGCTCTCGACTGCCGAGGCACGGCTGCTCCTCGATGACATCAGCGACGCCCGTGGCTGGGGTGCGAACAGTCACGTGCAGCGAGCTCCCTCGTTGCTCGACGAGTCCTGACTCGTTTGAGCTCATTCCACAGCGGCCTTCCTATCGTTACCAAAATGTCCTTGAATCCCTTGGTTAGTATAAACGATACTGCCTGCTTCCGTTGGGTCAGCTATCCAAAGGCCAAAATCGAACGGGGGAGTTCCCAGTATATCGTCCCATGTGCGACCCAAATACGTCGATATCTGTAAAATTCGGCAGCGCTATATCCGAACAAAGTACCTTTTAGCCTTCTTGAACTGCACCTGAATCGATGGTTACAATCCTCTCTAAAACACGTCCCGGACGAGTAGTAGACATTATTCTCGCCGCTGTCGTTCTCCTAGCTATTCTAGACCACGTTAGCGTGGTTGCGATTACTTCGACAAGCGTCTACATATTTTTCCTTATCACCCCTCTTGGGTTTCTCCGTTTGTACGTCGATCACGGGTAACAAGGAACGGCTCCAGTCGGCCGACCGGCTCCACCGCCATCACAAGGCAGCAGACGACCGGTACGGTGAGGAGCGTCCTGCGGACCTCCAGCCCGACGATATGAAAGACCGACCTCCTCTCGGAGCAAGGTCGCCCGATGCTCGTGCGATGCTGAGTTACGGTTCCAGCGATTCACGTAGCGATTCACTGTTGATGAGGGCGCACATCAAAACGACCTTATGGAACTGTCGAGACCAGCCGAGCGCTCTCACGGCGTCGCCGGGAGCGCCCACCGCCACGCCGATCTGAGAGCGACGACGCCCAACGGGCCGCCGAATCCGGCGGCGACCGCCGCGATGGAGGGAGCGTAGTAGCCGACGCCAGCGACGACGGCGATGCCACAGGCTCCGACTGTGGCCGCTATCCCGGCCACGCGTCGGTCGAGTGGGCCGAATGCCGTCGTCTCCACTGGAAGTTCGAACGCCTCGACGGCTCGGCCATACTCTTGGAGGTGCGCGACACTGAGTTCGTACTCCCCCGCGGACGGTATGAGCGAGAACGTTCGGGTGTCGCAGGCGCGGTCGACGAGCTCTCCCTCGCACAGCTCGGCGTCCCGGAGGTCATCGACGGGGATAGCCCATTGGACCGCCCCGGTGAAGTCGTCGTACGCGACTACCGCATCGTCGCGGCGCTGGTACGCCAGTGTACCGTGAGTGACGGCATACTCGACGGCCTTTAGCCCGCCGAGGCCGGCCGGCAGGAGGCCGAAACAGACCGCCGTGGCGGTGACCGCCCCTGTCGATCCGCCGGTGAGCCCAACCCACGCGAGGAGGTACGCCGGGCCGCCGCCGACGGCGGATGTCGCGCCCCGCCAGAGCGCGGCACCGCGGACGGCGCGCCGGTTCGGATGGACCTCAGCCGTCGGCGACGCGTCCGGAGCCGCCACGGGCGGGAGCGTCCCCGCCTCCTCGTCGGGGTCGGACGACTGCCCGCCGCGGTAGTCCCGCCACTCCGCGAGTAGCTTCACCGTGACGAACGCGGCCAGCGCGCCGGTCGGACCACCGGCGGCCGCGAACCAGAGCACCACCACGGCCACACCGGCCTCGTTCTTCGCGCTTCCGATCACGTCCCGGGGGGTGCTCGTCTCGTGGCGCCGCTTCCGGAAGTACTCGCGGTTGATGACACCGACGTGCGAGACGATCAGGGAGACGGCGCTCGTCGCCACAACCGGATCGGCGAGCGTCGCCGGCACGTCGATGACCCGGCTCAGTACGAAGAGGAACATCCCGACGAGCGCCACGGCAGCCCCGAACGCTCGCAAGACGAACGGGACGTTCCGGGGGTAGACCGGCGGGAGCGAGTCGACGACCGTGACGTTCCCACGCCGGCAGTTGAGGTCGCTCGGTCCGGCGGAGACCCCGCCCCACTCGTCGGGCTTGAGCGGGTTCCCCTCCTGTGGGCGCTCCAGTTCGTCGTAGTTCGGCGGGCGGCGCGCGAACAACGCCTTCAACCCGGCGAACGGGACGGCGACGACCAGTTCCATCGCGTAGACGACCGCGAACGTCTGTGCGCTCCACCCGAGGTGGAACACGCCGACCAGCGGGACGATGTTCGCCGCGACCGTCACCAGAAACACGGCAGACGAATCGTTTGCTGCTGGCCCCGCCGAGTTATTATTCATCGATATAGGCCACCTTCCCCGTGTATCCGCTGCTGTAAAGCCTCTGTGACGATGCAGTCGTCCACGTGGCGACGAATCAATCGCCTCCACCTCCTCGCCGCCCGTATTCCCACACCGCGATGTACAACAGGAACCCAGCCGCGAACACCCCCGTTCCGACCCCGGACGAGTCACGTGTCGGGAGTCTCTCTTGGGCGGCAAAGACACCGACCAACGCCGACGCCACGCCGACACCACAAACTGTTCCGAGGACCCCGAGACGAACTCGGGTACCGTCCACGAGGGTTCGCCCGGCCTGATACACGAGTCCAAGGCCGGCCAGTCCTGCGAGCGCGAGTGCAGTCGTCTGTAACGATGGCACGACAACCCCCGCGAGTACGGTGACGAAGCCGCCGATGGAGACACCCGTAGCGACCCGTCCAAGCGTCCGGACGCGGCTAAGCCCCGAGGAAGCCGTCTCGAACGGACTAGCTGTGTCCTCGGACTGCTGGGGCTCACCGTCAGTCGTGTGTGATACCCGCTGGCCGACGTGAATGTAGCGAGAACCATCCGGTTCCGTCCAGCTCGTCTCTTCGACAACGTCTCCCCCCGGCGTGTTCACGTCAACGTCGTCAAACCGGACCGGTAGTCCCGCCGAAATCTCGAACGTCGGGTGATCCTGAAGTTGGAAGTGGAGGTGTGGCTCTGCGGAGTTTCCCGAATGCCCACACCGGCCGATTTGCTCGCCGCGCCTCACGCGATTTCCGGGTTCAACCTCGATGCTCCCCGGGACGAGATGAGCGAGAGTGCTATACTCGTCTTCCGCGTGCCGGATCGTGACGGCGTTCCCCGTCAGACTCCGTTTGAACGGATGCGAGAATCCACCGGCTCGGCCGAGTTCCGGGCCATCGTCGTGTACGTCGATGACGACGCCGTCGGCGGGTGCGAGGACGGGCTGGTCGTAGCAGTAGTAGTTCTCGATTCTCGTGTCTGTGCTTACTGGACGGCTGCGCCCTTCTCCGTCCGTAATCACGAGGTCATAGGCGTAGCGCTGGGTCGCCGGAAACCACGAGTGGGAGTACTCTTTGATCGGACTTCCGTTTACGACTGTCCACGTCCCCTCTACGGGTAGTCGATAGCTCGCGGTCTGGTCGTACGTTTCTGGATTGGGAAGCGAACCACGGTGTCTCCCGATAGCGACGAGGCTTCCCAGCAGTTGCATCGCGTCCTGGCGAAACACGAGTGGATTAAAAAACGATAGTGGGATACCGAGCAGAACGGCGATCTGGCCTCGCCAGCCGGTGTCCATTTCGAGCCAGTCTCGGGGACCCTCGTCGTCAGCGCCGAATCCGAGCGATTGCTTAGTGCCGCTGCGTAGCATCGACACGAACGGCCAGAGTGCGAAAAACCAGAACAGGTGGAACAACTTGAGTATCTCAAGCTGGGGGACCAGGTTTCCAAGGACCCCGATTAACCCGAGCAGCGTCAGGGAGAACGGGCTGATAGACTGGATTCGCTCGCGGAGACGCGAACCCAGAGACGGTGACGTAGCTTGATTCGACATACGTAGGTACTGCGTGAGAGATGGGTATTCAGGTGCGTAAGCATTCTGTGAGCTCAACTTCACAAGAACAGCTCACACGCATCGCGGAGGGGAGCACTCAATGACCCCACCGTTCAACGAGTCTGTATGACGAACAGTGAACGCGGGGGAGCGGCGTCGGAGGAGGCGTTCGCGTTGCTCGGCCACGAAATCAGACTCGACATTCTGCGCGCGTTTTTCGAGCGGTACTCGCCAGTCGATCCGGATTCACGTTCGGACGTACGGGAGCAGCGCACGCTCTCGTACGCCGAACTGATGGCAGCAACAGAGATGGAAGACAGCGGGAAGTTCAACTACCACCTCGAAAAGCTCCGCGACGTCTACATCGAAGAGGTGGCGGAGGGATACGTTCCGACGGCGAGCGCGATCGCGCTCTACGAGGCAGTCATTGCGAACCGACCAACAGAGTCGATACCGGCCGACTTCGATATTGAGGAGTCCTGTCCGAACTGTGAATCCGGGCTTCGAGGAAAGTACGAGCAGGAATTTCTCACCGTCGAATGCCCCGCGTGTGACCTGTTCTGGGGAGCGACGTACCGGTTTCCGAAAAACGGGCTCGCTGTCCGCGAGGGAGAGGGGGTTTACAAAGCCCTCTACGACCGGATGATGCACCACGTCGGACTGGCTCGCACGGGCCAATGCCCGTCGTGTGCTGGCATCACCAGCGTCACTGTGCCGCGGGAGCGACTCGATGAGGACTCGACACCGACTGCGGAGTTCACCTGTGAGACGTGCTCGTGGTTCATTACTGTCGATATCGTCAGTGCACTCCAATTCGAACCGCAGGTGACGAAGGCGTTGACCGAGCTTGGTGTTCCGCTCAGTAAGTCGAGTAGCATGCGAGCGACGGAGCGGGTGCTCCCTGACGTAACCGGTTGGGTCAGCTCCGGCGACCCGTTCTATGCCACGATCAGCATCACGTATGACGATTCCGTCGCTGAGATTACTGTCAGCGACGACCTCAACATCTGTTCTGCTGCCGTTGAATAACTGGCTTGATGGCCGTTCGTTAGGTCGGTCGTAGCGTAGATGACGACACGATACCTTGGACGTAGATGTGCGCGTAGGCGCTCGCCCACACGATCGAGAGGAGCTCACTGACACTCGATGAGATGACGCTCAAAACGGGGTTTAACGAGGCTAGACTCGTCCCAATCTCGGGGAGATATGTCGGGAGAAAGAGGCTGACTGCACTTCCGATCACCATCACCCCGATAAGCACGAATCTGCCTCGGTAGTTCGTCGTGATGCGCCAACTCATGCGGAATGATCTAAGCGGGCCGTACTGGCCGATGACACACGCCTCGAGTGCGAACCAGAACTTGTACAGGAGAAACAGAAACGGCACGACAAAGGCGATTCCACCCACCGCTGCGGCGACGGGGAAACTGATCGTCTCTCCCGGTATGACCGGGAGCACACCGACGATAAGGAAGAGTGGTAGTGCTAAGAAGAACGGAACCGTCATCACCAAGAATACGGTGAGAATGACGACTCCGACTAGTGATGGCGTCCGAGCGAGGCTTCGATGTAACCCCTCACGTCTCGTGACGGGCTCGCCGGTCAGTTCACCGGCGACGATCGTTCCTACGTAGGCACGGATCAAGATGATGAACGCAAACGCCGTCAGAGTCTCAACCACGGCGATTGCGGGCATCGGAAGCGCGTCGATACCGTCCGTTTCGAGAAGCCGTCTAGCAAAAATGATCACACCCGCGAAAACGACGATTGACGGATAGGACCGAAACAGGCGAACGGACCAGACTAACGAATCGAGAACGCTTCGACGAGTTGCAGGGGTCTTGATATTGCGGCAATCAAGACACCCACAGCCATCGACATCGTCTCGGGCCTTGATCGTCGGTGCCGCGTCATCCGCGGTTGGGTCGCCGGCAGTAGAAGCTCGGACCGGTGTGTCGGTATGTTTACTCATTCGGCAGTAACGAACCGGGAGATGCATTCGCCGGCGGCAAGCAGGATCGACGGTGGACCAAGCAGTGAGGCGAAGGATTTGAACGCGCGTTTGAGACTCGGCCGATCGTCCTCGGTGCCGAGAAAGAGCAGTGTCGGGTCTTCAGAAACGACGTAGACGCTCATCTCCCGGCCTTTCTCCGAATAGCAGGTGTCCGCAACTTTGATTACGCCGGCCGATTCGAGATGCTCCAAGTGGTAATGGACGTTCTGCACGCTCTGGTCGAGCTGAGTAGCGATCCGTGACGGTGTCGCCGGCGTTTCGTTGAGCAGTCGAAAAATCTCGTAGGCGGTCTCGGAAGACAGTGCTTCGATCACGTCTCGCGTCCCGTCGTCGTCGAGACTCAGGACGGCCGGCGTATCGCTTCGTTCAACGGTCGCGTCAGTTCGTGTCGGGAGGATCCGTGACATAGGGTTTGGTTAGTTTCTGCGGGCGGCGATTGCGGGGGTTTGATCTGTTCGGTGGCTGTTCGAAACTATCGTACGTAATTGTTGGTGGATGGTCATACTGAGTCCGGAGTCTCAGTTGAGGCAGCGATTAATCGCAGATAGTAGGCCGTGTACACCGTGTAGAAGTACGCGAAGCCGACCGCGGAAAGAGCGATTCCGATCGGGAGCAGGACAGCAATCGGAATCCCGAACTCGATCGGTAATGCGTCAGCTGGGCCAGCGTCTGTCATCGTCAACTGGACCAGGTATTCGGGAACAAAGAAGACGTTCAGCAGGACGAGCCACGTCGCGGAGAATCCAGTGACGCTTTTCAGGTTCGAGCGAACGAGCCCAACACTTCTCCGGAACGCAGCAGTGACACTCGCGTTTTCGATGACGATTGCCGTGTCGTAAAACTGCACGAACATAATGACACCAAGGATCGACACGAGCCAGACGAGCAGCGAGATGACGCCTGCTGCGAACGCAGCCATCTCGTGAATCGCGGTGAGCGCCATCGAACCGATACCGAGGATGAACCCGATGAGTCCAAATCCGACCGCGGTTCCAAACACGAGTAGCACGAACACCACCGTTGCAAGGAGCAGCCGAAAGTAATGAGTCCGGGCTACCGTGAAAAAGTGAGTGAGGGACGGGTCTGTGCCGTCGATCGCAGCTCGGGCAGTGCCGATGAACCCGCCGATAACGAACGGGAAGACGATCAGCCAGGCGAGCGACACGCTCACCGAGAGATACGGCGACTCGATGAGGTGGTCGACGTATTGCAGCTGGCTGCCTGCCCCGACGAACAGGCCAGCGATGAGCAGGACCGGATTCGCGCGGAGGGCGCTTACTCCATCTTTGAATGCGGAGGCAGTGACCATCGTATCTACGAGTTACCGCTGTGATATCTTAGGTCGAACGTAGTATCAAAATCGTATTTAACCATCTGGCCCCTTCTCCCGCCTGTTTCGTGGATACGACGCAGAGCACAGTTTCGATTTGAGCTATCGGGGTGTTGAAGCATCCCGCCCGGCGACAACTGCCGACTCGTGATACTACGTCAGTATCATCTATCGTTCGACCAGTTCCGTGAGAGAGAACCGTTCCGAACCCTATCGATGATCAGCAGACGCGACAAACGAGTGATCGATATACTCGACGGACAGTGTTGACGACACTCGGGACAGCGGGAGTCACGCACCAATTCGCGCCAGTTGAGCGACTCGTATTCATCGAAGAGACGGGTGAAGAATGCCGACGTGAGCACGGGGATGCGTGTATTGGTTGCTCTTTTCCAAGAATAAGCGCTCAGCTAAGCAGAGCCGCTGTTCAAAATCGGTTTTAAGTCTCCTGTATGCTTTTGAGTCATACGGGTGTTGGTCCAGTAGGTACCGATGTTCGACACGCTCGCTCTCGTGTTCGGGTCCGGACTCGTCGCTGCGGTACTGTGGAGCCCGATCCTACTCAGCAGCCGAATTCGTTCATTATTCCACGGACTCCCACCAGTACGCTCCACGGTCGCAAGCTATCTCCTCGTCGCTATTGCGCTGTCGGTCCCATTCGCGATCGGTACTGGCATTGTTTTCACGACAACGAGTACAGAGGGTGCCGCGCTCTCGAATGCACTGCTGGCTATGGCGTTCGTACTCACGATTGCATACATGGGTGTGCTGCCACTGACTTCGGTTATCGGCTTACCGCGGGTTGGCATTGATTGGGACCCAACCAACTACGGACTCGGCACGTGGTTGTTACTCGTCACCGCGGCACTCTGGTACGCTGCGGTCTTCGTCATCCCATTAGCGTTTTTCGCGTTTCTCCTCGCGCTCCCAACCGGATGAGAGACGAGAGAATTTCAATAAAAATAATGGTGATATCGGATTTCGAGATAGTCGCACACCGTAGTCAGCCGCCAACTGCTGGAACCCGTCCCGCTCCGGGAGTCGGCCGTCATCGACCTCGCCGTGCGTCTCAAGATAGCGCAGCACGCCCTCGAGACCAGTTGTGTTGACGCCGTGAGTGCAGCACAATCAAGCTGGCGAGCGACACAGAAATCATACTTAGTGTTCATCTGACCTCTGCCGTGTGAGCGCACCACGTTGTGTGAGCGACGTGGCAGTTAGCACGTCAGCAATTGCAAGCGCTCTGGGGGAGACATCTAATCTTCGAATATTGGAGACGGTCCTTACTCATCAACTCCCCCGACCCGCCTCCCTCGAATATATTGTATTATTGTTATTATCGTCGGTGAACGGACACCCATTGCTGTCACCACGCGCTCCGAACTAGACAGCCAATTGCCATTATCAGGTTCAATAGGCTGTTTAATCCTCGAATTCAGATACTTTTGGCTCACCTAAATCGGAAACTCTATATGATTTAGGCCGACCTAAACAAATGATGAAAAACAGGAACTTAACGCGGCGTACGACCCTGAAGACTGGAGCCACCGCGCTCGCGGGGCTCACGGGACTCGCCGGCTGTACCGGTGCTGCCGAGGACCTCGGCGGGGACGGCGAGTCGACGACGCTCCGCATTGCGACCGACGCCGACCCGAGCTCGCCGCTGAACATCTACGTGAGTAGCGGCAGCTCGTTCGACTGGCTGAAGGACCTCGTGTACGACCGCCTGCTCGCGCCGTCGCCGTACGTCGAAGACCCGATGCCGGGGCTGGCGACGGAGACGACGCAAGTCGACGAGACGACGTGGACCGCGACCGTTCGCCCGGACGCCACGTGGCACGACGGCGAACCGTTCACCGCCGACGACGTGGTGTTCACCTATCGCTACTTCCGCGACGCCGAGCCGAATCGCTACACGCACCACGTGAGCGACGCCCCCGAAATCGACGCCATCGAAGCGGTCGACGACGAGACGGTCCGGTTCGAGTGCGCGTACCCCGCACCGACGCTGGCGGACATCACGTTCGCGGACCTCCCCATCCTCCCGGCGCACATCTGGGAGAGCGTCGACGACCCCTACACGTACGCCGAGTACCCAGTCGGGACCGGTCCGTACGAACTGGTCGACTACGAGGCGGGCGAGCGGCTCCGATTCGTCGCCAACGACGACTACTTCGGCGGGGCACCGCTCGTCGACGAGCTTTTGGTCCCGATTATCAAGGACCACTCGACCATCTTCACGGCGTTGGAGACCGGCGAAGTCGACACGGCGAACGTCGAGATTCCGCCTGAGGCCATCGACCGGTTCGAGTCCTCGGAGTCGGTCGACGTCGTTCGAACCGATTGGCTCTCGCTCGTCGAAATCCGAATCAACTACGAGCGCGAGCCGTTCGACCAGCACGCGTTCCGCGGCGCGGTCTCGGACGCCATCGACCGGGAAGCGATTACGGAGACCGTCACGCTCGGGATGGCGCGCCCCGGCGTCGAGGGCTATCCGCACCCCGAATCGCCGTGGACGGCACCCGACCTGTCGACGCCGTACGACCCGGAGAGTGCTCGGGCGACGCTCGACGAACTCGGCTTCACCGACGACGACGGCGACGGCGTCCGCGAGACGGAGGCCGGCGACCCGCTGTCGTTCTCGCTGAAAGTCGCGTCGAACCAGCCCACGTGGATTCGCGCCGCCGAGATGGTCGCCGCCGACCTCCTCGAAGTGGGTATCGAGGTCGAGGTCAGGACGCTCGACCCCGGTTCGATTGGGAGCCTGTTCGGCTCCCGCGACTTCGATATGTACGTCAGCGACATCTCGCCGCACGGCGTCGCCGACCCCGACCAGTTCGTCATGTCCCACCGCTCGGGCTACCTCTGGCGGAACGACATCGACTACCCCGAGTGGGACGCCCTCTACGACGAGTGGCGGCAGACGACGACCGTCGAGGCCCGAAAGGAGGTGCTCTTCGAGATGCAGCGCCTGTTCAACAGCCAGCCCACGTCGCTCGTGTTGTGGTACCCCGAGCCGCGCTGGGGCTACGACCCCGAGGCGCACGACGCGTGGGGCGAGTCGCCCGGCTTCGGCATCCATCACAAGTGGTCGCTCCTCCCCGAAGACGAACGCGGCACGGCCGTGACCCGGTCGTTCGACTGAGCCCATGACCGCGCACTTCCGGGCGGTCGGACGCGGCGTCGTCGAGTACGGCGCGACGCTTCTCGCGGCGCTAACGGTCAATTTCGCGCTCCCGCACCTCGCGCCGGGCGACCCGCTTCGGTACGTCGTCGGGCAGGCGGTCGCCGACCTGTCGGCCGCCCAGCGACGGGAACTGCTGGCGACGTACGGCCTCGACCAGCCGCTTCATATCCAGTACGTGGACTACCTGCTCGGAATCGTGCGCGGCGACCTCGGCTCGTCGGTGATGTTCGGGCGGCCGGTCGCCGCCGTCATCCTCGAACACCTCCCCTCGACGCTCGTGCTCGTCGGTCTCACGCTCGTCGTGTCGACGCTGGTGGGGACGCTCCTCGGCGCGTGGAGCGCGTGGAACGAGGGGTCCGAGACGGACGCGGCGCTCCTGACCGCCCTCGTCGCCGCCAACTCGACGCCCGCGTTCTGGGTCGGTATGCTGTTCGTCTCGGTGTTCGCGTTCCGGCTCGGCTGGTTCCCCTCCTACGGCATCGCCTCGGTCGCGGGGACGACGGGGGTCTTCGACACGCTCGTCGACCGCGCGATGCATCTCGCGCTCCCGCTGGCCACGCTCACGCTCGCCCGGACCGGCGGCATCTACCTCGTCGCCCGCGGCTCCGTCCTCACGACGACGGACGCCGACTTCGTCCGGTTCGAGCGGGCGAAGGGACTCTCCGAGCGAGCGATTCTGTTCAGACACGCGCTCCCGAACGCCCTGCTGCCCATCTACACGCGCTTTACCCTTCAGTTGGGAACGCTCGTCGGCGGTGCCGTCGTCGTCGAGACCGTGTTCTCGTATCCCGGACTCGGGATGCTCGTCTACGACGCGGCGCTCGCCCGCGATTACCCGCTCTTGCAGGGCGCGTTCCTCGTCCTCACCGTGACGGTCATCGCCGCCAACGTCCTCGCCGACCTCACGTACCCGCTCGTCGACCCGCGAACGGGCGCGGCTGATGGGGGGGCCGGCGAGTGAGCACGGCCACCTCCCGACTCGGCGGCCTCGTCGCCGCGGCGAGCACCCTTTCGCGGCGCGACTGGCTCGTCTTCGTCGGCGCGGCCGGCGTGCTGTCTATCGGTGTTATCGCCGTGTTCGCACCGATACTCGCGCCGTACCCCGCGGATGTCGCCGTCGGCGACCCATTCGAAGCGCCGAGTTCGGCCCACCCGTTGGGGACGGACGACGCCGGACACGACCTCCTCTCGCTCCTCCTCGTCGGGGCGCGCGTGTCGCTTTTGGTCGGCCTGCTCGCCGGGTCGCTCGCGGTGCTCGCCGGGCTTTTGGTCGGCGTCACGGCGGGCGTCGTCGGCGGGCGGACCGAGACGGTGTTGATGCGCGTCGTCGACGTGGTGTTGACCCTCCCGTTTTTGCCGCTCGTTATCGTCGCCGCCGCGGTGCTCGGCCCGAGTCTGGCGACGACCGTGGGCGTCCTCGTCGCGGTGATGTGGGCGCGTCCCGCCCGAGAGCTTCGCTCGCAGGTGCTCTCGATTCGAGAGCGGACCTTCGTGCGGGCGTCGCGGTCGATGGGCGCTTCGCCGACCTACGTCGCTCGACATTACGTCGTTCCCGCGCTGTTGCCCATCGCGGTCGCCCAGTTCGCAAAGGCCGCGAGTTCGGCCATACTCCTCGAAGCGTCGCTGAGCTTCCTCGGCCTCGGCGACCCGACCGCCCCCTCGTGGGGGACGATACTGTTCTACGCCCAACAGCGGAGCGCCTTCCTCACCGACGCGTGGTCGTGGTGGGTGCTCCCGCCGGGCGTCGCCATCGGCGGAAGCGTGCTCTCGTTTACCTTTCTCGCGCTCGGTATCGAGCGGCGCACCGCGGGCGACCGGCGCGCCGCGACCGCCGTCGACGACGGCCCGGAACTCACCGTGATGCCGCCGGCCCCCGATTCGGCTCCGGTCCTCGACGTGACCGACCTCACCGTCGTCTACGGCGACGACGATACCGCCCCGACCGCGGTCGACGACGTGAACCTCTCGGTGGGCCGCGGGGAGACCCTCGGCGTCGTCGGCGAGTCGGGGAGCGGAAAGAGCAGTCTCGCGCTCGCGCTCCTCGCGCTTCTCGACCCGCCCGGACGTGTCGCCTCGGGGTCCGTGACGCTCCGGACCGACCGCATCGACGACGCGGGGGCCGCCCGGTCCCCGACGATGGCCGACTTCCGTGGAGACGCCGTCGCGTTCGTCCCGCAGGAGGCGATGAACGCGCTCGACCCGAGGCGGACGCTCCGCGAACAGGTCGTCGAGGCGGTGGTCGCCCACCGCGACTGCTCCCGCGAACGCGCCGAAGACGTGTTGACGGACGTGGGGTTAGACGCCGAGAGTCACGGGCGATACCCCCACGAACTGAGCGGCGGGATGCGTCAGCGGGGCGTCATCGCCGCCGCCCTCGCGAACGACCCGGACGTGCTCGTCGCCGACGAGCCGACGACCGGCCTCGACACGGTGACGACGATTCGACTGCTCGACCTGCTCGAATCGCTTCAGGCCCGACTCGGCTTCTCGCTGGTCATGGTCACCCACGACCTCTCGTCGGTCGCTCGCGTCGCCGACCGAATCGCCGTCGTTCGAGACGGCCGCGTCGTAGAGGTCGGTGAGACCGACAGACTCCACGAGTCGCCCGACCACCCGTACACGAACGAACTGCTCGGCGCGCGACCGACGCTCCCGTCCGATATCGGCGCATCGCGGGGTGCCTCCGGGGATTCCACTGCACCCACGGACTCGGGGTCCGCAGACACGGGCGACGCCCACCTCGAATACGACGGCGTTGCGAAGTCGTACGACGGCGACGCGGTGCTTCGGGGGGTACATCTCCGCGTCAGCCGCGGCGAATCGGTCGCGCTGGTCGGTGAGAGCGGTGCGGGAAAGAGCACGCTCGGCCGCATGGCCGCCGGACTCGTCACCCCCGACGAGGGGACCGTCGCCGTCGAGGGTCGGTCGGTCCCGTCGTGGGCCGCGACCGACCGCACGTCGCTCGGGCGGACGGTCCACTATCTGTTTCAGGACCCCTACGCCTCGCTGTCGCCGAACCGAACGGTCGGGTGCGCCGTTCGTGAGCCGCTCGACATCCACGACATCGGCGAGCCGGGCGACCGCGACGCCCGCGTGCTCGACGCGCTTTCCGACGTGGGCCTCGCGCCGGCCGAAGACTACGCGGGGCGGCGACCCACCGCGCTCTCCGGGGGCGAGCGGCAGCGCGTCGCCATCGCCCGCGCCGTCGTTCTCGAACCGGCGGTCCTCGTCGCCGACGAGCCCACCTCGATGCTGGACGCGCCGCTCCGCCGCGACCTCTTGGAACTGCTGTACGACCTCGTCGCGGCCCGAGACATCACGCTGCTTCACGTGACACACGACATCGCCGCCGCCAGCGAGTTCGCCGACCGGCTCGCCGTCCTCGCTGCCGGTCGCATCGTCGAGAGCGGCCCCCCAGCGACGCTTCTTTCGACGCCGTCCCACGAGGAGACGCGAACGCTCGTCGACGCGACGAGGGCGCTCCACGCCGGCAGGTCACCGACAGCGGCAGACGCGAACGCGGCTGACGATATCGCTGAGAACGCGCCCGCCGAGGGCGACGAACCGCACGCAGAACGATGACAACCGACTACCGATGACGACACACGACTCAACGCAACCGCGACCAGCGACGAACGGCGGCCAGACCGAGGCGACCGAGACGGCACCGCCGACCGGGGACGGGGCGTCACCCGTCGGGTTTCTCGACCCCGACGACTGCTTTACGCGCCCGTTCTGTCAGACCCCGTTCGTCCGCGAGCACCTCGTCCGAATCGACCAGTACGACCTGCTGGAGACCGAACTATCCCGCTTTGCGGGCGTGGTGATTTCCAGCCACGCCGACCAGGACTACCTCTACCGTCACCGCGACGTGATTCGGGAGTTCCTCGACGTGGGCGGCGTCGTCGTCTTCAGCGGCCACCTCGCAACTCGGTGGCTTCCCGGCGCGGAGCCGTTCGTTCCCCGAGACATCGAAGACCACGCGGACTACGTCGTGAGCGAAGTCACCCCACACCCGGTGTTCGACGGCGTCTCGATGGACGATTTGACCTACCAGCGCGGCGTCGCCGGCTTCTTCGCTCGCGGGCATAACCCGCCGCCGGCACACGCGACGGCGATTCTCGAACTCCCCGGTGGTGAGCCGGTCGTCTACGTCGACGACGAGACGACCGACGGGACGATTTTCGCCCACAGCGGAAACGACCTCATCGGGTTCGGTCGCCGGGAGACGAGCGCCGCCCGGGTGCCGCGGCAGCTCGTCTCGTGGATTCGAACCGAGTCGGATGTCGCCGTTGGCGGCAGTCCGGAACCGCTCCGAAACGGGGAGGACCGCCGATGACGCGCCTCGCCGCGCTTTACAGCGGGACCGCTCCACAGCGCCGGACGCTCTTGGACTCGGAGTACGCTCGGTACGTCGACGAAGTGGTTCACGTGCGCGACCTGTCGATGGTTGACCTCTCGGCGTTCGACCGACTCCTCGTCCCGTCGCGACTCCACCTCGGCGCGCTCCACGAGGGGCGCGACGCCATCTTCGACTTCCTCGATGGCGGCGGTGACGCGGCGGTGTTCGGCGGCCAGCCCGACCCGTGGCTCCCCGAACTGTCGTGGACTCACCGCCCGACGAACTTCTGGTGGTGGTTGAACGCCGACGGCGACAGCGGCCTTCGGTTCCCGCGCGACGACCACCCGTTCTTCGAGGCGGTCCCGCCCCGCGACTGCACGTGGCACTTCCACGGGGCGTTCGATGCGCCCGCGGACGCGGACGTGCTCGTGACCGACGTCGACGGCGACGCGGTCCTCTACCTCGACCGGGAGACGTGGACCGGCGACCTCGTCGCGACGACGCTCGACCCGACGTACCACTACGGGTCGTACTTCATGCCCGCGACCGACCGCTTCCTCGCGGGATTCCTCCCGTGGTTCCGCGATGAGTTCTAGAACCGACGCGACGGCCGCGCTCGTCGCCGTCGCCCTCGTCGTCTGTCTGCTCGGCGGCGGGGCGAGCGTCGGAAGCGCCCACCTCGACCACGACGATTCGACGCCGAGCGAACCGCTCGAACCCGACGAAGTTCCCCCGTGGTTCACCCCCGCCGTGGGCGGGCTGGGTCTCGCCGTCGGCGGCGCCGCGGTCGGTGCGGTCGTCTCCGGTCGGGCCTCGAAGCGGGTTGGCTGGGGCGGCGTGGTCGTCGCCGCCGCCCTCCTGTCGGTCGCCGGTGCGGCGGACCCCGCGTGGTTCTGACTCTGACATCGATCTTTTCGGCCCGTCGCGGTGAGCGGGCGCATCCGACGACGCCGCCCAGCTACCCCCGCCCGCCGCCCGGCGTTCGCGTTTACTCGGTGAGCGTCATCGTCATCGGCTCCATGTCGAGGAACGCCGTCTCGTACCCCTCGTGGCGAGCCGCCTGCGGCGGTGAGTCGACCGTGATGGTGAACTCGTCGCCCGCACTGAGTTCGGGAACGACGGCTCCGTAGTGATAGGCGAGGTCCGGGTCGAGCGTCGACTGGAGGTAGCCGTCGAAGACCGTCTCGCCGTCGCGTCGCAGTGTTCCCGACAGCGCCATCTGGGGGAGCATATACCGATTGTGTGGCGTCCGCGGGGAGACGGCGACGTACGTCTCGCCCGTCGTGCCGCCGAACGGCGTCGCGTCCGCGAGCGTCGTCACGACGAAGACGGCGTCACCGCTCGTCGCCGTTCCCCGGACCGTTCCCGGGAGGTCGCGTTCCGCCGGGACCTGCGTGCTCGGAAGCATCTCCATGGCCATCGGTTCGACGGCACCCGCTGTCCCCTCCTCGTCGGCGGGGATGTCCGACACCATAATCTCGTCGAGCGCCGACGCCGCAAACTCGAACTCGAAGGAAAACGAGACGTCACCGCCGCTGTCGGCGAGCGCCCCGGTCCGCCGAATCGACGGCGACCCGACACGCACGTCGATGTCGAAGACGCCCTCGCCGCCGAGCGCGACGTTGTCACCGAAGTGAAAGCCCATCGGCTGTGAGAGCATGGGCCACGGCGAGAGTTCCGCGACGGTCTCGCCGTCCCGTGTGAACGTCAGTTGCGGGTTGCGGTCCGGCGGAACGAGACCCGTCTCTGTGTGCCAGACGATGGGCATTACGTGCACGGTGTCCTCGGGCTTGACGGCGACGGTCGTCAGCCCATCGGGCTTGACTAACCAGAAGCGGTGTGGGTACGTGTACGCGAGTGCGCAGGTGTAGTCGCCGGCCGATTGCGTGCCGACCACGTCCATGCCTTCGAAGTGCGTCGGCAGATAGACCGCGTCCGGTCGGTCTTCGACGAGCGGCGGTTCGGCCGATGACGCCGTAGAGCCGCCGTTCGACTCGGTCCCCTCAGCGCCGGACCCCCCGGAACTGACACCGCCGAGACAGCCCGCGAGACCGCCGACAGAGAGTCCCCCGACCGTCCGGAAGAGGGTGCGTCTACGCACGAGGCTCCTCCCTCGCGGAGTCGTCCTCGCCCGTCGACCCGTCCGCGGGAGCCGCCGGCGGCAGCGCCCGTAGACGGCGCGGGGGTACGAGGAAGTTCCCCCGCCGTACGGTGCGAACGTACTGCAGAATGCCGTTGTTATTGCGCTGGCCGACGGACGACTTCTCGGCGAGGTCCGTCCCGTTCATTGCCTCTCGCGTCGTCACGAAGTCGGTGATTCCCCGCTGTACTGAGAGGAAGTGAAGCCCCGCGTGACCACCGTCGGTCGAGTCGAAGTCGCGTCTGAGGAGGAGGGGGCTGTCGTCCTCTCGCGCCCGGGCGACTTTCTGTGTGTGTCCGACGACGCCCGTCTCGCGGGCGGTGTCCGTCGCGTCGCCGCAGTCGCCGACGGCGCTGTCGGTTCCGAGGTTGTCGCCGACGCCTTCGATACGGTCGTTTTGGGCGTGGTACGGGCAGAACATCTTCGCTTCGCGCTGCCAGCGGTCGTCCTGCGTGTACCACTGGTCGAGATTGAGTCTCAGTCGTGAGATGTGTTGCGTCGTTCCGCCGGCGAACGGACCCGACCGGATGGTCACGCGGTCCTCGCTCGCTTGGTTCTTTTCGAACCCCGATTTGAACCCCATGAACAGCGGCGCGTCCTCGGGGACGCTGTCGGACGGTACGCCGTCGACGTCGGCGTTTTGCGCTGGCAGTCCCGTCCCGACGAACCCGGTTCGGCGGTCGACTACCTCGAACGCGTCGGTCAGGTTCGCCATCGGCTGGTCGACGCCGTTGAGCGTCGAACGCCCGTCGGTCAGCGCCGACTCGGCTCCGAGAACCACGTTCGCACGATTGCTAGCGAGATGGAGCACGGCGTCCGGTTCGTCGAATGCAGGGTCTTCGAAGGGGGATAGCGCCTCCGGTCGCGGAACGTCGACCGTGGCGGGAAGCGGGTCGTCGAACCGGTCGAAGTACGCCGGCGAGTAACCGACGGTCAGTAAGAGCCCGTCACCGCTTCGTTCGTAAGCGCGCTCGACCCCGCGAAGCGCTGTTTCGACGGCTTCTCTGTCCGCGTCAGTCGGACGGCCACTCGTCTGAAGATCTAAATAGAGGAGGAGATGGTGTCTCGGGGCGACAACGTTCCCATAGTCATCGCGTGGGAGAACACGGTTCCACGCGTGTTGCCGCGCCGGATGCGACGACAGGTCGTCGGGACCGCGCGGAACGTCAGTATCTTCTCGACTGAGACACGCGCTGAACGCCGCCGCGCCGCCCGCGGCCACGGCGGCTTTCAGGAACGCCCGCCGGTCGAGTTCGTCGCTCTCTGAATCGTCCATCGGCGGTACGCTATCCGCTGGACAGTCGTGACGGCTGTTCTCTTCATCTCTGTCCTCGTTTCGGACGTGTTCATTCCGGTGTGGTCGGTGGCAAGTGTCCCGCTCTGACATCACTTTTTGGTCGACCTAAAAGTGTATAAAACTGCTGAAACTGTGGGGTAACGAGAGCGATTCGATGGCTTCAACCATAGCTTACCTTAGCGATGTTGATTGTGTGGCGAACAGATACCGCCGGCTCAACTCACGAGAAGACAGTCTGTCTGTAGTGTGAACTGTGAACTAGTATAACTCCGTTCCATATCTCGAACACCGCAGTACGGATCTGACCAAGATACCAGATGTTGGTCGGTCTGGTGTAGCAGGTCTTGTTTTAACGAAATTCCGGTGTGAAGTGACCTCCAAACCTCCCAAGAACAACAGTATGTGTGAACCCCGCTGTCTCGTAGTGAGTTGTGTTTGTGTGCGCCGACGATGGGTGCCGGCGCAGGGGGTCGGACAGACTTCGACTCCTGAGTCGGCGAGGTGACGACGAATGCACCAGATAATCTACGCGCTCGTGACTGCATCGACAACAGACCAAGCCCTCTCGCGGACCGCCGACGTGTTCGACCAACATTATGTGACGGTCGATGACGACTCGACAACGGTCGCCGGTAGCGCCTGGTGGTGTGACCTCCCGGTTGCAGAACCTGTTGACTCAGAAGACGGCCAGGAACTCCTTGAGCGCGGGTGGCAGGTGACGACACGCGAGTTCGAGCGAAACCTCGAGCGTGTTCGCGAGGGCGTTGACGACCTCGACGCTGCGGCGATCATGCGCGATGAGGACCTCGTCAGGCATGCGTGCCACAATCTCGGGGCGTACCGTGGGCCGGTAGTGTACCTCTACGACGAGTTCGCTGACGGGGTTCGCCACCGCGAGCGGCTTGAGCAACTCGTCGGGTCGAACGACCATCTGTGGATCGTTCCCGCTGATGTTCATTACTGAGTCGATGTTGTGCCCAATGGTACTCCTGAGTGAGTCGTTTCCTGATCGTGGTATCGCTGTTCGAATCGTCGTCGACGACGCGGCTGACAGCTATCGTGTCGAGTACACGCCGCTGTCCGGTGGTGTGGTGACCGACGAGTGGACTGTGTTCGGTGGGGTGTCGGAGTGCAAACAGGCTTGTAGCTGCAACACGTGGGAGATTCTTAATGTCATGATCCCGAACTGGCAACTTCTTCTATCTGTAATTGCCATTGTGCTTGGTTATGCTGTCAGTGGGCTAATCCAGAATAATCGAAGAACTGACGTTGTATATCGGGTTTTACTCAGTGTAGGGACGCTCTCGGCAATATACGTACTTATAGCATATTGAAGCCCTGTAAACAATCGATATTGTGTTGAGAACTGTACTGGAATGTCCTCACACCTTCGCTCTGCAAATGACCGTCCGTGATTCTGGTTGTATAACGCGGTCTTTTCAGTGTGATTGATTCACACGCTCTTCTAATCGGGGCGTTTGACTCACCCAGTATGAAATAAGTGGCTCCGATTGCTAAATACACCTTCTATATTCCACACGCACTTTCTGTCAGGTTCAGAAAATTTCAACAGAGATACCAATCTGACTCTGTTGAAACTCTTCGGTATTGACACCGAAAAGGAACTACTCGGCTCTGGTGAATCACTAGACGGCGTCGGTTTCGACCGGTAGAATTTGGAAGATGAAGCGGGAAACCGTCGATGCTCTATGTCGAAAATCTCCCGCTTCACGAAGAAGGCGGTCACGTTGGCTAAAAATGTTGTTGGTGACCGAGGCGAAGTCGCCGCCCCCGCAGGGGGTGGCGGCTTCGCCGACTACGCTCTCGTATCGCTGCACTGTCTGCGGATTTACCTCGATGAGTCGTACCGCAACGCACTGGATCTGCTGAGCGAAATGCCGCATATTCTCGCCGAGATCGGCCTCGAAGAGGGCGATCTCCCTGATCACTCGACACTAGTTAAGGCATTTGATAGGTTTCAGATGAAGGCCTGGCGAGTGCTGCTGCGCCTGTCGGCGCAGCTGCACGACCCCTCGGGTCACGCCGCCATCGATGCCACCTCTTTTGACCGCGAAAACGCTAGCAAGCACTACTGCCGCCGCACGAATTACCACGTTCAGACACTCAAAGCGACGGCTCTCGTCGATACGCAAACGCAAGCTGTTCTCGACGTTCATTGTACGACCGAGAAAACCCACGACACACAACTCGGCTGGCAGGTCGCCTCCCGCAACGCAGGCGACCTGCACAGCCTCGCCGCTGACAAAGGCTACGACTGGATGCAGTTACGCGAAAAACTACGCGAGGAAGGCGTGAGACCGCTGATTAAACATCGTATCTTCCGGCCCATCGACCACGCGCATAACGCGCGAGTCGATGGGCCTCGATACCGCCAGAGATCGATGTGTGAGACTGTCTTCTCGTCGATCAAGCGCACGCACGGCGACGCCGTGCGAGCGCGAACGTGGTACCGTGAATTTCGTGAACTCGTTTTGAAATGTGTCGTTCACAATATCAAGCGTGCCGCAACATAGCCAAATCAACCGCTGTATGGCGATTCACCAGAGCCCTATCTAGTAATACAGCTTGGGGTCAACTTTGTAAAAATGAGGATATTGGTGGCGAGCCTGTTGATTTTCGAAGGGCTCTGAGGACTCCGCTAGAGCAGTTCGTCCTCTACCAGCTGGAGACCCTTCGAAGTGAGGCAGTACTCGTTGGGGTTGGATGCGACTCGGAGGACTCGATGGCCCACCGCGCTGTTGACTTGGTCGCAGACGAAGCCCCACTCGATGTAGCGGTCCTCCGGAAGGTTCATCGCGACTCCGTGACGGTCCGCGACTTGGGCGACGATATCGGCGATTTCGCTCGGGGTGACCGCAGTAACGCGATCCCCCGCCTCCTCGTCGGCTTCGGTGTCCAGGACGAAACTGTTCGTACCGCCCTGTTGAGTCTTTTCGAGGTAACCGTCTTCCTCGGCGATGTTGTTGAGGAGCCCAGTCGTCGTCTGGATGGTAGCTTCCTCTTCTCCGTCGTCTTCTTCGAGGTGTTTACCCACGTCGTTGTAGTAGAGGTGGGCGTTTAGCTGGCTACGAGCGAACTCTTTCTGACCCAGATCGTCCGCAATGATCTTGAGCAGCTTAGTTCGCTTCTCGGTCAGGTCGTCGGGAGTAGTGAGTGTCGTACTCATTGACTTACCTCCCCGGCGGTGACAACATTCAAGACTCCACCCACCCCAAAAGCAGGTGTAGGCAGCAGTCTCGGCTGTTGCCCGTCGGGCTTGTGCGTGCGAGATGACCCGGTGCCCAACCGTGTCCTGGCAGACTTGTGATGGGCGTACACGGGTCGGCCCGACCGAACTTCTGCGGCCGGTGTATCTCGCAGCTAGAACAATTTCCCACAGGGTAAAAAGCATTTTGCCGCTCACCGGGGTGAATATCTGGGAAAGGACTATTGGAATGGAGAATATAGTCCAGAACAGACTATGAGTGGGAGCCCGTTAGGCGCGGAACCAGAGGATAGAGATAGGGGAATATTGACTCCAGATGACAGGACGTACCTACGTGGTGAGAAAGAATACAGTAGCGAACAATCTGAGATTGACGCGCGATACAGAATTAGGAAGCGAATCAAAGACTCGATCTTGGACTTCAGTGTCATTCTCTCCAACCTCTCTCAAAAAGACCGAGAGCAAGTGTTTCGTTCGAACGCACCACAGCAGGATTCAGGCGGAGAAACTTCACTAAGCGACTTCGAAGAGTTCATCAAAAAGACCCGCTTTGTTAAAGGAATTGAAAACGCTATCGCGTTTTTGTATCTCGGGATCAGCGATTTAGATTGGGACTTTGAGGAAGTCGTAGAAGCCGGGGTTCGATCAGCAGAAGAAAAGCACGGAAAAGTTGTTGAGAACGTTTCTGTATCTATCCACATTGACTACTCCGAGCCTGATTTCGAGGAGCTGATGCTGAAGCTGGAGAGTGGCGAGGGGCTAACTAGAGATGAAATGAGTGCTCTCATACGTTCGAATGAATTCGAGATCGACCAGGCGACACTCGATCAATTTCTCAAACAATTCGAGGACGACATTTCGGAGGAAATCGAAGACGGGGATATCGAGATTCATTTCAACGACGAGGAGTGATTGTTCCGAACGTCATTTGGGAAGCGTTTCGAAACTAGCCACCTCCTCGTCAAGGACGCGTTCGACGAAGTGCTTGATTCCTGCCTTCCACATGTTCAAATGGTAAGGCTGAGCAGCAGTGTCTGAGTCGCCGAGGGAATCTCGGTATTTGCTATGGCTCTCTCCAAGATCGTGCAAAACGTCCTGAAGACCATTATCCTTCAGTTCTTCCGACTGCATCGCACGAGATGCAACGTAGTGGTGGCTTTGAGTATTCCGGTCGCCATCGAATTTGTAAATATCCTGCCATCCAGAGAGAAGACTATCACAGATCGAGCAATCACATAGTGGTTCACCGAATTTCTCACCCAATGTCTCTGTCTCTTGGAAGTTGAGGAACGTCTTCGTTGGGCGGTAGTAATACCGATTTAGTCCTCCACCTCCTCCACCATCAGCATTTTCCAGCTTCTCGTCTCTGGATTCCTGATATCCTGGACCGAATCCACTCCCAGTATTCCCTAAATAGGCTAGGGCGTGTTCTAAGTAGCTCCCGTAAAGTAAGTGAGGATCAATATCTTGCTGGGAAATTTCGTAGATGGTTTCGGCGACCGCAGCGTAGTGCATCACCCCACGCTCCCGCTTTTCAAGTGACGCTGGCCACAGGAAGACCTCATCTACGCCAATGTCGGAGACTAATTCAAGCAGCAAATTACGAGTCGAGCTATCCGAGAGGAACTCGTTGGTGACGAATAAACATGGCTTGATCGGTAGGTCGCAATAGTCCTTGGCTATCTCGATGATTCTACGGTTTGACTCAAGATCGTCAGGGGACTCGATTTTGACGTACCAGGGGATTACCGCCTTTGGCTTGAGGCTGTCAGCCCCAACGCCGTATCTCTCTAACTTCGATTGGCCAGAGTCAGTTATCAGGTCTACCTGTAGGTCACATTGTCGGTGAATCACCTTTCTGAGTTCCTCCGAATCCAAATCGCTGACTGTTAGGTTTCCCTTTCGGAGAAGGATGCTGGAAACGGGCTTTCCGTAGTAGTTGACAAGGAACTGGTCCCACTCCCTAAGGTCGCCAACTTCGTCTCGGAAGTTGTCTCCAATCCGGTAGGTCGGAAGACGTGGATCGACGTAGAAGTTTAGGTCGTACTTGCGATCCAGGTTATCGATAAGTCCGGCTATTTTCCTCGGGTCGTCAATAACGAAGTGGGCCGGGATCAGCAGTGAATCAACGTACTCGGCGGTTTCCTTGATGACGGTCGTCTCGCCATTGCTGTTGTAGCGGAGTGTGTTCTCGAACATCATCTATGACCTCTTCCCTGACCCGGACCTTCGCATGCTTACTGGGCTGGTTTTTATTCGGGGGTGATAAACATTTCACACGATTGCCAACAGCGAGTAGACCGATTTCCTTCTCTTCAATCCGAGAAATTAGATCTTCAGTGACTCTTTCCTCCCACACACAGAGATATGAGTAATCGACGAAGGAGCAATTTCGCTCTGCTTGAGCGATTCCTTTCCTGAAATCCTTCGTTTTGAGCTCTACAGCGAAAACCTCGCCATCACGAACGCCGAGTACGTCAATCGGAATAGAGAACAGATATGGTTCAGTAACGAACTCAATCTCGTTATTTTGGAGATACTCTCTAACGAACCCCAGCTGATACTTCTCGGGCCAATACATCTACTGACCCATGATTTCGTCTTTGATCTCTGATTCGGTCGTGTACTCCTCGTACTGCTGGTAGACGTATCGGAGCAAGTCCTCAAGGTCCATATCGACGTGCTCGCTGATTACCTCTGCAAACTGGCCCTCAAGATCGTCCTCCAGTTGGCGATTGACCTCCTTTGCGATTGTTCTCCCTCGGTCGGTCAGGACAAAGCGTTTGTTCGAGTGGCCTCGTGTGTCGTTCTCATCACGAAGGTGATCGGCTCTTTCGGCTTCTACCTCCCTGATTGCCCCCATGCTGATCAAGAGTTCTAATTCGTCGTAGATTTGTTCAGAGAACGGACCGTACTTGTACGGCTTGAACTCGATTTCTACGTTCTCGTAGACATCTTTGAACTCTGTCTCCTCCTGGAGGAGAAACAAGAGTTTCTGGAGTCGGGTGATTCCTTCAACCTCATCGGCGTAGTTGAACAGGAGAAAGGCTAAGTCCGTCTCCTCGTTGATTTCATCAATTTTGGCCATATCGAAGGGGATTCCTTATCAAGAGTGACTCGTTGGCCAAACTAAACCGTTACCCATCATCAGACAGTCTATCTTACGGGACTCACGGGGGATAATAGTAGATAGACGTCTCATGCTCTATTGAATCAACAAGGGGAAACAAATTCCCCCAACTCCGGTGTTACTTCTCTCCCTATAGACGAGTGGTTTCCTCAAGACCCATCAACCACAGTCAGTTCGGCAACTTGCCACGGAGTTGGGAGTCGACAAAGGAGTCGTCAGCCGTGACCTACAGAAGCTCAGCCGCTTGGATATCTTCGAGTTTGAGGATGATGGACGAAGTAAAGCTCCGCGTCTGAAACATCGGCACGTTGTTGTTGGACCGGTGGTATAAATCTGAAAGCAAACACACCCTTAAATGTGTATATCTACACCAAGAATAAATCTGGCAGTATTCAGTAAATACTAATCGAAGTACTCAGTGAGGTCTCCTTGGTGAACCTCATACTTTGGCACCGTCTCATCAATTGTGATTTCTCCCGTCATTTCTTTCGGACTTGGTGCGTCGAAGACGAACACGGGATTTTCTTGGGAAATTACATCGTCAACCTTGACAATTTCCTTAAGAAATGGTGAGGAAATGTCTCCGATTCCACAGATATGACACCACCCTTCTGAGCGAGTCAGCGCAACAAAAGCCTCGTTTCGAACCTGGACATAATTCTCCCGCCATGTGAGGCCACTTTCACTATGTGCCTCCTCCCAATTCGAAAATGCAATTTGTTCAGCACCAGCAACATAAACTGATGCTGCTTCATTACCCTTGGCACGGTCGGTACCTGCTACGGTAACGTGGCCCTCTTTCCAGAACTCGTCTCGACTCCCCTCAGTTGCTATCCGTGCAAGAGAGTCATTATTCAATTTCTGATCTGCGTGTGTGTTAATTGCGTTTACAATCCGCTTCGCTCGAACATTCCTTGCTGGACCGATTGAAGAGTCAGCATAGTCCTTCGGTCCAACACACACGACCATGATCTGTGTTGGATCCAAGTCTTCATCAACAATATCTCGGATGACATTCTCGGCAATCGTTTGGGCCTCGTCCGAGAGGTCATCATGGAAACTATATGTTAGTAGCTCACCAGGATCAACTCGGCTTTGGAGAGGATGCGGCGACAACTCTCGATTCCGAGATATTCGAATTTCACTACCTGTCTCTGCGAACGAACACCCATCTTGAACGGTATACCCGATTGAGTCCCAATCAGTCTTATCAGTGAGTGTGTGGACAACTCCCTCATCGCGATAGAGCCCCATACCAAGTGCATGCGCAGCCATAAGGATGTCACGAGGAGTTCGATATGATTGTCGCATCACGAAGCTCTTCCTTACCGGGCCTTCGTAGAAGCCACTAAGATCAACTGAGCGATTTTTCGCATCATCCTCTCCAAAAATCAACTTCGGACTGGGTGCCGATAGCTTATTTAGTGTTTGAGCCTCGTCATATGCCCATATCAATCTCTTAGGTTCACGGAGGGCTTCATAACACATCCGGTAGAACGCAGGTCCGAAATCTTGTGCTTCATCGATCAGAATCGCATCATACAACTCTGGGATGTCCTTATTTGAGTTTATCAAATCTGCACAGTGGCTATTGAGAGAGGGAAACCCGAGAGATTCATGCGTTATCCTATATGGTTTGACATTCATCTCCATCGCAATCTCACGATAGAGCCCTCGAGCCTGTTCATTTTCTGCAGTAAAATCCGGGTTTTTACCCCAAGCGTGAAGTATCTCAAGATTAGGTCCAGGATCTTCACCATTCGAAAAGTCTCGGTAGAACTCTGTAATCGTTTTGCCGATTGTTTGGTATAGGCTACGTGTATTGAAGGTGAAGGCAATCTTCCAGTCTTCTCGCTTGTAATGCATTACTGCAGCTTTTTTCGCCATGATTGTGGTTTTGCCAGAACCCGCAACTCCACGTATCTGCTGAGGGCCGGGGGGTATGTGGAGGCCAATCTGTTCTTGCACCTTATCTTGTTCGTGAAGCTCAAAACCTCGAGCAGCCGCACGATATTGAGATGAGCGTGTGTGCGAGAGTTGCTCCTCTCGAATCGGGTCACGCTCCGCAGAAAGAAGGTCTCCTTGGTTCATTCGCTTCCGAGCTTTCTTAAACATCTGATCAGGGATGGAGACATTACCTGCAGCATCTAGCAGGGCTTCTTTGAAGGGGCCGTTTTTGAGATCTTCCTCAAAGAGGATCTCTACATTCAGATCAGGATAATTAGAGTTGTCCCATTCTTCACGAGTAATCTCTGGTAAAGCGACAACACCGATGAGTGCACCATGCTGAGGGAAGTTCATGAGATCAGCAACCCCGGTGAGCTGGGACTGAACGTGAGCGAGTTGTTCCTGAACCTCGGGGACTGGGCGGTCGTATTCGTCGTTAATTTCCCAGTCTTCGTTAGTCACACGGCCGATTTCATCGATTCCATATCCTCGGCAGGTAATCACAACTAGCCCAATGTCGGCATGTAGAAGGACAATATCAGGAGAATTGTCAAATTCATTTCTTGCAGGTCGAAATGGGTAATTATAGTATGCGACAGCCCAATCTTGTTGGGTTAGTTGACGTGAAATTTTACCGACCTCCCACTGACTATCCCCTCGAAAACGCTTATCCATCCGTTCTATGACATAGAAATCAAGCGCGATTGGAGATGTTGCATCTCCTGACTTACTTTTACTCATGTATTATCAAAGAGTCAGTAGGACGATGATAAATCTATGCTGGGGTGGAAACCCGATAGCATTCTTCGAGAGTGAAATCGTCTAGGCCCTCTAAAGAGGTATAAAATGCCTCTTCGGAGAGAATTGAGGTTGAGTTGGGATTGCCAGCTTGGCCTGCAACATCAATATACATTGATACACGAATCCTTTCCACCTCTCCAGCAAGATTTGCGATGATATTACTGAACCTGCGAGATCGTTCACTCCCACTAAGACTAACAATATCAAAACACGCATCAGCTTCGAACTCTCCCGTGTCATTGCCATCTAAAGATTGTTTACCGTGTCCTGCACCGCTAGTACTGACTAAATCAACAGTTCCAGTTAGTGGAGAGTCATAGTCTGAAGACCCCTCGAACTCAATACGTGTTAGTAGTTGTAGTTCCGTTGCGGTTCCTGACCCCATATTTTCCACAGAGAGTTTCACAGTGTCTTCGTTAAATGAGGGGTCCCCAGTTGTGTTGATTTTTGGAACATATTGGAGCTCCATTAGATCAGATTGTGTTTCCATTATTTGAGCATGCTTTCCGAGAATTTCAGTTTGTTTTAGATATATCACCACAAGAAAAACAGACACCATCGCTGAGACTCCAGCACCAAAGGCACTTACTGCAGAGATTGCTTGTGTGTCAAACATCGTGTAGGCGGCCCCGAAAAGAATGTAAATTACGGCAACTGTGAAGGCAGCAATCAGGCCCCAAGGGGCTAAATCAGCAGGATCCAACAGGTTGTCATCATCACTCATGGCAGTTCGTCCTGATTATCCGACATACGAGATATGAATATTGTGCTTCGGAGATACGTTACTGGAGATAAATTGTACCAGTTCACGATAGTCATCATTATATTTAGATGAAGGGGACAACCATCCATTTAAAAGTCCCTGTTGAAATCCTTCAGTGTTGACATTGAGGAGAGCCACTCTTCCCACCGGATTCCGCAGACCCGATGCGGAACTAGCTTCTTAGCAAATCGCAAGACTGCAAGAGGGTTACAACAGAGCCAACTCTCCCTATTCCATCGCGAGTTCCGGAAGCCGTTCCTGAAACAACCTATCTAAAATCGCCCACAGAATCTCCGTCGGAATCTGCTTCTCGAACTGAACTGCCTCGTGTTTGGACTCTCCTTCATCTGGCAGATAGTACTGGAAGTGAACTGCCCCGAGTTCGGGATGGTCGTCGTCACGATGCCACCCACAATTGAACCCTGTATTCGGGTCTGCGTAATGTACCCGAAACTGCGACTCGTCTCCGACGAACCGCCACTCGACGTCGAGCGTTGGAGCCTCTGGCCCAGTCGTCGGCACGACTCGGTTGGGGTCAATCTCTGCTTGGATGAACTTCTTGACGATGCTGTCCGGTTCGTAGGCCACCGACGTGACCGCGGGGTGCCGCTGCAAAACGTCCTTTAGCCCTTCGTAGACCGAACTGTCGATAGTTCCTGATAACCCCATTTGGTCACGCGGAGATGGAGTCTCGTTTAGTCGCCCAGTCGTACTCGTTGAGCGCCGCTCGAACGACTGGGATGCGGTCGGAGAGATGCTCCCACTCGCTGGCAACTTCTCGCCGCGTCTCGACTTCGTCGGCGTCGTCGAGGTCTGCGATACTCGCTCGAAGTTCGCCAGGTGTCTCGACATCGTACGACTGCTTCCAGTCTGTGATCTTGCTGCGCATCGAGTCGAGAGCACTCGTCAACTCCTCGCGGCTGTGTTCTCGCTGGAGTGACGCGACCTCGCGGTAGGTCGCCATGAGTTGGTCGACGCAGTAGAGGGTCTGGTCGCCCTGCTCTATCTTCCGGAGGACGTTGTCCTCGACGAGTTGGTCGAGGTACTTCTGGGCGGTCTTGACGGAGACTTCTGTCTCGTTCGCGACCCACGACGCAGTTCGAGGCGTTCGGAGCGTCCGAGCAGCGGCACGGATTCGCTCACCTCGGGTCATCGAAGCGCGAGGGTCGTTCCGGGGTTCGTCGGGCATACTCGATTCTACGAGGTAGTAGAACATATATCCACTAGATTGGAAATATGTGTAGTTGGACAACAGACCACGCTAACTAAACTTTGATATTCCCAGACAGTCAACATAACTAACAGTTGAACAAAATGGCACTCAACCGACATAAACTCATCCAATTCACAAAACTCGGTGCTGTCATACTATTATTAGTTGGAATTGGTGCGTGCATCCTCCATTATCAACCGGTGGGTGATAATCAATATTTCTAATTACAACATTGATTGCAGTTTCGCCTGTCGTAATATTTGAAATTTGGAATGAGATGAAATCACCATATGTCGTCGTTTCAGATATCCACGTTGTTGATTTCCCTAACGTGGTATTCGATTATGACAATGAAGAAGCGCAAGTATTCAACAACGGAATTTGTGTTAGAGTGCACGTTAAGAACATTGGATTTGAAACTGCGAAAGAGTGTACCTGTGAAGTCAAAGAAGAACTCTCAAATGAGAAATTTCCTGCTCGTTGGTCTATTGGAGGGATGGCACTGTCTAGTTAAGCCAGTTTGAGGAACGAGCAGGTCGTTGAGTTAGTTGGTCAAGATGCTCGCAGACCTGCTC
>NZ_SPSA01000003.1:458253-458498 GCF_014530665.1 Haloferax sp. AS1
GGACGAGGCCGTCGTCGTGGGCTACCCCATCTGCGACTGGACGGACAACTGGTACACCCGCCGGGGCGCCGCCGAGTACGACCGACTCCACGGCATCGTGATGCGCGACCCCTTCGCCGCCGACGCCGTCGAGCGACTCGACCGCTGCATGGAGACCGACGGCGTCCTCGGCTGTCGTCTCGGCGCGGCCTGTCCGTACGACCGCATGTGGGAGACGTTCGACCCGAGCGTGACGTGGCGCGGAG